>NZ_ANNU01000019.1 GCF_000346615.1 Nafulsella turpanensis ZLM-10
CTGCAGTTCCCATGGCGGAAGGCGGCCAGAACTGCAGGATTTGTTTCACCTGAACAGATTGCCTCTACTATTTTCAATCCAGTAAGGCCGGTAATATCCTTCACCACTACATCTAGCCTGAGGTTAAGTAGGCGAAGGTTCTTCTGCATGCGAAGGCTACATTTGCCAGCAGAAGCAATCAGCTCTGCTCTGTGTCGGCAGTAGGTCCTGAGCTTTTCTGTTGCCTCATCGGGTAAGAAGCTACTGCTTAAAAGCCCCAGGGTGTGTAGCTTCTGAATCCAGATGCAGTCCATTACATCTGTTTTCCTGCCTTTGATGTTCTTTGTAAACTTGCCATTGGCCAGCACTACCTCTATACCTGCCGTCTGAAGCTCTGTGAATAAGCTTTGCCAGTAGGTGCCGGTGGATTCCATCGCTACTGAAGTCACCCTGCTGTCCTGGAGCCATTTAACTAAAGCCCGGAGGTCTTCTGCATACACTCCGAATTCACGAACATCATCCACCTCCTGATTGATAGCAACAAAGTGGGACCTACTTCCCACATCAATCCCTGCTGCATGGGGATTGACTACATCTAGTTTTAACTTCCTCTTGCCCATAACTAAATCTGTTAAAGATTAGAAAATGGCTCTAAGGAAATGTATATTAGGTAAAGTAATTATTCTGAACGGGGTCACGAAAGTGCCACCACTGAAATTACCACAAAGCCTTTGGTAGTAAGAGTACCAGAGGCTTTTTACATTCCAATCGCAGCGGCGAACCGTCAGAATTAAGCACGAGCTTTTCGGCATCAGTTTAAAATCGATCTTGCATAGAGCCATCAGGAGTCTACGTAAACGTTACCCTACGAAATTATTTTCCTCGAAAAATGGGGAATAAAGACCAACGTTTTTAAACATAGCAGCGGCTGAAGTAAATCGCCGGCCAAATTTCAGAATACATTAAGGTAATGAATGCCGCGGAACTTTGCTACTCCAGCAAACCAGCCTTTGATGTTTTTTGTGGTTAGCCCTCGTTTATTTTTTTATTCTCATTCCAAGTTTAAGATTGAGCCTATCTGGTATGAGTTATGCTCCTGAACGATATGTAATTTTATCTCTGTCAACATGCCGTTATAGCTGTCTGGATAGGATACAATATAAATTCCGTCTGAATCCGGTTCTTTTGTTATTTTCAGTTTTTTGGCTAAGTCCGGTCCAAAGTCCTGAGCATTAATGAATGGGTCATAATGCAATTCCAAAGTATCAAGCTTTTCAATAAAATCCGATGTCAAGTAGCGGGTTTTGATAGAATCCAACTTCTCCTGGTCCATTGATGTCTCAATTTCGGTCAGATAGCTATCATAAAAGTTTCTCAGCATCTCAACAATCTGGTCCTCTTTGTCATGACTCTGCGCCAAAGAAATGGTTGAATTCATAAAGGTCAAACTAAAGGTTAGGCAAATTACGAGTTGCTTTACGTTCATTTCGTTTGGTTTAAATGAGGGCTAACGGAATGAAAAATAAATGCGGCTGCGGTAAATCGCCAGCTCACTGTCTGCATACATCAAGATAATGAATGGCGGTGAACTTTGCTACTCCAATAAACCAGCCGTAGTTATTTTTTGGGGTTGGTGGGCGTATATTTTTTAATCCAAGCTAGATAATGCGTCACCAATAATTTCTCCCGTCCCCTTTAGAACAGCTCCCAATCCGTCAATTAATCCGGAGAACAATGCCTGTCCCACCATTTCAGAAAGCAATTCTGTTGTAAACATGTAAAAATTTGAATCAGCTATCTTTTCACTCTCTTTTCGAGCTTCCTTTCTGATTGACTCAAATTCTTCCTTTCCGGGATTATTTAATCCGGCTGGCGATGGATTTAAATAGTGGTCATACAATATATCATATTTCTTCCGCTTGAATTCATCCGAAAGAATCAGGAATGCTTCATTTAATTCTACAAAATCATCATGAGCATTATCTGCTTTATTCCTATCTGGATGAAGTTGAATAGCTAAATCTCGATATGACTTCTTTATATCTAGATTGGTTGCATGTCTGTCAACCTTGAGGATTTTGTAGTAATCTTTTATCATGTCTTAATATGCCCACCAACTACTGGAAAATAACAAGTGCACTTGTTATTTTCCGCCATATGGTTTGGTGGTCTTTGTGTGGTAAGTTATAATAATTCTCTTCTAGTTCCAAGCTGAAAAGGAAAGCTGGCTGCAGCCGATTTGTGGTTCACGAGTGCCGGCTTTTATGTTGCTTCGGATGGTGATGCCATTGCAGCTTTTGCCTTTATTAATCACTTCTCAAATGCTGATTAGGGGAAGGGTAAAAGAGAAGCTGTTGCCGTACATTCTTTAGTGGGTTGGCTGCGCTGGAATCCTGATGAAAGTAAGTGATCAAGGAAAATGCACCGGCAGTTGGCTTACTACCGGTGCAGATACCTGCTGTCAACACGTGCCATGCCGCTTCGCGGGCCCTAGGCGGCTTCCTGCTTTACCGGCTTATCAAGCATTAGTAAATCCTTTGCTATAATTTCTGCCTGCTGTACTTTCTGCCCTTCTTTGTTTTCATAGGTGCGGTAGCTGAGTTTTCCTTCAATCATGACCTCTTTGCCCTTGCTCAGGTAAGCGGCTACTATACTGCACAGGTTTCCCCACACGACCACCTGGTGCCACTGGGTATCACTCACTTTATTCCCTTCCGCATCTTTGTAGGTTTCAGTGGTGGCAAGTGAAAAGCGGGCCACTACTTTTCCGCCGGAAAGGCTTTTAACTTCCGGATCATGGCCCAGACGGCCGATGAGTTGTACGCGATTTTTAAGCTGGTTCATCTTTATTTGTGTTTTAAGGTTAAAAATTATGATAACACAAAACTAAAGCAGACTGAAGTGTGTAGTCGTATAGTAAGCATTTGTAGCCGATTGTAAACGTTTGTAAACGATTGCACACGCTTAAGGGGCGTGCTTTAGGCGAAAGGCTGCAGGAAACTACTTCTGCATAGATATCGATATCAATGGAAACTGAAAGTAAACGATACTGCATCGAGTGCGAGGCAGCGCTCAAAGGCCGGGCAGATAAAAAATTTTGTGGGGATGAGTGCCGAACCAGCTATAACAACCGACAGAACAGTAGCCTGAATAACCTGATGCGAAATGTTAACCACACCCTGCGCAAGAACAGGAGAATACTGGCAGCAGTTAATACCACGGGAAAAACCAATGTGCACCGCTCTGTGCTGGAACGAAAGGGTTTTAACTTTAGCTATTTTACTAATTTGTACCAGACCAAGAGTGGAAATACTTATTATTTCTGTTACGACCAGGGCTATATTCTGCACGATTCAGACTACGTAACCCTGGTAATTCGGCAGGAGTACATCGAGTAGGTCTTGCCTGTTTCTGTTAACTGGAAGCTCTTAACTTTTGGACTAGTAATGGAAAAAGCCAGGTGCTGTTTATAAGATACTCCAGCATTAATGGCTTTTGGATTCCTCCGCCTTCTCGATTTTTTCCTCTACCTCCTCTTTTTCTTCCGGAGAAGTATGCATTACTTCCTGCTCGTCCTTCGCCTGCGGTTCGAGCGAAAGCCTGATGAACATAGGGAAATGGTCGGAACCAATCGGCTCCAGCCGTTTTAGCTGAATAAGCCTGAACTCCCTGGAGCAGAAGAAATGGTCGAGCGGCCAGCGCATTAAAGGGAGCTTTGCATGAAAGCTGTTATAAAAGCCCCGTCCCCGCCTTGGGTCGAGCAGGCCACTGGTTTTAAGAAAGAGTTTGGTGGTATGGCTCCAGGCAACATCGTTCAAATCGCCGCATACCACTACCGGAAGTTTACATGCTTTGGCCATTTTACCTACCGTTAGTATTTCTGCATTACGTTCTGTAGCCCTAACATTTTCCTGCGGTGCCGGAGGTTCCGGATGAATGCAGTAAAGCTGTACCTTTTCGCCTGAAGGGAGAATGAGGCGGGTATGGATGGAGGGGATATGTTCTTTAATTAAATACTCTACCTGCGCTCCTTCCAGCGGAAGCCGGGAATACAGCATCATGCCATAGGTATTCTCTATCGGGTGGAGAACGCGATGGGGGTAAGTTTCTTCCAGTTCATTAACGGCTTCTTTCCACCATTGGTCCGTTTCTACCAGAAGTACCACATCCGGGGCATGTTTCTTTATCCTGTGGAGGCATTTATCGGCCCTTCGGTTATATTGATATACGTTCGCTACCATTATGCTCAGGAAGTCTTCTCCCGTTCCCTTTTTAGTGGCGGACAGCATTTGCTTTGGCGCGAGGGGCGTAAAAGGAAACACCTGGTAAACCAGGTACAGCAGGTTGAGTAGGAGTAAAATTGAAAACAGCTGTTGCATGCCACTATTCAGTCCTGTATACCAGATAAAAGCCAGCAGAATAAAAAAAACGATGACCAGCTTCTGGGCACGCGGAAACTCAAAAACCCGGAAGGTCCAGTAATCGCTCCTTACAAAAGGGATAAGGGTGAAAATAATAAACAGGCTGCCAAGTATATACAAGGCAGTTTGAAAATAGTCCATTCGGCTAAAGAGGTTTTTTATATTTAACGGCATCAGCAGAAAGAAGTTGGCGCATTTGGGCCTGAAAAGAAATAGGCGTATTTAACCTGCAGAAGGACAGGTATTTGTGTGGTGGTGGGAGATCTTTTTTTTAGCTTTAGGTGCCTTTTTTACTACACCTTCATTCAAACTACTACTTTATATAAGCAGAATGAAGCAGAGAAGGGAGAAGATTTCTGCCCGAGGAATATGCAGGTTTGGAATGATTCCTGCAACGGAAGTGCCTGCCGTTGGGGCTATATGTTTTAGCCTTTCCTTCAGCTCCTGCTAAGTGGTTTTCCTTTCAACCCTGTTCGATACTAAAAACAAATGGCTTAAATATGCTGATAGGTTTTGTGTTCTCCGGGCATTGATAACCTCTTAACTTTAAAAGGTGGGTAAAAAATTCGAGCATTTATCACCGGGTGATAAACTAAAAAGCCAGTCTGCCCCCTCAGGAAGTGGTGTACCTTTGCAAAGTTATAACCTAAAATAGCTACCTAATGGATTTTGCACCAAAGAGAAGTGAAAATGGAAATTATCTGTTGCTGGGAAGTGTTGTTAATCTGAATATTGCTTTGTTTTATTAGCTGAAGATTGCGTACTTCATGTTCTGTTAAGCATATCCGGAAAAGCCTTCTCATTGAGGGAGGTTTGCGGAATAAGACCAAATACGATAGACCCTATATATTAATCCATGAGCGAGCAAATTAAACACGAGTGCGGAATTGCCATGATCCGCCTCCGGAAACCGCTTCAATATTATATCGATAAGTATGGTTCGCCTACTTATGCCATCAATAAGCTTTACCTGCTGATGGAAAAGCAGCACAACCGCGGGCAGGATGGGGTAGGAGTAGCCAACATTAAAATTGATGTGCCGCCCGGCCACCGCTATATCAGCCGCTACCGCTCTGTAGATCAGCAGCCTATTGCCGAAGTTTTTGGGAAAATAGGGAAGAAGATGAAGAAGGCGAAGAAGCTGTCAGGCGACAACTACCTCGATGCCAGATATATGCAGGAGCACTATGCCTATACCGGTGAAGTGTGGCTGGGGCACCTCCGCTATGGAACTCATGGCACAAACAGCATAGAAAGCTGCCATCCCTTCCTTCGCCAGAACAACTGGCGAAGCCGGAATCTGGTGGTGGCCGGCAATTTTAATATGACCAATGTCGATCAGCTATTCGATATCCTGATAAAAATTGGTCAGCATCCGAAAGAAAAAGCCGACACTGTTACCGTAATGGAAAAAATCGGCCATTTTCTTGATGAAGAAAATCAACTGCTGTTCGACAAGTACAAGTACGACTACAACAATGTAGAGATTACCGAAATGATTGAACGGGAGCTGGACCTCGGCCGTGTACTGCAGCGGGCCTGCCGCGACTTCGATGGCGGCTATGCCATGGCGGGCATGACGGGCTATGGCGCGGCTTTTGTGGCACGCGACCCGGCAGGTATTCGCCCGGCTTATTTTTATGCCGATGAGGAGGTGGTAGTGGTCGCTTCCGAAAAGCCAGCGATTAAAACCGCCTTTAATGTAGATTATAACGAAATTCAGGAGGTGCTCCCCGGCCATGCGCTCATTATCGACAAGCAGGGCGAGTATAAGCAGCAGCAGTTTATTGACCTGCTGCCGAAGAAGAGCTGCTCCTTTGAACGGATCTATTTCTCCCGCGGTACCGACCCGGATATTTACCAGGAAAGGAAGAGTTTAGGAAAGCTGCTGGTGCCTCAAATTCTCGAAGCGGTTAATTACGACCTTAAAAATACCGTGTTCTCTTTTATCCCGAATACCGCTGAAGTGAGCTTCTTAGGGATGATCGACGGGCTGGAAAGCCACCTGGTAAATGAGCGTAAAAAGTACCTGCAGGATAAAGAGGCCTATTCTCCGGAAGAGCTGGAGCAGTTGCTTTCTTTCCGGCCGCGCATCGAGAAACTGGTGATTAAGGATGCCAAGTTACGCACCTTTATAACTGACGACGAACACCGCGACGAGCTGGTGGCACATGTGTATGATACCACATACGAGGTAATTAAAAAAGGAGTGGATACCCTGGTGGTGATCGACGACTCTATTGTACGGGGTACCACGCTCGAAAAAAGTATTCTTACCATGCTGGACAGGCTGGGCCCTAAAAAGATCATTATCGTAAGCTCTGCCCCGCAAATTCGCTTCCCCGACTGCTATGGCATTGACATGAGCCGGATGAAAGACTTTATCGCCTTCCGGGCAGCCCTGGCACTTCTAAAAGAAACGAAGCAGGAAAATGTGCTCGACGATGTGTATGACGAATGTGTGGCCCATACAGAGAATCCGGAAATTGCCAATTTTGCCCAAAGGATTTATGCACCCTTTACCGATGAGCAAATCAGCCGTAAAATTGCCGAAATCATTAAGTCAGAAAAAATAAAGGCAGAAGTCGAAGTTATTTACCAGACGGTAGAAAACCTGCATATTGCCTGCCCTAACCACATTGGTGACTGGTATTTTACCGGTAACTATCCGACAAAAGGTGGGAATAAGGTAGTAAATCGTGCATTCATGAACTTTATGGAAGGAAAAGCCGTAAGAGCTTATTAAGCGACAGATGTCTGTTAATATGCAAAAGCAGGCCATTGAGCCTGCTTTTTGCTTTGTATTCTGCAAGCTTATCCTTCATTTTTGCCGGTTGTGTAAATTTTATGGCATTCCTGAAAGAAAGCTTTGAAAGGCAGCGCCAAGATGTTACCTTTGTGAAATAATTTTTCCCATCCTCAACGAAGGTTTTCTCTCTCGTTACTTTTTAGTGAATAAGTGAATACTTATGGGCAGATATAATCGTTATTAAGATGGTATAAAAACATCATCGCTGTTGATTCATAATAAGTGGTTAAAGTTGGAAATGTAGCGATGTAGGCCGCCGGTTAATTCCGGCGGCTTTTTTTATTTCACATGGGGATAGGTGGCTCTTCAGATGAAATCTATTTTAGTAAACAGCTTTAACCGGAGCTTTGGCGAAATATTTCAGAGAGTGGTTCTTCATTTTGATTTGGCTGTGTCTGATGAATACCTTTACCTCTGATTTTATCATTTCGGCGGTAGGAGAAATCCTTCACAGCTTAAAGTTTAGGAGGAGACTATCTTACGTAGAAAGATGCTTCCCGCACGGCGTCCGCTAACCTCAGCATGAATTGTGTTCAAAGTCAAGTTAAGTGCCAGGATTTTATTTTGTTTCCAGTTGTTTTGGTTGATAATCTTTTTCATATAAATTACCTGCTTCTACAATAGCAAAAGCCTGTTTTAGCAGTTTATTTACTACGGCAATCATAGCCACTCTATGGGCTTTTCCTTTTTTTCTGAGCCTTTCATAAAGCTCCTTGCAAGTCTTGTTGTAGAGCTTGGCAGACCGGGCAGCCATGTAGAGGCATTTCCTGACTTCCGCCATTCCCATTTTACATATTTTAGCTTTTCCTCTTACTGAAGAGCCTGATTCATAGATTCTGGGTGAGAGGCCCAAGTAAGAGATTACCTGCTTATAATTCTGGAAGTTCTCAAATCCTCTTAAAGCTACGATCAATAGCAGGCTGGTCTTTGGCCCTATGCCAGGAATAGATTCCAGTTGCTCTTTTAAGGCACCATTTTCCTCTTCTATAAGTTCCTCCATCTGCTTTTCGATGCTGCTGATCTTTTTTTTAGCTGCATTATTTCCTCTTCCAGTGCAGCTCTGATTTTACTATCGAGCTTACCTGTCGCCAGAAATGCCTCTTTTTGCTGTGTAGTGGCTAAAAGATGCTTTACCAGCTGCTTTCTGATGGTATACCACTGCTTGATTTTCAGATAGTTCTCCTTCAAAGGCTGCCATGGCTTTAGCTCCACGAGTTCTCCATAGGCAGCGATACTTTCTGCATCAGCACTATCTGTTTTGACTCTTTTGAGCTGCATCTGCATAAATCTTTTAATCACCAGTGGAATAATGACTGAAACTTTAACTCCCTTCTCATAAAGGGAACAAGACAGTTGATAGTAATAAGGACCTGAAGCTTCCATTACTATCCAGCAGTCAGAAGAAATCATTTTGATAAGGGCTTTGAATCCTTCTTTATCATTGCTAAGCCTGCCCTTGGTTTTCTTTCCATCATGAGCTGTGAAATAAAAATCAAAATAAGCTTTAGAGATATCTACTCCTACAATAGTGAGTTTTGCTTCCTGCATTTCTTTTTTATCTTTACTGTTGATGATAAATGCAGCCGTTGCTTTCAGGTAAAGCTTTTTACCAGACCAATCTATACTTAAAACAGGTTCTTTTGACCTAATGAATTGTCCTGGCTTAGTAAAAAGTAGCAGAAGGGAATAGCATGCCGATGAGTCTTGATGACTAATGACAACCTGGATTCTTGTTCCTTCTGCTTGTATCTGGGAGCAGCGTCCTGCTATTCAGGCAAACCAAATAATCTTCTGTAACTTCTCCAACTTTTTCCTCTCCTCAAACTTAGTGTGACACAAAATGTTGATTCATCAGACATAGCCTTATGGAATAGGGGGCTATAAGGTTTTTGTATGTCCTGTCTGGAAAAGCACGGCAAAAAGAGAGGGGAGAGGCCGCCAAAAGACCGGACATAAAAAAAGCTACAGAAGAAATATTCTGTAGCTTTCTGTATTTATAATAAAGGATTTTTATTCATACCCCGGGTTCTGCTGACCTGCTAGGGCAGGGTTGGCATTAATTTCACGCTGCGGGATTGGGTACACCAGTAATTCTGCGTCATATGCAAACCCATCAACTTCCATCTCCAGGCGTTTGATGTCATGAATCTTTTGCCCTTCAAATGCCAGCTCTACAAAACGTTCATTGATAATGTCTTCCAGTGTAGGGTCCTCAATTGGTTCAAGGCCGGCCCGCACGCGAATCAGGTTCAGGTCTTCGGCTGGTGTGGCCCCCACTTCAGTGTTCAGGCGTTCATTTGCTTCTGCCCGTGTAAGGTAGAGCTCTGCCAGACGGATAAGGGGAATATTGGCAAACTGGTTAAACCATTTTTCTGTACGTACACCTTCATCATCTGAATAAAAGAGGTCTGCGCGCAAATCTCCCTCTTCGTAGCGCTCGAAATGAAGCGGCTGTATTTCAATATCAGCACGCCCGCCTGCTGATTTGGTAGCAAAAAAGGTAACTAAAGCATTTGTTCCATCCTGTGTGGTTACCTGTATAGCAAGAATATCTTCCTGGGAATTTGCTGTTTGGTTAAATGCATCTTCGATATTAGGCACCAGGTTAAAGTAAGCTTCCGCGTACTCAATACCACGATTTGCTGCATCCCTGGCTTCAACATAATTTTGCTGCTGCAAATAAACCCTGGAAAGCACTGCAGCGGCCGCCACTTTATTCGCATAGATTCCATTCACTATTGGAAGAAGTTCTTCGGCATCTTTAAGGTCGGCAATTGCCTGGTTGTAAGTTTCCTCTACCGTTGCACGCGGCACATTAACAGACTCATTTATCTCTTCAGTCGGTTCTAATACAATTGGAACACCCAGGTTTGTGGTGGTGTTGCCGGCACTGTACGGCTGGCCGAAAAACTTGGCCAGTTCGAAATAAAGAAGACCTCTGATAAATTTAGCCTCGCCTTCTACTACAGCCCTGTCTTCTTCGTCTACTACCTCAAGGGCGGAAAGGACGTTATTTACCACATTGATCGCTGCATAGCTGTCCATCCAGAAGTCTGCCACATCGGAATTGGTGGTCGTAATTTCCTTCCGCCAGATTTGCGAAGGGTCGCCATATGTACCGGAGAAGATAAGTTCGTCATCTGCTGCCAGTAATTCTCCATTCATCTGTATCCCTCCTCCAAAAAGGTCACCGTCCGATAAGATGTCATATGCACCAATCAGTACCGCCTTTACACGGGCATCAGTATCCAGTACAAGTTCATCTGAAACAGCCTGCGCGGGCTCTATATTAAGCCTGTCTTCGCAGGCTCCCAGTGCAAGGAAGGAGCCAACCAGCGATAGCGTTATATAATTCTTAAATTTTGTTATCATGTTATAACAGTTAAGTTAATTAAGTTTAAAATCCGAATTTCACCCCCAGAGTAACCGTTCTGGCCTGAGGTGCTGCATAGAAATCATTACCCAGGAAGATATTGCTTGCAAGATAATCCGTGTTTACCTCCGGATCCCAGCCTTCATAACCGGTGAAGGTAAGGAGGTTCTGGCCTGAGAGGAAAATACGGAGCCTGTCAATTTCATACCTGTTTAAGAAGTCAGCAGGTAAATTATATCCAATCGTAACGCTTTTCAGGCGCAGGTACGAACCATCTGAAAGATAGCGGCTGGATGCCTGTGCACCATTGTTGCTGTAAAGACGCGCCTGGGGAACATCGGTAATGTCACCCGGCTTCTGCCAGCGAGCCAGCTGGTCAATTGTTTGGTTATCTTCATAACGGGCATTGGCCGACATATAAGTACCTCCGCCGTTAAAGATTTTGTTTCCGTATACGCCCTGGAGGAGTACATTCAGCTCTAAACCTTTATAAGAGAGGCTGTTGCTCAGTCCACCAAAGAACTCGGGACTAGGATTTCCCAAAACTACTTTATTAGCGAAGTTGTAGTTGTTGGTTACCAGGCGGCCGTTTTGTTCAAAGATGGCTTCTCCATCGGCTGTTGCTTCGCCGTTTACAAACCAGATGGCATCGCCATTTGCCGGGTTTACTCCCGCATATTCCGGTCCGTAGAATACCCCAATCGGTTCTCCCACCTTCACCACATTCAGGTAGCTTGAGCTGCCATTGTCGATAATATCCTGGTCGCCAAGGTCAGTAATTTCATTTATGTTCCTGGCCAGGTTCAGTCCGGCCGACCAGTGGAAATCGCTGCCAGTAACAATGTGGTAATCCAACGCAAGTTCAAATCCCTGGTTAGTGAGGGCGCCCAGGTTTCTGGTTTGATCTTCATAGCCTGTTGTAGCAGGAAGCGGTACTCTTAGCAGAAGGTCGGTAGTGTTCTTCTGGTAATAGTCAACCTCACCGGTAAGGCGGTCGTTGAAGAAGCCAAAATCAACGCCTACATCAAACTGGGCAGTTGTTTCCCAACCGAGGCCAGGGTTCCTGAACTGAGAAGGACGAAGTCCTGACACGCCTCCATACGGCTCTGCCACATAAAGTCCCAGGTGTTCAAAATTGCCAATTTCAGCATTTCCTACCACACCGTAGCTTGCTCTTAACTTCAGGAAGCTGATGGCATCATTGTCCATAAAGCCTTCATTTGAAATGATCCAGCCTGCTGAAGCAGCCGGGAAAAAGCCATACCTGTTTTCCGTACCAAAGCGTGAAGATCCATCCACACGTCCACTGATAGAGAAGAGGTACCGATCCTGCAGTTTATAGTTGGCTCGGGCAAAATAGGAAAGAAAGGTAAATTCTGTCAGAGAAGTTTCTCCGGCAACAATTTCTGCGGCAGAGGCTACTTTTTGCAGGTCCTCAACCGGATAGCCCTGGCCTGCCACATAAGAATAATCCATTTCTGAACTCTGGAACTCAACTCCACCTGTCAGGTCCACATTGTGGATGTCGAAGGAATTGGCGTAGGTTGCAAAAACACGGCTGGTAGCATTAAATATTCTGGTCCAGCTGGCACTTCCGTAGCCATTTACCGAGCGGCCGGCTATGGTGCGGTCATCCTGGTAGCGGTCTTCATTTTGCGTGAGCAGGTCAAAGCCATACTCTCCGGTAATGGAAAGGTGATCTGTTGCTTCGTACACTATATTTGCACTTACGAGGTTCCGGTAAGTGGAGGTAAGGAAGCTTGAATTCTCCAGCTCAACGGTTGCAGGATAGTAGAACATGGCCGGGTTAAAAGAGTCATCGAAGAGAACGCCTTCCTTATCCCGTACAGGTGTAATAGGCGCCTGGGCAACAAGCTGCAGAGGTGTGGCAAACTGGTTGTCGTCTGATACCCGGAAGTTATTTGTTTTAGAAATCCCTACCGTCAGGCCCAGGTCGAAACGCTCGCCCAGCTCATGGTTCAGGTTCAGGCGTCCGGCAATCCTTTCAAAGCGGTTGCCTATCAGAATACCGTCTGTATCGCTGTAGCCACCGCTGGCGTAAAACTGTGTTTTTTCAGTTCCTCCCTGTGCGGAGAGGTCATAAATCTGGACTCTGGCATCCTGAAAAGCAATATCATTCCAGTCGGTGTCTGTTTCAAGTGCCCGCCAGTCTGTATCTCCAGCCAGGTAATCAAACGTGCCATGCATATACTCCAGCCAGGAATACTGGTAGTCTGGGTGGTTCTCAATATTTTCAGGGATAAGTGCAGGGTTTTCTGCATTCACTACATCAGCAAAAAAGCCATCACGAACATCATTATTCCAGGCTGCTTCCTGAAACAGCTCAATATATTGAGCCGCATTCAAAAACTCCCTGCGTCCTGTAGGTCTGCTTACCCCATACTGTACGCTTGCATTAAATTTGGTTTCGCCGGCTACCCCTTGTTTAGTGGTAATAAGCACTACCCCATTTGCAGCCCTTGAGCCGTAAATAGCTGCAGCGGAGGCATCTTTTAATATCTGGATGGATTCGATGTCATTGAAGTTAATATCAGCGAGCGGGCTGGTGGGTGCTCCGCTTGTTGATGGCGGGCTTTGCGACGTAACAGGTATTCCATCAATTACATACAGAGGCTCGTTGCTGGCAGAAATGGATGAACCTCCGCGTATACGAATATTCATACCCTGGCCTACCTTACCATTCATGGAGCTTATCTGTACACCGGCGGCACGACCCTGCAGGGCCTGTTCGAAAGTAGGTACCGGGGTGCTTTCAATATCTTCTCCAGAAATATTGGCCACATTGCCGGTTAAATCCTGCTTTAGCTGGGTGCCATAACCCACCACAACTACTTCTGACAATTGCTTGACATCCGGTTCAAGCACAATATCAATTGTACTGCGGGTTCCAACCACTACCTCCTGTGGAATAAAACCTACAAATGAATAACTTAAAACTGCTTCGGGAGAAGGGACCGTAACCCGGTATTCGCCGTTAAAATCGGTAACTACACCCGTGCTGGTGCCTTTTACCAGTACGGCTACCCCGGGAAGTCCTATGCCATCTTCGGCAGAAGTTACGGTACCCGTAACTGTTCTTGACTGTGCCCAGCTGTTCGCCATGAGCACAAACAAAAAGGAAAATGTTAGTAGAAATACTCTTTTCATATATTAGTGTTTAGGTAAAGTGAAATTTTTGAACAATCTAAAATATAGAATTCATGCTTATTAAAAGGTTGCTATTTTGTTAAGCAGACTTTTGGGCAGGTTCAGCTTTTATTTGCTGTCATCATATACTGGATGTTTAAAAGTTGAATTTAAGGAAGGTTATAAGAGTGTTAAGCCTTGGTGGATAAAACAGTGGTTGTTATTTTTCAAAACCCGACAGTTAATATACGCTGAAGTTTGATGTCTTAAAAGAAAAACTAAATGGAAGAGGTACTGGTAGGGGAGGAGACTGGGCTTTAGCAGTAGCTGCAACAGCTAAAAGAACATCGGTAATCTGTTGATGTACCCGATGTTTCCGGAAGCAGAAAGTAGAACATTATAGTGCCTTTGATGGTCATTAACTGGCTGAATAAAAATAGAAGTTGCACCAAGCTGCTACTAAAGTAAGAAAAAAATGAAAAAGTTCCGATATAAAAGAAAAAAAATAACGGTATTTTTAAGAAACAATACACCTCATAAATAAAAAAAAGCAGCACCTGTAAAGGCGCTGCTTCTAAAATGTTGTAGAAAAAACCTGTCTTAAATCGCGAAGCTCTCCCCACACCCACAGGTGCGGGTGGCATTAGGATTTACAAACTGGAATCCCTTGCCATTCAGTCCATCTGAAAAGTCGAGTGTAGTACCAAGCAGGTACAGCAGGCTCTTCTTATCTACAAATATTTTTACGCCTTTATCCTCAAACACCTCATCCGTCTCTTTGGTCGTGTTATCGAAGTGCAGGTCGTACATTAAACCGGAGCAGCCACCACCCTTTACCGACACACGGATATTGTGCTCAGGGCTATAGCCCTCTGTCTGGCGTAATTCTTCAATTCTGCTTTTTGCTTTATCGGTAACGTTAATCATATCCTGTCAGTCTTTTATAAATTTAGCTGCTGATGTGTAGTAGCAGGCTGTATGTAATCAATCCTCTGCAAAGGTAAAAGAGAAATCAAATAAAAAAACGGCATTTGGAGCGAAAAAGTTCTTGATTGCTTTTCTTTGCAGAGCTAATCATTTTTATCAGATATGAAGAAAATAGAACATATTGGAATTGCCGTTAAAAATCTTTCTCAGGCTAATGGGTTGTATGCCAGATTGTTTGGGTGCGAACATTATAAGGTGGAAGCCGTAGAAAGCGAAGGCGTAACCACTTCTTTTTTTCAGATGGGCGAAACTAAAATAGAGCTGCTGGAGGCCAGTCGCCCCGACAGCCCCATCGCGAAATTTATCGAAAAAAAAGGCGAAGGTATACACCACATTGCTTTTGAGGTGGAAGATATACTGGCCGAAATGCGCCGCCTGCAGCAGGAGGGCTTTACTATACTAAATGAACAGCCAAAACGGGGAGCCGACAATAAGCTGGTTTGCTTTTTGCACCCGAAGAGCACCCAGGGAGTATTGGTGGAACTATGCCAGGAAATTAAGGAACAGGCTGCTGGTGCTGAATAGAGTTATAGTACTTCAGCTTTTTCTTTCCTTTGGCCGTTTTGTACTGGGGTCTTGGAGCGCAGGCTGCAAACAAGAAGAGTAAAGAGATAAAGAGAATAATTTTTCGCTGCATTTCTTTTTTTCGGAAAGCTAAAGAATCTATCCCGAAAAGGGAAAGGAATTAAGCTCTTCGGGCAAGCTGTGTAATGTTCTAACAAACTTTACAGTAAAACAGGAGGCAGGTGAGGTCGGTAGGTTTTTGCTGCCTTTATTTCCTCTCCTGGAGGAGAGATTTTGCCGGGGAACATCAAATGGCAGGTCCGGACAAATTAGATGGGGAGCCAACCTCATTAACAGGTGAAAGATAGTAAACAAAGCACTTCATAATTTGATTATCAGTACACAGTTATAGAAAGCCGCGGATAGAAGGTGCTGTTAATAGGGTGCCTATGATTACAGTTTAAACTGGAGTTTGTGGTGCTGGTATGACCATTACCAATGGCCTAATCCACAACCGGCAAGCATAAAAATCAGCAGGCTCAGAAAGAGGCGCTCGGGTAGTTTCTTAAAAAAGGTTCCTTTAAGTCAAAAGAAGTGTAAGACAGCTGGACAAGGATAGTGGAAAATAGTGCAGCAGGAGCTCCACAGTAGAGACAGCCATGCTTAAATATAAAGAGCCATTTCTGAAGGACGCTCCTTTTTTGAAAGCCGGCCTCCTTACTGGCAGGCTGGATGGCTGATTCATCACTGGCAGTTTAGGTAGAGTGCCTGAGGTAAGGTGAAAATGTTAAAATATTAAATTATACAAATATTATTTCCGTTTTAGAATCATTTTATAATTCAGCATACAGATTATCCTTTAAATAAAGAAAAGCTGTGTAAATTTGGCAGATTTTAGAAATTTTGACGCCAAGCAGCGTACTAATATTATTACTTTTTCTCATGTACATCAATAATGTCTCAGCGTATATTCCCGAGGAGGTAGTGACAAACGAATACTTTGCGGACCTGAATGGTCTGTCCGACGATTGGATCATTGAACGAACAGGTATCCGGGAGCGACGCAAGGCCGGTCCGGGCGAAAATTCCAGTACCATGGGTATTGCAGCTGTACGGGCGGGTATTGAGGCGCTTCCTTATGATACACAGGACATTAACCTGATTGTAGGTGCTACTTATACTCCTCACGACACCATCGCTACTCTCGGGCATGCTATTCAGCATAGCCTGGATATAGATGACATTCCTGTGGTTACCATCTCGTCTGCCTGTTCGTCGCTGGTAAATGCCATGGAGATTGTGGAAGGCTATTTTGCGCTCGGGAAAGCAGATAAAGCCCTTGTGGTAGCCTCTGAACATAATACCGGCTATAACAATGAGGAAGATAAAAAAGCCGGCCATTTATGGGGCGATGGAGCCGTAGCCTTTTTTGTCAGTAAAGAAAGGCAGAGCGATAAGGATATGCAGGTACAGGATATTCTTACTGGTGGGGCTGCTACCCGGGGAAAGGCCATGGAAGGGGTAACTCTCAAGCCTCTTGAAAGAGGTATTATTATGCCAAACGGGCGCGATGTTTTTATTAATGCCTGTGTGTATATGCCTAAGGCAGTAAACGATATACTGGATCGTAATAAGCTGAGAATGGAGGATGTAGACTTTATTGTTCCCCACCAGGCAAACCTCCGGATAACAAAAAATGTGGCAGGCACTTTAAATATACCCGAAGAAAAGGCACTTTCGAATGTGCAATACCTGGGTAACACAGGTTGTGCCGGCTGCGGTATTGCCATCGCCGAACATCAAAATGAATTTAAGAAGGGGCAGAAGCTGGTGGTGACTGTTTTTGGAGGGGGCTACTCTTTTGGCGCAATGCTAATAGAAGTATAGGCGGCAGATAATAAAGGAGGAAGAAGTTTTTAGTTTTTTCCTGTTTCTGGGTATATTAGAGGAATAATAAAAACTTTACATCCAATTATTATTCCAAATGAATAGAAAAATACGGAGCCTTTTGCTCCTGCTTTGTGCTCCGCTGGTCGCAGTCTATGCTCAGGAGCAGAAAGAAAAACTCTCTGGCTGGAGCCCGGAAGATATTATAAAGCAGGAATATGTTGCCAGTATGGAATTCTCACCCGATGGGAGACTGGTAGTATGGGAAAAGAAACGTCCTTCCACCGAAAAGGATAAAATGGTGAGCGACCTGTACCTGACCCGCCTGGGAGAGAATAAGGAAGGGCAATATGCTACTGTACAACTCACCCGCACCGAAGAAAGCGACTTCAGTCCAATTTTCTCTGCTCAGGGAGACCTTATTTATTTTTTATCCTCCCGGGATGAAGGAAAGAAACTGTGGGCCATGAGTATATGGGGTGGAGAGGCTTATGCCGTTGACAGCTTCGCTACTTCCATTGGAAATATTCAAAGGCTCGGGAATCATTCCATTGCCTTTATTGCCGAAGAGGGCAAGTCTCTTTACGAGCAGATGCTCGAAAAAAAGAAAGACAATGTTATGGTGATTGAGGATACCGCCCACTTTAAAGCCAACCGCATATTTGCGTATGACCTGAAGGAGAAGCGGGCCCGTCGCCTTACAGATAATCGGTTCCCGATAAATGAGTACGCCGTTTCAAGAGATGGAAACTGGATGGTGAGCAGCCATGTAGGCTCTCCGCATTATGGTGCAGATGCACAGCCAAAAAACAAGGTATATCTCTGGAATCTGCTGAGCGGAGACAAAAAGGAAATTTTAGCGAAAGACTACCAAACACCTAATAGCTTTGCTTTTACAGAAGACAATAAAGGTTTTTACTTCTCAAGCGTGCAGTCGTCGGATCCGGAGTGGAATGGTGCCGGTGTGGACCTTTTACATTATTTCGATCTGGCGGAAAGTCAGGCAAAAAAAGTTAATCTGCAGTGGGATTGGGGCCTCGGAGGTAATTTCCAGGTAGTAGGAAACGATGTGTTGGCCGTGCTGGCGAATGGCCCGCTGAAAAAGCTGGCGTATTACCAGAAAAACGGACAGGAGTGGAAGGTAAAAGCCGTTGAAGCAGAAGGAAAGGGAAGTCACCTGAATCCTGCTAATGTGGCCCTGAATGGCAAAGATCTGCTGTATATTTATTCGACAGCCTCTACTCCGACGCAATACCTGAAAGGACAGCTTGCTGTAAACCGGAAGGATGCCAGAATCACTCAGCAGGGTGAACTGGTAAAGCTGAATGCGCACCTGGCAAACAAGAAGATTGGCCGTACAGAAGTAATGCGCTGGACAGGTGCCCTCGGCGAAGAAGTAACCGGTATTCTCTATTACCCTTACAACTACCAGAAGGGAAGGGCTTATCCTTTAATGCTGGCGATCCATGGCGGTCCGTCAGGAGTGGACCAGGACCAGTGGAAAGCAAGCTGGGCCTATTATCCTCATTTACTGGCCGAAAAAGGTGCTTTCGTGCTAATGCCTAATTACCATGGGTCTTCGCACCATGGCCAGGAATTTGTGGAATCCATTAAAGGACATTATTATGAATATGAACTTACTGATATTCTGAATGGAACCCGGAAGCTAATAGATGAAGGCAAAGTAGATGAGGACTCACTGGGGGTAATGGGCTGGTCGAACGGAGCTATTTTAACAACCATGTTAACCGTACAACATCCTGACATGTTCAAGGTAGCGGCACCCGGTGCCGGCGATGTTAACTGGACCTCCGACTATGGAACCTGCGAGTTTGGCGTAAGCTTCGACCAGAGCTATTTTGGCGGCGCTCCATGGGACAACCTGAATGGCAAAACCTATAACGAGAACTATGTTTTAAAGTCTCCCCTTTTCGAGATGGAAAAGGTAAAGACACCTACTATTATCTTTCATGGAAGCGAAGACCGTGCCGTACCACGTGATCAGGGGTGGGAATACTACCGTTCCCTGCAGCAGTTAAAGCAGGCACCTGTACGCTTCCTTTGGTTTCCCGGTCAGCCCCATAGCCTTCAAAAGCTTACCCACCAGGTAAGGAAGATGGAGGAAGAAATTGCCTGGTTCGACCGTTACCTGTTTGGTGATTATGAACCCGATAATGAGGCGTTTAGCCCAGAAAGCCCTTTAGCTCAATTGCTGGAGAAAGAAAAATCGGCCCGCCACCAGCATCTGCTGGGCGTTTGGAAGGATAACCTTCTCTTACCGGAAGTACTGGCAGTAAAAAAGGACTCCCTGCAGATTGGCCGCTATGAAGTAACCAATGCCCAGTTCAGGTTCTTTAAGCCAAGCCATACCTTTGCGGCAGGAGAAGACAATTATCCTGTGCACAATGTTTCTTTCGAAGAGGCTCTGGCTTATACGCAGTGGCTAAGCGAAAAAACAGGTCAGCAGTACCGTCTGCCGAATAGCAGGGAAGCCGCAGGCTTGCAGGAAAAAGCCCGCGAAACAGGAAGCAATGAAAACACCCTCAACTACTGGGCTGGCTATGCACTTACGTATGATGATGTTGCAGAGCTCAGACAAAAGCTTAAGGAAGTAAAAGGAAGCCTGATAAAAGAAGCCGGCTCTTTTAAGCCATTGGTATTAGGGGAAACCAAAGTGTATGACCTGGGAGGAAACGTAGCAGAATACTACCAGAAGGATGGCAAAGCCGCCACGTATGGTTATAGTGCCTACGACTTTGTGGATGCCTCTTCAGCCGAAAGTAAAACGACTCCTGAACATACAGGCTTCAGGGTTGTGAGGGATTAACCGCTGGTTTACAAATTTTTAAAATATGCTCTGCTGCAGGGTTCCTGATATTTTTCGGTAATCCTGCAGAAGAGCTTATTTGTTATAGACCTCTCCTTTTTAATTTAAAGAAGTGATGAAACAAGAAAAGCGTACCGAAATAAGCAGTATTGGTGAATTCGGTTTAATTGAACGTATCAGTAGGAATACCGAAGCACTCAATGAGAGTACTGTTAAAGGAATAGGCGACGATGCGGCTATTTTAGATAGCAGCGACAAGCAGCGTGTGCTTACCACCGATATGTTGCTGGAGGGCGTTCATTTCGACCTGGCCTACATGCCCCTGCAGCACCTCGGTTACAAAGCGGTGGCTGTAAATGTTTCGGATGTGGCAGCCATGAATGCGGTGCCCAAACAAATAACCGTAAACATAGGGCTGAGCAATCGTATGTCGGTCGAGGCGGTAGATGCTTTATACGATGGTATCAAAGCCGCCTGTAAAGACTATAAGGTTGACCTGGTGGGGGGCGATACTACTGCTTCCTATTCGGGTCTGGTTATTTCTGTTACCGCCATAGGGGAGGCAGAGGCTGCTAAGGTAGTACGCCGTTCCGGCGCTCAAAAGGGCGATATTGTTTGTGTAACCGGCGATTTAGGCGGTGCCTTTATTGGTTTACAGGTGCTGGCACGGGAAAAGCAGGAGTTCGTGGAGAACCCGGAAATGCAGCCACAACTTGGTACTTATAGCTATATTGTGCAGCGCCAGCTGAAGCCCGATGCGCGGATGGATATCATCCATGAGCTGGCCGAGCAAAATATTGTTCCCACGAGTATGATTGATGTGTCGGATGGTCTGGCTTCTGAATTACTCCATATCTGCCGAAACTCCGGTGTAGGGGTGCAGATATATGAAGATAAGCTGCCGATTGACAAGCAGACCTACGATACGGCCGTGGAATTTGGCATCGACCCTATTACCTGCGTCATGAACGGGGGCGAAGACTACGAGCTTCTGTTTACCATTAGCCAGAGTGAATACGAAAAGCTGAAGAACCACATGGACATCCACTTTATCGGCTTCGTTAATGAGCATGCCAATCAGGCCAGGCTGGTTACTAAAGGCGGCAACGTAGTGGATATCAAGGCCCAGGGCTTTACGCATTTTAAGAAGTAGACGTAAGTAAGATATGAGACATAAGGCATTAGACATGAAGTGATATCCTATGTCTTAAGTCTCACATCTCATGTCTGTCTTAGCTGAAAGGAGAATCCTTCTCTTTTGCCATTTTATTATACACGATAGTATCCATCAGACCGGGCACCCATTTATTGAGGAAGACAGCCAGTTTGCCCTCCGTGGTGAGTACGATATCGCGCTTGCGCTTTTCTGTGGCTCTTACAATGGCCTCAGCTACCTCTTCGGCACTCATCATTTTATCTTCTTCTCGCGGCGACTCGCCCTGCTGGCTGCCATCGGCGGTAAGAGCGGCATTGCGGATGTTGGAGGTTGTAAAGCCGGGGCAGGCAACGAGTATGTGTACTCCCCGTTTCATAACCTCTGTACGAAGCGCTTCCATAAAACCCTGCATCGCATATTTAGAAGCCGTATAGGCAGTTCGTGCAGGTGTGCCGCGGTAACCGTTAATAGAGCTGATGCCAATAATGGAGCCTTTGGAGCGCAAAATATAGGGCAGGCAGTATTTGGTTGCATATACGGTGCCATAGAAATTAATATCCATAACCTGCCGGAACACATCGAGCTGTAGCTTTTCGAAAAGGGCCCGCATAGAAATACCGGCATTGTTAACCAAAATATCAATGCGGCCCCATTTATTCATTACCTCGGCGGCCATGCGGCTGTTGTCATCTTCCTTTGCTGCATCTGCTACTACAGCAAACACTTCAATGCCTTGTGCCTTTAGCTGCGCTGCTGCTGCATCGAGCTTTTCCTTATTTCTTCCGCTAATGGCTACTCTTGCACCCTTTCTGCCGAATGCCTCCGCACAGGCAAAGCCAATGCCGGATGAACCTCCGGTGATAATTACTACTTTATCTTTCATGCTAATTTAAATTCGGCAGCAAAGTAAGGCTTTTTTTAAGAAAGGCGAAAGCAGCACTTACTGCATGGAGTCCCCGCTTTCATCTTCTCTTATCAGCGAGAGGGCACTTCGGAAGGAGAAGTTGGTATAATTCAACTCATAATAGTATACCCCTGCCGGATGGCCGCTGCCGTCCCATGAAAAATGGCGGTCATCGGTCTCGTAGAGTACCTGTCCCCAGCGGTTTAAAATGCGGATGGCGGTTAATTTATTGTAGCAGACATCTTCGGGCAGGCCAAGAATGGTAAAAGAATCATTAATGCCATCGCCATTAGGGGTAAAGACATTCGGAAAGGTAATGTCACTGAACGAGATTTCCTCTTCTATCAGCCGCAGGCGCAGGCTTAGTGTGTCCTGAGTCTGGGTATAACAGGGGTTGTCGTGTACACTAAAGTAAAAGGTAGCATACGTTTCAGTGGCGCCTCCTGTAAAGACATTACAATCAGGTATTATTTTTAACAGAGAGCTCACTTCGCCGCCACCCGCTCTTGCATCCTGCCACTCAAAAGGAAGTGGCGCACCACTGGCAGTAACGAGGCTGTCGAGCCGGAGCGTAAGGGTATCGGCCGTATTAGGGTCAAGTGCTTTTACTTCCAGAGCAAGGCTGCTGTCGGGAGTAATTTCAATCAGGTAATCATTCAGGCCAATGATGGCAAGTTCAGGCGCTGCATTGGGCGGAGGTGAAAGGGCAAGGTTTACCGTTACCGTATCTGCCGAAGCCTGATCGCATACATCTTCATCTTCCGTAATAAAGAAGAGCGTAAAATAATTTCTGGCCTGCAGATTGATGTTTTCGCAGCTGGTTTCCCAGCGGAAGGTGCCCTGTAAGGGGCCGGCGCCTTCCAGCGGGGTAAAGCTCATGCCGTATTCTTCTGGCAAAAAACCATCGCCGGCTGCGGTAAGGGTGAGACGATCGTGGTCGGGATCATAACCGTTTACATCAAAAACAATGGATTCTCCCAATTCATAAAAGAGAGTGGCATTATCTGAAGCAGACGTGGTGACGGAGGTCGTGGTTTGGGGGCTTTTGTTTCTCAGGCCCAGAGAGGTATCGACGGTCACCCTGAGCGTATCGGTAAGAGGGGTGGCACAGGCATCGTCATAAGCCACTACATCAAAAATGTAATTTCCATCTGCCATGGGTGGGCACAGTGGCAGGCACAGCTCAAGGCTTAAAATACGGTTGTTGCGGTCGACACTGCCCTTGCTGATGGAAAGATAGTTTCCGGAAGAGTGGTCGGAGTAGTTTACCGGAATTACTTTAAATTCAATAGGCTCCTCTCCGTTTACTACCTGGCCTTCTGCATCTACATCCTGATCGCTCACCTGCAGTGTAAGACAGCGGTTATTTTCAAAGTCGCTGAAATCTTTCTCTGTTAGCAGGACTTCATTTTCATAAAATGCTTCGCTGCCAGGCTTCTGGGCCTGGAGCACGGGAGGGTGGTCACTGCCTTCATAATCATATACCAGCATCTGGAAGTCGCGCCTTACCTCCCCGATTTTTTCGCCATCACGGTACTCTTCTGCCATAACTGAAAAAACGAAAAGCCCTGTTTGGGTAGGAGTTACTCTTATTAAACCATTTTGGTCGATGTAGAGCGGAGGGGTGCCGGGTACTACATTTTCCAGGCTATAGCCGTGTGCCCACAATACTTCATCATATGGGCCGGGCCGGGGTGGGGGAACTATATGCCCGGGTTGTGGTGAACTTGAGCCCGCCAGAGGAGTTACCAAGGAATACACCAGTGAATCTCCATCGGCATCAGTACCGCTGAAGTCGAAGTAGAAAGGATATCCAAGGCGTGCAAAATCGCTTAGGGGAGGAAAAAGGCTTGGGGAGGAGTTAATGAAGGGAGCTCCCTCCTTTACAACAGGGGGAAATTCCAGGTAAAAGGCCTGGCCTTTCACATAAGGATTCCGGATATTACTAATAACTCCATTCCGGCAACAGCGCTCATAATTAATATAATAACCTTCGGGCTGTGTAAAAACAGTATCTTCAAGGGTAATTTCAGCCGAATAAACCACCTTGCTGGTGCTTAGCTGCGGAATAACACAATCGGGATTGGTGTAGGGTACCTGGGTATGGCTGACTTTTGGCAGGGTAATACTGCGAATCCTGCTGTTGTTGGATTTCTGCCAGATGTGGACTGTTGCATTAGGATCGATGGCGGCCGGATCTTCGATATTAATATCGTCGGAGTACAGGATGAGACTCAGCAGGTAGCGATTTCCTTCGATATGCACCAGCTCTAATTCTCCTCCCACAATATGTGTGGCCTGTGCCGGTTGCAGAAACGCAAACAGGCAAAAAAGTGGTAAAAAAAATCTTAACAGCTTCATATTTACAATATAGCCATAAATTTTAAAAGAAGAGCGGTGCAAGCAGCTAAAATGCTTTACCTTTGCAGCCGGTATGAAAAAGCTTAAAAAGAACGAGATAATTCCGGCCATTACCATTGAGTCGGTAGCGGCAGAAGGCAAGTGCGTAGGGCGCTATGAGGGGCAGGTAGTGTTTGTGGCCGATGTAGCGCCAGGCGATGTGGTGGACCTCCGGATTATTCGTAAAAGAAAGAATTTCCTGGAAGGAAGAGTAGAGAAGTTTCATCATTACTCAACCCTCCGCGAAACTCCTTTCTGTGAACATTTCGACCTCTGCGGAGGCTGTAAATGGCAGCACCTGCAGTACGATGCACAGCTGAAGTATAAGCAGCAGCAGGTGGTGGACCACCTTCAGCGTATTGGAAAAGTGGCCCTGCCTCAAATAAAGCCGATTATTCCATCCGGTGAAACCCGCTATTACCGTAATAAGCTGGAGTTTACCTTCAGCAATAAAAAGTGGCTTACGCGGGAGCAGATTAATTCCGGCGGTGAGGAGCTTGACCGGACTGCCCTGGGTATGCACATGCCCGGCCGGTTCGATAAGGTACTGGACCTGGAGAATTGCCACCTGCAACCGGTGCCGAGCAACGATATCCGCCTCGCGGTTCGAACCTATGCGCGGGAGCATGGGCTGGAATTCTTCGACCTTATTCATATGCAGGGCTTAGTGCGAAATCTAATTATCCGCACGGCCAGTACCGGGGAGCTGATGGTAATTGTGCAGTTTGGCCGTTACGACGATGCCATTGAAGGACTGATGCACCACCTGAAGGAGCAGTTTCCGCAGATTACCTCGCTTCAGTATATTATTAACCAGAAGCTTAACGAAACCTACCACGACCAGGAGGTAGTGCTCTTCCATGGAAAGCCCTACATTGGGGAGGAGATGGAAGGCCTTCGGTTCCGTATCGGACCAAAATCTTTTTACCAGACCAACAGCGAGCAGGCCTATGTACTGTACAAAGTGGCGCGCGAATTTGCCGGTCTGGATGGCTCACAGGTAGTGTATGATCTTTACACCGGTACCGGTACCATTGCCAATTTTGTGGCGCGCCAGGCAAGGCAGGTGGTAGGAGTGGAGTATGTACCCGAAGCCATCGATGATGCCAAAGTAAATGCCGAAATCAATGGCATTGATAATACGAAGTTCTTTGCCGGCGATATGAAGGACATCCTCACGCCCGACTTTGTGGCCCGCCACGGGCAGCCCGATGTGGTAATTACCGACCCTCCACGTGCCGGTATGCACCCCGATGTGATACAGACGCTCCTGCAGGTAGCTCCACAGCGGATTGTGTATGTAAGCTGTAACCCCGCCACCCAGGCACGCGACCTGCAACTACTCGATGAGCAGTACAAAGTAAGCGCTGTGCAGCCGGTAGATATGTTCCCGCATACACATCATGTGGAGAACGTAGTCTTGCTCGAAAAGAGGTAAAAAACCTTCGTTTTTTAGTGTAAGCTTCGGGAAAGACTGTGGCTATTTGAAGTAGTGATGACTATGAAAAAAGGTTCGGGATAAAAATCCCGAACCTCCTAAATAGGCTGTCCGTGGACGGTTTAAAAGCTATTAAAGGTCCACAATCATTGAAAGATTAAATGATCTGCCTTTTCCTTTAGCATAATAAGTAGGCGCTACATACCACTGTCCACGTGCCGGAAAATAGTCTTCATTGAAGAGGTTTTCAATGCCAACATTTATGGTGGTGCTGCTATTGAGTTTATAGCTTGTTGAGAAATTCACTAACTGGTAAGGTTCGATAGGCCCTTCATATACATTGTAGGTGCCTCCTTCATTTGCCTCAAACCTTTCTCTTTTCCCGAATCCGGTGTATTGGAGATTAAAGCCAAGCTTATTATCAATCACCTGGTACCTTACATAAGCAGTTAATTTTGGAGGCGTTATTCTTTCTCCTCCAAGAAAAGCATCCGCAGGGTCTTTAAATGAGCCATTGTCATCTTTATCCATCTTACCTTCTACATAGGCATAGGCAGCACCTAAGGTGAGGTTTTTACGAACAGCAACATCAGCAATAGCTTCAAAGCCATAAATCTTTTCAGGACTACGCATTACTTCAAAAGCCTGTGTTTCTGTGTTGAAACGCCCACTGGCTCCAAGTTCAGAGGTGCTGATAAAACCAACCCCTTCAAATTTAAATTTATTGAACCTGCTGGTAAAGCCTGCCTCATAGTTATTCACAATAACCGCTTCGGTATTTATTTGCTGCATATTATCCACGGTAGCTGCACGTAACATTCTTCCTACATCTGCTACACTGAAACCCTGTGAGAAACTCACATAAGGAGTGAATTTTTCATAGCGGTTGAATTTTAAACCAGCATTCACTAAGAACGCATTGTAGGCAAGTTCGCCTCCCTTTACAGCAAAGCTAACGGTATCTCCTGTTTTTTTATCAATGGAAGGTAGGGTGCTATAATCCTCAACTGCAATGTTTACCTTTTCCGCACGAAAACCACCTTTAAAAGTAAGGGATTCTAAAAGGTTTAATTTCAGCTGGGCAAAAGGTGCTAAATTCACCATGTTCATATCCGGCACCCAGATTCTTCCATCTACAAGGGGTTGGGAGGTTACATCATTTAAGGCATCCATACCGTAAGTTACATCTCCCTCAATTGCTGATGATATAGTATAAGGCGTGGTAAAGGAAACTCTGGCGCCTTTTTTATTGGACATAATTCTGGATTGTCCACCCCCAATAAAACTCATTGAATGGAAGAATACGTTATCTACGGACTGATAATAAACATCAGCCGTATAATGGCTGTTTAAAAAGGCGTTCTCTCCGGTGAACTGGAGGTTGAGGTTGTGATTTGCCCGAACGCCCGGAGGAACACCCTGTGGCTCACCGAGTACACCTGTAGTTTTCAGCTTTTTGGAATAATCACCATATAGCGGAACATAATTCGTTTTCTGCTGACTGCTGTAAAAGTTATAAGTAAGCTGTAGGCGGTGCAATGGGGTAAAATGGTAGCCTAGCTTTGCAAATCCGTTATAAGAATCTGTTTCACCTAAGCCATAGGTGGGTGACAGTACATCTCCTTCTGCATCTTTTAACTCTCCTGTTTGGTCAAATACGCCACTTACTACATAATCGAAATTTTTTACTTTTCCGTAGAAAGTCTGACTTAGGCGAGCACCCGTGCTGTTGCTGCTGTTAACCAGTGACCCGTTTACTCCCAGAGAAGTTCTGGAAGAGAAAGGCTTTTGCAGGTTCGGGGTTCTGGTGATGTAGTTAATCAATCCCCCTGCTGCACCATTACCGTATATCGCTGTAGCGCCTTTCACCACTTCTATTCGCTGTATAATATCCGGGTCAAGTGCACGTAAATCCACACCACCATTTCTTAATGGGGTAGATTGCGGAACACCATCCACCATCACCAGCATAGGTCTCCCCCGTAAGGTTTGTCCCCAGTTACTGGCTGTACCTGAACTTGGTCCCATGCCCGGAACCTGAGAAGCCAAAATATCAACAATATTGTTGGTGAAGGTCATGTTCTCTTCGATGGACTTTCTGGTTAAGATGGTGACGGAGGAAGGAACTTCCCTTAGCTTTTCGGAAGTACGGCTAGCAGAAACCACGACTTCACTTAAATTCATGGTTTGCTCAGCTAGCTGAATGGTAACTTCCTTTGTGTTGCCGGCAGTAATACTTACACTTACTTCTTTTCCTTCATATCCGACAGCAGAAGCTAAGATAGTGTGTGTGCCAGCTTTTATGTTCTGGATAATAAACTGACCCTGCTCATCTGCATTTACCCCGGTAGAGGTTCCTTTGATCAGGATGTTCCCAAAGGGAACAGGTTGATTGTTTGTGGAGAGGAGTCTCCCTTTTAGCACTCCATTCTGTGCCTGTACTTGTATTACAAGAAACAGCAAGACGATTAGTGGGAGTAAAACTTTTTTCATTGTTTTTATTTAGATTGATTACAAATAAATTGCAGGGGCAAAATTAGAAGTGGAAAAACTAAATCAAAACATTATTTAGAATTATTTTAAATAAGCTTCAGGCGACACTATGGCCGACACGTGGTTTTGAGGGGGAACTATGGGGGGAGTGGGGCCTTTTTGCAGGTCGTAAGCGCCAGATAAAGAATCCTGAGATAGCCAGAATACCCGGAAATATTCCAAAGAAGCAGTAGACTATTTTAAGGCCTAACCCTCCATAATCACCAAAGTGCAGGGGTTTAAGAATAGTCACGGTCCGAGCATACCAAGGAAGATTCCGCAGAAAGCGGGTTGAGGCTATCTCACCTGTTGTGGTGTTTATCTGTATGTTACTGTAGTTGAATCCATAAAAGGCGGGGTCAGATTCAAACCTTCCCAGGATGGTAAGCTTTCCATCGGCACTTTTCGGAAAAAGCAGGTAATTTATGTCGAATGCAGGAAACTCTCTTTCGACCTTTTTCAGAGCGGCATCAATAGAAATAGAGACTGAGGGACTTTGGATCTCAGGTTTTCCTCCTGAAGGGAAAGCGCCTTGTACAATGGTAAAGGCGATATAGGTTCCGGTTATACTGATGAACAAATTAAAAACAAGACTCCACACGCCTACAATTCTGTGTAAACTCAAAAAAAAGAGCGTCTGCTCACTAATGATATTTTCTGCTTGAAGGTAAGTACTTTTACAATAGACTTCCGGTAGAGCATAAAGCCGGTGATTGAAAGTACAATAAGGGCAACTCCTAAAAGAAGTACTACTATTTTACCTACCGTACCGGATAAAAGCATATAATGCAGTTCTAGTAAAACATGTACAAGTCGTTGGTCTGCCCGTTCTACTTCCGCTATAAGCGCCCCCGTTTCTGGGTGTGAAAAAATCCATTTTCGGGTCTTTCCTTTCCTCAATTCATACTTCAATGCCTGATCTGCTTCCTCAGGAAGGTCAGGTATCCGGATGTCATAGTCAGGATATAATTTCCTGATGTGCTCAAAGGAATTGTCAATAAAAAGTGCAGCAGCAGGCTGTTCCAGAGTAGTCTCAGTGGAGAATTGTGCATGATCGATTTCGTGGTGAAATACCAGGATCGATCCTGTAATGCTGGAAATCAGGAGGAGTACTCCTGCTACTAATCCTATCCAGTGATGGAGAGAAAATGTTCTTTTAATCCGTTTTTTCAATATCCTGTCTTTAGTTTTTCTTTTCCTCCTAATAAAAGTAAAAGGGCAGAAGGCGTAAAACTAAATAGGAAAACAAAAGAATCAAAGCTTATTTAAAATCATTCTTAATAACTGAAAAGGCTTTTATCTTTTCATAATGGAGCAATGAGTATTTTCTATATTAGAACTTTTTTCATTAACAGACGAGGGCCTTCATTACTCAACAGTATCTTTCCTATTGGTTTTGAAATGTGAATTAGTAAACAAACAGACGGATAAAATTCTATCGCTTTGTAAGTTTAATATTTACAAATAAAACAGCAGTCTGTAATGTAAAGCCACTTAAATCCTGGATGTTAAATGCTCAAATCGGTTGGCGTTAACCCGTCGATAACCCATTCCTGCCTGAAATAGAAGTAGTTTCGATAAATTCATTTCAAGCTTAACATTCGGCTCAATAATTCCGAAGCCGGGAGAGTTAAAAGTGTTGCCATGATCTCCATCCGGATCAATTAAAAATTCGTTACTGGTGCCAAGGCCACATACTGAAGATACGATAAAATGAATTGGTTCATTAGAGTTGAATACATAGCCAAGAAGAATTCCTCTATAACCATATCCTACTCCCATCCGCTGGTTTGGGTAATCGATTAGCTGACCACCTTCATCTGCACAATCTGCCAGAATTCTGAGTAAATCCTTCTTAGCATCGCTATGGTTATGCAGATCTCAACTACTTAAGAAAAATAACTATCCATCAATTTTAACGACATCATTTATAAATAGCGGGTATGGTAATATTTACAGAGGATCTGGTTTGCCGGAAAAGTCAGCTCGTTTTCTTACTGTGATTTGATGACAGAGACTTTATAATACTTATACACATTCCCAGTAGCACAATGCCAAATAAAGCAAGTGCTACATAAAAGGCCACCTTCGGTGCTGCTGTCAGGAAGGAAATGGAAAGTACCTTAAATAACAGATGAGTCGCAGCAGCGTATCCTCCGATACAAAAAACAAGTGCCCAGTAAGTGGGGGTGTAGGTAAGCTTTTCCTTTTTTATTCCGTACTTCCATATTTCGAGCAGAATGATAAAAGGAATCCACCAGCTGGCCGTGGCCCAGGCTAAAAGGCTAATCCATTCAATCACTGGTTCAATACCAGTAAAACCGCTACTGCTGTTAATGTTCTGAAGGAGAACAGCTCCTGCAAGAGTGGTGATTCCTACAGCTCCCTCATTTATCCAGTAGGGTGGTGTTATTTCTTTTGGCTTGGCTGGGAAAAAGGTAAGGCGGTAAAAAATCAGCGTAATCAGGATGAGGTAGAGAAAAATCCCCAGGGTGTAAAGGCAGAGAGTAAGAAAAATTACCTGCTCCTTTGGGATGGATAAGTGTTTAGCCAGCAGAGTGCCATGTATAGCCAAAGCCTGTGTAGATACGACTATTAAAAGCCACACCCCACTCATTCCTTTTTCCAGCGAAGGTTTTTCAGATTGAGTAGTGACCGACATTAAGAAGGAATACATCAGTAAAATCCATATGCCGAGACTACACCAAAACAGGATGCTTCCGGTCGTGTAAGCTTGTTGGAGCTTTACGTATTGTATTCCAAGGATGGAGGTAGCTGCTATGAAGGATAAAAAGCCGGCTCCTTTTTTAAAAGATTTTAAATCTTTTAAAAAAGGATGGGTAAAAAACAGCAGGCGGGCAAGAAGCATAAGCAGGAGGATACCATAAACAACATTATTCACCCAGAACAAAGAATCGCTTAAAGTGGGAAGTTTTAGAAAGTCTGCCCCTATAGATAAAATGCCTACTGACATCGGTAAAGTAAAGTAGGCAGGAGAAAGCATCTGTACTTCCTTTTTTAAAGCCTGAAAAAAATCCATTTATGTTTCTATTATTTATGTTGGTGAATATAGCTAAATGCCTCACATAAATTCCTGTCAACTTTTAGCACAGGAAAAAGTAGTCCTGTAGCAACGGCAGCTGTTTAACAGGTAAGTTCTAAAAAGAAGCTCCCTTGTTTGCTAACCGGCAGTTAAACTCCTTGTTTTATCCCGGACAAGGTGGTTAGACAGGGGGCGATGTTAGAAAGAGATTAATCCTGTGGCTCTCATTCCGTAACAGAATGACTGAAGTGAAGGATACGTCCTCACTATCAGTGAGATAAAAAAACATTTTCCCATCATTTGCCTTTGAAACTATGACAAATGTTAATTACCTTCCATCGCATGAGAGAAGTAAGCTTATTAATGTTTTTCCTGTCAGTAACCCTGGCCGTCTCCGCACAGGAATTAAAGAAGTTTGAACATAGCCATTATGTGGCTACGAAAGGAGAAGTGGTGGAATATGATACCGCCATGGTGATGAACATCGAAGAAGTAAGGAGGCAGTTTGAAATAGAGCAACGTAAAGACAGGTTAATTGATAGTCTTCAAAACCTGGTTCTGCGAAAAGAGGAAAATGTTCCTGCAGTAGCAGATGCGCCAGAACAGCAGCTTTTTGACAGGATAGAGAAAATAGAAAAAACGGTGGACAGAATAGCAGAAAAGAAACCGCACTGGACCATGAATCCGCTCTTGTGGTTAAGCGTGGGCTTGATTGCTGGGGTGTATTTAGTAGACCCGCCCAATTAGAAAAAGAAAGCCTCCTTCTATCAGAGCCTGAGGAATAGTAATATTATCTTATGTTGATAAAGGAAAGGGGCTGCCCCTGAGGAGGCTCGCCTGTATTATTGGCTATTAATCTGCTTACTGCAATGAAATACCCGTTATACCTTATTTTAATTTTTCTTCTGGGCCTGAGTGCCTGTACCGAAGAAGATATTACCACTAACTGCGTGGATGAAGTGCTGGAAGCTCAAGGCATGGTTCCATACCAGGGGCAGGATATTGGCTGCAAATTTTTCCTGAGTCTGTATGAATATGAAAGCCAGCAGTACTTCCTCCTTGGGAATGCCTGCGCGGATATGGTTGTTTATCCTACCGCTTGTAGCGGAAACCAGTTATGCAATAGTACAGCGGAATGTACCGAATTTTATGAGAATGCCCGTTACATAGGAATTGTAGGCATAGAGGAGTAGGATCCAGTGCTTTTACCTAAGCCGGGAAGAGGAAAAACAATAAGGGTAAGAGAAAAAGAAAAGCTGCATGAGCATTATTTGCGGTGACTTAAACAATTCTTCTGCCGGAGGAGTATATAATTTGCGCAATAGAAAGTTAGTCAATATTGATATAAATTTTTGGAATAAACCTTCATGACAGGAGAAGGAGAGAGGTAAGGGGGGAGCAGAACCTGCGCTGTTGGTGAAAAACAACAAACCTCTTACATATGAAAAAATTAGTTACTCTCCTCCTTCTTCTCCTTCCTTTTATTTCCTTTGCCCAAAAGCTTAATATAAAGAGAGGAGTAGAAGTCGATACCCTCTACTATAGCCTTCATTTATCGGATGGACTGACGGGGCCTGAAAAGCAGCAGTTTGAGGCCGTCTTTGAAAGAGTTAAAACAAAATTTAATCAGTCTCGCCGTGATTTTATTTTGGTAAGAGTGGAGGAGGAAAGGCCTTTGAACCATATTACCATTACCATTGATTCCATCTCCTATGCCACAAAAAGAGTGCAGAAGTGGGCAGTGGCAGGTAGTGCGGTAGGACTCATTTTAGTGCCTGCCGCTTTTATTAGTGCAGGATCTCCCCTTGTTTTATTTTTCTGGCTACAGCCAAAGAATAACAACTTTATGCGTTTTCAGGTAAGTGAAAACCTTTGGAAGAAGGTGGAGAATGGTGGAATAAAAGACTTTAGCCTGAAAACCAATGCCGGATGGTTCCGGTCGAGAGAAAAAATGATTCCTGCAAATTTTAAAGCCTTTGAAAAGAGAATAGCCAGGGTTTTTAAAAAATTAGACAGGCGGCTTAAATAAATCCTTTTTAGGGATCGGGAAAAGCATAAAAAGCAGGGAATTATCCCTGCTTTTTATGCTTTTGCTTTTTAACCTTCCTGCCCTTCTGTTTTTCACTTTCTTTTTCGTCTAGCTGAAAAGTGCCGGTCCTGACGATAAAATTCGGGCGCTTCTGGTCAAACTCATCTACCTGTACCCATCGCCCGTCGAGCCGCTGAACCAGGAAGGCACCCGGGGGAATTTCCCGCCTGGCCCCACTGCATTTAAATGGGGGTGGCTGATGCCCGGGTGGACGGCCCGGGTACCAGATGCGGCAGCTGCCCGGTGGGGGCATATGGCCCGGAGGAATGCCTAAAGTATGCAGGGAGAGGCTTCCCTTTTTTTCTCCCTTTCCCGGGCCTGGCACAGGGGCAGGTGCCCGGGAGATAACTCGTGGCGCACAGCTTTCGAGCAGGGCTACTGCCAGAAGCGCTAATATTATTTTCTTCATAACCAAATATAATGGAAGGGCATGAAAAAACCTGTGCCCATAAAATACCAGGAGCAAAGAGGCATGTAAGATTAGCAACAGGAATAGTAAATCGCCAAGGCCTTTATCATGGACTTATACTTACTGCCGCGGCTATTAAAGATCATCATTCCTGAGATTATTATTCCTGCCGGAAAAATACTTCTTTACATAGCCCGGTGGTTTTTGGTGCCTTCTCTTAAGCCCTCATAGTTTGCAATGGCAAACTGGTCAATCTTTTCAGGTTCGAGGAAGTTTATTTTTATCTGTTCTTCCCTTTCCGGTCCGCCCAAAATAACATTCATCTTTTCATTCAACAGACCCTTGACAGATACTTTTGCCACCTCCTCAGGGCTATCCATTTGTCCCATTTTGGCCGTTTTCATCATGGGCGTATCGGTTGCAGAAGGATAAACTGTCATAACATGCAGAGGGTACTGGTGCAGTTCTCTTCGCATGGCATCGGAGAATTGTCCTACTGCCGCCTTTGTAGCTGCATATACGCTGTAAAAGGGCATGGCGATATATCCGTAGCCGGAGGATATATTCATGATAGCACCTCCTTTACTCTTCATTAAAAGTGGAAGTGACTTTTTGGTGAGCAGGATAAGCCCGGTGAGGTTGATATTGATTTGATTAATAATATCTTCATCGCTTAATTCCGTTAGCAGGCCGGCACTCACCACGCCGGCATTATTGATAAGGATATCCAGTTCATTCCACTCTCCCGATATTAGCTGTACAGCCTCCGTAAGCTCATCGGGCCTGGACATATTTGCCTGAATGGTAAGAAAATTTACCGATGGATATTCCTGTTTAAGCGCTTCCATTGGCTCCTTCCTTCGGCCAATTACGGCAATGTCCTGCACGCCCTGTTTGGTTAGCTCATGTATGATGGATTTTCCTATGCCGGCACTGCCGCCTGTTATAAGTACTTTTTTATTTTTCAATTCCATTTATGTAGTAATTTTTTAATTCTTTATTTTTTAATTCTTTATGATGTAACGGACTGTATTATAGATGGTTGTATGATTTTGTTTATGGCCAGGCGGCTGGCCTGCATAAACAAAGTACAGGCACTGTTAAACCCGCCAGCTGTTCCGGCGAAAAAGATTAAATCTGAGAGCGCTCCTGTTTCACCTTCTTAAGGCAGGCCCGGAGCTGCTTCGTGTCTTTGGCGGTTACTGCTTTTTTAACTCTCCGGCTACTCAGTCGTATAGAGAAACAAAGTATTTGAGCAGGAATAAAATATTTTTTTAATGGGACACAGCCATTCACATAGCCACGCACACGCTCATGGAGCGACTAAAAATATCGCTTTTGCTTTCTTCCTAAATATCGGCTTTACCATTTTCGAAATTATTGGGGGCTTTTATGTGAACAGCGTAGCTATTTTATCCGATGCACTGCACGACCTGGGCGATAGCTTATCGCTGGGGGTATCCTGGTACCTGCAAAAGAAGTCGGAAAAAGGAGCCAATGAGAAGTTTACCTTCGGTTACAAGCGGTTTTCCCTGCTGGGGGCCCTTATCAATAGCCTGGTGCTCATTCTGGGCTCCGTCTTCGTAGTGTATCAGGCTATTCAGCGGATAATGGAGCCGGAACCTACCGATGCAAAAGGAATGCTCCTGTTCGCGATTGTGGGGGTGGCGGTAAACGGTTTTGCAGCCCTTCGCTTAAGGAAGGGCGAATCGATGAATGAGAAGGTGCTGTCATGGCACCTGATGGAAGATGTACTGGGTTGGGTGGCTATTCTGGTGACCAGTATTGTAATAATGATCTGGGATATCCATATCCTTGATCCAATCCTTTCGCTTTGCATTGCGGTCTTTATTTTGTGGAACGTCATCAAGCGACTGCGGGAAACGATGTATGTCTTTCTGCAGGGGGCGCCAAAAGAGGTCGACCTGGGAGAGCTTAAAACCAGCATTCAGCAGATAGAGCATGTAGTGTCGGTTCACCACACTCATTTATGGATGTTGAATGAAGAGAATAAAGTTTTTACCATCCATGTTACAGTCGATCAGCTATCCGGTATTCCAGAAATTATCAGGATAAAGAACAAAATAAAGGAGTTGCTGAAAGGAAAGCAGGTTTCGCATGCCACCATCGATATAGAGTTTGAGGATGAGACCTGCTATATGGAAAACAGGGAGCATTAACAGCCCCGGTTACTGCTTAGGCAGTTGAATATAAACGGTGGTTCCTTCATTTTCTTTGCTCTCCAGCCATACGGTTCCTCCATGCCATTCCACAATGGTTTTAATAATGGACATTCCCATGCCTGTCGAAGGTTCTCCCTTCAGCCCGGGTCTGCGAGCTTTAGTGAATTTTTCAAAGATGGTGTCATGGAATTTTTCGGGTATGCCTATTCCATTGTCTGCCACAGTAAAAAGTACATGTTCCGGCTGTTCTTCTATGCTTACCGAAATAATGCCTCCGTCGGGAGTAAACTTAATAGAATTGGAAATAAGATTATTGATAGCCTGCCCGAACTTATAATCATCAACCTCGATATAAATTTCTTCTTCGGAGGTGGTATACTCGAACGTTTTGGCTACTTCTTCTTCCGAATTCCTGTACTGGTCAATAATCTCATGTATCCTCTCCACAATATTTACCCTCTTTTTAACAAAGGCGGAATTGGCGGAGGCAAGAAATTCCTGTTTTACAAATTCGCGAATCATCCGGATACTGCGGGAACTGGTTTGGCTGATGATGTCCAAAAACTTCTCGAGCTCAGGGTTCTGGTATTGTTTAATCTCATCGGCCAGAAGCGCGGAGGCGGTTTTAATATTGTTTAAAGGACCGGCTAAATCATGGGAGAGAATTTCGAGGATGGAATTTTTCCTGGAAGCAAATTTTTCCAGCACCGCATAGTTTTCTTTAGCAGCTGTTATATCTTCTGCCATTCCAATAATGGCTTGTTCACCTGCGGGTCCTTTTATGAGCAAGGGGTCCGAAACTAAAACCCAGCGGGGGTTTTCTTCTTCCGGCAGAATTCTGAATTCGATTTCCTCTTTTTTTATTCCCTTCAATAGTTGCTGATAACTCCTGCTAACATATTCCCGATCCTCAGGGTGAACAGTCTCCAGCAGAGAAGCCGGATTGTCTTTAATGCTATCGACCGACTGCTTCCACAGCTGTTCAAAGCGGGTATTGAGAAAAGAAAAAGTATTCGACGTTATCTGGTAAGCAAAAAATATCTTTGAGCTATTTTCAGACAGCTCTTTAAAATAATGGAAAGCACCTGAGGGATCTTTTTTCTGCATAGTTTATTATTATTCAGTCTGCTGGCTGCCTTTCCTTAACAAAGAGTAGATTAAAAAGTTAAGGAGGATATTCAGGAAGTGGTCTGTACTTTATTTTATCCGATTATATCTTCCAAAAGAGCGATTTTTAGCCTGATAGATGGTGGCGCATAGCTTCGTTTTTTAATCTTCAGCTACTTTATGGTATGGCAAGTGAGCATGACGCAAAACCTATAAAAGATACCCTGCAGGAATATGGCAAAGGAGTGGCGGGCGGACTGCTGTTCAGCTTTCCCCTGCTTTATACCATGGAGGTGTGGTGGCGGGGTTTCACCGCCTCTCCCTTTGCACTGCTGCTGCTTGTGCTGGTTACTTTTTTTCTGCTGATAGCCTATAACCGGTATGCGGGTTTAAGGGCAGATGCCTCCTGGCATGAGATTATTATTGATTCTGTGGAAGAGATGGGAATAGGGTTTACCCTTTCCTTTGCTGTGCTGGCTATGCTCAACCGGATTCAGCTTACCGAAATGTCGGTAGAGGAGGTGCTGGGGAAAGTGGTGATTGAGGCCATGGCCGTTTCCATTGGGGTATCTATAGGCACGGCACAAATGGGTATTGAAGAACGTTCCGGCAAACATGAAGATGAAGAAGTAAATGAAAAACGTTCGGCAAAAGCGCATGTGGCTGTATTAGCCCTGTGCGGAAGCCTGATTGTAGGCGGAAACGTGGCGCCCACCGAGGAGATTACGACCATAGCCGTAGAGGCAAGCCCTGCAGACATTTTGGTTATTGCACTGGTTTCTATCTTTATCAGTGCCATGGTAGCCTATTTTATTAACTCCAGGCGTGAAGAAAGAGCGAAACGCTCTGACTTTGTTTTTCACCTGGTGTTTGATACCTGTATGAGTTATTCAATTGCCCTTGTTGTTTCGGCTTTTGTATTGTGGTTTTTCGGACATTTTGGAGGAGTGGGTACCTGGCTGATTTTTGCCAAGGTCATTGCTCTCGGGCTCCTTTCTTCCTTAGGAGCTTCGGCCGGGAGACTGCTCATTAAGTAAAAGATATATTGAATTGAAAAAGCTTCTATGAGTTCAGAAAACCAACAGAAGGAGCCATCCAGAAAAGATAAAAAAAACTGGCTGGAGTGGACTGTTTTTGGGATTAGTGTGTTGATGGTAGTGGGCGTAATAGGTTACCTTGCCTATATGACCTATCACCACCAGGAGTCTCCGCCTGATATTAAGGTGCAATACCGGCCCGATCCGACTGAAAACTCGCCTAACCGTTATTATGTGGCAGTGCAGAATGCAGGAGGGCTCACAGCCGAAGGAGTAATGATTGAGCTGATGCTGCTGGACAATGGCAGAACGCTGGAAAGCTCCCAGGTGCAGCTTCCTTTTTTGCCAAAATCGGCTACACATGAGAGTTGGGTAAATTTTAGGACAGATCCTGCACTGGCCGATTCTGTTGTTTACAAAGTAATGAGCTATAAAAAACCCTGACTGCGTTATGCACCAGGGCTTTAACCTTATCATCTGCTTTGAGAATGGCATTTACTAAGCTTTCAGGCAGTCTTTACACATCCTGATTTTTTCCACCGGCTGCTTAAAGGTAAATGGAATCAAATATTTTGTATTCGCCCCTGCTAATGGTGCCGCTTTCATCAATATCCCAGCTTTCAAACACATATTCGGCCAGCTCATGTTCACTGATGAGACCATTGTTATCAACATCTACCTCATAAAAGTAGTCCGAATCATAAAAGGTGTCAAAATATTCTTCAAAGGCCAGCATGCCATCCCCATCCCCATCGTACAGATTGATGTCTTCGTAAACGATGTAATCGTCGTAAAGGTAGGAGTAGCCATATCCCCACTCGTCTTCCTCCAGTCGCTTACTGCTGTCGACGTCGAGGCGGGCAAAGGTGCTGCCATAGAATTCATCTCTGTTCAGCCCTAAGTCTCCCTTATCCAGATTCCATTCAGGGAAATAGCGGTTAATGAATTCCCCTTTAAACTCAAACTCTTCGAGCAGGTTATCTTCATCCTCATCCCACTCCAGAAAGGCGGCTTCCTGTGCAAAGGAGGTGGCGGAAAAAAGAAGGGCTGCAGTCAGAAAATTTAAAAATTTCATATGTTCAGGGTTTTATTTAAAAAGTTCTACTATTTCTAGTACGGGCACCGAAAAAAAGTAGTTACATCGGCTGCAGGCTATGCTCCGCTTCTATTACTGTTCTGTTAAGAAGTATCGGGACATTTTGGGGGAGGGATGGACTAAAGTTGCGCTTTTTGGCTAGTTTTGCCATTATTTAGTGTCTGGAGCAGGTAAGGGCCGTGATAAAAGGAATTACTTTTCATTTAAGAAGGGTGCGGCACTCTCCGAAAGAGAGGGAGTTAGTTCCTGAAACTCCTTACTGTGGCCGGTAAATAGATGGTTTAATGCTACACGAAAAGATAAAAAGATGCAAAACGACCCGGAGCTAAACGGAAAATATTTAGGTACCATTACAGCCGATTTTGCCGTGGTGGCCGATACCTTAAAGGAAGCTTCTTACCAGATCCGGAAGAGGGGCTTCTCCGATTATCCTATTTTCCCCATCTCGAAAACACCTATCCCCGTGGGGCAGCTCCTGATAGGGCAGCGCGAACTGGCAACGAAATGGAATTACCATGCTTCCTACCTCGATGAATTTGTTCAGCGAAAGCTGGTGGATGAGGATAAGGTGGAGGATTTTATGAAAACCTACAAAAATCCCGACGAGTTTTGCTGTCTATTTGTGGTAGATGTGGAATTTACAAAATTCCTGTACGTACCCTATCCTGAGGACTAAGACTGTCGAGCTACCTGCCTGCTATTTATGGAGCAAAGCTGTTCTCTTTTTTATGCGCTAAGCAAAAATCCGCTCACCTGCTATACCAGGAGAGGTTAAATTATTTGTTCATCCTCATTTTTTCTGTAACAGAAGCTGTGCAGGGAGGTTAAATAGTAAACAGGGTAAGTGGCAGATAAAATCTGCCCGTACCTGGCATAGCTGTTAATTCAGCCTCCGGCAATGCATTATTTGGTTTCCGTCCACTCAAAGGAAGCAGGCTTTTTTGCAGGAGGAATAACAATTTAAATAATTTTAAACCAATGATTAGTAAGGATGGCATCAGCACTTTTTAATCCTACCCGCAGCGAAAACAACCATGCCGAGAAAACAACCATGCCGAACTTTATATAGATGGACCTGACTGCCTGCAAATGCTGCTTCGGGAAATTAAAAAGGCAAAGCATTTCATCCATTTTCAGGTAATGCTGCTCTACAGCGATGATGCAGGTTTTAAAGTAGCAAATGCCCTTGCGGAAAAGGCAAAAGAAGGCGTGGAGGTAAGGGTAATGAGCGATTCGGATATGAGCAGCATCGTGGAAGGGCTGGAGAAAATACGCTCCTTCGGTACTTCTGACTTCGATAAGCTAAAGGCCCTGCTCTCGGAGGCCGGCGTAAAGTTTGTTCCTTCCAGTAAGGAGTCTTATTACTGGTTCCGCTGGGATAATATTCGGGCCGAATTAAAGGAAAAGGGCGTGCCGGATGAATTTCTTGAACTTCAGGATAAAGTGCAGAAGGGAGTAGTGCTGAACTCAAATGTACTCGACCACCGGAAAATAATAATTTTTGATGGGGAAGCGGCCATCGTTTCCAGCATGAATGTAGGGAATAAATATATGTATGAGGAGGTGCCGGGAATAGAAGAGCATACAACAGGTAAACACTGGCACGATGGGGCGGTGCTTATAAAGGGCCCCTGTGCCAGCCTGCTCAACAAACATTTTGCCTCTAAATGGATGGTAAGGGGAGGTGATGTTTTTGACTACACCCGGCATTACAGAACAAAGGAGAGCTATGGCAGCGATGCCTGTACGGTGTACAGCTCATTTCCCGACGGGAAGGAAAACCACATCCGGAATTATTATCTGCAGAAAATAAAGGCGTGCAAAGGGCGGTTCATCATCGAAAACCCTTACATCAACGATGAGCTTTTCTGGAAAGAACTTTCAGCGCTCGATCCGGAGCAGGCTCAAAAGATTGTTATCATTAATCCTTACAAAGCAAAAGGAAATGATTACCTGCAGAACGAAAGCTCCATTAAGTGCAACATGCGAAAGCCATTTGAGCGGGGTGTATCCTTCTTTGCCTATAAAAAAAGAATGTCGCACTGGAAAATTGCCCTTGATGAGGCGGAGCAGGCCGTCTTTTACGGTTCTTACAACCTTAATCACCGCAGTGCCATGCACGACTTTGAGCTGAATGTGCTAATAGAAAGTGAGCAGTTCTGTAAGCAGGTAAAACGGCTGCTGGAACAGGACATGGCTGATTCGACCCAAATTACTGATGCGGAGGAGTTCTATGAAAATCCGGTCATTCACCCTTCCTGCATGTTGCTGAAAGCAACAGAATACTATGAATAATAAGAGGAGGAGGCTAAGCAGGCTCTCTACTGGCCAGGCAGCAGGCTGCTTAAATCTAAAACTTCTGCTTCCAGTTTCCCCTGAACTTCCACCTTCAGTGATACCTGCCCGGGCAGGAGGGTTACATCCTGTACAGCCACAAGTTCGACATTGCCTTTTATTTGGAGACCTTTCAGCGCCAGCCCTTCGACAAGCAGGCCATTTACCCTGTTCTTCTGTTTTAAAAGAATTTCACCTACATTAATACGGGCTTTCTTCAAAATCTGGCTATAGGCTACCTTATTGGCTAACAACTCGAGCGATGTATTGTAAAAACTGCTGGGGGTTCTGGAGTCCAGCCGGAATTTACTTACGAACAACTGCTGTCTGGTATTGTCATAATCCAGCCTGGCCTGTACGAGTAAATCTACCTGCTCCCTTTTAAGGACGGTGCGGAGAATTTTTATCCTGGCCCTGAGGGTGATATTGTAGGTGCCGATATCCGGGCCGCTAAGCCCCACCTCCAGGATTTGTGCGTAAGGGGGTTCGTTAGCTCCTTCTTCCGGTTTGGGTATATATTCTCCGGTTAACTGCTTCCTGACGGCGCCTTCAAGGGCCAGGTAGGAGATGGAGAGGGGTAACTGAATTCTTATTGCATTTTCCATAATGAAGCAGACATGTGTTCGCTATGAGTAAAGGAAACGGCTCTTCCTGTAGGCGTTACAGGAATTAAGTCTAAAAGTAGAGAAAAAGCGGCAAAAGAGTTTAACTGCAGTAGAAAATGGTTATTCGCATTCATCAAAAGTGTTAAGCTTTATCAGCAGCAAGCAATAAAAAAGCCTCCAAATAAATTCAGAGGCTTTTTAAAATGAAGTGATCCCGCTGGGATTCGAACCCAGGACCCATACATTAAAAGTGTATTGCTCTACCAGCTGAGCTACGGAATCGGAAGTATGGAATAAGCTGGCGATAAAAATAGCTTCAACGTTTTGCATTGAAGCTCGTTTATCAAGTGATCCCGCTGGGATTCGAACCCAGGACCCATACATTAAAAGTGTATTGCTCTACCAGCTGAGCTACGGAATCATTTGCTTTAGGACTTGCTGTTTAGTAGCTGTTTTCCTTAATTGCGTTGCAAAGGTAAACTCTAATCATGAAAAACCAAAACATCGTTTATAAATTTCTGGTACTTTATTTAATTCTCACTTTAATTACCTTTTTTAATCCTGTAGCGGCACAAACTACCATTTCGTTGCAGCAGGCCGACTCCCTCTTTGCTGAACAAAAGTTTACGGAGGCCTACAAATTGTACGAGCAGATACTCGCCGAAGGAAAGGCATCGCCCGCCATGCTGTTAAGAATGGCTTATGTCGATGAAAGCCTTCAGCGGGTACCGCAGGCCCTCTATCACCTGAACTTGTACTACCAGCAAACCGCTGACCGGGAGGTATTGAATAAAATTGAGGAACTGGCGGCATCGGAAAAACTGCGAGGCTATGAATATTCCGATGAAGAATACCTTCGCAACCTGCTCTATCAGAACAGGCAGTCTATTGCGCTTGGCCTGATGGTTATATCCGGACTGGTTTTTCTGGCTCTGGTATATGTAAAATTCCGCCTGAGGCAGAGGCCAATGGGTCTGGGCTTTTTATTGCTTGTGGCCCTGGGAGGGCTTGCCTATTTTGTAAGTATTCCTTTAACGAAGAAGCAGGCCATTGTAATGGAAGACTTCGTTCCGCTTATGAGTGGCCCATCGGCCGGATCGAGCCTGGTGCAAATGATTGGAAGAGGACACCGGCTGGAAGTGCTGAACAAGCAGGATGTCTGGTATAAAGTGCAGTGGGGCGAACAAGTACTTTTTGTGAAGGAAACAGCGGTGGAAAGGATTTAGGTTTATTCCTTTCGCTATCTTCCTATTAACACCCATAATACTCCTTTTATTAGCTATTCCTTATCATAGGGAAAGGTCTCCATCAAAAAGTATAAAGCTTCGTAAAACTTTTGTGTTGTACTTTTTCTTGTAAAGAGAGGGTATGGATGGCTGCTTTGGCCTCATATGCCCGGAGAACTTTATTTTTTTAAGATGGAACAATTACGAGAACAAACAGCTGCCACCACGGCAGTCGAAGCCCTATATGAACGATTCAGGAGAATAAGAAAGCAGACGGAAGAGATTTGTGCCCCTTTGCAGGCCGAAGACTATGTAGTGCAGCCTGTAGTGGAGGTAAGCCCGCCGAAATGGCACCTGGGGCATACCAGCTGGTTTTTCGAAGAGTTTGTGTTAAAGCCCCGGAAGGAAGGCTACCGCCTTTTTCATCCAGATTATGCGTTTCTTTTTAACAGCTATTACGAAAGTGTAGGTCGGCGTGTCATGCGTACCAACCGCGGAAACCTTACGCGCCCCTCTGTAGCTGAAGTGTATGCCTACAGAAAGTATGTTAATGAACAAATGGAGGAATATCTCCTGCAGGCAGAACTTCCTGATGATATCCGCTTTGTGATTGAGATGGGCCTGCAGCATGAACAGCAGCACCAGGAATTGCTCATCTACGATATAAAATTCATCCTGGGAGGAAATCCCCTTTTTCCTGTCTATAAGGAACTAGCAATGGAAAGGCCGGCTAATGTGCCGAAGGCAGCCAACTGGCTGGAGGTCGAAGAGGGGCTCTACACCATAGGCTGCAATCAGCCCGATACTTTTCATTTCGATAATGAAAGGGGTGCTCATAAAGAGTACCTGGAAGCCTTTCGTCTGATGGATCGACTGGTCACTAACGGGGAGTATATCGAATTTATGGAAGACGGGGGGTATAAAGATTTTCGCCACTGGCTACAGGAAGGTTGGGAATGGGTGAAGCAGGAGAAAATTCAGGCTCCTTTCCACTGGCACCAGGTAGAAGGCGAATGGTATCGCTACAGTTTGCATGGACTGGAAAAGTTAAACCTGCAGGCGCCTATGAGTCATATAAGCTTTTATGAGGCCGATGCTTATGCCCGCTGGAAGGGCATGCGACTACCCACAGAAGCTGAGTGGGAGGTGGCCTGCCGGCAGTACAGTCCCCATATACCCGGTTCAGCTAATTTACAGCAAAGTGGTGTTTTCGAGCCTCAGCCTCCGCAGTCCGGTAATTACCAGTTTTATGGCGATTTGTGGGAGTGGACAGCCAGTGCCTATCGCCCTTATCCGTACTATGAAGCGCCGGAGGGAGCTTTGGGCGAGTATAATGGCAAATTTATGATAAACCAGATGGTACTCCGGGGAGGCTCCTGTGCTACACCTGAAGACCACATCCGGCCAAGCTACCGTAATTTTTTCCACCCGCAGCTTCGCTGGTTTTTTAGTGGCCTCCGGTTGGCTCAGTATGTTTAAAAATTTAATTCCCCTACATGAATAAGCAGTTTGCACAGGATGTGGAGCGTGGGTTATCGGGCAGCCCCAAAAGACTCTCGTCCAAGTATTTTTATGATGAGGCTGGTGATAAGCTGTTTCAGGCTATCATGAATTTGCCGGAGTATTACCTGAGTCGGTCTGAGTATGAAATTCTGGAAATGCACCGGGAGCAGTTGCTGAGGTGTTTTGCAGGTTCAGGCGAGGCGTTCAACCTGCTGGAGTTTGGGGCGGGCGATGGTTTTAAGACCAAAGTTTTACTGCGCTATTTTTCTGAGAAGCAGATCCCTTTCCGCTATGTGCCGGTTGATATTTCCGGCAATATTCTCAGGCAGCTGGCCGCCAGCCTGCAGGAAGAATTACCCGTACTTGAAGTGGAGCCGGTAGAAGATGATTATTTTCAGGCGCTTAAAAAGGTAAAGGAAACCACCGGACGAAGGAGTGTGGTGCTGTTTATGGGCTCCAATATCGGCAACTTTTCAGAAGAGGAAACCATCAGCTTTCTTGGAAAGCTTTATGAGAACTTAAACAAAGGTGACCTGCTGTTAACGGGTTTTGACCTTAAAAAAGATCCCGACCAGGTGCGGCTGGCTTATAATGATTCTGGAGGAATAACCCGCGCCTTTAACATGAATCTTCTGAAGCGAATAAACGAAGAGCTGGGAGGGGAGTTTAACCTGGAGAAGTTTAAGCACTACCCCATGTACAACCCTGTTACCGGAGAAGCCAGAAGCTTTTTAATGAGCCGCGAAAAACAGGAGGTGCGGATTAAAGAGCTAGGAAGGAGCTTTTCGTTTGAAGCATGGGAGCCTGTCCATGTAGAAATTTCGCGTAAGTATGATTTACCGTCGATAGAAGAGTATGCCCGGAGAAGTGGTTTTGCAGTAGTAAAGCACTTTTTTGACTGCAAGCATTACTTTGTGGATTCTCTTTGGGAGAAAAAGTAATTAATTTCTTCCGGCCATTGCGTAAATTAATTTTACTCGCTACTTTTGTGCCCTTACCAATCAATGCGCACGTGGTGAAATTGGTAGACACGCCATCTTGAGGGGGTGGTGCCTTAATTGGTGTGGTGGTTCGAATCCACTCGTGCGCACAGCAAAGCCTTGTTCTTTCGGACAGGGCTTTTTTTTGTACAAAAACAAAAAAAAGGATGCCTCGGTCAGAAGCTATCCTTTTGTTAGGCAGGAATCGTTCTTCTTTACTCCCAGCTTGGTGTTACCCCATCTTCCAGTAGTAATTCTCTTTCGCTGCCGCTGGTATTCATGATATAAATATCAGGTGAGCCAGTACCTTCATTTGAAGTATTGACAAAAACTACTTTGGCTCCATCCGGACTAAAACGGGGCATCAGGTCATTGGTGCCATCTTCCTTATTGCCGGAAAGGTCAGTTAGTTCGCCGTTTATGAGGTTGAGCAGGAAGATATGGCTGTCGAGCTGTCGGCCGTCTCCCGCCACTGATTCAAAGCCTGAAACATCTTTGGTAAATAAAATTTTGGTGCCATCGATAGAAAAAACCGGCCCTCCAAGCATGCCCGGTTCATTGCTGACAATTTGAACGGTGTCAGAGCCATCGGCATTCATCAGGTAAATTCTGGAGTCGTAAATGTTTGGCCCGATAGCAAGAGCGGCAATTTTGCCTCCGTTCTGGGCAGTCCAGTCCACGTCGCGCCAGTGGTAACCTGCCGGAGCCTGAGCTACAGGTCGGAGGTTGAAACCCGCGCGATTGATTTTGTACAGCATATCGTAATGCGAATACAGAAATTCCCCACCGTCGGGCGACCAGGTATAACCAAGGCCGTTATTGTGGTAACCTGCTACCGGTAGGGTGGTAACCTGGTATACCTCTTTTCCCTCCCTGCTCATGGTATAAATCTGGGTTTCTACATCGGCATTGGAGGTAAAGGCAATTAGGTCCTGCAGAGGGCTTTGTAGTGGTCGCCATTCCCTGCTTGGCAGACCGGTGAGTCGCTGGGTGCTGCCATCTGAAAGGTCGGCTGAAAATATCTCATAATTGGCTCCCATATTGCGTGAAAATAAAAAACGGTTATCTGGGAAAGAAACCGTTTTAAATGACCAGACCGGGCCGGGGGTGAGGTGGTCACTACTGTCTTTTGCAATAATCTGCCAGTAATAAGCTGTATTGTGCCTGAGGCCTTCGAGGGTATAGGTGGTGTCAAAAACATTTTCGGCAACCAGCCTTCCTTTTGTGGAGTCGGATTCGTACAGGAGGATATCATAGCGGAGGCTGTCGCCATCAGGATCAGTTGCGGGAAACCATTTGAGCTGAAGGTTAGTGCTTACATCAGCAGCTCCATTTTCCGGAGTAGCTCCTGCTGGTATGGCGGGGGCCGAATTCGCACTGCTGCCATCTGTAGGAGAGAGGACGCTGATTACCTGGGTAGTTTGCCCTTCCTTCACCATTACAGCAGGACTTTCTGTTTTGTAGTCGGCTTTCTTTATGTTAACCGTTACATTGCCGGTGGGTACACTGGGTAAGTAAAAAGTGCCATCGGCATCGGTTAATATGGCTTCAGTGGCCGGATTGGTGGTGATGCTTGCGCCCGCAACAGGCTCACCGGTAGCGGCGTAAGTTACCCTGCCTCTAATGCTGCCAAAGGTCTCCGGTTCTATGGTTTCCTCACAACTGGTAAAAATTAGTCCTGCTAACAGGAAAGTAAAAATGGCTAAATAGAAACGCGTAAATTTTGAGTGCATAAAGCGAATAGAAAATAGTAGAAATGCATTTTACGTTTGAACTACGAATATACTATATTTTATCGAGTCTCCTACATATTTAATGATTTCGATGGGGATTAATTTTAAAAATTATCAATTTAATCCCATTAAGGAGAGGGGGCTTTATCCAGGGGAGAGATTGGAGCATCCGGTTCCTTATCTCTGTTGAAGAGCGGGTACTCAGGTTGGTGTTGTTGTGGACCGTGTAATGGTGATGGTGCTGCTTTTTTTAAAGTGTAGTAGTCTGATGAAGCCTTCCTCCAGTGGTATCAGTTGTACAGTTGGGTTTAAAAGCTATTGCATTTTAAGTTTCCTATAGTGGAGAGGGAACAAAGTGGTGCGGAAATGGCTATAATATTAAGCAAAAACGGTCTGTGTACAAGATGTAAACAGACTGCTCATTTTTAAGGTGTGTCGAAATTAATAAAGCTGCTTGCCACGCATCAGCGCTGAAGAAAGTAAAACTTTAATCCTAAAGATGTTTCCCAGAAAGCATCGTTGTACCGGCCACCTCGATAGCCATCCAGCCTGTCGGTAAATAAATAGTGGTACCTGCCCATCAGGTTAATGCCCATATAGTCGGTGGTTAAATATTCAATTCCAAAACCTGCAGCAGCCTTGCCTGTAATATTGGTTTTGAAATCGGCTGAACTCCTGGTGTTGCTGGTGGCGATAGAGCCAATGGAGGCTGTAAACACCGGCGTAAAGTGGCTGGTCGGGTAAAGTTTATAAGTAGTGTAGAGGTCGGCCATTAAAAGGGAGGTAGAGAAGGCCTTTTCTGTTGCCAGTTCTCCCACGGCAAGCCGAAGTCCATGCTCCCAGTAAGGGCTACCGTGGTAAGCTGCCTGCAGGCTCAGTCCCGGGCGTATCAGAGGGTTCGCATAGTCTCCGCTATAGAGAAAGGCACTGGCGGCTGCGCCGATGCTGATCTTGCCGCGTCTTTCTTTATGGTGTTGAAAGAAGACATCTGTATCTTTACTGAGTCTTTTTTCTTCAAGGTATTCAGCCACAGCGGGGCTTTCCATGAAATTTTCGCTCTCCGCTTCCCAGAGACCGTCGACGAGGCCTTCGATAATAAGGCTTTGTACGGCTTTTTCAATAGCATCCTTTACGGCAATTTCAGTAGGCTCATTGTAGGTTATACCGGTTTCTGCCTCCAGCAGGCGTTTAAACTTTACAAACTGGAATACGCCTACATCGACTGTCTGCGACAGGATGGTTTTGGTAGTATAAACAGTTTTCAGGATCCGGCCATTGCTGGTCGAAACAGCACGTAGGTATACAGTTACCCTGTCTTCGCGGTACTGGCCTGAGGCGCCTGTCCCAAAATACCGCAGGCCTGCTCCGCCGGTAATTACGTTTACATCATATGAAATAATGCCTCCTTCCAGAATAACGCCGGCAAAAAGCAGGGGGGGGAGTAGGTCCTGTTGCTGATTTCCCTCCAGGTATTCAGCCCGGCTGGAGCGGATAATCTTTCTTTCATTTAATAGGTTACCTAAATTCTCGCGTTCCAGCGGAACAAACCAGTTAGATTCTTCCAGGGCACGAAGAAGAATGGAGGTGGCACCCTGGGTAACGGCTGTAGACCAGCTGGCGCCTACCTCAGAAGGCTTATACTGGCCTGTTTGGTCCCTGAACTTATATACAGAGGCTACTATTGGTTCTTTGGGAGCCGGCAATTCTTCAAAGGACCTGAATGCAGGTGTTTCAACACCCAGTCGGGCAGCTTGGTGAGTAAAAGGCTGATGGAGGAAAGGGGCGCAGCTGCTCATGAGTAAGGCCATGAGGCAGCCAAACCTTAGTTGTTTTAGCATGTTGGTGAGAGAATTAGAAGTACGGGATAATGACAGAGGTTGAATTTCCGGTTGAACTATCGTATATGTTAATGTTTACGCCTCCGTCGTCAGAGCCTATGTCAATCTGGTAGCTGCCAAGGTTGTACTGCCCGTCCTCGAGCCCCTCTTCCCCAAACTGAGAGTCAATAATCCTCCGCGAAAGCTGGTTGAGAATCTGGCGGTTCAGGTTATCCTGAAAATCCTGAAGCGGATCGCGCCCCCTGCCATTGAGCTGATTGGGATCTTCGAGGGTATTTTGTGCCTGGGCAGAGCTTAACATCCAGCTATAGTTTAAGTAACTTCCGCCAAAGGCAGGATTTTTAGGTTGATATGCAAAATCCTGGGCTTTTAATTCGCTGCCAGTAGCAGCAAACCCGAATAACAGGAGTGATAAAAAAAGCTTTTTCATTACTTGTCTTTTAAAAATTATAATCGCTGTTCTTCAATAAATTCCTGAGCCTGATAGGTCGTCGCCGGATAGCTGCTGCTGAATTTGCTCATAATTCTGCAGGTAACTGTAAATGCTGCGAACGGCCTGTTCTGCCTGGGCTTCTATGATGTCATACCGGGGCTGTAAGGGCATCTCAATAACCTGTCGGTCGTTTACTTCTACCGAAACAAGAGTTCCTAGACCCCTGGAAGGCTTTTCTTTAATTTCGATCGAAAAATTCCTGGCGTTAGGAGGTGCCTGCCAGTTGTTGTAGAATACCTGGTAAAAATCCCGGCCTGCTTTGGTAACGGTAGCATCTACAACAAGGCCGTCAATTTCCAGGTCGAGGGCCGATGAGTTCGAATTTTCTCCTTCTATATCCTCAAGTATCTTCTTTAAAAATTCCGGAACTTCCTGCTGAAGCGAGTCTTCTGCTTTTGAGCCGGAGGCTGCATTTTGCTGCTGTGCGCTGGCAGAAAGTGCCAGTAGACAGAAACAGAGCAAAGGTATAAGCCTCTTACTCATGAGGCAGACGCCAGGCGGGAGCTTCATGATTTATTATTTAGGTTTTGCATTAAAGATGGAAAAAATTTAAGGAAAGAAAAAATATCCCTCTGTTGTTTTTCTACCTTTTTGTTCCCTAACAATGAGACAGGCAGAGTGTTTAAGATAATTAACTTCCTTTAGAGCTGTTTTACAACTAATAAAATGGAAGGGTAAAGATAATACAAAATTTTGAAGAGCTTTTGGTGGAAAAGTTTTAAAGGCTCTCTATGGGGTCTGAATCATGAACGGTTTGAATGTATAAAGGTTCTAAAACAGAACTGTTCCAGTGGCACAGTTTGCCCGCTTGTTCTGCCTTTGCTCTTTCCGAAAGCTTATGCTGGTGGTTTGATTAGATGATTATATAAAGTACGATTATGCTGAAACGATTGAAAAAGTTAATTTTGTCTGGCTTGCTGCTTGGACTGGCATTTGGTTGTGAAGATCCGGAGAGCAGAGCTCCTGAACCGCACCTTGAGCTGGGGCAATGAATGACCTTCGTAGGGGCCGAGCCTGAAGAAACTTATGTAATTGTTGGCTATCGAGCCCTCCTGGAAGATAAAACCGAAAAGAAATGGAGAGATCAGGAGTATATTGTTTTTGTTTATACCAACGAACAAGGCGATGTAAAGGAGGCTGTTATTCATCGGAATGCTATTATTAAGGAATAAGCTGTAGCGCCTCATTTGGCTGCAGCTGCCATCCTGGAACTCATTTAATTTGAACAAAAAATATGGAATTAAACATTGATTTACTTTCCCGCATATGTAAAGCACCGGGAGCGCCCGGCTACGAAGGGCCTATTCGCCAGCTGGTGCTGGATGAGCTGGCTTCACTGGCCGATGAAGTAAAGGTTGATAATCTTGGAAATGTTATTGCTCTTAAAAAGGGACAGAATACACCTGAACATAAGAAGGTGATGGTAGCAGCCCACATGGATGAAATTGGGTTCATTGTAACCCATGTCGATGATGCCGGTTTTGTTCGTTTCCACACACTGGGAGGATTCGACCCGAAAACCTTAACTGCACAGCGCGTAATTGTACATGGAAAGCAGGACCTGGTGGGAGTGATGGGTTCCAAGCCTATCCATGTAATGTCGCAGGAAGAGCGGAATAAGCTGCCAAAGACTACTGATTATTTTATTGACCTGGGACTGCCGAAAGAAGAGGTGGAAAAATATATACGTGTAGGCGACCCTATTACCCGCGAGCGCGATTTGATAGAAGTTGGTGAATGTGTAAATGGTAAGTCCATTGATAACAGGGTTTCTGTTTTTGTTTTAATTGAAGCATTACGGGCACTTAAAAATCCTCCTTACGATGTATACGCTGTGTTTACAGTACAGGAAGAGGTGGGGATCCGCGGAGCCAACGTGGCAGCACACCAGATTGACCCTGATTTTGGTCTTGGCCTTGATACTACCATTGCCTTTGATGTGCCGGGTGCACCGGCGCATGAGAGGGTAACCCAGCTGGGCAAGGGGGCGGCCATTAAAATAATGGATGCTTCTACGATATGTGATCCCCGTATGGTAGATTTTCTGCAGACAACTGCTGAGAAGAGCAACATCAGCTGGCAGCCCGAAATTCTTACTGCCGGAGGTACCGATACGGCAGGTGTTCAGCGCATGGGAAAAAGAGGGGCTATTGCAGGGGCTATTTCCATTCCTACCCGCCATTTGCACCAGGTAATTGAAATGGCGCATAAAAAAGATATTGCCGATTGTATCGACCTGCTGCAGTCTGCTCTTCATACTTTCGATAAGTATAACTGGGCACACAGCTAGTCCCACAGGGTAACTTTTACAGGCTGTTTTACGAATAGAAGAGTAAGTTTAAATCTCACTTACTACTATGCGTAAAACAGCCTCCTTTTTTTACTACATTCTCTGCTTCTTACTCCTGTTTCCATGCCTGCTCTACTCGCAGGGCCTGCCTAATGATAGTGGCCTGTTCGGGGGTGTGGTGGTCGACCGGGCTACCAGCGAAATAATACCTCATGCAACGGTCAAAAATAAAACACAAAATGTAGATGTGCTGGCCGATAGTACAGGATTTTTTAGCATAGAGGCCCGGGAAGGCGATACGCTTATTTTTGAAGCCATGCTGTACCGCCCTTCCAGCTTTATAGTGCCGGAAGGATACAATGGAAGGCAGTTTGGTTTTATTGCTGGCCTGCAGCAGGATGCAGTGCTGCTGAAAGAAGTCGAGGTGGCAGGATTTCCCTCTCAGCAACAGTTTGAGCAGGCAATCCTCATGATTGATCCGGGAAATGTAGTGGAGAAAACGGTTGTGCTAAATGAAGAGCTGGAAGATATTACAGCCGATAAAACGAATATGCAGGGCTATATTCTGGAAGCTAATCGCGACTACATGATTTATGAAATTACAGGTAACCCTCAGCCTAATAATTTTCTTAATCCGGAGCGGTGGGCCAAGTTTATCAATGACTGGCAGGAGGGTGTATTTACCGAAGAAAGTATAGAGAAGCTGGAGGGTTTTCCTGTGTATGAAGAAGATGAGCAGGAGCCTGAGGAATTTTAATACGGCCGTTTTCGGCCTAACGGCCCACCCAAAAGCCGGCAGCGGCTAAAGCAATGCCGCCAAGCAGGCTACTCCCTGTATAGAGTAATGCTGTGCTGTATTGGCCCTGCTGGATCAGCTGAAGATTTTCAACCGAAAAAGTAGAGAAAGTGGTAAAGCTGCCACAAAAGCCTGTGGCTAAAATAAGGCGCCACTCTGCCGAATAAAGGCCCTGCTGGCTTAAGCTGGCCAATAGGAACCCAAGTAGCAAAGAGCCACACAGGTTAATAAACAGGGTAGGCCAGGGAGAATGGAAGGTGGTGTGCTGGGTCATTAGAAGGGAAATGGTCCAGCGGGCTATGCTTCCGGCAAACCCACCCAGCCCTACCATGAGCAGAGGTTTTATCATGCTTAATCTTTTGCGGTAAAACTACCGTTAAGAAAGCAGAAATAAAAATGGCTAACGGCCACTCTACTTATTCTCCTGGTAATCGAAATAGAAGTTTTCCTGTTCGTCGTAAGAAGGGGCATCCTTCATAAAGAGGAGCCAGAAAAGGAAGCGGCTAACATAAAATCCCCCTGTCAGGAGAAGGACCAGAATAAAAATTTGTACAGCTAACATAGGTTGAGAATTTAAATACAAGCTTAAACGGAGAGCGGCTTGTAGTGGTTACAAATATCGGAAAATATTACTTGCAAAATGCTAATATCATATTGAAATATTTTTCTGATGCCTGGGTTTTCTTTCTTCTGCTTTTCATTTATACACCCGGGTACAAAAAGAGTAACCTCATTCCTGGTGGAAGTATCCTTCTCTCCCTTTTGGTTGTTTGTATTCCTCTAAAGCTTTTTCTGCCTCATCCGGAAAGGTTTTTCTTTTTCTAATTACTTTAAGGTAGTTGGTTTTGGGGTAAACTGTTAAAGCTTTACTTTAAGTAAAGGAGCTTTAACAGTCTTATTCAGTCCTTCTGATTTCTTACATGAAAAATGCTTCTGGGTTTTTCTTCTCAAGGAGTGTGCCATACAAGAATTTAGTTGATAAACTTCTGGGGAAAAGACGACTAGGCATTTGTTCGTTCTCCGGCCATGGCTCCGCTTCTCTCGCAACGGGAAAATTTTTGTTCTTTTTCACCTTCTAATCTCCTTACATCATTTTTTCGGCAAGGGTTTAATCAGTATTTTTAAGAAAATAATTAAGCAATTCCATCATGAAGTACACTACTTTGCTTCTTTCTGCCACTGTAATTCTGAGCGTTTCGGAAGCAGGGGCACAAAGCAAAATGCCGGCCAGCGAGCCTTCATCCGCCAAAGAAATGCGGGCCTCCCGACAACAGAAAGAGGCTTTGCAACAAACTTCCTTACTGCAGGATTATCCAGTCCGGAGTATCGGCCCGGTCGTGCAGGGAGCCCGTATTACCGATCTGGCCATCCCAAAGGGCAACGGAAAAACCTATTATGTTGCCTATGCTTCCGGCGGGGTGTTTAAAACCAATAATGCCGGCACTACTTTCGAGCCTGTTTTTGATAAGCAGGGGGCTTTAACCATCGGCGATATGGCACTGGCCCCGTCGAATGAAGAGGTACTGTATGTAGGTACCGGCGAAAAGAACTCCAGCCGCAGCAGCTATGCAGGTTCGGGCGTATACAAAACTACTGATGGAGGCCGGCACTGGCAGCACCTGGGGCTGGATAATATTCAGCATACCAGCCGCATTTTAGTACATCCCGAAAACCCGGATATTGTATGGGTGGCAGGTATCGGCGGACTCTATTCTAATAATGAGGAGCGGGGCGTATTTAAAAGTACCGATGGTGGCCAGAGCTGGGTAAAGACTCTTTACATCAATGACAGCACAGGCATTATTGACCTGGAAATAGATAGTAAAAATCCGGAAGTGCTGTATGCCGCCGCCTGGGAGCGCAGCCGAAAGCCGTGGGATTTTAAAGGGAGCGGTACCCATTCCGGCATTTATAAAAGTACCGATGGTGGCGAAAGCTGGGAAAAATTAACAAATGGCCTTCCGGCCGGAAAGCATGTGGGGCGAATTGGTCTTAGTGTTGCCGATAGCCAGCCGAACACCATCTATGCGCTGATCGATAACCTGGAAGAAACGAAAGAAAAGAAGGAGGAAAAAACGGAAGGCTTAACCTTTGCCTCTTTTGCCGATATGAGTAAGGAAGAACTTCAGGGGCTCGGGGAGGAAGCATTGAATGAATTCCTGAAGGAAGAGGGCTTTCCGGAAAAATATACCGCCGCGAAGATAAAGGCCGATGTGGCAGCAGGAAAATATACTCCCCGCGATATTGCGGATTATAAAGGTGATGCCAATGCAGCACTTTTCGAAACCCAGGTGCCTGGTGCGGAGGTGTACCGCTCTACCGATAGCGGCAAAAGCTGGGAAAAGATGAATGAATACCCGCTGGAAGGTGTATACTATACCTACGGCTACTACTTTGGCGAAATTCGCACTTCACCTACCAACCCCGATAAAATATTTATACTGGGTGTACCACTGCTGAGCAGCGAAGATGGTGGAAAAACCTTTTACCGTGTCGATACCACCGGCCAGGTGCACGTAGACCACCAGGCGCTGTGGATAGATCCGCAGGACGATGAACACCTCATCCTGGGCAACGACGGCGGCTTATATACCAGCTACGATGGGGGTGCCACATGGAACCATCTTAATAATACAGCGGTAGGCCAGTTTTATACTGTTAATGTCGATATGGAGAAGCCCTACAATGTGTATGGCGGCCTGCAGGATAACGGAGTGTATATGGGTTCGAGTAAGTCTGTTCCGAATAAGACGGAGGACTGGGAGCACATCATGGGCGGCGATGGTATGTACGTGGCTGTGGACCCCCGACCCAATAAAGTGGTGTACACCGGCTACCAGTTCGGGAATTATTTCCGCCTCAACCTGGCAACCGATGAAATGGAGTATATCACTCCTCAGCACAACATTGGGGAGCCGAAGCTGCGTTTTAACTGGCGCACGCCTGTAATTCTAAGCCCCCACAACCCGGATATTGTGTATATGGGAGCGCAAAAGGTTTTCCGCAGCCTCAACCAGGGCGATAGCTGGGAGGCCATTAGCCCCGACCTGACCAAAGACCTGCCACAAGGCAATGTGCCCTTCAGTACCATTACCAGCCTGGATGAGTCTCCGCTGAAGTTTGGCTTACTGTATGCCGGAACCGATGACGGAAATGTGCAGGTAACAAGGAATGGTGGCGGTAGCTGGGAAAAAATAAATGGAAGCCTGCCGAAAGATTTATGGGTGAGCAGCATTCAGGCTTCGGCCCACGAAGAAGGAACGGTATACCTGGCCCTGAATGGCTATCGCTTCGATGACTTCAATACCTACATTTACCGTAGCGATGATTACGGCCAGAACTGGGAAGAAATTCAGGGGAACCTGCCCGATGAAGCGGTGAACGTCCTTATTGAAGATCCGGTAAATCCGTCGCTCCTGTATGCAGGGACTGACCATGGTGCCTATATCAGCATGAACAGGGGCGATAAATGGCACCCGATAACCGATCTACCTAATGTAGCGGTATACGATATGGTGGTGCATCCGCGGGAAAATGAGCTGGTTATAGGTACGCATGGGCGCAGTATTTACATTATGGATGTAAAACCCCTGCAGAAGTTAAGTAAAACGGCCGGAAATTCCCTGCTGGCTTTCGATGTCAAGGACCTTCGGTACTCGGAACGTTGGGGCGAGCGTCGCTACCCTTATCTCGAACCTGAAATCCCGGAAGTAACGCTCAGGTATTTTGGGCCAAAGACAGGAGCCGTGGCGGTTGAAGTATTGAACGAAGCTGGTCACCCTGTTTATGTGGGGGAGGGTTCGGCAGAAGAAGGTTTTAACTTCTGGAAATGGAACGTGCAGCAAAACCGCAATGGCGAAAAAGGAAGGAAGAACAAAAAGGTGGAGTCTGATTATCTGAATAAAGGAAAGTATACCATTCTTCTTAAAATGGATGGGCAGGAAGCCAAGAGCACCTTCGAAATTAAATAATTAAAAAATAAAAATAATAGAAAGCTGGCTGATGCAGAAGGAAGCTCTTCTACATCAGCCTTTTATTTGTATGGAAGAATTAGATTTAATCAGGCAGCAGTTTAGGAGGTCGCAGGAGTGGACGCTTAAGCTGGTAGAGGGGCTGGATGAGCAATACTGGAAGCAAACGCCTCCGGAAGTGAACAGCAACATTAACTGGCAGGTGGGGCACATTACTACCAGCCTTTACTTTCAGGCCCTGGTATGCATTGGCGGCTCTCGCGAAAAGGTGAAAAATGAAGTGCCCGTGCAGGAGTATATCAGTTTGTATAAAAGAGGAACAGGGGCTGCTGAAAGGCTGGGCGAAAAACCAGGCAAGGCTGAATTGCTGCAGGCCATGGCGACCATTTTTCAGGAAGTGGAAAGAGCCCTCACCGAAATGGAGCCGGGTGCGCTTAACGAACCCGTGGCAGTTTCTCATCCGCTGGCGAAAACGAAGCGAGAGGTACTCTCCTGGTGCTCGCATCACCAGATGTGGCACAATGGCATTATTTCGCTGCTCAGGCGCCTGCTTACCGGCCAGAGTATTTAACAGATTTGATACGGGAGGAAGAGTGTTTTTCTTGGCGTAACTGGTCTTACAGTTTCCAACATTCTAAAATGGAGATCGCCGGACGCCTGGGTGAACAAAAACACCTGCTTTAGCATTGTATAGGCAAAAGGTTCACCTTCCTGCCGGGATGGAGCCGCTGATGATTTTTTTCCAAACTAATTGTATTTCCACACTTGTTCCTTCAGGAAAGAATTTTTCAGCGCCCTGTAAACTATCCGGCGGACCTAGTCGGTTAATTATTAAATATTTTCTGCATGTCCAGATTTTTGTATATAAGCAGTTTGCTGATGATGCTGATAGCTACCGGCTGTCGGGTGCAGCAGGGTGAAATGTATACGGACTATTTTCCGCCGGCAGGAGCAGATAGTGCGGAATTTTACCAGGGCAGGCGGATACATGACTTTGTTGCCTCCCTGGCTCCTCATACCTTTAATGGTAGTCTTATAGTGGAAAAGGAAGAAGAGACGCTCCTCCGGGAGGGCTATGGCTATGCCAGCTGGATTGAGCAGGAAGCCTTTCGGCCCCAAACCATCAGCCATACAGGAAGCTTTGCCCAGCAGTTAACCGCAGCGGCTATTTTAAAGCTGGCCGCAAAAGAAAAGCTCGCTTTAACAGACCCGCTTTTGAAATTTTTTAAAGACCTGCCGGAAGAGAAAAGTGAAATCACCCTTGACCAGCTGCTAAGGCATACGGCCGGACTCCCTCAGGATATTGCAGCCGCGGAACGACAACTTACAAAAGAAGAATTTCTGGAAGCACTCTGGCAACAACCTTTAGTTGCTCCTGCAGGAGCGCAGTATCAATATTCAGAAGCAGGCTATCGCCTCCTGGCTGCTGTGGTTGAGAAGGTAAGCAGGAAATCTTATGAGTCGTATATCCAACAGGAGCTGCTAAAGCCGGCCGGCCTTAAAATGACCGGCTATGTGCTGCCCGATTTCGGGCAACAAAAGAAAGCAGGCGCCCTGGGCGATGTGCTAAGCGAGGAAGAGGCCCTTCCGGATTATAAGAAAATGGCTCCTGCGCTCTGGCATATCATGGGTAGTAGCGGTGTTCTTTCCACAGTAGAGGAAATGCACCTTTGGCAGAAGGAGCTCCTGGAGGGAAAGCTTTTGCCTGCGGACTTTCGCCAGCGGATATGGACCGCAAGAGAAGGCGTGCCGGAGGGAGCATCGGCCTACGGATGGGTGCTGGGGAAAAGTGCCGGAGGGAAACCAGTTCTACTGCACAATAGCGGTCAGGGAAGCTACGTCAGCCAGTTGTATGCCAACCCGGAGGAGGAAATCTTTATGAGTCTTCTAGCCAACAAATCCAATTACCAGGTAGAGCGCCTCTCAGGGCAGCTGGCCCGTTCCCTTATGGTGCCATCTTATAGTCCTACGCCAACTCCTGCAAGGGAACAAAAGTTTGTTCGCCTGCCGCATGGAGAGGAGGCAGCGCAGCTGAGGACTTTGGTGGAGTTTGCCCGGGAAGAGAAAGGAGTGGAGCCTGTCGAATTGATAAATCAAACTTATAGTCCGGCTTTTCAGCAATCTGTTCAGCAACAGCAGCATGTGCGGGCGCTGGGCAGCCTGCGCGCTTACCTGCAGGGGGCTTCTCTGGAAAAGGTAAACCGGGTAGGGCGGCTTTATTCGCTAATGCTCCATCAGCCAAAGGACGACGTCTGGTACCTGCTCAGGGTTGAAGTGGAGCCTCTTGCGCCTCATCTCATTAATTCCATTGAGCTGGAAGCAACCAACCCTTTATAGCTGATATAAATGAAAGGTGGCTGTACGAGTAGGTCGCTGATATTGCATTTGTGGAGTGAAGGCCTGCAAAGGCCAGAGGAGAGGCTGTAAGCAGATTGTGCTCTCACAACAGCTTGCTCTCGATCCAATCTTTCGTATATGCCTGAATTTCCGAAAAAAAGAGTTGAAAGTCCTGCTGAAAATCTTTGTAATGCGCTTGTAAATCCTCTGGGCCCGTCTCCAGGCCGGAGTTAAAACGGGTACGGCGGGCAATCCCGGCACAGGCCTGGCCAATACCATCTATAGTGCCATAATTTAATAACCAGTTATCCCGCTTCATATAAGGGAGCATAAAGAGGGCTTTTTCCGGCAGCCACCGCTGCTGAGCCTCCAGCAGAGCATATACCTCTGCGGCAAAGTCTGCCAGCGGCTGGGAGGAATACTGCTGGAAATCAGCAGCAAGCAGGTGGTCGTAAAACAGGTCTACCAGTACTGCACTGTAGTGATGATAGCGCGGGAAGAGCCTTTTCTTGCTTTTGAGTACCAGCGGATGCTCATCGGTATAGGTGTCAACGGCCCTGTGAAAGAGGATGCCTTTTTGTATCTCGGAAGGATATGATTGGTATTTTTTTCCCTTCACAAAATCGCCCAGAAAGTTGCCTAAGGTAAAGAGAGGGTGCTGTGTGCCGGAAAGGTAAAAATGGGCCAGGTAATTCATTCGTTATTGTGTTAAAGATAAGCTGTATAATAAAGAGCCTGCATATTTTCTTTCCTGCTGAAGAAACTGGTATAGCACCTGCTGCAGCTCTTTACATTTAAAGATGTTCAATTAAAAAGGTAAATTTAAGCTTTCTGTCGCACACCCACATTTTATGTATGCCTTTACTTCTTTGATTGTATAAATTTTATAAATAGAATGGGCATTCCTTTTGTTCGTGTAGAGCATCAGCCGTCTATCAACGAAATGTTAAACATTCGGTGGCTGGCCCTTATTTTTATCTTTGTGGTAACAACTACTTTTTATGCCGAAAGAAAATCAGACATATCCGGAGAACAGTCCAGAAGCAGAACTTCAGAAAACCCTTGCTTTGCTGAAGAGAGAAAAACAGGAAGACCTGAACCAGTACAGGCAAAAAATACTCAACAGTAGCCTGGATGAGCGAAGGCGCGACGGGCTTTGCTGGTATCCGGTAAATTTGCTGAAGCACTACCTGAGTACAGGCGAGAAATATGTGCTGGAGGTGGAGCGTACCAATCGTACCAGCGAATCGCATGTATTTGCGGCCGGTAAAGCTATTAGTTTTTTTGTAAATGCCGGGGGCAAAGTCGATGAGGCCACGGAAAGAGCCAGTGGCGTTATTAACTGGGTAAAGGGAAACCGAATGCGCTTTACCCTCAATGCAGAAGATTTGCCCGACTGGCTGGATGATGGCAAGCTCGGGATTGACCTGCTCTTCGACGAAGCCTCTTATAAAGCGATGGAAACCGCTATGCGGCAGGTAATGCAGGCAGGAGGTCGAAGCCGGCAACTGCGCGATATTATACTGGGTTATAAAACGCCTGCTTTTGAGCCGCAAAAGGTAAGGGAAAATGCAGCTTTAAATCCTGCCCAGCAGGAGGCACTGAGCAATGCTTTGGCCGCCCGCGATGTCGCAATTATTCACGGCCCTCCGGGTACGGGTAAAACAACCACCCTGGTGCAGGTGATTAAAGAAGTGCTGAAGGAAGAAAAGCAGGTACTGGTATGTGCTCCCAGTAATGCGGCGGTAGACCTGCTGTGCGATAAGCTGAGCGAAATAGGGCTGCAGACCCTTCGCATCGGGCATCCTGCCCGTGTTAATGAAGATATGCTCCCGTATACGCTCGATGCCCGTGCCGCTAACCATAGCAGCTATAAGGAGCTGAAGCAGATGCGCAAAAGGGCGGAGGAACTGCGGACAATGGCCATGAAGTACAAACGGAACTTTGGCCGAGCAGAGAGAGAGCAGCGAAAACTGTTGTTGCGGGAAGCCACCGTTTGCAAAGACCAGGCTGAGCAGCTGGAATACTACATCAGCTACGATATTTTTGACAAAACACAGGTGTTTGCCGCTACCCTCGTGGGTTCCAATGGCCACCCTATTCTGGCCGATATGAATTTCCGGACCGTATTTATCGACGAAGCGGCCCAGGCGCTGGAGCCTGCCAGCTGGATTCCCATTCTTAAGGCAGAGCGTGTCATTTTTGCCGGTGACCACCGCCAGTTGCCGCCGACCATCAAGAGTTTTGAGGCTGCACGTGAAGGGCTGGCGGAGACCCTGTTCGAGAAGAGCATTAGCCGTACAGAGGCGGCAGGAGTGCCGGCCGCTAAAATGCTGGAAGTGCAGTACCGTATGCATCAGACCATTATGAACTTTAGTAGCCGGCAGTTTTACGATGACAGGCTGAAAGCGCATGATTCGGTAAGAGAGGCCCTTTTGTTGCCGGATGAGCCGCCTCTGGAATTTATTGACACTGCCGGCAGTGGATTTACCGAACAGCAGGACCCGGAGAGCCGCAGTACCTTTAACCTCGAAGAAGCCAGAATGGTGATGAAGCACTTGGCTTACTTACTGGAGCGAATAAGTTTAACAGCCGTAGTGGAGCAGAAGCTGCAAATTGGTGTGATATCTCCTTACAAGGCCCAGGTAAAAGTACTGAATGAGCTGTTCGATGAGCGGGAAGAATGGAAGTCAATTAAAGAGCAGGTAGATATTAATACCGTGGATGCCTTCCAGGGGCAGGAACGCGATGTGATATACATTAGCCTGGCCCGCAGTAACGAAAATGGAGAAATTGGCTTTCTGGCCGATGTGCGGCGCATGAATGTGGCCATGACGAGGGCCCGCAAAAAGCTGGTCGTTTTTGGCGATTCGGCCACCTTAGGGAACAACCCTTTTTATAATCAGTTTCTTGATTATGTTCAGGAAATGAATGCCTACCGCAGTATTTTCGAATTAATATATGAATAAGCCAGTAATTACGGATGTTGTATTTAAAGAGGTGGAGCCAGAGCAGCTGAGAGATTTGGCTGCTATGCACCTGGAAATATGGCAGCAGGCATACAGGCACATTTTTACCTTAGAAGAGCTGGGTAAACTAAAGATAAAGGCATTTGAAGATGCCTGGCGATTGCGCACTGCCGATGGTGGAAGGCAGGTCAGGTGGATTATACTTGGTGAAAAGGAGGTGGGCTTTTTGTCATTTGTGCAGAATGCCGGGGATACGGAAATTACCCACTTTTATATTTTGCCTGCTTATTGGGGGAGTGGTACTGCGGAAGCTGCTTTTAAGCAGCTCCTGCTGTTGTTGCTTTCAGGCGGCATTAGAAAGATAGAGCTGTGGGTGCTGAATGAGAACCACCGGGCAAAGAACTTTTATGCAGACTGGAATTTTAAGCTGAACGGGAATAAGCGGAGCAGAGTTGAGCAGGGGCTTCAATTGGAGGAGTTCCAGATGGAGTTTGCTGTATAAACTCTCATTGGTTATGCGAACAACTTGCAGCGGTTCTATAACATTTCCAAGGAACTGAGAAATCAGAAAGGAGTTGGAGGTGGGAAGAATTTTATGAAAAATATTTCTGTCCTTTTTGTTCAAACGTAAAAATGGGCTTATTTAAGGTTGCTTTTGGGGTTTTTGTGGGAGGCCTTATCAGCCCCTGAGTAGGGAAGAGCGCTGGCTGAGATGCCTGCTGATTTTCTTATGTTAAATAGATTTTGTACTTTTGCATTTATAGACAGCCCCGGGTAGCTTCCGCATCATTAGTATTCTGCTTTTGACTGCCGCTCTTTTGCTACCATTTGTCACTTTTTGTCAATTCAATTATTCACTTCCGTATGAACCTACAGCAGGTATTTATAGACGTAAAACAAGCAAGCAGAAAATTAAACCTTCTGTCAGAAGAAAAAATTAATCAGGTATTGGCAGATTTGGCCGACCAGGCAGAGGCCAGTGCAGAAAATATTCTCAGGGAAAATAAGAAAGACCTGGAGCGGATGGAAAACACCGATCCGAAGTATGACCGCCTGAAACTCACCAAAGAGCGTATTGGTGGAATTGCCGCCGATATCCGGAATGTAATTCAACTGCCATCTCCCCTGGGCAGGATCCTTAATGAACGGAAGCTGGATAATGGCCTGGAGCTTAAAAAAGTATCTGTTCCGCTGGGTGTAATTGGTATTATCTACGAAGCCCGCCCAAATGTTACCTTCGATGTATTCAGCCTTTGTCTTAAATCAGGTAATGCATTGGTATTGAAGGGTGGTAGCGATGCAACAGATTCGAACAGGGCTATAGTAAAGATTATTCACGAGGTGCTGGATAAAAACGGCGTGGACAGGAATATCGTACAGCTACTTCCTCCTGAGCGTGAAGCTACGCACGAAATGCTGCAGGCAGTCGATTATGTAGATATTATTATTCCAAGAGGTAGCCAGGGGCTTATCAACTATGTGCGGGAAAATTCTAAAGTGCCGGTTATTGAAACCGGGGCAGGGATTGTGCATACCTATTACGATAAGTTTGCCGATACGGAAAAAGGGAAGAACATTGTGGTAAATGCCAAGACCCGCCGCGTAAGTGTATGCAATGCGCTTGACTGCCTGCTGATTCATGAAGATCGCCTCCAGGACCTTGGCGCCATAGGAGAGGGACTGGCGAAAGAAGAGGTAGATATTTATGCCGACGCACCGGCTTTCGAGGTATTAAAAGATAAGTATCCTGCAGGAAAGCTGCACCAGGCAACGGAGGAGCACTTCGGAACGGAGTTTCTGTCGTATAAAATGGCAGTTAAAACAGTTAATGGTTTGCAGCAGGCAATCGACCATATCGATAGTTATAGCTCGCGCCACAGCGAAGCCATTGTTTCGGAGAATGAAGAGCATATTAACCACTTTTTTAAAGCCGTAGATGCTGCAGCCGTTTATGCCAACACCTCCACCGCTTATACCGATGGGGCCCAGTTTGGTTTAGGAGCAGAAATAGGCATTAGCACCCAAAAGTTGCATGCCAGAGGCCCTATGGCCCTGGAGGAATTGTGCAGCTATAAGTGGATTGTGAGAGGGAGCGGCCAAATCCGCCCTTAGGTTAAAGAATATTACAGAGCCCCCGGAGCAGCTTTTATTTGTTTTGGAAAGCTGAATTCTGGAAAAATAAATTTAGGGGTTACCTTCTGATGGAAATAAAAAAAAAGAGGAACAGAAGTCTGCTCCTCTTTTTTATTTCGAACTTATTATGGAATTTGAAAAATTTTAAATCTTAAATTATTCTTCAATCTCTTCTTCTGCTTTTAGCTGCTTCTGCTCAATTAGTGTACCTTCCTGGTCATAACGCAGGGCAAGAGAAGGAACTTTAACCTCTACCGTTTCGGTAGTTACTGCAATTTCCTCTTCTTCAACAGCTTCTTCCTGTTCGTCGGCAATAGCTTCTTCCGTGTCCTTAATTTCATCCTTCATATCTTTGCTAATCAGGCTGATTTCGTAAACAGGACCTTCTGCCGGCGCTTCAGTAGTGGCAGCCATGTTTTCATTTACTGCTTCTACTTCATAAACAGCTGCAACTTCCCAATCGTTGAATTCACTATTCTCAAAAGCTTCCTGAACGGCTGCAGGTAGCTGTGCCATATCAATTTCTTTTTTACCTTCTTCTGCAACACTGTTCGAGAGTTTTTCTACCTGAAGTTCGCTTTGTGGCTCAACAGGAGTTTCCTGCTCGGTTTGGGCAAAAGCTACTGTAGCTCCAAAAGAAAATGCTGCGAAAGTTAAAAATATCTTTTTCATGTTTTTTTAATTAAAGTTTTAAAAGTTCAATCATTGTATCTGCTCTCCTTAATGAAATTACTGTGCCAAAAATGACTAAACCATCTGTATTGGCTGTAAATGCACTTTTTGCGATTGACTGAAAGAAGAAGGCCTTCCAGTCATGTGGAATGGCGCCACACTGTGTGGACAATTGACACACTAAATGTGTGGAATTTGGAACAGGATTTTGACCTTTTGGCGCTCTGGCAGAACAGAAGTTAATATCTAATTCATTACTCATGTGCCCCTTTTGGAAGCTTTGTTCTGGCGGAACTTATAAATCCACTTACTTTTCGATTTTGCCCTTTTTCTTGTATGTTGCGCAAAAGTGAAAATCTATGAAAAGATTCTTCTTTACGTTTCTGCTCTTCCTGTTTTTTATGGAGGGTGCTCATGCACAGAAGAGCCCGAAGGAGCAGATTGCCGCTGTACTGGAACAGCAGACGCAGGCATGGAACAGTGGCAGGCTCGAAGATTTTATGAAAGGTTACTGGCGCTCCGATTCCCTGATGTTTATTGGAAAGAGCGGTCTTACCTATGGCTGGGATCAAACGCTGCAAAACTACCGAAGGAATTACTCCGACAGGCAAAAAATGGGCAAGCTTCGGTTCGATGTTATTAATATACAACCGGTAGTCGAACAGGAAGCATATTTTGTGGTCGGGAAGTGGCATTTGAAAAGAGATGCAGCAGTGGGTGACCTGGAAGGGTATTTTTCGCTGCTCTGGAAAAAGAAAGATGGCAATTGGGTAATCGTTGCTGACCACTCCAGTTAAGTTGTAAGCATGACAACAGAATATCCGGACGTTCAGGGGAAAGCGCTACTCGATTATTATCTGGGAAAGGAAAAGGTGCGCCTGAAGCTTCATACCAGCTACGGACCACCTGAGAAAATGCCCGTGGAAGTATTTTTCAGGGAGAAGGAAGACTTCTCAAAGCTCGAGCGAATGGCTTTGAGAGAATGCAGGGGAAAGGTGCTGGATATTGGAGCCGGTGCGGGGAGTTTTGCGCTGGAGCTGCAGGAACAGGGGCTGGAGGTGTGCGCCATGGAAGTTTCTCCGTTGAGTTGCCACATTATGCAGCAGAGAAGAGTAGGGTGGGTTGAGGAGCAGGATATATGGCAGTATGGTGGCCAACGTTTCGATACCCTCCTCCTGATGATGAATGGCCTCGGGCTGGCAGGTACTTTGGACCGTTTGCCCACCTTTATGCAAAAACTGAAAAGCCTTCTCCTGCCGGGTGGGCAAATTATTTGCGACAGCAGCGATATAACGTATCTCTACCTCGGGCTGCTTAAGCCCGAAGGCAGGTACTATGGCGAAATTGACTACCAGTATGAATATGAAGGGCTGCAGGGGCAAAAGTTCAGCTGGCTGTATGTAGATGAGCATACGCTGACAATTAGCCTTGCGCCCCTGGGGTTGAAGGTGGAGGTGCTGTATAAGAACAGGACTGATCAGTACCTGGCTCGTATTACGGTAAATAATTAAAAGATGGTGCAGGAGTAGCCTGCGGCCACTATGAATTCTGCTGCCGCCACCGGAAACTGAGGTAAGAGAGTAAGTCACCGAAAGCATGAACGGCCGACATAAGACTTTCATCTAACTTTTGTCCATCCATCCGTAGAAGCAAATAACCATAAATCCCGTTGAGGCAGGCCTGTACCGGTTCTTTTACCGCTCCATTCGACTGCTCAATACTTTTATGGATATATATCGCCGATTTGCTGTATACCTGTCGATACTGCTGGTCGGCCTTTAGCAACTGCTCATGGAGCTTATTTAGCTGGTTTACCACTTCCTGCGTAGACTGCAGGTGCCCTCGTTCTTCAATGCCTTCTTCTTTCATCTGCCGGGCAATTTCCTCGTACCAGTCATACAGTTCCTGTGTATCGGCATCTTTAATATGGCTGATAACGTACTTCTGGATGTCCTTCATGTTAAAGTTGTACACCCTTAGCAGATCTTCCGTCTGGTACATATGAATAATGTATTCGGAAATGTTCTCCTTTTTCTTCTTGTCGGCTATTACCATGGAGCAGGAAGGTTTGATTATGGCTCCAAATATCCCAATAAACTTCCGGTAAAACAACAGCTAAACCTGGCAGCTGCATGGCTGTCAGCCTTGGCTCACGCTCGAAAGAGACCTTAATCATGAACTGCTGTTATGTAGATTCCGTTCTATTTACTACTTTTGTACTTCCAATTATGCCTATGAAAAATATACGCAATTTCTGTATCATTGCCCATATTGACCACGGTAAAAGCACGCTTGCTGACCGTTTACTGGAGTTTACCCAAACTGTAAGTGAACGGGAAATGAAGACACAGCTGCTGGACAGTATGGACCTTGAGCGCGAACGCGGTATTACTATTAAATCTCATGCCATCCAGATGAACTACCAGAAGGATGGCGAGGAATATATATTAAACCTTATCGATACCCCCGGCCACGTCGACTTCTCTTATGAGGTGTCTCGTTCCATTGCGGCCTGCGAGGGTGCCTTACTCATTGTCGATGCTTCTCAGGGTGTGGAAGCCCAAACCATCTCCAACCTTTACCTGGCGCTGGGCCATGACCTCGAAATTATTCCGGTGCTGAATAAAATAGACCTTCCCGGAGCGATGCCTGAAGAAATGAAGGACCAGGTGGTGGAACTTCTCGGCTGTGAACGCGAAGATATTATTATGGCAAGCGGTAAGGAGGGAATTGGCATTAAGGAAATCCTGGATGCCATTGTCGAGCGTATTCCCTCTCCAAAGGGGAAGCCGGAAGAGCCGCTGAGAGCCATGATTTTTGACTCTGTTTTTAACTCTTTCAGAGGGATTGAAGTAATCTTCAGGGTATTTGACGGACAGATAAAAAAAGGAGATAAGGTAAAGTTCGTAAATACCGGGAAAGAGTACGATGCGGACGAGATTGGAACTCTTCGGCTGAAGCAACAGCCCCGCGATGTAATTAAAGCAGGCGATGTTGGCTATCTGATTTCCGGTATTAAAGTGGCAAAAGAGGTAAAAGTAGGAGATACCATTACCCACGTCGACAGGCCTACTAAGAATGCCATTAAAGGTTTTGAGGATGTAAAGCCGATGGTATTTGCCGGTATATACCCGGTAGACACCCAGGATTATGAAGAGCTGCGAGCCTCCATGGAGAAGTTGCAGCTGAATGATGCCTCTCTGGTTTGGGAACCTGAAACCTCTGCTGCCCTTGGTTTTGGCTTCCGTTGTGGATTCCTTGGAATGCTCCATATGGAGATTGTGCAAGAGCGTTTGGAGCGGGAGTTCGATATGACGGTGATTACCACCGTACCTTCGGTGCAGTTTCATGCTGTTGAAAAAGATGGTACAATAACAAAGGTAAATTCACCTTCTGAAATGCCAGAGCCTAACAGTATTTCACATATTGAGGAGCCCTTTATCAGGGCACAAATCATCTCCAAAGCCGATTATATCGGACCTATCATATCACTTTGTATGGATAAGCGGGGCATTATCAAAAACCAGGTATACCTCACTTCTGACCGGGTAGAGCTAACCTTTGAACTGCCGCTTTCTGAAATAGTATTTGACTTTTTCGACAAGCTCAAGACCATGAGCCGCGGTTATGCCTCACTCGACTATGAGCTGATTGGCTTCCGCCAATCCACCCTGGTGAAGCTGGATATAATGCTCAATGGAGAGAAAGTCGATGCGCTTTCGGCTATCGTACACCGCGATAAGGCCTATGAATGGGGAAAAAGGCTATGCGAGAAGTTAAGAGAACTATTGCCTCGCCAGATGTTCGAAATTGCCATTCAGGCAGCCATCGGTACGAAAGTAATTTCCCGCGAAACAGTAAAGGCCATGCGGAAGAACGTTTTGGCTAAATGTTATGGTGGTGACATATCACGTAAAAGAAAGCTGCTCGAGAAACAGAAAAAAGGAAAGAAGCGGATGCGCCAGGTAGGTAATGTGGAAATTCCGCAGGAGGCCTTTATGGCCGTGCTTAAACTGGACTAAGACATTTTACACAGCTTCAGCTCAACCGGGCTGAAGCTGTGTTTTTTAGCAAGTGGTCGGCATCAGGGCTTCGGTTTTGCAGGATAGCTTTGTCTCAGTTTTAATTTCAGTACACCGGCCTGTAACGGGCAGCATTTATGTACATCAGAATATATTCTTCATAAATAAATCTTCAAATCCATATGTCTGCAACACTACTACAGGGGAAAGAGCTAAGCCTGCAAATACAAAGCGAAATTGCCGATAAAGTAAAGGCCCTTACAGCTGCAGGAGGTAAAGTACCTCACCTGGCGGCTGTACTCATCGGTAACAATGGAGCCAGCGAAACCTATGTAGACCATAAAGTAAAAGCCTGCGAAAAAGTAGGTTTTAAATCGACTCTGGTGCGGCACGACGACACTATTTCGGAAGGAGATTTGTTGCGGGTGGTGGATGAGCTGAATGAAAATGATGATATTGATGGCTTTATTGTACAGTTGCCCCTGCCCAAGCATATCGACGTTAATAAGGTAATCGAGGCCATTAAGCCCAGTAAGGATGTGGACGGCTTCCACCCCATTAACTTTGGCCGAATGGCCGGCAATATGCCAGCTTACATTCCGGCAACCCCCGATGGAATAATAGAAATGCTGAAGCGTTACAAAATAGAAACTACCGGTAAGCATACGGTGGTGGTAGGCAGGAGCCAGATTGTGGGAACACCGGTGAGTATTTTGTTGAGCCGTGCCGCTTATCCGGGCGATTCTACCGTTACCTTGTGCCACCGCCACACGAAAGACTTGGCTTCCTTCACTAAATCGGCCGATATTTTGGTGGTGGCCACCGGTATACCCGGTATGATAAGCGGAGATATGGTGAAAGAAGGCGTGGTAGTGATAGATGTAGGGATAACCCGTGTAGAGGATAAAAGCAGGAAGAGTGGATACAGCCTGAAAGGGGATGTGGATTTTGATAGTGTAGCCCCTAAGGCCAGCTATATCACCCCGGTGCCGGGTGGGGTAGGACCTATGACCATTGCCTCCCTCCTGAAGAATACTTTTTTGGCGGCAGAGAAAGCTATTTATAAAGGATAAATACTGCTGGCTTAGGAGGGTCAGTAAGCCTTGCCTGATAGGGGAGTATTATTGAATGAGAGAAAAAGGCCGCAGCAGCGGATGGAGGACTATAATGAGAGAGAAAGATAAGACAGAAGAAACTCTATTGGCGGAAGCGACTCTTCCGTTGATGGAAGCTTTTTATACCCTGCAGGGCGAAGGCGCTCACCAGGGTCGTGCCGCCTATTTTATAAGGTTGGGCGGCTGCGACGTGGGCTGTTTGTGGTGCGATGTAAAGGAATCATGGGATGCGGAGGCCCACCCTCAGGTTGCCGTGGATGATATAGTGAAGCAGGCAGGTCAGCACCCCGGCCGCCTGGCAGTGGTAACCGGCGGTGAACCGCTCATGTACTCACTCGACTTCCTGACAGAACGTCTGCATGCAGCAGGTTTTGAAACGAATATCGAAACATCAGGAGCCCACCCCATGAGCGGGCAATGGGACTGGATATGCTTTTCGCCCAAAAAGTTTAAAGCCCCTCACCCGGATATTTACGGCAGGGCCAATGAGCTCAAGGTGGTTATTTTTAATAAAAGTGACTTTGCCTGGGCAGAGGAGCATGCCGCGAAGGTTTCGCCAGACTGTCGGCTTTACCTGCAGCCCGAGTGGGACCGCAGCGAGCGAATGTTGCCCGAAATTGTTGAGTACATTAAAGCACATCCGCAGTGGCGCATTTCGCTGCAGGTGCATAAATTCATGAACATACCTTAATACCGAAAGCATGAATCCAAAAGCCTTTGTATTATTGCTGATGCTTTTTAGTACCAGTGTTTTGTCGCTTGCCCAGTCGCGGCAGCAGGAGTATTCAGTAAGAAGTAAAAAGGCCATCAGGCTGTTTGAGGAATCAGAGAATTATTTTATCCGTCGACAGTACGGGCAGGCGGTTCAGCTTTTAAAGGAATCACTGGGAAAAGAAGAAGATTTTTTGGAGGCTCACCTCCGTCTGGGGGCAATTTACCGGGCGGTAGGCCAGTACGATGAGGCGCTGGCTCATCTTGAACAGGCAAACCAGCTGGCCGATGGAGCGCCCAATCCGCAGGCACTCTTTTCTCTGGGGGAGCTTTACTGGCAGTTAGGCAAGTATGAGCAGGCCGAGAAGCAGATGACGCAGTTTCTGTCCCTTCAGCCCCGGCAAAAAGCCCTGGTTTCCATTGCCGAAAATATTGTAGCCGATGCTGCCTTTGCTTTAGAGCAACTCAAGAACCCATTGCCTTTTAAACCGGAGCCTTTGCCAGCCGAAGTAAATGAAGCAGCCCTGCAGTACTTCCCTGTATTAACAGTCGATCAGCAAAACCTTATTTTTACCCGCCGCCTAACACCGGGCCCGCAGGATGACGAGGATCTGGTAATCAGCCGCCGCGATGAACAAGGCAACTGGCAGGCGCCTGTTTCCATCTCTTCTAACATCAATACGGAAGGGAATGAAGGAACCTCCACCATTTCGGCCGATGGACGCACTCTTATTTTTACCTCCTGCAGAGGGCGGAACGGGTATGGAAGCTGTGATTTATTTATCAGTTACAAAACCGGAAATGAATGGAGCGAACCCAAAAATCTTGGCCCCATCATCAATTCCGCTGCATGGGAGTCTCAGCCAGCCCTTTCTGCCGACGGCCGTACCCTTTATTTTGTTTCTAACCGCCCGGGTGGTGTGGGGCAAAACGACATATACAGGAGCATGCAGGATGAAACCGGAAACTGGGAGGTGGTGGAGAATCTGGGAAAAACCGTTAATACCTCTTTCGATGAAGTGTCGCCTTTTATCCATGCCAACGGGCAAACTCTTTATTTCGGCTCCAATGGGCGCCGTGGGATGGGAGGCTATGATCTGTTTGTGACAGAGCAGGAGGAGGAGGGGTGGCAGGAGCCCCGCAATCTCGGCTATCCCATCAATAACCATGAAGATCAGGTGTCGCTTTTTGTAACGGCCGATGGAGAAGAGGGCTATTATGCATATGAAGAAAAAGGCGGGGGCGCAAATGACCGTAGCCTTCTGTACCGTTTTAAAATTCCGGAGGCCGTGCAGGTGCGCAACCGGAGTAATTATGTGAGTGGAAAGGTGTATGATGCTGAAACGAAAAAGCCTTTAGGCGCTGCTGTTACCCTTTTCGATATTGTCGATGAGCAGGTCGTAAATAAAGTAAGTTCCGACTCGGTAAATGGTACATACTATATAGTATTAACCGAAGGTTCGGAATATGCCTTATATGTGAATAAGCCCGGTTATCTTTTTAAAAGCCTCGCTTTTAATTATGGCACAAATAATACCCTCGAGCCTATTGCAATAGATGTGTATCTTGAACCCATCCGGGCCGGTGTGAGCACCACCTTAAACAATATCTTTTTCGAAACTGATGAGTACCAATTGCAGCCGAAGTCCGAAACTGAGCTTGAGCGCGTTGTTCAGTTTCTGAAGGAGAACCCAAAAGTAGCCATAGAAATTGCCGGCCATACCGATAATGTAGGAAATGCCTCCTATAATCAGCAGCTCTCCGAAAAACGAGCCCGGGCAGTATATAACTTTCTTGTAGAAGCAGGCATTTCACCAAGCCGCCTGCAGGCAAAAGGCTACGGCCAGAGCAAACCCATTGCCCCTAACGATACCGAAGAAAACCGGCAGAAGAACCGGAGGATAGAGTTTCGAGTGTTGTAAGGCAGAAGGGAAACCAGCACCTTTCTTTTACTCTCTTATCAGCGGAGCAGCTGGTTAAAAGCCTGCTTAGTACGGGAAACCTTAGTCTTAAACCTTATATTCCTTCTTCTAAAAGGGGAAGGCTGAACAGGAGTCCACTTAGCTGTTCCTGCTCACTCCTCGGTATACCTGCACAGTTCTCAAAGTTTCTAATAAAACGTGAATTATGGATTAGCAAATTCACTAAAGAGGGCCTTGAGGAAAAAGCGTTAAGAATTTCAGAAAATGGAGCGGTTAAAAAATCTCCATGTTTGAGCCGCAGGCGAGCGGTCCGCCGCTGCGGTTTGGAGGTTTTCAGCGGAAAGAACTGAAATTTAGCTTTTTCCTCACAGCCTTGACTTTTTGATACTTTTGCGTCAAGGCAAAAGTATAAAGAACGTGGAGTGAAAGTTTGAGGTGCCTTTAATGCCTCCATAGCTCTAGAAGGGCTGCTTTACAATGAAAACAACACATAACTCACGTTATAAAGCAGCACAGCTATCAACTTTTGCATTTAGCCACGGCTGACTTCGCGCGGCAGGCATTAGCTGGTAATAAGCAATTTAAGGGAGGTAGTGGATTAGCTGTAAGGGGAGGGGGAAGGGGAAGGCAGGTCAGGTTTGCAGGTGGTGGAGAAGGATTGAAATAATTTCTTATTGAAGGAGGAAAAACTGTTTCCCGCTAAAAAAAGGAAGAATAAATTTTCCCTTCCAACCCTTTTAAGAAATGAGGTGTCACTTAAGGGCAACAGAAGAATTAATCTTTATTGCAAAAAGGGAAAAAATGATTAGCTTTGGCAAATGCTTCTTTTTACATGTTTTTAGCGTGATTATTTAAGCTTTTAAGCAAGATATTACTTGCAGCTCTTGATTTTTACTTATTAATAATTGCTTGTATAAACTGAAGATTTTTTCCAGCAAACCATAGGCTGGTTACCCTTTTAATTTAAAAAGTGCTATTATTGACTTTAGATTAATAATATTCTGTATTCTAATTATTTTTCAAACAAAACAATTATTACATGAAGAGGATTTTACTCATTAGTTTCGTGCTAATGTCCTCGCTGATTAGCGAGGCGTTTGCACAGAGAACGGTAACGGGTACTGTGACCTCCGGCGTGGACGGTACAGGTCTTCCCGGTGTTGCCGTACGCGTGCAGGGAACTACTACAGGTGTAACAACCAATTTTGACGGTGAATACCGTTTAGAGGTTCCGGAAGGACATGACGTCCTTGTTTTTTCATTTGTAGGCTTTAACACTGAAGAAGTAGCCATCGGCAACCGCTCCGTAATTGACGTAGTACTGATGGAAGATGTGAAACAACTGCAGGAAGTGGTAGTAACCGCTCTCGGTATTGAGAAAAGTAAAAATGAACTTTCCTATGCAGCCCAAACGGTAGATGCGGAAGCAATTTCTCAAACCCGTGAAACCAACTTTGTGAACTCACTTTCCGGCCGCGTGGCAGGTTTGAATATCAAGAGAAGTAATACCATGGGTGGTTCAACCAACGTAATTATCCGCGGTACCACTTCATTGACCGGTAACAACCAGGCACTTTTTGTGGTAGATGGTGTGCCGATCAATAATGATATTTCAAATACTTCTAGTCAGATGACCGGCCGCGGTGGATTTGACTATGGTAACCCGGCTGCCGATATCAACCCGGATAACATTGCATCTGTTACTGTACTGAAAGGTGCTGCTGCAACTGTGTTATATGGTTCCCGTGCAGCTAACGGGGTAATTATGATAACAACTAAAAAAGGTACAGAAGGACTTGGTGTAGTAGTGAACTCAGGTATCACTACCGGTTCTATAGATGAGAGCACCTTCCCAACTTACCAGAACCGCTACGGAGCGGGTTACTATCCATGGTTCGAGGGTGGTTATTTCCTGTTAAGAGATATTGACGGAGATGGGGAACAGGATAGAGTGATCAGTTTCGACAGCGATGCCTCTTACGGTGCGGAATTTAATCCTAACCTTCTGGTGTACCACTGGGATGCTTTCGATCCTGCTTCGCCAAACTTTATGACTAAACGTCCTTATGTAGCTGCAGAGAATGGGGCCCTTGCCTTCTATGAAACTCCTTACACCTACAACAATAGCATATTTATTGATGGTGGAAATGAAAAGGGTACTTTTAAATTAGGCTATACCCGAGTAGATGAAATCGGTATTCTGCCAAACAGTGAGATTGACAAAAACCTAGTAACATTTGGGGCTACCTATAACGTTACAGAAGATTTAACTGCTAATGCCTCCATTAACTATACCAATACCGAAGGCTTAGGTCGTTATGGAACAGGTTATGACTCAAGAAACCCTAACCAGTCGTTCCGCCAGTGGTGGCAGACAAACGTAGATGTTGTGGATTTGAGAGATGCTTACTTCCGCAACCGCCAGAATATTACCTGGAACTGGTACGGTCCAGAGAGACTTGAGCCGATTTATATGGACAACCCTTACTGGACCCGCTATGAGAACTTCCAGAATGACGAGCGCAATCGCTACTTCGGTAAAGTAGGTTTGACTTATGATGTAGCTGAGTGGTTCAACATTCTTGCCCGTGCTTCTGCCGATAGCTACAGCGAAATTCAGGAAGAAAGAATAGCAGTAGGTAGTGTGGATGTACCTATGTACATGCGCTTTAACAGAGACTTTATCGAAACCAATTACGACCTGATTGGTAACTTTAATCGCGAATTAAGTGAAGATTTCAGCATAGATGGTTTGATTGGTACCAACTACCGTACCACCCGACAAGCTTCTATCAGAGCGGAAACGAATGGTGGACTACAGGTGCCAGACCTGTTTGCACTGAATAATTCTGCGAACCCAATTGAAGCTCCAGTGGAAGTTGAGGAGAATGTAAGAGTGATTGGCGTTTTTGCACAGGCAGGCATTGGTTTCCAGGAGACTATCTTCCTCGAAGGTGCCATCCGTCGCGATGTTTCTTCAACACTTCCTGCAGGAGAAAATGCATTCTACTACCCATCAATTTCTACAAGCTTTGTATTCTCTGAGCTGGTTGAGCCAAACGCCATCTTTACGTATGGTAAATTACGTGCCAACTATGCAGAGGTAGGTAATGGTGCGCCTGCTTATGCCTTAAGAGATCCTTATATTCTGAATACACCTTTTAATGGTGTGCCAGTTGCTACGCTGCCTTCTACAAAGTTCAATCCAAATCTGAAGCCAGAACGTACCAAGAGCTGGGAAGTAGGCTTGGAATCATCCTTCCTTGACGGCCGTGTAGGTGTAGATGCCTCTTACTATTACATGAATTCAGTAGACCAGATCTTCCGACTTCCTGTTTCATCATCTACAGGTAACTATTACCGTTACATCAATGCTGGTAGCGTAGTGAACAGAGGATTGGAAGTACAATTCTTCGCTACTCCTGTTCGTACTGATGACTTCAGCTGGACTGCTACCTTAAACTGGGCCAGAAACCGCAACGTGGTAGAAAGTATTTATACCGATGAGGAAGGAAATGAAATCCAGAACCTTCTTTTAGCTGACCCTCAGGGTGGTATTACCATTAACGCTGCTTTGGGCGAGCCTTATGGTACTATTCGTGGTACCAACTTCGTATATAACGATCTTGGACAGAAAATTGTAGGAGAAGATGGCTTCTACCTGCAGAGCGAATCGGCCAATGAAGTAATTGGCGACGCCAACCCTGATTGGACCGGAGGTCTTTCTAACAGCCTGCGTTACAAGAATTTCGAGCTGGACTTCCTGATTGACATGCAGAGAGGTGGCGATATATGGTCACTGGACCTGTACTATGGTATGGGAACCGGACTTTATCCTGAGACTGCCGGCCTGAATGATTTGGGTAACCCGGTTCGTGACCGTGTAGCAGATGGCGGTGGTGTACTCCTTGAAGGTGTAAATGAAGATGGAGAACCAAACACTGTAAGAGCCGAAGCTTACTATTATGGTAACCCATTTGGCTGGGCAGGTGCTCCAAATGCACAGTTTATCTATGATGCCAGCTATATCAAGCTGCGTTCCGCTTCCTTAACTTATAAATTACCAGAAGGAATCGTTGAAAGAGCCGGAGGCGTAATTAAGTCAGCTGATATTTCCCTGATAGGTACCAACTTGTGGATTATTGATAAGAACCTTCCTTATGCCGATCCTGAAGCTGGTTTAAGTGCCGGTAACATCCAGGGCTACCAGAGTGGGGTTTACCCAACGGTTAGAAGCTATGGTTTCAATGTTAAACTGCAATTTTAATTAGCAATTACAATGAAGAAAATATTTTTATCATGCCTTTTAGCGGCAGGCTTGGCTTCTTGCGAAGATATAACCGAGCTTAATAATGACCCCAAAGCAACGACTGAGGCGCCATATACCGCTGTGTTTACCAGTGCTGAAATAGCACTGGCAGACGTAATGACCAGTACCAACGTTAACCTGAACGTTTTCAGACTTTACTCACAGCAGTGGACGCAGGTAACCTATATTGATGAGAGTAACTATAATCTTACCAGTCGTGCCATTCCGGATAATTTCTGGGATGAGGTGTATACCGATGTACTGAGAGACCTTGCGGAAGCAGATGTTTTGATTGATGCTGTGCCTGATGTTGTTTTAGGTGCCGAGCAGAGAGCTAATGAGGAAGCTGCTATTGAGGTGCTTTCTGTATATGCCTGGGCCACCCTTATTCAGGTTTATGGTGATGTTCCTTACGAGGAGGCACTGAATGTAGAGAACTTACTGCCAGCTTATACGGAGGCTGAAGTAATTCACGCAGATTTAATTACCCGCCTGAATGATGCTATTGCAGCTCTTGAGGCAGGTGTTGGTGCACCAACTTTTCCAAACTCTGACTTGATTTATGGCGGCGACACTGAAATGTGGCTTCGTTTTGCAAACTCTCTGAAGTTAAAGCTCGGGATTCTGGTAGCTGACTCTAATCCTTCACTTGCTCAGGAGGTTATTGGCTCAATCGATACAGACATGCTAATTACAGCAAATGTATTCAATGCCAACTTCGACTACCTGTCTGCCCCTCCTTATACCAACCCGGTGTGGGTAGACCTGGTACAAAGCGGACGTAATGACTATGTACCTTCTGCAACTATCGTTGACCTGATGAACCTGCTGGATGACCCTCGCCGTGATGACTACTTCACGATGTTGAATGGAGAGTTTATAGGTGATGAATATGGTTCAGGTGCAAGTTATGCTAACTTCTCCCATGTTGCGCCTGCCTTAACTGAGCCCACCTACCCAGGTATGCTCATGAGTGCGTCGGAAGTTAACTTTTACCTGGCGGAAGCTGCTGCACGCTGGAGCGGAATTGTTCCGGCACCTGCAGAAGCATACTATGAAGCGGGTATCATGACATCCATGCTTCAGTACGGCAATACGGTTGAAATGGCCGAATTGTATATGGATCAGCCCCTCGTTGAGTACAATAATGATAACTGGGATGAGCTGATTGGCGTGCAGTCATACATTGCTGCTTATAACAGAGGTCTGGTAGCCTGGACAAACTGGAGAAGACTTGACTTCCCGCTCTTCGACCCTCCTGGAGATCTGGCTTACGAAGATATCCCTGTGCGTTTCCTTTATCCTGTTGGCGAGCAAAACCTGAACACTGCTAACTATGAAGCAGCAGTTTCTGGTCTTGAGGATGGAGACACGCAGACTTCTAATCTGTTCTTCGATGTAGACTAATCGAAAAAATTTAAAAAAGAGAAAATGAAAAATAAACTATCGATATTTTTATTAGGCTTAATTGCTGCTTTCACCTTTGCAGCCTGCGAAGAAGAAGCACCGGTTTTTGACGGACCCTATCGTTTAATTTTCTTAGGACCGCAGGAAGTAGTGCCAGGGGAAACAGCTGTATATTCCATTGGCGATATGGTTGATGCAGAAGCATACACCTGGACAGTGGAAGGGCCTGCAGCGATTGTAGGCGATGCCACAGGCACAACTGTAGAAGTTGAATTTCTGGGTGTAGGCGATGTAGTTCTGGGAGCTTCTAACGGTACCATATCTGGTACGTATGAAGTAGCTGTTGCAGGTGTTGAGCCTGCAGTTACTGCTTCCCTCACCGGTACCGGTGTTTTGGCAAATGAAATGTCTGATACGGTATTCTTTGCCTTTGATGCTCCGCTTGCGGAGGATCCGAACATTGAAATGGTTACTGAAGAAGGTGCCTTTGTATCTGGTACACTTGGTGAACTTACCGCAATTGACCCTCAGAATTATTTTGTAGTTTATACTGCCGGAGAAGGAAATGGTACTCCGGAAGTATTATTGACAGAAATCACTGCTACAGATGAATTTGGAGCAACTACTGTAGACAGCGCGTTCGTTTCCCTTTATCGCGTTGATAACTTCAACCCTATTGTAGATGTGACTTTCTCTGACGATACGGTTATGGCAGGTGAAAATGTAGCAGTAACCGCTAACTTCAATGAGGAAGTAATGAATGCCAACCCTGAAGATAGTGTTCTTTACATCACCTTTACTGTAAACGGTGAGATGATGAGAGATACTTTAGAGGCTACCGCCGACCCACTGGTGTATACATTTGATTATACTGCAGAAGGAGATGGCATAGTGGAAGTAGGCTTTGAAAATATCGCCGACCTTGCCGGAAATGCTGAGCTGGTTGTTGTAAGTGACGACCTTCGGATTGATAATACTGCTCCGGAAATAATTGAAACTGCCACTGGCGCTACTGATGAAGGCGACTATGCAGAAATCACTATTACTTCAACGGAAGCCGGTACAGGAATGTACGTAATTATGGATTCGGCTGCAGAACCTGTTACTAATGCAGAAGAGTTCTCTGCAGCTGAAGGAGTAGCATCCGGCTCTGTTGAGTTACGTGCAGGAGACCTTTTATTCTCCGGTTCAGACGTTGAATCTCTTGAAGCAGGTGATTACACTGTATATTACATGGTGATGGATATGGCCGGTAATACGAGCAGCATCACTTCATCAGCCCTAATAATGGACTAAATGGTATTGAAGCAGGAGTAAACTACTTCCTGCCGAAATATAAGTTCTTGAAAAGAAGCCTCTCCATTTTGGAGAGGCTTCTTTGTTTTGTAGGTAGCTAGCTAATAAAAGCTGAAGCCCCTTAAAGGCCTTAAAACCCTACTTATGTAAAATTAATACCAGAGGGAGGATGATCTCTGGTCCAAAGGCTTCCGGCCCCTTTTTTATTGGAAGAACTGCCCCTGTAACCTTATCCCGGAGTGGAATTTCCTCCTGAGCCCTGTACCAGCTATTGAATCCCCTTTGCTCGATTTTGGCCTACTGTTACTATTCTGCAAGGCTGTGTCTGGTGAATACTATACACACATTTTTTGTCATTCCGACGAAGGCGGCCGCCATAGAAATCGCGGAGGAATCTTTCCGCTTCGGCGGTCCGATTAAATAGACAACTCAGTGGGTTATCAACCTTTAAAAGATGCGGTATCGGCCACGGTCGGCCGCTGCCGTCCGGCTCCTTAGGCCGGCATAACATCTAATTTTGATTCATCAGACACAGCCTAGGTAAACATTGTTTGTCCAGGTATTTTCTTTATGCCAGAAGAAACATGGAGAAGGAGGCAATGCTTTATTTTGAAAAACAATGCGGGCGTAGAGGTGAAGTACAGTTTCTGCCCATTCCAATAGCCATAGTAGAGTTATTATGGGGGAACAGGAGGGGCAAGGAGTAAATCTTTCGTCGCGCTGCCGGCACTTTTCCTTTTGCTCCCATCCAAGACAAGAGAATCAAAAGAGTGAGGCTAAATGAAATGGAGAAGGAGGATTTCCATGCTTAGGGAATAGGGAAAGGAGCTTTTGGCTTAACTGCTGGAATACACCTGTAGTCCCTGTACGTTTTACAATAGTACAGGAGCAGCCATTCTCTGCTCTCTGCACAGGCTGCATCCTTTATTTTGTTTCTTCCAGTTTAGAGTTTTACCAGTTTTCTGGTTTTTCAGTAGTGGAATTTTCCATTAATCTGCAGTCATCAGGATAAACAAACGGAGGCTTATAATAGGGAATTTCATCAAAGGTTAAGGTAATATCCCTTCGGGAGACACCAGCCGCATCAAAAATCCCTAATACCTGCTCTCCTTCATCGTCTATATTAAAAATATTACCTTTTGCTTCAGACGGAGGAGGATCGAAAATCCCACCTGTACTTTCGCTTTGCTCCTTTATTACTTTAAAGAAATTAAAAGCTTCTTCAGTTGTAGAGTATTGGTATAGCTGAAGCTTATACTTATAGTTGAGGTACTTTTCAAACGGAATAAAAAACACCTCCTGGGCAATTACCTTTTTACCATCTGATAAGCGATCGTTATTGACAGGAAGGAGCTCACCTTCTTCTTCAATATAACATATTGAACAACATTTTTTTGGATCCGGGCGAGGGCAGCCGAGACAGGAAGTTTCAACATAATCCCATGGCTGGGTATGCACCTCAAATTCACTGTTGTAAGACCAGCGATAAAAGTTATCCTCTTCTTCCGGGTCCACATAATCTACAAGAACCCGGTAGCCTGGCTTTAATTCTTTTTCTTTCTTCCCTTTTTCAGCCACCCACACTTCGGCATATTCAAAATAAACAGAATCAATTTTAACGGGAGGCTGAATGGTAACAGGATTAGATTGATACTTTTTTCCTTCGTTCTCAATATGAAGGGTATAAGTGCCGCCTGTTTCTCCTTTGGCTTCACCTACTGGCAGGTAGTATCCGTTATCAATATGCCTGAACGGAAAGAATTCCCCTTCCTTGCTTGTTATGTAAACAGTAGCCTGCTCAACAAAGATATTGTAGGGGTAGTCGTAGGGGCTGGATTTCGACAGTTTTACATAATTAATACTTGCCTCATTAGTGAATTTTGCCTCTACCACAAGGTGTTGGGTCTGCCCATCGAATTTAAAATCAATAGGATCGATGCACCCAGACAGAAAGATCAATAGCAGGTAGAAGAAGGTGGTGTATTTTCTCATTAAAATTTGATGTTAAAGCTAAGGGAAGGAACCGCCACGCCTATTACAGATAACTTATAAGCCCCGGGAGGCCTGCCATATTGATGCCTGAAGAGGGTGGAGTAAGCATTTCTTCGGAAGTAAAGGTTATAAACCGACAGGCTCCAGCTGGTCTGAATCTTCTTCGCCGGGTCTGGATTATAGTTGATGGAAAGGTCGAGGCGGTGGTAAGCCGGCATCCGCTCCTGGTTGCGGCCGGGATAGTTAGCAAATATTTTTCCGTAATAGCGATACCATGAGTCAGAAGCAGTAATAGGACGCCCGGTGCTGTAATTAAAGTTGGCAGAAAAGGTCCATCTCGGCGCAGGGAACTGATAGTTCATAAACAGATTAAGGTTGATGGGCTTATCGAAATTTGAAGGGTACTTTAATCCGTTATTAATAGTTTCTTCTTTGGTTTCTCCGGCGATAGTACGGAAGGACCTTGAGTAGCTCAGGCTTAACCAGCCTGTAACTTTCCCTTCGTTCTTTTTCACGAGCCATTCCGAACCATAAGCAGTGCCCTCACCGAACAACAAATCAGCCTCCAGCGTAGGGTTTAATAAAATTTTCGCTCCATCTTTATAATCCAGCTGGTTTTGAAGCCACTTATAATATATCTCCCAGCTAAATTCAAGGGAATTATCTGGTTTAACCAGGAAGTACCCTATGGAAAGCTGATCAGAAACCTGGGGCAGAATATGTTTGTTAGACAGCTTCCATACATCTACAGGAGTAATCGCAGCAGTATTTGAAATTAGCTGTATATATTGGCGGGTACGGCTGTAACCGGCTTTTAATGAACTAATACTATTTAAGGAGTACTTTAACGACGCCCGAGGCTCCAGGCCCTGGTAGGTTTGGGCAGCTTCTCCATCGGCATAGGAGAGGGTATCGGTAATGGAGGTTTCGCTCCTGGGCTTTCCTTCTTCGAAGATATAAACATCTGCTGGGCCTGTTTTTATGAAAAAGGAGTACCGGAGACCCAAGGCCAGCGAAATGGTTTCATTAAAAGTAATCTCATTATTAAGGTAGGAAAAAAGCTCTCTTCCTTCATCGCGTTGGAGTTCTAGCGGTTTAAAGCTGGAGGTTCCGTAAACCTCCAGAATGCCCGGCTGAATTTTGTAATCCGCTATTCCTCCCCCAAAATCAATTACCTGGTTCTGCAGGGCCAGGTAATTAAAGTCTGCCTTTAAACCGGTATAGTCTATGCCAGAATTTAGTATAAATTCCTCGCCCGTAGCAATGCCTTCTACATTGTTTTGGTAAACACTTTTGGCAAGACTGAGGGAACTGCTCAGGGCTGGGTTAAAAATATGATTCCACCTAAGGCTCCCCAGCATATTACTCCAGCTGTAAACGGTATCATACGGAAACTTGAATCCATCTTTACTGTAATAGGATGATAGCTCAAGGGAATTGTTTAAGTTAATTTCCTGCCTGAACTTCATATTTATGTCGTAAAAATAGCCGGAGCTGTTTTTTACGTCTTCATTCGGGAAGAGCCTCAGGATGTAATCAGGGTAAGCAGCACGTCCTGCCACTAAAATGCTGCTGCTCTTACCTACTGGGCCATCAAAACCAATCTTTGCTGATACCGGAGAAAGCCCGGCATAAAACTTTAATGCCTCTTTGTTTCCATCCTTTATACTTACATCGAGTATGGAGGAGATCCGGCCGCCGTACTGTGCAGATATTCCACTTCTGTGGAGGGTGTAGCTGCTAAGTACATCCGGGTTATATACCGAGAAAAAGCCAAACAGGTGGGCTGAATTAAAAACAGGGGCATCATCCAGTAAAATCAGGTTTTGGTCCGCACTACCACCACGAACATAAAAACCAGCAGTTCCTTCACCTGCACTTGCTACCCCGGGAAGGGTGGTAATGGAGCGGATTACGTCTACCTCACCTAAAAAAGAAGGCATCTTTCGAAGGGTTTTTACATCAAGGTAAGAGCTCCCCATAGTTACAGCGTTCACATCCATACTGGGTTCGGCAGTTACTACTACTTCTTCAAGGCTTAACTCACCAGATTCCAGAACAATGGCCAGTTGGACATCATTATCCAGTTTTACTTCCCGCCGGTACTTTTTCATGCTTAAATACTGGCTTTCTATCTGGTAAAGGCCAGCTTTCAGGGGTATACTAAATTTGCCTTCAAAATCTGTTACGGCAGTTTTATTCCCGGGGCTTATGCGGATGTAAGCTCCAACCAATGGTTCTCCCCTTGTATCTGTAACTGTACCGGAAAGAGTATGAAAAGCAGGCGTCTGGGCAGCTTCTGCCATTATCTGGTTCCATAAGCAGGTGAGAAGTAGGAAAAATAAGAGAACAGTTTTCTGCTTCAGCATAATCGGCAGGGAGAAGAATAATAACTACAGGAAAAAACGAATAAGTATGCCAAGATAGGTAGTTTAAGTGAAGGATTGCTAAATATTTACACATATGGTTAAAACCTGAAATGAACGGTTTGAATAGAAAAAATGAACTGTTTGGATATTGTTGAGACGGAAGTAAAGCGAGGATGAACTAAATGGTAATAGTCAGGAGTTCTAGCCTAAAGAGGAGCTAAAAGGGAAGCTATTTTATATATTATATAATAAAAACACCTAAAAGGTTGCTGGATTATCTGGAGGATAATAATTAAATAGTATATTTAAAGTCAAAAATTCAAAAATGCGGAATTTATTATTGCTCTCCTTTCTCCTGTTAGCGGCTGCTTGTGTGCAGGTAAAAAATAAAATGACAATAGACGAACAAATAAGCGCTGAGTTAGGTGAAGGAAGACAAAGTCTGCCAAGCCCGGCAGGCTCGTATACTCTTTTTTTGAGTGCAGATACTTTATCTGAAGCCGATAAGCTGGTGAAGCTGATGGTTGTTGAACACAAGGAAGAAAAAATTATTCTTCAGGATACCCTGGCTAATGTAAATTTAAGCTGGTTCTCCAATAATGAAATATTAGTGGAACAACGATTAGGAATTGTGCAGCCCAATACTTCTGCTAACGGCATACGCCGTTTTGTCCTGAATGTCGAAAATGGACAAAGACGCCCTTTGCCCGAGAATAAAAAGTTACAACAATAAAAATGAGTATGAAGAAAAAGTTACTCTATGGAGGTGGTATACTGCTGTCTGGCCTGATGGCAGCAGCCCTACTGCTCCAGTTGAACACAGTAGCTGTTCCTGTGGAAAATTTGCAGGAGGTAACAGAGAAAACTTCATGGACTCCCCTGGAACTCTTTCAGAAAGAAATGAAAGAGAAGGGGCTTCGAAAAAGTGCAGCTGGCTATGCAAAGGCGGATAAGCCGGATGAATATACAAAGTTTCATCAGGCCATCCGTACGAGGTGGGGAGAAGAGGCCCCTGCTTATAAGCCTGGCTACCGCTATACCGAACTACAAAGGGCAAAACAAAGTCGTAGATTTAGTTCTCATAATGCACGTACTTCTCCTCTAGAATGGGTAGAGCGTGGACCGGCCAACGTACCAGGACGCACCCGGGCGATACTGGTGCTGCCCGGAGATCCGGACAAAAATACCTGGTTGGCTGGTTCCGTAGCCGGAGGGATTTGGAAAACGGAAGATGGAGGAGAGAGCTGGAGCTCCCTGACCCCAGAGCTTGCTAATATGGCTACCACCACTCTGGTAAGTTCCAAAGCGAATCCAGATGTTATTTATGCCGGCACAGGTGAATCTTTTGCCGGGTATAATGGTGTAAATGGTGATGGTATTTTTAAATCTGTTGATGGAGGAACTACCTGGAACCAACTGGGTTCAACTGCAAACAATGATAACTTCAGGAACATTAATCGCATTATTGTAGATCAGGCAAATGAGAATGAACTGTTAGCAATAACCAGTCCCAGTTATTGGGGAAACGGCGGGCCAAATTCAAAAATCATGAAATCGGCCGATGGCGGTCAGAGTTGGAAGAAGGTGTATGAGGCGAATAGTGCCATAGAGCATATTATAGCTCACCCCGATAATTTTGCTGTGCAGTATGCAAGTATAAATGGGGTAGGAGTCATCAAATCTAAAGACAGGGGTGAAACATGGGCAGCAACAGGTGCATTAACAACTGAAGGAAGGATTGAACTGGCAATTGCCCCATCGAATCCCAACAGATTGTATGCATTAACTGTAGGAAGTGCCTCTGGTACAGGAAGTGATTTGTTTACATCTGCTGATGCGGGGGCCAGCTGGGAATTAGTGGTCTCTTTAGCAGGAGAGACTGAGTATGATTACCTGGGAGGGCAGGGTTGGTATGACAATACCATTGCCGTTAACCCTTACAATGATAAAGAAGCCTATCTTGGCGGGGTAAATTTATTTCGGGTGCAGCTCGGTGCAGCGGGTAAAACTGAGCCAGCATTTCTGGGAGTCAGAGAGGAAAATACTGATTCATTTCTTTCATTTGTGAATTTCGGACAAAAGTATTTTGGTGGAGCCCTGCAGGTAAATGAAAATCTTCCTTCCTCCGAAATAGGCACTGTTGAGGTACGGTTTGGCTCAGGTAGGAAGCAGAAGGCGCACCGATTTACTGTTCCACAGGATGGAGGTTCAAATTCAGATGGAGGGGCCGGTATCCCTGATAGTGAATATACTTACCAGGATTATGTTGAAGTACCATTCCAGGTTTGGGACATTACCCATAATCGACAGTTAATGGTTTCTTTCAGGGACCAGGAAAGAGATGGTAAATTTAATCTGAAGGACCGGCAATATAGCGATGAGCAGATGTTAGATAACCGGGAGTACCTGTACATACATGCTGAACCATATGCTGAGACAGCGCATGCTCAAATTGCTATGGAAGGAGGTCAGGTGAAGCACTTAATGTATTTTACATGGCCCACTCTAACTGAAGGAAGCCAGTGGAACCCAACTGCATTGCCTGATTCAAAGCTGGTATTGGAATATGGTGAAAAAGAAGGGAGAGACAGGACAGTAACAATTGTAGCCGATGCTTACGGAACCCTCGATGGGCCTAATGGCTTTAGCCAGCAAACGAATCAGTCACAAATAAGTGGCTTGCATCCGGATCATCATAATATAACCATGGTGCCTGTTAATGAATTAAGTAAAACATTTAAAATAATAGTAGGAAACGATGGGGGAGTGTATGTTTCCAATGTCAGCTCATCGCCCGGAATAAATGATGGGGACTGGACCTTTGCAGGAAATGGCTACAATACCACCCAGTTTTATGGAATTGATAAAATGCCTGGAAAGGATGCCTATATTGGAGGTACACAGGATAATGGAACATGGCGTTCTTCCCCGGATGTATCTGCAGATGCTGGAACAAAATATTTCCGCGCCCTGGGGGGAGATGGTTTTGAGGTAGTTTGGAATTACGACGATCCCAACAAAATGATGGGAACCCTCTATTATAATTCTATATATAGAACGGTAGATGGCGGTAAAAACTGGAGCCTTGCCAACACAGGTATTTCAGATAAAGATGCAGATACAGCCCCTTTTATCACTAAACTTGCCAGTCATAAATCTAAACCCAATGTAGTTTTTGCTGTAGGAAAGGAAGGAGTATGGCGGACTGAGAATTTTGGTGGCGACTGGACAGTGTCTCCAATCAGTGAAAACTGGTTCAGGGCAGGATATGCCTCTTTTCTGGATGTGGAGGTTTCTGAAGCAAATCCAAATGTGGTGTGGGCAGGATTTGGGATGATTGATGGAGTAGCGAATTTACATGTATCGGTTGATGGAGGTAAAACGTTTAAAATGACCAGTAATTTCAGTAATGCAGGAGTGATTACTGGCCTTTATTCCCATCCGACTGAAGATTCAACGGCTTACGCTCTTTTCTCCTATGCCGATTATGCAAAGATTCTTAGAACGACAGATTTAGGAAATAGCTGGCATGATATAAGCGGCTTTGGAGGAGTGCAGGAAAGTACCAATGGTTTTCCTGATGTAGCCGTGTATTCATTACTTGTAATGCCGCATGAGCCAGACAGAATTTGGGCGGGCACGGAAATCGGCCTTGTAGAATCAACAGATGGTGGCAATAGCTGGAGCCTTGCCAATAATGGGCTTCCTAATGTACCGGTGTGGGATATGAAAGTGGTGGATGATCAGGTGGTAATTGGAACCCATGCGAGAGGCATCTGGACGGTTACCTTTCCGGAGATTCCTCCTGTGATTCAAAGCCCTTTAATTAAAATGGTATCTTCCGCGCCAAGTAGAGAAATTCTTATAAATCTTAACCTAAGGTCTCCCTATGACTCATTGAAAGTGGTAGCAAACGGAACAAAGGTAGCTGAATGGAAAGGAACTACTGTGGCTGAAGATTCTTTGTTCCGGCTTAAATACCGCCCAGAAGGAGAAGCAACTGTTAACCTGCGGGCTGTGGGTTACGAAGAAGGGATTGCATATGAGTCAGCCCTTTATTTCTATGAGCCTTTGGTGGTTGGCTCTCCCGTAGCTAGCTATTCAACTGATTTTTCGGAGGAACCCTATGCCTTTAAGGGGAATGGATTTACATTCGAGCTTCCCTCAGGATTCCGTAATACAGCAATGCACAGCAAGCATTTTTATGAAAGAGAAACGGATTATACCGCACAATTTAACCGGCCGGTGATTGTAGATGCCCATAATGCCCTGGTACGTTACAGGGATATTGCTGTTGTTGAAGCAGGGCTTAAGGGGGCTTCCTTTGGAGAAGAAGACTTTAAGGACTATGTGGTGGTAGAAGGAAGTAAAGATGGGATAGTATGGACAGCCCTGGAGCCTGGATATGATGCCTCGCAAAATGCAGATTGGCAGGATGCCGCAAGATTGAGTATGCAGGCAGAACAGACCATGTTTGTGCCCCAGGAAATAGATTTGCACCAGACCTATACCGCGGGAGATACAATTTTAATTCGGTTCCGCTTACATTCTAATGAGAATGGAGTAGCCTATGGCTGGGTTATTGATGATGTGGAAATTCAGGCAAATGAGCCATTAGGCTTCATGGAAAACCTTCTTCTAAGTAAATTTACGGTAGAGGTGTATCCTAATCCGCTGCGGGAAAAGGGAGTACTTCACTGGTACATGCCTGAAGCAGGCCAGGTTTATCTTGAAATAATTGATCTGCAGGGACGCGTGCTGGAAAGCCGCTCCTTAGGCTATAGAAATGAGGGGGAGCATTTAAATGAGTTAACTCTTTCTGAAGTGAAACAGGGCCAGTTGGTTATTGTTAAACTCAGGGATAATAAAGGAAACGAATTCTCTGTAAGAGTGTTTAAAATATAGGTTGCTAATAGAAAATCAGGCATAAAAGCCACCCTCTGAAAAGGGTGGCTTTTATTATTATTATATTCTGTGAAGGAGCTAAATGAAAGGGATTTAAATGGTGTAGGACAGCTATTGAAAATGATTTTGGTGTAAATTGGTTGGGAATCGAAAAAAAATATTGGGCTTGCAGAAAGTTTTTTATTCCACCCTATTTATTTATTGAAAAATGTGCTATCATTGAGTTTAGAAGAATATTCGAAAGCTAATTAAACCAGTTAACAAACAAAAACAGTAATTTATGAAGAGGATTTTACTCATTTGTTTTGTGCTGATGTCTGCGCTGATAAGCGAAGCATGGGCACAAAGAACAGTCACGGGTACGGTTATTTCAGAGACCAGTGAAGAAGGACTCCCTGGTGTGGCCGTACGTGTTAAAGGTACCTCCACGGGGGTTGTAACAAATTTTGATGGAGAATACCGAATTGAAGTGCCTGCAGGACAGGACGTCTTGGTTTTTTCTTTTGTAGGTTTTACTCCTGAGGAAGTAGCCGTTGGTAACCGCTCGGTTATTGATGTAGTCTTAGAGGAAGATGTAAAGACGCTACAGGAAGTAGTAGTAACAGGTTATGGTACTCGTGAGAAAAATGCGTTTACCGGATCTATTGGAACTATAGAAGGTAGTGATATTGAGGCAAAACCGGTTTCCACAGTAGAGCAGGCTCTGCAGGGAAATGTTGCCGGTTTACAGCTGAGCGCTGCTTCTGGTACTCCTGGTTCTACTCAGGATATCCGTATCAGAGGGGTTAGCTCCATTACGGCTGGTAATGAACCGCTTTTTGTAATTGATGGTATCCCAGTAGTAAGTGGTGGAGTAGGTGCCGGAGAGGCTACTGGTAGCTTGGGTATACTCTCTACGCTGAGTGCAAGCGACATTGAAAGCATCTCTGTGTTGAAAGATGCCAGTGCTGCTGCCATATATGGTGCCCGTGCATCGAACGGTGTTATCATTATTACCACGAAAAAAGGACGCATGGGTAAACCTGCCATTACTTTTTCAGCACAGTCTGGCTATGTATCCCGCGCTGTTGATGGCGCCGAAATGCTGAATGCTGAAGAGTGGCATGAGTTGTGGTATGAGTCTTTGGTAAATTCTGAAGCCTTTAACTTTGCTTCAGCTGATGAAGTAATTGCTGCTGGTTACGGGCCAGAGTTTACCGGCTGGGATGGTGAAACAAATACAGACTGGCAGGAGGTTATAACCAATGATAATGCGATGACGCATAACTATAACCTTTCCGCCCGTGGAGGCTCTGAAAGATCAACCTATTATGCATCAGGTGGCTACTTTAGCCAGGATGGGGTAAATATTGGATCTGACTTTGAAAGATTTTCAGGCAAATTAGCATTCACGCAGGAGATTACCGATAAGCTGACCTTCAATACTTCATTATTAGGTTCTTATGTGGTTCAAAACGGACAACTGGAAGGCGCTGCTTACTTTGGCAACCCCGACCTGATGGGCCTTTTTGGTATGCCATTTGACAATCCTTACAACGAAGATGGAACGCCTGCTACCGATATATTCTCTATTGCTTTTAACCCTTTGTATGTGGCACAAAACAGCATTGCCAGAAAAATGCTGTCAAGAGCTTTCAATACAACTTCGATACAGTACCAGATTCTGGATGACCTGAAGTTTACCAGCGAATTGGGTCTTGATTATAATATTACGGAGCAGATAGATTACGATGATCCTTTCTATGGTGATGGTTTTTCTGCCGATGGAGACCCAAGTAATGATGGTTCGTCATACACTTACCTGGTACGTAACTTTAACTGGGTATGGAGAAATATGCTGGATTATACCATCAATATTAACAGTACTCATAAAGTTGACTTAAAAGCAGCTTATGAGGCACAAAAGAACCAGCTTTACTTTATGGGTACAGGTGGTATCGGTATTGGTGGTACTGGCCTGATCTACCCTTCTTCTGTTGGTACACAGGATTATGCTGCAGGTTATACTAACGACTGGGCCATTAACTCAATAGTAGGTATGATCAACTACTCGTACAAAGGAAATATATTCCTCGATGGTACCATCAGAAGAGAAGGTAATTCCAGGTTCTCACCAGATAGCCGCTGGGGTACATTCTACTCAGTAGGTGCATCCTGGGTGCTTTCTGATGAGTCTTTCCTTGAAGGAGCCAGCGACTGGTTAAATACCACAAAAATCAGAGCATCTTATGGTAAAGCCGGTAACGCAAATATTGACCTGAATCAATACCAGACTTTATTGAGTTTTGGTGGTGCCTACAATGGCGGTCCTGCCGCATTGCCAAGCCAGTGGGGAAATCCGCTCTTAACGTGGGAGAATAGTAATTCTCTTGATGTTGGTCTTGATTTTGCTTTGTTTAACAGAATAACCGGTTCAGTAGATTACTTCCAGAGAACTACAAGTGATCTTCTGCTTGATGTGCCACTTTCCAGAACAACGGGTTTTATAGAGCAGACACTGAATGTAGGTGAGATGGAGAACGAAGGATGGGAATTTACCCTGAATACCAACTTATTCCCTGAAGGAAGTGATTTCCAGTGGGAAATTGGCGGAAATTTAACTACTCTGGAAAACGTAGTAACCCTCCTGCCAAAAGATCCAGAAGGAAATGAAATAGGTATCACTTATTCCACCAGAAGAGTTACAGAAGGACTTCCTGTTTGGGCATGGTATATGCCAACATGGGCCGGTGTAGATCCGGCGACTGGTGCTCCGCTTTGGTATGTGGAAGGTAAGAGCGGTGAAACTACTTCTTCTTATCGCGATGCCGGTGAAAGCTTCCAGGGAAGCCCGACGCCAACTCTCTATGGTGGATTAAATAACCGCATCTCGTTTAAAGGAGTTTACCTGAGCGGGCAACTGTACTATTCAACCGGTAATATGGTGTATGACTCATGGGCTTCTTATACAAGATCAGATGGTCGTTCCCTCCTTACAGCCAACCAGTATGCAAGCCAGCTGGACAGATGGCAAAAGCCGGGTGATATCGCTGAAAACCCGGTTAATGTGTACAGAAATACTTCTCAATCAAATGCTACCTCTACAAGACGCTTGTATGATGGCGAATACCTGAGATTAAGAGATGTTACCTTCGGTTACATTCTGCCTGAAAGCCTTACTTCTCCTATTGGATTGGGTAGTGCTCATATTTACGTGAAAGGTACGAACGTATGGACATGGGTAAAGGATGAAAGACTTGAGTTTGACCCTGAAGTGCCATCAGATTCTTTCCTTGATTTGAATGCGCCACCGTTGAAAACTTACTCTCTCGGCCTTAGCGTAACTTTCTAAACTTTGTAAAGAATAATTTATTATGATAAAAAATAGTTTAAAAGCTGGTGCCCTTGCACTAATGCTCACCCTGGGCTTAGGGTCCTGTTCAGATGAATTCCTGGAGCCTGAGGTAACCACTGAAAAAGATTTTGCTTCCAGTGTTCAAACCCTGCAGGAGCTTACTACTGTACTGAATGGTGCCTATGATCGCATGAATTCAGTGTTCTATTACGGAAGAGATTTGGTGATTTTCGGAGAAGTACGCTCAGATAATGCATTTAGTAATGGTGCATCTGGCCGCTTTATTGGTCCGGCACAGTTCTTCCTTACGCCTAATGATGCTTACGTAAGGGATACATGGACACAGATTTATGAAGTTATTGCCAACGCAAACATTGTTATTAATGCCGAGTTGGAAACCGATGAGGAGGCGGCTGTAAATCATGTGAAGGGACAGGCTTATGCCATCAGGGCTTTGGCAACGATGGACCTGCTTCGCCTTTATGGTCAGCAGTTTGCGGGCGGTTCGCTTGGGATTCCTGTTGTAACTGAGTTTAGAGGTGAGGATATTACTCCTCAGCGTGCCTCGGTAGAGGAAACATGGGCCCAGGTTGAGGCAGATCTTGCTGCAGCGGAGGCTAATATGTTAGTTGAACTAAACAGCGATGTACCTTATTACATTACCACATGGGCTGTGGATGCTCTTCAATCCAGGTATTATCTGTATGTAGGGCAGCCGCAAATGGCTGCAGAAAATGCGCTGGAGGTAATAGAGTCAGGTGAGTTTGCACTTTCTGAAACCTGGGCTAGAGAAGGAGTTGGATCTGCAGGTGTTATTTTCGCCCTTGCATTAAGCGAAAATGATAACCTTAGCAGCAACAGTATTCAGTACATCATTAATGCCACCAATTATGGTGATGTAGAGGTGCTGGATGATCTTTATGATGCCTATGAGGAAGATGATATCCGTCAGGACTGGTATACCCTTTATGATAAGGGTGTAATCAGGATGACAGAGAAGTATGCTGGTGCCGGTGATGACATCATTATCATTCGTTATGCTGAGGTTCTGCTAAATTATGCTGAAGCTTTGGTTAAAATCGGAACACCGGATGCGGAGGCACAAGCGCTGGAGATAATTAACCAGATTGCTGAATTAAGAGGTGCCACTCCTTATGAGGCTGCTTCTCTTGATAATGTGCTTGAGGAGCGCCGCAAGGAGCTGGCTTTTGAAGGACACCGCTACTTTGACTTATTAAGAAACGGAAGAGCCATTCCGTTTGTGTCTGAAGAGCAGGCGTTTACAGAAGACATTCCATTTGGATCTTCCTCTTTAGCTTTCCCGATTCCTGAGAGTGAAATAGATGCAAATCCTAATATTGAACAAAATGCGGACTATTAATTAAGGTCCAGAAAATGTAAAAAAGAGGCAGCCGTATGGCTGCCTCTTTTTTTTTCCTGATGACGAACGTTTTTAGTTGACAAGAATAGCTGGTAAAAGCTTTTAAAAGGCTGTTAATATCTCCCTCATCAGATAAGTAAATGAAACTGGAATTTAGTCCAATAAGCTTTTTTATCTGGAAAGGAAAGTCCAAAAAGATGCTGGTCAAACGTATGCCATTGGGCAAACAAGCTGAAGACAGCCCTACAAATTAAGGAAGTATGGGGACCTATTTCCTGGTACTAATGCAGGCAAGCAACTTTCTGTTGCTTAAAAGTTGGGTAATTGAGAGATGTATTTTAAGGAAGACTCACCAAGAAAAGGCTGTTCTGTGTATAACCTTTAGCAGCTATTTTTATCAATACCTGTCCATACCTCCGGAACTGAGGGGGGCTCTTTGAAAAGAGAAATGTATTATAATTCTACAGTTAAAGTGGAAGGAGAAAAAGAAAGCGGGTAAGCTATGGTCGCAGTTATTCTACAGGGTAGAAGCAAATTCAAGAACTTCCATGATAGAATGTTCCTGATTAAAATCTGTATTTTGCTCTTTGATGAATTGTACAATTTCTTTTCTGTGCTTCCTTGGAAAGATTCTTGAAACATTCCTTTTTGTGGCTGGAAAAAGTCTGCCATTCTGGTCCAGGAGATGAAAAGAAGGATTTTTGGACAGGATTACATTTTCATTAACAGTTAATTCATGGACCTGAGTATTCATGTACATGCTTGAGTAATTATCAATGGCAGCAGTATTTTTCCGTTCGCCATAGCCTCCAATCTTTTCTCTGTTACTAATTTCAAGAACCTGTTTTATTGTCAGCTTTACTGCCGGGAATTCAGCAATAACTTCATAATATCCGTTGTTGAAGAAGAATTTTTTATCTCCAATTTTGATCTGTTCAATATCTAAGGGATTTGCTAAGGATAAAGTATCTCCCTTTTTGTCTATGAACTGCACCGCATCAAAAAGGTGGTTATAGTTAAGCAAAGAAGAGCCGGTATTTCCGTTTTTAAAAAAAACAGTGCCTTTTTGAAAGTTTGGAAAGCGAAATTGATCACTGAAGGCAACTGCTTTAGCAACGTTTTCTCCAGCTTCCACCCTAATAGGACCTTCGGATTGAGCCACAGCGAATGAATTTGCTAGTAGTATGGCGGTAAGAATAAGATAGAACTGCTTCATACAGGGATAAGCTAAATTACTTTTTCTTCTTAAATTAGTAATAAATTAGCTTGAAAGAAACATTGAAATGCTTTTTAATTTTTGAAACAAGTACGTTTAAATCTGTTTCTCTTCATCTGCAGAATGGTTTCTGCTGCTTCTAATCCTCCAGCTTTTCCACATACTCCCTTACCCCGTCTTCCAGGCTGGTAAAAGGCGCCTGATAGCCAATACTGCGGAGCTTGGTCATGTCGGCTTCGGTAAAGTACTGGTACTTGTCCCGGATGTCGATGGGGGTATCGATATACTCAATTTGCGGTTCTTTTCCTAATGAGGTAAATACGGCTCTGGCTAAATCATTGAAGGAGCGGGCCTGGCCGGTGCCGAGATTATAGAGGCCGCTTTGCTGGCGGTGGTGCATGAGCCAGTAACATACCTTTACCACATCCTCAACATAAATGAAATCGCGCTGCTGCTCCCCGTCTTTAAAGTCGGGGTGGTGAGAGCGAAAGAGCTTCATTCTGCCACTGGCCTTTATCTGGTTATAGGCATGCCAGATGACCGATGCCATACGGCCTTTATGGTACTCTCCAGGCCCGTATACATTGAAGAACTTTAAACCAGCCCAGAAGAAGGGCTTTTTGTCCTGCTGCAGGGTCCAGATATCGAAGGCATTTTTCGATTCGCCATAGGGGTTTAAGGGCTTTAGCTTTGGGGGCAGGTTTTCATCATCCACATACCCATGCTCTCCCATGCCATAGGTGGCGGCAGAGGAAGCATAGACCAGGGGGAGCTGATATTGTACACAGCGCTTCCATACTTCCTTTGTATAGTCTGTGTTGAGCCTCCAGAGGAGCTTCCGGTCGAACTCGGTGGTGTCGGTACGGGCGCCAAGATGGAAGATAAATTCCACTTCCTCATGGTTCAACTCCAGCCAGCCGAAAAATTCAGAACGCTCAATTCTGGCGCTCAGTTTTGCCCCCTCCAGGTTTCTGTTCTTATCTTCCCTGTTAAATTCGTCAACTCCTACAATGGCATTAAAACCTTCCCTATTCAGCTTATGTACAAGCTGGCTTCCAATAAAGCCAGCGGCTCCCGTAACTACAATCATAAAGTTAATGTGTTAATGTGATAATATGTTGAGGTGCTGATGAGCAGCCATACTTTTACCTGAGTACCAGAGCATGAGCTCAGCAAGCTAAAGTGCAAAGGTAAAGGATGTGAACTATTATGCCTAGCGGCCGGTGAGAATTGAGCAGGGGATCGGGGACGACAGATGACTGGTTGGAGAACCAGGAGTAAGGATAAGAGAGACAATAAACTGCCCTGTCATTATGAAGGTGACTTAGGATCCTGAAACAATCTCTTTATGCGGGAGGAGCACCACAGGAGGAAATTGTGCCGGAGTTGGTGCAACCGCTTCCTCAGCATTTGGGCCGTTGGTAATGCCAGGGCCACCGGAGAACAGCGCACATCTTACACACTTGTCATACAGTTAAACTAAACTCCAGTTCTAAATATCCACAGGGCATTAGTTAAAATCTCCTCCCTCTCTAAGACTCACCACTAAAGGCCTGCGACTATTTTCTAAAAATCGTATATTTGCAGGAATTTTGGATGTAGCAGAGCCTATGATTTATGTAAGCCGTAAAGAGCACTTTAATGCTGCTCATAAACTATATAACCCTAAGTGGTCGAAAGAAAAGAACGAGGAGGTATTTGGTCCCTGTGCCAACAGTAACTGGCATGGACATAATTTCGAGATGATCGTAACTGTTAAAGGTATCCCAGATCCGGAAACGGGCTTTGTCGTGGACCTGAAACAGCTAAGTAATTTAATCAAGAACGAGATTATTGAAAAAGTGGACCATAAAAACCTGAATATGGATGTGGATTTCATGCAGGGTAAAATGGCCAGCTGTGAAATTCTGGTAATGGAAATGTGGAAAATTCTGAAACCCGCCATTCGAACCATTACCCAGGTAGGACAGCTTCACTCCATCCGCCTTTATGAAACACCCCGTAATTACGTGGAATATTTCGGGGAGGGGGTTTAGTGTTTAATAAGTGCTAAGAAGTTGCAGCAGGCATAATGTTGCGTGCCAGGCAAAGGTTTGATTTGCAGGCTCATCTGGGACGGAATGACAGCGATTTAATTATTCACTGCCCTTAAACTCTGCCTCCCGTCTTTTATCCATCCTCTATTGTCTCAGGTAACCGTTTTAAATTCCACCTCTGAAATATGAAGTACTTCCTCATTGCAGGTGAGCGTTCAGGCGACCTTCACGGCTCCAATCTAATAAAGGCCTTACAACAGAAAGATACTGCTGCCAGCTTCCGTGGCATAGGTGGAGACTATATGGAGGGTGCAGGAATGCAGCTATTCGTTCATTACAAGGAGATGGCTTTTATGGGGTTTGCGGAGGTGGTTCAAAACCTCCCTTCCATTTTAGGCTATATGAGGCAGTGCAAAATGGAAATTAAGCAGTTCAGACCCGATGCCCTTATCCTGATTGACTATGCCGGCTTTAACCTGAGGATTGCCCGCTGGGCCAAAAAGGAGGAGATTAAAGTGTTCTACTATATCTCTCCCAAGGTGTGGGCCTGGAACCAGAAGCGGGCACTAAATATTAAGGCAAATGTCGATCATATGTTCGTGATTATGCCTTTCGAGAAGGAATTCTATGCCCGCTATGATTATAAAGTAGACTTCGTCGGGAATCCGCTGCTCGATGCCATCAGCGGCTTTGAACCTGATAATGATTTTCTGGAAAAGCACGGCCTCAGTCATAAGCCTCTCATTGCCGTATTACCCGGCAGCAGGCGACAGGAAATAGAAAATATGCTGGCCTATATGCTGGACCTGATTCCTTCCTTTCCTGATTACCAGTTCGTGGTAGCTGGCATCAGGAATATCCCCCAAAGCTATTACCAGCAGGCGCTGGACCACCCGCAGGCCCGGGTGGTATATGATGAAACTTATTCGCTGCTGGCCCATACTCATGCAGCCCTGGTAACCTCCGGCACTGCTACCCTTGAAACAGCCCTGTTTGAAGTGCCCCAGGTGGTCTGCTATAAAACCAGCTGGCTGTCCTACCAAATTGCCAAAAGGCTGGTAAAGGTGGATTACATAAGCCTGGTAAACCTGATTGCCGGGAGAGAGGTCGTAAAGGAGCTGATTCAGGACGAGCTGAACCAGCAAAACCTGCAGCAGGAGCTAAGCAAAATTGTGGAAGGAGGAGACAGGCGCCAGTACCAGTTAAAAGAGTACAAAGCGCTCAAAGCAGGGATGGGGGAGGAGAGTGCCTCTGAAACCACTGCCCATCTTATACTCCAGTACCTGGGGCAATAAAAAACTTCGAAAGTTTATCTTCCGGAGTTTCGTATGTTAAGATTTACGCTCTGCTAAACATTAGCATCTTAATAAATCATCCTATCATCTTTAAGCTACCCTGAGCTTCTTGAACTTCGATTTCTCGATTTTCTCTTCTGCATATTCGCGGTTTATCACCAGTTCACTGCTTTCTTTTTCTGAAGGCAGCTCAAACATGGCATCCGTTACAATCGATTCGCAAATAGAGCGAAGACCGCGGGCTCCCAGTTTATTTTCCATCGCCTTTTCAACGATGTAGTCCAGCGCATCTTCGGTAAACTCCAGCTTTATGCCTTCCATTTCGAAAAGCTTATGATACTGCTTTACCAGTGCATTTTTAGGCTGGGTCAGGATCATCTTCAGCGTTTCCTTGTCCAGCGGGTTCAGGAAGGTAACAATGGGCAGACGGCCTAAAAGCTCCGGTATGAGGCCGAAAGACTTCAGGTCCTGAGCTGTTACATACTGCAGCATATTTTCCTCATCGATACCGGCTTTTTCCATGGCCTTATCTACCGAGTTAAAGCCCAGCTGGCGGGTGTTAAGCCGATTACCGATTACCCGGTGAATACCATCAAAAGCACCGCCGCAAATAAACAGGATGTTTTCGGTATTGATGCTGATCATTTTCTGGTCGGGATGCTTACGGCCGCCCTGTGGCGGAACATTTACATGCGTACCTTCCAGCAGTTTTAACAGGCCTTGCTGAACCCCTTCGCCACTAACATCGCGGGTAATGGAAGGGTTATCGGACTTACGGGCAATCTTGTCCAGCTCATCGATGTACACGATACCGCGTTCGGCAGCTTCTACCTTATAATCGGCAGCCTGCAGCAGACGGGTAAGGATGCTCTCCACATCTTCGCCCACATAACCTGCTTCTGTTAATACAGTGGCATCGGCTATGCAGAAGGGTACTTCAAGAATTTTTGCCAGTGAGCGGGCCAGGTAAGTTTTGCCGGTACCGGTTTCGCCCACCATGATAATATTCGATTTCTCGATAATAATATCATCGTTCTTGCCACGCTTCTTCTGTGTCAGTCTTTTGTAGTGGTTGTACACCGCTACCGAAAGAATCTTTTTTGCTTCGTCCTGGCCTACCACGTACTGGTCCAGGTGTTTTTTCATTTCTACCGGCTTTACCAGCTTAAATTCAGGAGCGGCCTCCTTACTCTTGGTTTTGAGCTCCTCGGTCAAAATCTGGTTGGCCTGCGAAATGCATTTATCGCAGATGTGTGCGTGTATGCCTGATATCATCAGGTCCACATCTTTTTTACTTCGCCCGCAAAACGAGCATGTTACTTGCGCCATATATTAGCTTTCCTTAATCTTTTTTCTTCTCGCGTACCAACACCTCGTCGATAAGGCCATATTCTTTGGCTTCCTCGGCTCTTAACCAATAGTCGCGGTCGGAGTCACGTTCTATTTGTTCATACGTTTTTCCACTGTGCTGGGCCAGGATTTCGTACAATTCTTTCTTCAATTGCAGAATCTGGCGCGCAGTAATTTCAATATCTGATGCCTGTCCCTGTGCACCACCCAGTGGCTGGTGAATCATAATACGGGAATGGGGGAGGGCAGAGCGCTTATTAGCAGCACCACCGGCCAGTAAAACAGCACCCATAGAGGCCGCTAAGCCTGTACAGATGGTCGATACATCAGGAGCAATGTACTGCATTGTATCATATATTCCTAAACCTGCATATACAGAGCCACCCGGGCTATTGACGTACAGCAACACATCCTTTTTCGGGTCGGCCGATTCGAGGAAGAGGAGCTGTGCGGTAATAATATTTGCGATATGGTCATCCACCTGCATGCCCAGGAAAATGATGCGGTCCATCATCAGGCGCGAAAATACGTCGATTTCACGGAAGTTAGTCGGGCGTTCTTCAATAACCGAGCGGGTCATGTTTTCTACACGCTGGAAGTATGAGTCTATAGTAGATCCGCTGATGCCTTGTCCTTTGACAGCGTATTTTCTGAATTCGTCTTTGTTAAGCATTGCTGATGAAATATTTGATATGTTACAAAAATAAAAAAAAAGTCCTTTGTTGAAAGGACTTTCAGTATAACTATAATTTCTGGATTTTAGTTTTATGCGAGCATATTTCTGAACTCGTCGGCGCTGATTTTCTTTTTCTCCAGCTTTATTTTTTCCCGAACAGCGTCCATTACTTTTTGCGTACGCACCTGGGTGTGTACTTTCATGTAATTCTGGCCGTTTTCTCCCTGAATATAATTCTGGGCAAAAGCATCGAGATTGTCTTCCATACCGGAAAGGCCCGAGCCTGCAAGCTGCTGGCGGATCATGTCCTTTACGGAATCCATTACATCCTCATGCTCTACCTTAATGTCATTTTCTTCAGAAATGCGGTTCGTAATAAGGTTCCAGCGCAGGTCTTTGGTGTAGAGGTCGTATTCCCGCTCCACATCGGCGGCTGTTACCTTGCCCTGGTTGGCTACTATTAACCAACGCTTCAGAAATTCGTCAGGCAGTTCAATAGTGGTGCTGTCGAGAAGGGTTTCCTGTATTTTCTGGTTGGTGTAGTTCTCTGCTTCGCGATTGTAGTTTTCGGCAATCGTTTCCTCAACCTTCTTAATAAACTCTTCTTCTGACTTTACAGCGTCTTTTCCAAACACTTTATCGAACAGCTCCTGGTTTAGCTCTGCGGGCTCGCGGCGGTTTACGTTTTGTACAGTTAAAGTAAAAGTGCCATTCAGTTCTTTAGCCTCTTCTTCAGTTTTACCGGTAGCCTGTGCAATGGCCGCCTCATCTTTAAAAGTCTTCTGAATGTCGAAGCTTACAGTATCATCCTTCTTCAGACCAATGAATTTCTTCTGCTCTTTCTCTGCAATATCGTCGATGGCAATGGTGCCGGTTTCCTCTATGGAGCTATCTTCCGATTTGATGGTGCCATACAGCAAATCACCTGCTTCAGAAGCCTCCGGGTTGGTCATTTTGCCGAACTGCTGCTTCAGGTTGTCCATTGTTTCATTCATCACCTTGTCGCCCACCTCAATTTCATAGGCATCGACCTTTATTTTGTCGGACAGCTCAACAGAAAAATCGCCGGCTACGCCAATGTCATAGATAAAGGTAAACTCCTTCTGGTTGTCCCAGTCAATTTTTTCGGCCTCCTCTGTATTCGGTAGCGGGTCGCCTAAAATCTTCAGTTTATTTTCTTTAATATAGTCGTTTACCGATTGAGAAAGCAGATTATTGATTTCTTCCACCATAATGGCTTTGCCGTACATTTTACGGATCATGCCTTCCGGTACCTTACCCGGGCGAAAGCCTTTGATGGTGGCTTTGCGGCGGTAATCCTTAATTTTTTCTTCAACCTTAGGTTGGTAATCAGCTTCGTTTAGCGTAATTTTAATGGAGGCCTCGGTGGCGCTTTTTTTATCTAATTGAATATCCAAAGCTATAAAACTTAAAAGTGCACAATATTATTTACTACTAACTCTAATAACTAAAAACCCTCCATTACGATCAATTGTAATCATAATCGAGGGTTCGTAGGTGTGCGGATGGAGGGACTCGAACCCCCATGCCTCGCGGCGCTAGATCCTAAGTCTAGTGCGTCTACCAATTTCGCCACATCCGCTTAAAATTGGTGTTGCAAAGGTAGATAGTTATTTTAAAACATCAATACATCGGGCAAAATTTTTTTGCTAATTTTGATATTTTGTAAACAAGTAGCGTTGATGGTTACCATAGATCTGGAAGCAGAGAAGAAAGAAATAATCCGCAGATATAGAAAATTACTGAGGCACGCAAAACCTTTCCTGAAAGACGGAGATGCCAAGCTGATTAAAAAGGCCTTTAACACTTCAAACGAGGCCCACCAGGAAATGCGGCGTAAGTCTGGCGAGCCGTATATTTACCACCCGCTCGCGGTAGCCCAGATATGTGTCGATGAAATTGGCCTTGGTACTACTTCCATTGTGGCAGCTCTGCTGCACGATGTGGTGGAGGATACCGACGTAGAGCTGGAAGATATTGAGCGGGAGTTTGGTCCGAAGGTAGCCCGTATTATCGATGGCCTTACGAAAATAAGCGGTGTATTTGAGCATGGTAGCTCCCAGCAGGCGGAGAATTTCCGGAAAATGCTGCTTACGTTGTCCGAAGATGTGCGGGTAATCCTGATTAAGCTTGCTGACCGCCTGCATAATATGCGTACGCTTGGCAGTGTGCAGCAGCATAAGCAGCTCAAAATTGCCTCCGAAACCATGTACCTCTATGCTCCGCTGGCTCACCGGCTGGGGCTCTATAGTATGAAGTCGGAGCTGGAAGACTTATACCTTAAGTTTACTGAGCCGCAGATTTACCGCAGTATTGCCCGCAGTATTAGTGCCACCAAGGCCGCTCGAGGCAAGTTTATCCGAAACTTTATCCGCCCCATAGAAGAGGAGCTGAAGAGCCTCGATCTCGATTTCATTATTAAAGGCCGGCCCAAAAGCATTTATTCCATCTGGAATAAAATGAAAAAGCAAAATATACCTTTTGAGGAGGTGTATGACCTTTTTGCCATTCGCATAATACTGGATGCAGATATAGAGCAGGAGAAGGCGGCCTGCTGGCAGGTTTACTCTGTTGTAACGGATTATTATAAACCCAATCCCGACCGCCTGCGCGACTGGATTAGTACCCCCAAGGCCAATGGTTACGAATCGCTCCACACCACAGTTATGAGCAGCACCGGCCAATGGGTAGAGGTACAGATACGCTCCCGCCGCATGGATGAGATTGCCGAAAAAGGCTATGCCGCCCACTGGAAGTACAAAGAGCATAAAGCGGGAAGTAAAGAAGGTGGCCTTGAAATGTGGATTGCCCGCGTACGGGAAATGCTGGAGTCAAGTGAAGCCCCGGCCATTGAGTTTGTAGACGATTTCAGGTCCAACCTGTTTAACGATGAGGTTTTTGCCTTTACGCCTAAAGGCGATTTGATGCCGATGCCGAATGGCTCCACAGCTCTTGACTTTGCCTTTGAAATCCATACCGAAATTGGTGCCCACTGCCTGGGTGCAAAAGTTAACCAGCGCCTGGTGCCCCTGAGCTATGTACTTAAAAATGGCGACCAGGTAGAGATTCTGACTTCCGAAAAGCAGAAGCCCAGTGAAGACTGGCTCCGCTTCGTGGTAAGCTCAAAAGCCCGATCCAAGATTAAGGAATGCCTGCGGGAAGAGAAAAAGAATGCGGCCGCCGAAGGGAAAGAAATTGTGGAGAGGAAGCTGAAACAAATGAAGCTCCCCATGAACCAGGAGACCGTGAATCAGCTTAGGGCTTTCTTTGAGACCAAAACGCCACTTGACTTTTTTTATAAGGTCGGAAAAGGAGTGATTGACCCGAAGGATATTAAGCGCTTTAAGGAATTTAAGCAAACGGCCCGGCAGACTTATAAGCCCGAAATATCCGATGCCAAATCTTTCGAGCGTGAAATTGCCAAGGCTAAAAACCAGGAGCAGGATTACCTGCTGATAGGGGAAGATATGAATGTGGTGGATTATAAGCTGGCAAAATGCTGTAATCCTATTCCGGGCGATGATGTGTTTGGCTTTGTGACGGTAAATGAAGGAATCAAAATCCACCGGAACAGCTGTCCGAATGCGGTAGAACTGCTCTCTAACTATGGCTATAGGGTCGTTAAGGCTAAGTGGACCTCCCAGCAGGAAATTGCCTTCCTTGCCGGTCTGCGCGTCGATGGAACCGACCGTGTGGGGCTGATTAACGATATCACCAAAATTATCTCCGACGAGCTGCACGTAAATATGCAGTCCATCTCTATCGAAACGGAAGGTGGCATATTCGAAGGTATTATCAAGCTATACGTAAACGATACCCGCCATCTGGAAATGCTGATTAAGAAAATGGAGAAGGTAAAAGGAATTGTTAAGGTGTACCGATTTCATTAGTAGTGAGTAGTGAGTAGTGAGTAGTGAGTAGTGAGTAGTGAATTAGAAGACAAAAGGCTATAGATATTAGGAAATAAGGTTTGAAAAAGGAAGAAGAGCGGCAGGGTTCCTAAGTCGCTGTCATTGCGAGGAGGCCCTAAAGCCGACGTGGCAATCTCTGTTAAATTGAAAGAGAGTAGGAAGGGGGAAGCCAGAGGGAGTGCAAGTATGCGGGAGATGGGCACGTTACTCCCCATAACAGTTTCTATTGGAGGTGTCTCTATACTGTAAACTCAATATCCACACCCATTACCCATACAAAAACCAACAACTGCTCTTGATTTCCCGCAATTAAGGAAGAATTGTAGTATATTTGTTCTTATTAAGAACTGCAAAGCCCCCGGCAAAATATGGCGCTGAATGAAGCATTATTCGATAAAGTAAAAAAAATTTTTACAGCTTACCTGGAAAGTAAAGCCCTGCGTAAAACGCCGGAACGTTTTGCTATTCTGGAAGAGATTTATACCCGCGAAGGGCACTTCGATGTGGAATCGCTCTACATCAGCATGAAGAATAAGAATTATCGTGTAAGCCGGGCCACGGTATATAATACGCTCGACCTCCTGGTGGAGTGCGATCTGGTAAGCAAGCATCAGTTTGGCAAAAACCTTGCGCAGTACGAAAAGAGCTACGGGAATAAGCAGCACGACCACCTTATTTGCACCGACTGCAGTCGTGTGCTGGAGTTCTGCGATCCGCGAATTTATAACATTCAGAAAATGGCCGGTGAAATGCTGGGATTCAATATTCTCCATCACTCGCTCATCCTCTATGGTACCTGTACAAAGGAAAACTGTGAACATAGGCCAGTAGTAAAAGAAGGTGCTGAAGAATAAAAGCGCCGGGTTCTTTTTTACTTTAATTTTTTTACTTTTACATCCGCTGAAGATACCTGCCTGGTATCGGTTTTCTTTAGAAGAAATTAATATTACTCATGAAAGTAGATATACTGCTCGGGCTCCAGTGGGGCGATGAAGGTAAAGGTAAAGTGGTCGACTATCTGGCCCCTAAGTATGATATGGTGGCCCGTTTTCAGGGAGGCCCTAATGCCGGCCATACGCTGGAGTTCGATGGCATAAAGCATGTGCTGCACCAGATTCCTTCCGGAATTTTCCGTTCCGATATCAAAAACCTGATTGGCAATGGAGTAGTACTGGACCCGGTCATTCTGAAGAGAGAGATTGAAGCACTGGAGAAGTACAAGGTAAATACCAAGGCTAACCTGTATATCTCAAAAAAAGCACAGGTCATTCTGCCTACTCACCGAATGCTCGATGCAGCCTCTGAGCAGGCCAAGGGCGAAGGCAAAATTGGTTCTACCCTCAAAGGAATAGGGCCTACTTATTCCGATAAAATTGCCCGCCAGGGCCTGAGAGTTGGCGACCTGCTGGCCGATAATTTCCGCAAAAAATATGATGAACTGACCGATAAGCACCGCACACTGCTGGGTTTTTACAATTACCCGACCGGACTGGCGGAAGCAGAAGCAACCTTTTTTGAGGCAGTGGAATTTCTAAAGCAGTTCAACATCATCGACAGCGAATACCTGATTAACGAGGTAGTAGAATCCAATCAGCGGGTATTGGCTGAGGGTGCGCAGGGCTCTTTGCTTGATATCGACTTTGGCAGCTATCCTTTTGTAACCAGCTCCAATACCATGGCTGCCGGTGCCTGTACCGGCCTTGGAGTAGCACCCGGAAATATCGGCGAAGTGTTCGGTATTTTTAAAGCTTATTGTACCCGTGTAGGCAGCGGCCCTTTCCCGACTGAGTTGAATGATGAAACCGGCGAGCGCATGCGCAGGGAAGGAAATGAATTTGGAGCAACCACCGGCCGAAGCCGTCGTTGTGGCTGGCTCGACCTGCCTGCCCTTAAGTACGCCATCATGATTAACGGAGCTACCCAATTGTTTATGATGAAGGCCGATGTGCTGAATATCTTTGAAGAGATTAAAGTCTGTACGCATTATAAACTGCCCGATGGCACGCTTACAGATCGGCTTCCGTTCGATATTGATATAAAATTAGAGCCGGTTTATAAAAGCATGAAAGGCTGGCATCAGTCACTGAAAGGTATGCAGGAATTTGACCAGCTGCCGGAAGAACTGCTGACTTATGTTAAATTCCTCGAGCAGGAGGTAAAAGTGCCCATTAATATTGTTTCAATTGGTCCTGACCGTACCGAAACAATAATAAGAGGAGAACTGGTGGAGAAATTGTAATATTATCTTGTATTTTAGGTTAATATCACCTTACTTGGATAATAGATAAAAAGACAGTACATGCAGCATCTTTTCAGTAATAACCAGAATCTTAATAGTGGCCTGAATAAAAATCAGGGCAGAGGAAGGTTATTGTTGATATCTTGATGGTGCACGCTCACAAAAGAATAACAAAGCCTTCCTGAAGAAAACAGGGAGGCTTTTTTAGTTTCAGGAAAAAAGCAATAGCACAAATAGCCAACAACGAAATGGGCCGCTCAATTAACTTCAACAATGGCAATAATAATCCTCCCCCATAGGGTGAGCCGGCCTTGTATTGTCATACAAAAGCCCTCTCACCTAAGTGGTGGAGGGCTTTTTTTTATTCTTAAACCTTAAAATTTTTAAATGATGAAAGTTCAATCCTTCATTCCCCTGCAGCAGACAAATCAACCAGGCATGAGTCCGCTGGAAACCGAAAAAGCCATTGAAATGATTAAGACCTGTTTTGCCACTGAGCTTGCCCGCCACCTGAAGCTTTACAAAGTAAGTGCGCCCATGCTCGTAAGGAGAGGCACAGGTATTAACGACGATCTGAATGGCACCGAACGCCCTGTTCATTTTCCGGCCCCTTCCCTCGGGGGAGCTACCGTGGAGGTCGTGCATTCCCTTGCCAAGTGGAAGAGGGTGAAGGTAAGTCAGCTGCAGCTCCTTCCGGGCGAAGGTATTTATACTGATATGCGCGCCATCAGGGCCGATGAGGAGCTGAGCCCTATTCACTCCCTTTACGTAGACCAGTGGGACTGGGAAAAGTGTATCCGTCCGGAAGAACGTAGCCTTGACACTTTAAAAGAAACCGTAAAAAGTATTTATGCTGCCATAAAGGTTACGGAGGAAAAGTTAAGCATAGCGCTTCCTGACCTACAGCCTGTTCTGCCGGAGGAAATTGTCTTTATCCATTCAGAGGATTTGCAAAGCCAGTATCCCGAACTAAGCCCGAAAGAGCGGGAAGACCAAATAGCCCGTACTTTTGGTGCGGTCTTTATTATTGGAATTGGAGGAGCACTGGGAGAAGGAGAGCCGCACGATGGTCGCGCCCCTGATTATGACGACTGGAGTACTCCAACGGAAGGAGCCTATAAAGGACTCAACGGCGATATTCTGGTCTGGAACCCGGTATTGCGTCGTGCCTTTGAACTGTCGTCTATGGGAATCCGGGTCGATGCTGCAGCCCTAGAGCGGCAGCTTGCCATCGCTGCCTGTAAAGAGCGGACACAGCTGCCTTTTCATGCTGCCCTGCTCGCCGGTAAATTTTCTCAAACAATGGGGGGTGGCATTGGGCAGTCCAGGCTTTGCATGTTTTTGCTCCGGAAAGGGCATATAGGAGAAGTGCAGGCAAGCCTTTGGCCGGAGGAAATAGGTGCCGGACTCGAAGAACAGGGAATTAGTTTGCTGTAAAAATTTGGAGGTAAAATAATTGTGGTCTATATTGCCTGCATGAATCCACAGACAGTACATTATTATTACTATTATCATATGAACCAGCCCATCGGTTTCGGTAATGGTGATGTATTGCTTACGAATTAAGAAACAGTAAGAATTTTATACAGAAGCCCAGTTCCGGAACCCCGGAGCCGGGCTTTTTTCATTTTAACCCATTCAGCTACTTAATGACCACAATGGAACAGAAATACGCGAATTATACAAAAGAAGATTTTCAGGTATGGGAAGTACTCTTTAACCGCCAGATGGAGAATCTTCCTGGCAGGGCAACTGATGAGTTTTTGCAGGGCATCGACCGTATTAACTTTACCGCCGGCAAAATACCCGATTTCAGCGAAACCAATCCGCTACTGAAGAGCATTACCGGCTGGGAACTGGCAGTCGTGCCGGGTATTGTCGACGATGCAATCTTCTTTCAATTGATGGCGGATTGCAAATTCCCTGCCAGCACCTGGCTCCGGAAAATGAGTGAGCTTGACTACCTGGAAGAGCCGGATATGTTTCATGATGTTTTTGCCCATGTGCCTCTGCTTACGAACCAGGCTTTTGTAGACTTTCTGCAGGAGCTGAGTAAAATAGGACTTGAATATATCGATAATAAATGGGCCATAGAACTGCTTTCGCGTATCTACTGGTTTACTGTAGAGTTTGGTCTTATTCGTGAGGCAGAAGGACTCAGAATCTATGGAGCCGGTATTCTTTCATCGGCCGGTGAAACTGTTTTCTGCCTGAGTGATAAACCAAAACGCTTTGAGTACAATGTGGAGCAGATTCTGAATACGCCTTACCGGAAGGATACGTTCCAGGACAGGTACTTCATCATCGAATCCTACGAGCAGCTGTACCAGTCTCTGCCGGAAATAAAGGAACAAATTGCCATATTAAGCCAGAAAGAACCTGTAACAGTATAAAGGAATTAAACAGAAGCAGCTCCATGCAAGGGCTGCTTTCTGTATCTTTACTCCTATGAAAGTTGCCATTGTAAAATATAATGCCGGGAATATTCGCTCTGTAACCTATGCCCTGCAGCGGCTAGGAATTGAACCCTGCATCAGCGATGAACTTGAAACGCTTCGCTCGGCCGACAAAGTAATTTTCCCCGGTGTAGGGGAGGCCGGCACGGCCATGGCCTACCTGGAGGAGCGTAACTTAGATCAGCTGATTCCTACGCTCCGCCAGCCGGTTTTGGGCGTTTGCCTAGGGCTGCAGCTCATGTGTAGCCATTCCGAGGAAAGCAACACCCCCTGTCTTGGTATTTTTGATGTGGAAGTAAAACGTTTTCCGCCTCGGGAAAAAGTGCCGCATATGGGATGGAACCGGATTGAACAAGTAAAAGGACCTTTGTTTGACGAGTTATCGCAGGAAGCCTACCTTTACTACGTCCACAGCTATTATGCGGAGCTCAGTCCCTACACCATTGCGCAGACGGATTATATACTTCCCTATAGTGCAGCCCTACAGAAAAATAACTTCTTTGCCCTGCAGGCCCACCCCGAAAAGAGTGGGAAGGACGGGGAGAAAATACTGGAAAACTTTCTCAGGTTAAAATGATAGAATGAGTGAATGTCCTTTGGATAAAGGGAAACCACCATAGCCCCGGCTTTTCTCTCCCAAAGAATAATGCGCTTTAACAATTTAATACTCACTACTAAACTATGGAAATCATCCCTGCCATCGATATAATTGATGGAAAATGTGTTCGCCTTACGCAGGGCGACTATAGCCGGAAAAAAGAATATAACAGCAATCCGCTCGAAGTAGCAAAAGCCTATGAGGGTGCAGGCATCCGCCGCCTTCACCTGGTGGACCTGGACGGGGCAAAGCAAAAGAAAATTATAAACCTGAATGTGCTGGAGCGAATTGCTTCCGGTACCGGTTTGCATATCGATTTTGGTGGTGGTGTGCAGTCCGATAGGGATATAGAGGCAGCTTTTAATGCAGGTGCCTCGCAGGTAACCGGCGGGAGTATTGCGGTAAAGCAGCCCCAGCTGTTTCAGGAATGGCTGAAGAAATACGGCAGCGAGAAAATTATTTTAGGTGCTGATGTAAAAAACGGACAAATTGCTGTAAGCGGCTGGGAGGAATCTTCAGAACGTGAGCTCTTCAATTTCCTGGACGATTATCAGCAGAAAGGTGTTCAGTATGTGATATGTACCGACATAAGTAAAGATGGTCTCCTGCAGGGGCCTTCCGCTTCCCTTTATCAGCAAATCATAAAGCAGTTTCCTGATTTGGAATTAATTGCCAGCGGAGGCGTTGCCGGTATGGATGACCTGCATGAGCTGAAAGCCATTGGCTGCCATGGAGCCATTATTGGCAAAGCTATTTACGAAGGAAACATCAGCCTGCAGGAATTAGCAAAATTTACAAATGAGGAAGTTTGAAAATGTGCAAATGAGTTTTTTTTGATGAAGATTCTCCGTAAACCTGAGGTATCCCTTCTCAGGACTCAAGACTAATGACTCAAGACTAATATATGCTGACGAAAAGAATTATCCCCTGCCTCGACATCAAGGACGGGAAAACAGTAAAGGGCGTGAATTTTGTCGGGCTGCGCGATGCCGGCTACCCGGTGGAGCTGGCGAAGCTGTATGCCGAACAGGGGGCCGATGAGCTGGTGTTTCTGGATATTACCGCCACTGTGGAGAAACGAAAAACCCTGCTGGAACTGGTAAGTAAGGTTGCGGCCGAACTCAACATCCCGTTTACTGTAGGCGGTGGCATTTCCTCTAAGGAAGATGTATCGGCGCTCCTCGCAGCCGGAGCCGATAAGGTATCTATAAATTCATCTGCAGTAAAAAATCCTGGTCTTATCAATGAGCTGGCGCAGGAGTTTGGAAGCCAGTGCGTGGTGGTAGCCATCGACAGCCGAAGGGTGGATGGAAAACACATCGTGCACACCCATGGCGGCCGTACCCCTACCGAATTGGAAACACTTTCCTGGGCGCGGGAAGTGGTAGCGCGCGGCGCGGGTGAAATTCTGCTGACTTCTATGGACCAGGATGGTACGAAAGCAGGCTTTGATAATGAGCTGCTGGCACAATTATCTGCCGAGTTACCTGTGCCAATTATCGCCTCGGGAGGAGCCGGAATCATGGCGCACTTTAAAGATACTTTTACCACAGGAAAGGCAGATGCCGCCCTTGCGGCCAGTATATTTCATTTTAAAGAAATAGGAATACCGGAACTCAAACATTATCTCCAGAAAGAAGGAATAACAGTGCGGCCGGTAAGCTAAAAAGAAACGTGGATTGCAACCGGCGATAGAATGAGGTCCGGAGAGTAAGGACACATGTCCTGGAGATTGCTTCGTTTCCGCGCCGCGTCGGCTCGCAATGACAAAACCATGGTAGAAATTTCGAAAGCGTACGAGGCACAATGAGGCCAGTAACTGGCACGGCGAATCGTAATCGCCAGATACAAACAACGAACAACTACCAACCAACATCAAAATAATGACTCAAGACTCAGGACTCAGGACTCAAGACTCTCCTCAACCAGACTTCGATAAAGGAAACGGCCTCTTGCCCGTAATTATACAGGATGCCACCACGGCTAAGGTGCTGATGCTGGGCTATATGAATGCCGAAGCACTGGAGCGGACACAGCAGGAAGGGAAAGTGACTTTCTGGAGCCGGAGTAAGAATCGCCTCTGGACCAAAGGAGAAACATCCGGCAATTTTCTGCTGGTGGAGGAGATAAAGATTGATTGTGACCAGGACACCCTGCTGGTAAAAGTTAGACCACAGGGCCCTGCCTGCCATACCGGGGCAGATACCTGCTTTAACGAATCCAATAGCAGCCGGACGGGCTTTATCGACCAGCTTCGGACCATCATTAAAGACCGGAAGGAGAACCCATCCGATTCTTCCTACACGGCTTCTCTGTTTGCTAAAGGGATGAATAAAGTTGCCCAGAAGGTAGGGGAGGAAGCGGTTGAGCTGGTCATTGAAGCAAAAGATGACAATAAGGAACTGTTTATGGGCGAAGCAGCCGATTTGCTGTACCACTACCTGGTACTACTGGAGGCTAAAGGCTATTCACTTGATGAAGTGATACAGGTGCTGGAAGAGCGCCATCAGAAAAAATAGGGACTATTCTGGGGAAGTGGGACTTGGCCTTAGCTCAAAACAACGCCTTACTTTACTTTCTTTTTCAGCCTTGTGCATTTTCAAAGCTCCTAAATTTACGTACGTTTGCTCTAATGGTAAAACCTGTAGAAATACTTCAGAAAGTATGGGGCTACTCCACCTTCCGGCCTCTGCAGGAGGAAATTGTGCAGGCTGTGTTGGAAGGAAAGGATGTGCTGGCCCTGCTGCCAACCGGCGGTGGTAAATCTGTCTGTTTCCAGGTGCCAGCCCTTGCTATGGAGGGTATTTGTATAGTGGTTTCGCCCCTTATTGCCCTCATGAAGGACCAGGTAGAGCAGCTGAAGAAGCGCGGAATTGCGGCTACAGCAGTGTATTCAGGCATGAGCAAGCGCGAGATTGACATTACCCTCGACAACTGTATCTATGGGCAGGTGAAGTTCCTCTATGTTTCGCCGGAGCGCCTGAAAACGGAGCTGATGCAGGCGCGGGTAAAGCAGATGAATGTGTGCCTGCTGGCTATCGACGAAGCCCACTGTATTTCGCAATGGGGCTATGATTTCCGACCATCTTATCTCGAAATTGCTACCTTCCGCGAAATGCTGCCGGGGGTTAATTGCATTGCCCTTACCGCCACCGCCACCAAAAGAGTCGCAAAAGATATACAGGAGCGTCTCTCCTTTTCTCCAAAGGCAGAAGTGTTCCGCAAGAGCTTTGCACGCGAAAACCTCTCCTATAATGTTCGCTACGAAGAAAACAAAGAAGCCAAGCTGCTCGAAATGCTGCACAAGGTACCAGGTACGGCCGTTATATATGCGCGGAGCCGAAAGCGCTGCCAGTTAGTGGCATGGGAGCTCCGGAAGCAGGGTATCTCCGCCGATTATTATCATGCCGGCCTTAGCAATGAGGAACGGAACTACCGGCAGGAGGCATGGCTTAAGAACAAAATTCGTGTCATTGTAGCCACCAATGCCTTCGGGATGGGCATCGATAAGCCGGACGTGCGGCTCGTGGCCCACCTCGACCTGCCCGATACCCTGGAGGCTTATTACCAGGAAGCGGGGCGGGCAGGGCGCGACGAGAAAAAAGCCTATGGAGTAGTCCTCTACCAGACCAAAGATATCGAAGAGCTGGAAGAGCGGGCGCAGCTGCAGTTCCCGGCCCTGGAAGAAATCCGGAGGGTGTACCAGGCACTTGCTAACTACTTCAAGATAGCTATCGGCAGTAGTCTTTTAACCTCCTACGACTTTGAAATTGATGATTTCTGTAAAACCTACCAACTCCACCCGCTCCAGACCTGGTACTGCATTAAAAAGCTGGAAGAGGAAGGTTTTATCCAGTTAACAGAAAGCTTCTATGCTCCCTCAAAAGTTCTCTTCCTCCTCAATAGTCAGGAGGTATATGCCTTTCAGATTGCCAATGCCGCCCTCGAGCCGCTGATAAAAGCTTTGCTGCGCTTGTGTGGAGGTGAAATATTTTCAGTATTCACTAAAATATCTGAAAGCGCCATTGCTACCCTGCTGAAAGTGTCGGTAGCGGAAGTGAAGCGAAAACTGGATATGCTGCATAAAATGGAAGTAATTGAATATGAACAGCAGAAAGATAGCCCGCAGCTGACGTTTATTACCCCCCGCTTCGATGCTGCCCGTTTACCTCTGCAGCAGAAAAAGCTGGAAGAGCGCAAAGCCATTTACCTGCAAAAAGTAGCTTCCGTAAAAAAATATATAGAAAACACCGAAAGGTGCCGCACTCAGATGCTGCTAGCCTATTTCGATGAGCATGATTATGAAAACTGTGGTGTCTGTGATAACTGTATTAAAGGAAAACATCCGGGCCATTGGGAAGAAGCAGAGATGTTCAGGATGCGGCAGCAAATTTATACAGCTCTTAAAATAAAGCCTTTTCCTGTAGATGAGCTGGTGAAAAGCCTTAAGTTGAAGCAGCGGCAGGAGCAGCTACTGCTGCACACTATTCGCTTAATGCTCGACGAAGAAAGCCTTCACTATACCGTGACAGGTCAGCTGGCGTTAAAATAAAGAATTATTTATGTGTGTAGCTTAGGGATGTCTTATAACTGAATGCTCACACTTCAAACTCCAAAGAATGGATATACTGGAAAAACTACGGGCAGAAACCCGTGGAGAACATGATAAGCTGGAGGCTATAGGCTTGTCGGATAAAATTATGGACAAAACCCTCAGCCTCGAGGAATATAAAAAACTAATTCGCGTGCATTTTATGGTGCACCAGGCCCTGGAAGAACAGCTGGAGGCAAATGGTGTGGAGGAACTTTTTCCTGCACTGGACTATGAGCAGCGAAGAAAAATGCCTTTACTGGAGCAGGATATTGGCGAGCTGGGGATAGCGCGCGAACCGCTCAGCCGGCAGGAACCGGCCGGCCAGCTGCCGCAGCTGAATAAACCCTTTGGCTTACTAGGCTGTATGTACGTGCTCGAAGGAGCTACCCTTGGCGGAATGGTGATTGTGAAGGCACTGAAGAAAAATGAACATTTATCTTCCCTTGAGAACTTTCATTATTTTGGCTGCTATGGAGGAGAAACCGGTCCGCAGTGGAAGCGTTTTCTGGAGGTGCTGAAGGATGAAGGTGCTCATTCAGAGGCGCAGGAGCCGATTGTAGAGGCTGCCAGGCAAACTTACCAGTACTTTGGAGCAAATTTTAAGAAGTTCCTGTAAATCTGCCGTTCATCCTTTGGTAGGGAACCATGGTAAAAGTTCTGGATAGTACCCGCTGGTTCGACAGCTTCATTAATGGCTTTAATCTTCTATACAAAAGAGGCCTGTTTGCTCAAACAAACAGGCCTCTTTTTGTGAGTAATAAATGGCTATACCTTTCGGGCAGCACTTTGTTTTAGTAGTTTCCGGTCCACGATAAAGGGACCGAAAGGAATGACAGAGGCTACTCCTGCCAGGAACATTTGCCGGAAAGTCCAGTTGAGTCGGAACTTCGCAAGGACAACATATGCCAGGTAGAGCATGAACAGGAGGCCGTGTGCCCAGCCAAGCATTTTAACAGGCTCAGGAATACCGGCCAGGTACTTCAGGGGCATGGCTACTCCTAAAAGAAGCAGAAAAGAAAGACCTTCCATCCACCCGACAAGGCGGAAGGTTTTAGTGAAATTATCGACAGATTTTTGCATAGCTCGAAGGGCAGTTTTATTTTGTTTATCAACTCCTAAAGTACAGGAGAAGGTTCGTAAATAAAAGAAATCTTTAACTGCTTTTTTGCAAAGGAAGTGCACGCTTAAATATTCTCCTTCAGGTTGAAATAACAGCCAGGCTTCCCGGCCTTAAAGGCAGTAAATCCAATGCAGTTAGGGGGGATGGTCGGAAGGCGCTTCCCTTTTTCATCCACTATTTCCAGCTGTCCTTTCTCCAGGAGGCTTTGAAGCCCTTCCATTACACGGGCAGGCAGCAGTCCAGCCTGTAGCCCTTCTTCATATAGTTGTTTATTGTCCACCTTTTTGCTGAGCAAAGCCTCTAAGGTAGAAGTGTCCGTATAAGATACTGGCTCCTCCATGCTGCTGCTAAAGAATCCCAACTGCTGACCTGCGGGTGGCGCAGCATTGGCCTGAGCGGGAGGGAAAGCCTGCAGCATTTTTTCCATCATAAAAGCATCTGCACTCAGGCACAGTAAAGCTGCTTCCGAAAGCTCCTCACCGCCAGTTTCCAGGGCTGTGTAAAAACGGCCCTCCAGCCGGAAGGCTTCTTTCAGGTAGCGACAAAAATCCTGTACGGTTATTTCATCTGAAAAGTAAGGGTGCTCCGCTGGAAACAGCTGGTCTAACGATTGCTTCAATGAGCGGTAAGCAGGCAGCGGACTGTCTTTGTGGGGGTGGAGGTGGAGCTGCCATAAAGCTTTTACCGGCAGAAAGAATATTACCTCAATCTTTTTTCCCGTCAGTAGTCTGAGTGCATCCGGTATTTTTACAGAGGAGTCAGCCAGGTCGAAGAAAAGCAGGTTCTTCTCACTTGCCGGCATTTTCTGCAGGTGGAGTGCCAGCTTCTTTAGTGCTTCGCCAGCGCTTACAGACCAGTGGTTAAGCCTGCAGCTGTTGCTAAGCAGATTAGCCTGCTGTAAGGCTTCGAAAGCTCCATTGGCCAGCGGTTCGGCTGGCGGGGAAAGAAGGGTAAGGGTGAGAGGCCGCAGCGATTGCTGCTGTTTAAGCTGGTGCTGACGCTGCTTGTGCAGGGCATTAAAAATGACGAAAGGAGTTCCCTGCGTACCATGTCGGTTAAGGCCATGCAGACTAAAAAGGTCGAAAAGATTAAGGCGGGTAATAAAGGAAAGAGAAGAAAGCTGGGGGAGATAGCGAAATAAAAAGCTTTCGTACAAAGCCATTTTATGCTGTAGATGCTGAGCTCCTTTATTCTTTAGCTGTTTCTTCATTATTCCATTCCTTACCAAAAGCATAAGAGAGCGCCTTTAGTTTAGCCAGACAAATATACAGAAGACTGTAAAACCAGGATGGGAAATTAAGAGAAATGAAAAATAAATACTAAATATTTTGGTTATTAGGTGGTTTTGGCTAAATTTATGAGTATAAACAGCTAAAATTTATAGTAAAACATCTTGAGCCATGCAAACTACAAGTCTTTTAAGCGATTCTGCTACTGCCATTAAAGTAAAGTTAAGCAGCAAGCGATTGGGTACCGGAAAATGTCAGGTGCGCTTTTTGGCGGAGCAGCCTTTCCTGAAAAAGAATACCCGTGGGCATATGCTGGTCGATGCCAACCTTACCCTTAAGGAAGTGGTCAGCATTATTCGGGAGCGAATTACACAAATGACATTGCATAACCTCCAGCACCATTCTAATTTCTACACAATTGGTCAGGAAATGGGAAGTAGTAACTGTGGTTATATATTTTTTGAAGCCTGAGTAAGTACAGATTGAGCTAAATATTTTAGCTGCCGGAGAGGCTAAAAGAGGCTTAATAAAAAGCCTTGCAGGGTGATTCTGGTTATTTTAGTAAAATTATTAGTATTCTGCAGATTTTTTTTATCTTTATGCTGTTTTAAGGTAAATGGTATCCTGCAGGTTTTTTAAGCTGTGGGTTTTATCTTAAAAATAGAGAATTGAGGAAATTATGAGCATTGTTAGTAATAATATTAAAGCCTTGCGCAAGCAGCTGGGCTTTACTCAGGAGCAGTTTGCAGAAAAAATAGGAATTAAGCGCTCTCTTTTAGGGGCCTATGAGGAAGGAAGGGCAGATCCAAGGCTCAACAACCTGCAGAACATGGCTAAGGAATTTGAGGTGTCTGTCGATTTGCTGATCAGCAGGGACATTAGTAAGCTGGATCGGCAGGAGCTGCAGCGGCTGGTGGCTCAGCAGGCAAAAGCATTGCCAACGGAAAAGCTAAAAGTGCTTTCCATAACCGTCGACCAGAAGCAAAAGGAGAATATTGAATTAGTACCGCAAAAAGCGGCTGCCGGTTACCTGAATGGATTTTCTGACCCGGAGTATCTGGAGGAGCTACCGCGCTTTCAGCTACCAATGTTGCCAGGTAATGGAACTTACAGGGCGTTTGAAATTACAGGCGACTCCATGCTGCCACTCTTATCGGGAACCGTGGTTATCGGACAGTATGTCGATAAATATCAGGATATTCGTAATGGCAGAACGTATGTACTGGTAAGCAATAAAGAAGGTGTTGTATATAAGCGGGTCTTTAACTATGTAGAGGAGAATGGAAAGCTCTTTTTGGTATCGGACAATAAAGCCTATGCCCCTTTTGAGCTTGGTATAGAAGATGTTCTGGAAATTTGGGAAGCAAAAGCTTTTATAAGTCTACAGTTCCCCGACCCTGAAATTCAGGCCGATTTAACCCTTGATAAACTGGCGAATATTGTAATGGACCTGCAGCAGGAAGTAATTAAGCTTAAAAACAGGTAGTAAATACTAAAATAAATACTAAAAGAAGATAAAAAAGAAAGCGAAGCGTCTGTAGGAAGGTGCTTCGCTTTTTTTATTCTGTAGAAGAAAGGAAGTTGCCAAATACTTAGCCACCGGCCTTTCCAATAAAAGGGGCAGTAAAGCTTTTGCCTGTTTCCAATCCCTCTACCTATCTTTTTTAGCTTCAATTTACTTTTTAAAAAGGCCTTTCAGGTCCTGCTCCAAGCGTTCGAGGCTGTTGGAGCGGGCTTCCGGTTCGGTTAAACTTTCTCCGAATTTAAACCATAGTCCTTCGCCGGTGGCAAGATATTTTCCTCTCTTTTTTGGTTCCTGGATCGAAGCCTGCTCATAATCATAATCAGGAACGTAAATGCTTTTCATCAGACTTTTAAGCTGCTTCCAGTCCGGCTGCGCAAATTCCTCTTCCATTCCCGCATGTTGCTGCCGGGCCGTAATGGTACGCTGGGCAAAGGAAGCTTCTAAAAAAATCTGGTGCTGGTTGTTCCCAGACCCAATTTCTTTGTATACCAGTTGAAAAGGAGCCTCTCTCCGGGCAATTTCATATATTCCCTGAACAAGTTCCTGCATAAAGTATTCCCAGCTGGACAGGTCGGCCGGAAGCCCTTCAAATAAAACTTTATCCTCATGGTCCAGCAGGCGTATGTGAAGGCTGCCTTCTTCGGGCTTAGGTCGGCTTGGCTTTTTAGGCCAGCTTTGTTTATCAACCTGTTGATGAAGCGCCTGCTGCCATGCCTCAGTTAACTTTCCTTCCCATTGCCAGTCATCATCAAGGGTAAAGCCCTCATCGGTAATCTCCTCCTCACTTAGCTCTTCGCGGTGCAGGTATTCAATTTTATAGTTGGCCAGCGCCTGCTGCAGCTGTATATCAAGGGTATAGGCGTAGTGGTAAGGGGCGGGTACAAGGCTGCCCGCATCAAAGGTAATATGAATGCTTTTTACGCTCTTCGAATCAATATTCATAAGAAAAATGCTTTTTCGATAATACCGCTAATGGTCACCATAACTTTAATACTTTTTAATGTAATCGACAGCGGCCATCAAAGTTACGATGCTTCCGGTAAGAATTACCAGAAAACCCAAAAGAAACCTTCCAGGCGCTTTATGGGTAAAATATAGTATGAAGTATTTGAATATATTTTTGATAGTATTGATAGGGATAAGTATGAGTGGCTGCCAGGAAAAACTCCTTGCTGTATTGGAGGAAAAGTATGAGGCGCTAAATGAACAGGCTGAATATGTATCAGTAGAGGGGGTGCCTGTTGCGAAAAAGATGCGGTTTCTGGAATTAAGTGAAGAGGTAATGCCGGAGGGAGCCGAGTTGAAGCAGATTGCGCTGATTCGCCATGGGGAGCCAGACCTAAACAAGATCGGTCGCTTTAATTATAAGGAGGCCAAGCAGTACATCAAGGACTATGATAGTGTAGGTATACTCATACCGGATGAGCCATTTTTTGAGCTGGAAGAGGAGGAGGAGGTGCTCATTTTTGTAAGTAACCTGAACAGGGCTATCTCTACGGCTAAATACCTTTTTGGCACCGAGCGGGACATCACCCAGTCTGCAGAGTTTAGGGAATTTGAGCGGAGTCTGGGTGATCGCCGGATTAAAATGGATCTTCCTTTACGCTACTGGACTATTACGGCCCGTATAGAATGGTTGCTGGGTTTCAACGAAGAAGGAATTGAAAGTTTTGAAGAGGCCAGAGAAAGGGCCATGGCTGGGGCTATTAAGCTGGCGACCCACAGTGAGCGTCACGATAAAGTGGTGCTGGTGGCGCATGGGTTCCTCAACAGGTATATCAAGAAGTACCTGAAAGACCTTGGCTGGGAGGTGGTAAGAGATGGAGGTAGGGACTATCTGGGTGCCACTATTCTTGCAAAAATTGATGAAGAAGAGGGTGGCTCAATTGCGCAAATGGATTAGAATATTTTTTTGAGGCTCCTGCAGCTCTACCATCGCCTCCTGATAGGAAGGCACACTTAAGACTACTTCAGGATTGTTGGAAATGCCGTAGGCTTCCTTCGGATAGCTAAAGATGTTCGTGTCCATTTTGCCGTTTTCATTCTCATCGTGCAGCAGAGAAATGGCATAATCGCCATAGGGTAAATCTTCGAAGAAGAAAATTACCTTATCTTCCTTTGCCTCTACGGAGGCCGTACGGAACGACTTTGCTTCATCATCCGGAAAGCCCTCTTCTCCCTGAAATAAGGCAGCGCGGATAAGTCCTTCGGCCGAATCGATGCCGGTAACCGTTACTTTTAGGGTGCCCCTTTCTTCTTTTGGGATAATGAAATTAAGAAAAATAAGCGAACAGCTGAGGATAAAAAAAGTCTTCATCTAAAAGAATCAGGGTTTGTCTATTAACGCAGCAGTAGCTCCTTTCTGTATCTTTCCGGATGGGGTGAAACAAAAATTTTTCACAAAAAAAATAGCTTTCGGTAGTTCGTATTTGCCGAGTACCAGCTTTAAATGGGAAAAAACCTCTGTTTCTGTAGCGGTAGTGAAAGGAGCACCTTCAGCTATAAGAACTAGCCGTTGCCCCAGTTGTTCTTCGGGCAGGGCCCAGGCAAAAACTTTTCTTTCTATACCCAACTGTAAAAAGGCTGCCGCCGCCAGTGCATCAATTTTTTCAAGCTGAATTTTAATACCTCCGGAATTGATAATATTATCGGCCCGACCTATCCAGCGAAAGCGGTTTCCTCCTGATAAGTCCACCACATCATTAGTAACGACGGGAATATTGCCTGTTACGGCTCCTTCTATTACCAGGCAGCCTCTACTGTCCTGGCTTAGCTTTACCTCCGGAAAGGCGGTAAAGAAATCGGTTGCTTCCGGACCGTTTAGCCTCTGCAGGGCAATATGCGATACAGTTTCGGTCATGCCATAGGTGCTGAACAGAGGGGCTTTTATATTGCGCAACTGCTCCCGGAGAGAGGAGCTTACCGCTGCTCCTCCAATGATAACAGCCTTCATGTTTTGTAATATGGCTTTGCTGTGCGGGTTCCGCAGAATCGCTTCCAGCTGCAGGGGTACAAGGGCTGAAAAGTCAAAGTGTGTATCGGTAGGCAAATGAGCCAGTGGGTCGGCCGATGGTGGTGTCGCCGTGAGGTGGAGGCCATGTTCCATAGCCCTAACCAGCATCATTTTTCCGCCAATATATTCCGCATTTATACAGAGAAGAGCAGAATTACCTGCGGAGAGCCCCAGAGCTTTTACAGTTTGGCGGGCACTGGCCTGCATCTGCTGCCGGCTTAGTGAAATAGGTTTGGGCTGACCTGTAGAGCCGGAAGTATGAATGGTAAAACTATCCTGCCCCTTGAGCCAGCTTTGGCAAAAGCGGAGAAGAGCTTGGGTAAAGGAATCGGTTATGGTAGGTTCAAACTTTCCTTGCAGGATATTTTCTTCGGTATAATGGCTGTCACCAATTTGTAATGAAAAATGATCTGGCATAAAGGGAGTGAGAATAAAAAGAAAAGCTATTCAAAATTTTCAATCTTCTACTGATTGCTCAGCCCGATATCCATTTTGAATAGCTTTTAATTACTTAACTATACGTTGCTGTATATCAGTAAGTTGCGAATTATAAAATATTTTTAAAAAAATCAGGTGCATCTCTTTAACCGCTATTTTTATTACTAAAAGGATTTACCCAATAGGTTGTTTTTTACGGAATCCACTTGATGTCCTTAAAGTTAGGTTTCCTTTTCTCCAGGAAGGCATTGCGGCCCTCTTTGGCTTCCTCCGTCATATAGGCGAGGCGGGTGGCTTCACCGGCAAATACCTGCTGGCCTACCATTCCATCGTCGGTGAGGTTAAAGGCAAACTTCAGCATCTTAATAGAAGTAGGTGATTTCGCCAGTATCTCCTGCGCCCACTCATAGGCTGTATCTTCCAGCTCCTCGTGCGGAATGACGGCATTAACCATTCCCATATCATAGGCCTCCTGGGCAGAGTAATTACGCCCGAGGAAAAAGATTTCCCTGGCACGTTTCTGCCCCACCATTTTTGCCAGGTAAGCCGAGCCATAGCCACCGTCGAAGCTGGTTACATCGGCATCTGTTTGCTTAAAGATGGCATGTTCTTTACTGGCCAGGCTAAGGTCGCACACCACGTGCAGGCTATGGCCGCCGCCTACCGCCCAGCCCGGCACCACGGCAATAACCACCTTCGGCATAAAGCGAATTAGTCGCTGTACTTCCAGTATATTCAGGCGGGGCATGCCTTCGTCATCTACATAGCCCTGGTGGCCGCGGGCATTCTGGTCGCCGCCGCTGCAAAAAGAATAGACACCATCTTTGGTAGAAGGTCCTTCGGCCGATAGCAGCACCACCCCAATAGAGGTATCTTCGCGGGCATCGAGGAAGGCTTCAAATAACTCTCCTACTGTTCTGGGGCGAAAGGCATTGCGTACGTTCGGACGGTTAAATGCGATACGGGCTACTCCATTCGCCTTTTTATAGGTAATATCCTGGTATTCCTTTACTGTTTGCCAGTTTGCTTTACTCATGTTTATCTAAATTATTATTTTACTTGCTTTTAGGTGGTCGGGAAAACTTCACATTCCATTTATGGAGAAAATAAATTCCTTTCGGCTTACCGAATGAACCTGTTACTCATAGGCATGAATTCCCTGTTTATACCGCTTTAGCAGCTCAGCATTGGTTTTGCTGTCTGTTTCTACTTCCAGCAGTTTTGGACCGCCCTCTTCCGACAGGAAATCTGGTAAAGCAGTCTCCAGTGCTTCTCTACTGCTGCAATGGAAATATTGCAGGCCAAACTCCCGCGCGGTGGCGGCGGCTGTAAGGGGTTGCCGGGTCTCGAAATATTCTTCCAACTCCGGCTGCTCGCCTGGTCCTTTTATAAGTCTGAAAATGCCACCGGCATGGTTGTTTAGCACCATAATCCGGAGGTTAGGAGGGAGGTAATTATTCCAGAGGGCATTACGGTCATAGAAAAAGGCCATATCGCCGGTTATAAGCAGGTGCAGGCTTTTATCTGCCAGGGCAGCGCCAAGAGCCGTGCTGGTGCTGCCGTCGATGCCACTGGTGCCGCGGTTCGCCAGCACCTCAATATTTTTTTGTGAGGTGTAAAGCCCTATAAAATTAGCATAACGTACGGCGGTACTGTTGGCCAGGTGCAGTTTATAATGCGGCGGAAGCTGGCCCAGGCAAAGCTGAACGGCATGAAATTCCCCCCAGTTTTCGGTTGGCTGGAAAAAAGCCGCAGCGGCCTTTTCGCTTTTTTCCTGATGCGAAAACCATTCCTGGCGGTACACTTTCTGTTCCTTCACTCTTTCTTCTGCCTTTATGCCCCGGTTGTTCAGCTCCATAAAAAACCGGGCAGGTTCCATCGGAATAATCCTGCTAAGGCTTTGGAAGGTATCGGCCACCTCGCCGGCTGGTTGCAGGTGCCAGTGTGCCTTTGGCTGGTACTTCCGTAAGAATAACTTCAGGTTTTTACTAATGACAGACTTCCCAAAAGTTATCAGCAGCTCTGGCTGAAGCGCTTCCAGCTCCGGCTCATTGCTCCGGCTCAAAAAGCTATCCTGCAGGCGGATGGCACTTTCAATTCCATGCAGGTTGCTGATGATATCTGCCACCACAGGAATCTTCTGTACGCGGGCGGTTTGCTGCAGTTGTTTCAATAATACTGCATCCGGCTGCTGTTGTCCGCCTACAATAAGCTTCCGGCCAAAGCTCTTCCATTCCAGCTCCAGCTGGCTCCATTGCTCATTACTTAAAGAGGAGGCAGGAGCCCAGTTTTCAATGGTTCTGATTTCTTCCGAATAGTACCAGCGCTCTCCTTCTGCCGGGTAGAAGGGTTCCCGAAGAGGGATGTTAATATGTACAGGCCCGGCAGGGAACTGGCGGCTAAGGTTAATGGCTTCGTTAAGGCTGCGGTTTACCTGCCACTGGGCATCGGGGTGGCGAAGGTCGGCGGGCAACTGCCAGGCTTTTTTGGCATGGGCACCATAAATATTTTGCTGGCGGATGGTTTGTCCGTCGAGCTGGTCAATCCATTCAGGAGGGCGGTCGGCTGTAAGTACCAGCAGGGGAATTTGCTGGAAAAAGGCTTCGGCTACTGCCGGGGCATAGTTATAGGCGGCAGTGCCGGAGGTGCAAATCAGTACCACGGGCTGCTTTAGTTGCTGGGCCATTCCAAGGGCGATAAAAGCTGCGGAGCGTTCGTCGCTTATGGTTCGGGTGCGGATGTGTGGGTGCCGAGTAAATGCCAGCGTGAGGGGGGCGTTACGGGAACCCGGAGAAAGAATGGCTTCCTTAATGCCCTGCTGTGCACAAAGTGCGGCTATATCGTTAACAGACTGTAAAATCAAAGGCGTAAAAAATTATCTAAAACAAATATCGGCTATGCAGGCCAATATTAAAAATTGGTCTGCTAAATCTATTCCCGAGCCATAGCCAAAAAAAAGCCGGTGGTAAACCGGCTATGTTTTATTAAATTTATCTCCATGCAATGGGTGGGGGAGCGGAAGAAGTGAGTTCATGAAGGATAAAAGCTTTCAGGGTATCTGCTAATAATGCTCATTCAAATAATCAACAGGTTGCTTTAGTCTCCTGCATCCCCTAGGAATAAGAGCCATTGATGAACACTTCGTCTCCAGCTTCCTGGCTCTTCAATCTATTATCTGTTATTTCAGATCTCCCACCTTTACCTTAAACCTGGAAATCATTGAACCCATGTGTTGGGTCAAGGTCCAAAACCCGTGAAGGAGTATCGACAATCATACCGCGGTCGCCCAGGAACACGATAGGTGTATAGAGCATCTCCGGGTTGGCCACTAAGGCTTTTAACCACTCTTCTTCGCTCAACTCCACATCACTAAACTTTTCTTTATAAGTAGTAGAGCCTTTATCGACCAGGTCTTGCGCCCGTCTGCCCAGCTTATCCAGCATTTCTATCAGCTGCCGGGAGTTTGGCATATTTTTTCTTACATCTATATCATTAATATGCTCCGTAAGCTGCTTCACTAAATTATAGGTATTCTTATCGCGCTTCACATCCGGATTCCAGTATATGATCGCTTCTCTTTTATTATATTCCATACAGTCATTTCAATTTTACTTGTATACGAAAAACGGTACAGAAGTTGAATTGTTTAGGGCCTTAAGCAGGGCCGCTTCCGTTCAGGTGGAGCAGATTGTTGTAATCGTCCAGCACAAACATGCTTCCGGTATAAGTGAGTTTGTAGAGAGAAGTATTATGGTGCTCAAAAATATCCATTTCCGATAGCGGGTAGTTGAGCATCAGGCAGAGCAGTATCCGCATGGCCCTGCCGTGCATACAAATAAGGATATTCTCTGCTTTCTCTTCCCGGGTTAAATAGTCCAGTACCAGCTTTTGTCGCTCCTGTACCTGCAGGGGACTTTCTCCACCTTCAATCATTACATGCAATTCTCCACTTTGCCAGGCCTTCACCACCTTCATATACTCATCGTGGTCTTCTGCAGTAGAGGTTTTTCCTTCCTTTATTCCCCAGTTAATCTCATTGAGCCCTTCAAACTGTATATGCGGAATGCCGGCCTCTATAAAGCGTGCCACCGTCTGATGGGTTCTGATAAGTGCGGAGGTATATACCCGCTCGAAAGGATGCTCACGATAGAAGTTCCATAACTGCTCCGCCTGCCATCGGCCGGTATCGTTAAGCGGAGCATCAATGCCGCTGCCCTGTACAATTCCGTTTTTATTGTATTCGGTTTGTCCGTGCCTGAACAGAAATATTTTTTTGCTTTTCAATTTTGCCTTAATTTTACACTCCCTGCCGGAATTTAGTTGATATTTGGGCGTGCCCCTATTGCCTGAGGAGGTACAAGCGGGGCGGACTTTCGGCCCTCACCCAGGCACCCAAACAAGAAGGTTTGGGTTTAAACACGGGCCTTTACCCCTCACGCAGGGCTAAAATTACGAAAAATATGGTATTTAAACCTGGTATCAAGCTCGAAGCACTCAACCAAATGAGCAAAAACACACTGCTGGAGCACCTGGGAATTAAATTTACGGCTATAGGGGAGGACTCTCTTACGGCCCGAATGCCGGTCGATTCCCGTACTCACCAGCCCTTCGGGCTGCTGCATGGCGGGGCATCTGTTGCCTTGGCCGAAACCCTGGGGAGTGTAGCTGCTCATTGCTGTATCGATACAGAAAAAGAGTTTGCCGTAGGGCTGGATATCAATGCCAATCACCTGCGAAGTGTGAGGAGTGGCTATGTGGTGGGGGTGAGTAAACCTATTCATATTGGAAAATCAACCCAGGTGTGGGAGATCCGTATCTCCAGCGAAGAGGGCGTGCTAGTGTGCATCAGCCGGATCACTATGGCGATACTGGAAATGAAATAATATGAAAGAAGCGGAGGAACTGCTTTCAGAACATTTTTTAGAAATTCCTGCGGAAGAGGCACTAGAGCGGCTCCTATTCTCTGCTCTGGCCGAAGGCTTGCCTGTAGCCTGTTGGCGCTCTCCCGGCCAGCAAAAATGCCACCTTCTTATCGACCTTTCCGGGAAGGCCAGGACCGTCCATCCGGAGGTGGAAAAACTGCCATCCGGCTTTGTGTTTACTCCTTATGCGGCCGACCTCGTCGAAGCAGGGGCGGCCGAAAGTAAGCAGAGCCTTTTATTAGAGGCTCACCTCTATCTTACCACTGAGTCCGGAGCTTCGGTGCAATTATCGCCTGACCTGAGTCCTGCACTCCAGGAAAAAGCAGACGCTTTACTGGCCCGTGCATTGGAAGTGGAAGTAGGGGGAAAGGTCCTGCCTTATTTTGTGCAGCCGGGGATACAGGCCAGCGGAACAGAAAAAGAACAATATTGCCAGCTGGTTGCACAGGCGATACAGGAAGTTAGGGAGGGGGAGCTCCAGAAAGTGGTGTGTGCCCGAAAAAAGGAAGTTAAGCTCAAGTCGGATTTTCAGCTACTGCCCTTCTTCCGCACGCTTTGCCAGGCCTATGTAAATGCTTTTGTATCCTTTGTGAGTATTCCGGAGGTAGGGAGTTGGCTGGGCGCTACGCCGGAAACCCTCATCAGCATCAATGAGCAGAAGATGTTCCGGACCATGGCCCTAGCGGGTACACAGCCCAAATCTGCTGCTCCGCGCCCGGCCGAGGCAGTATGGCGACAAAAGGAGATAGAGGAACAGGCGCTGGTAAGTCGTTACATTATTAACTGCTTTAAAAAGATACGCCTAAGGGAGTTTGAGGAAGTGGGACCGCGAACCGTGGTGGCTGGCAATCTTATGCATTTGCGCACCGACTTTGTGGTGGATATGGAAGCGACAGGTTTCCCGGCGCTTGGTAGCCAGATGCTGGAGCTCCTGCATCCTACCTCTGCCGTTTGCGGGATGCCTCGTACGGAAGCCAAGGTGTTTCTGAATCAGCACGAGCAGCTGAGCAGAGAATTTTATGCAGGCTTCCTGGGTCCGGTAAGGGTAGAAGGCGAAACTCATTTATATGTAAACCTCCGCTGTATGCAGTTGCTTCAGAAGGAGGTTATTCTATATGCCGGTGCAGGAATTACTGCCGACTCTGAGCCTGAGCGGGAGTGGCAGGAGACAGAACAGAAGTGTGCGACCCTTGCCGCCTTTCTGGGGGCTGAATAAGTTTTTCGGTTTTTTCCGGAGTCCAAGAGCTCATTACCCTTTTTTGTCTCTAATTCTTTAAGCTCGGCTGAGGTGTGGCCGACTCAACTCTTTCCCTTTCCAGAACTGGAGTACCGAGGGAGTAGAGATGGCGTTGAGAGGTTTCCGTCTGCGAGGGGTGGATGGGCGCCATGAGAAAAAAAGATTAATCTAAAAAAGCAAAAAGGCTGCTGATGTTACCATCAAACAGCCTTTTTGCTTTTATTTTATTTAAGGATTACCGGCGTCCTACGCGGCGGGTAGGCTTGTTTTCGTCCTCAATGTCGTCGTCCACATCGGCAAGAATACGGCCACAGTGTTCGCACACGATAAGCTTTTTATGGTCGCGAATGTCGGCACGGCGTTGTGGTGGCACCAGGTTAAAGCAACCTCCGCAGGCACCGCGCTTAACGGTAACAACTGCGAGTCCGTTCCGGGCATTGCCGCGAATACGCTCATAGCCTTTTAGCAGGCGATCTTCTACCCGCTTGGCGGCTTTTTCACGGTCGCTTAACAGCTTCTGTTCTTCATCTGAGCTTTCTTTGGTAATTTGATCCAGCTCTTTTTTCTTGGCATCCAGGTCTTTTTTGCGCTCTTCCAGCTGTGCTTTCGTCGCATCAATTTCTTCCTGCTTGCGCTCAATCTGGGCATAGCCCTCTTTAATGCGCTTCTCCGAGATTTGTATCTCTAACTTCTGAAGTTCTACTTCTTTGGTAATGGCATCGTACTCGCGGTTATTGCGGACGTTCATCTGCTGCTCTTCGTACTTCTTAATGAGCTTTTCAGAGTCCTTAATGCTTGTACGATTATTTTCGATACCTACCTCAATATCCTTTAATTCGTTCTCGTATTTAGTGATCCTGGTTTGGTAGCCGGCAAGCTCGTCTTCCAGATCGCTTACTTCTTCCGGGAGGGCACCTCTTATTGTTTTAATGGCATCCAGGGCATTGTCAATATTTTGTAGCTCCAGTAAGGCCTCTAATTTTTGTGATACGGTACTTTCCATGTATGCTTTATACGTAACTTATTGGGTTCGTGCTTATTTCGCTCAAATAGAGTGCAATATTACTAAAATTTTCTCTTAAATTCTCATAAATGAGTTCTTTTGTGAAAACCTCGCTTTCGTAATGCCCGATATCGGCAATCAAAATCTGCCCTTCAGCATCAAAAAACTCATGGTACTTAAAATCGGCAGTTACCAGCACATCGGCTCCTGCTGCTTTTGCAGCGGAAAGTAAAAAGCTGCCTGCACCTCCGCAAACTGCTATTTTTTGTACAGTTCCCTGGGGTAAGGCGGTATGGCGGATGCAGGAAAGCTGCATTTTTTCCTTGAGCTGCTGCAGGAATTCTGTAGCCTCTACTGGGGCGGGTAAATAACCCACCATGCCTGCACCCGTTTCCTGGTATTCATTTTCCAGGGTATGTAAGAAATGGGCAACCTCCTCATAAGGATGGGCTTCCAGCATGGCAGCTCTTATTTTATGACTCAGATAAGCAGGGAAAACAACTTCTACCCGCTCTTCAGCAACCTCTTCCTGTTTATTTTGTGTACCAATGGCCGGATTAGCCTCCTCCCCGGGTTTAAAGGTGCCGGTGCCCTCCACTCTAAAGCTGCAGTTGCTGTAATTGCCTACCTGTCCGGCCCCGGCGGCATAAAGGGCCGAAAGTACTTCCTGTGTATTTTCCTTCGGTACAAAAAAAGTAAGCTGCTGGAGAATGCCACTTTTCTTGGCTAGTATCTCTGCTTCCTTTAGCCCGATTTTGTCGGCTATCTTTTTATTTACCCCACTTTGTACGTTGTCTAGGTTAGTATGAGCGGCATACAATGCGATATCATTTTTGATGGCTTTTATTACCGTACGCTCCACATAATTTCGGCCTGTGAGGGACTTGAGACCTTTAAAGATGATGGGGTGGTGGGCTACAATAAGGTTGCAGCCGCGGCTAATGGCTTCTTCTACCACTTCTTCGGTAATGTCTAAGGTAATGAGCACTCCCTTTACCTCCTCCTGCCGGTTTCCGGTAAGGAGGCCGGCATTATCATAGCTTTCCTGAAAGGGTAGTGGCGCCCAGCTTTCTAAATAATCGGTAAGGTCTTTAATCTTCAGCATAATTTCCGAAATTTGCAGTCGTTCAAAAATAAGCAATTCGTGCTCCAATGCCAGCTACAGAGAGTAAAAGCTTTAGCTAAGCCAGCCATTCATGAAAATTCAGCAGACGCTCCTTTATCCTTTTTCAATTGTATATGACGGCATCACCCGGCTGCGGAACCATCTTTACGAACTGGAGATGAAGAAAAGTGTTGCATTCACCCCGGTGCTTATTAATGTAGGTAATCTTTCCGTGGGCGGAACAGGGAAAACCCCTATGGTTGAATACCTGATTCGCCTGTTGCAACAGGATTACCGGCTGGCTACTCTCAGCAGGGGCTATGGCCGCCGCACGAGAGGTTTCCGCCTTGCAGGGCCTGAAGAGTCGGCTAAAACACTGGGTGATGAGCCTTACCAGCTATACCAGGCCTGGAAGGATAAGATTGTAGTGGCGGTAGGGGAAGAGCGAACGGCTGCTATTCCGGAAATCTTGTATGCCCACCCGGAGGTAGAGCTGATTCTGCTGGACGATGCCTTCCAGCACCGGGCAGTAAAAGCCGATTTTAATATACTGCTCACCACCTGGCAGCGCCCTTTCTTTGATGACTATGTGTTGCCTGCGGGTCGCCTGCGCGAAGCCCGAAAAGGAGCAGCCAGGGCAGAAGCCATCGTGGTAACCAAATGCCCGCCCTCGGTGGACGAAAAAAAGCTGGAAGCTTACCGGACCTCCATTGCCCGCTATGCAGGAGCGGGAAAACCTGTATTTTTCAGTACCCTTGCCTATGATGCGCCGCAGCCCTTTAAAGGCGAACCCCTGGCGGCTCCTGAGAAAGTAGTATTGGTAAGCGGGCTGGCGAATGCCTCCCTGCTGGAGGAGGAAGTGAAGGGGCGCTTTCAGCTATTAAAGCATTTTCCGTATCCTGACCACTATAACTATAAGAAGGAAGACCTACAGCAGGTGGTTGATTTTGCCCGGCAACAGGAGGGAGCGGTTTTGCTTACCACTACTAAAGATGCCGCCAAATGGCAGGACCCTGTTCTTAGCCAGCTCCTTGAGAGAGTGCCGGTATATACTTTGCCGGTTCGGCACCGTTTTTTGGCAGGCGAAGAGGCCTTTCGTTTGCTACTTTCAAAAACTATTGTCGAAAAAATGAAAGTTTAAGCCTATTTATTAATTTTGAGCGTGCAAAAATATAAACTACCTGTACTTTATCTCCTGTTTCTGGTGCTGCTGTTGCCTCTCAGTCTTTCGGGCCAGATTCTCGACGATAGTACAAAACTGGTCTACGGCCCTACCACCACCCGTTATATTACAGAGAGCGATCTCCTGTATAATGCCGATCCTACTGATTTCGCTTACCCGGATACCCTTATCAATAACTTTTACCAGTTCGATGAGCTGGAAAGGCTGGATTATCGCTATCAGAATTTAGGAAATGTAGGCACTGCCCTGAGTCCAATATTTTATGAGGCTCCGGAAGTAATTGGCCTGCGAAGTGGCTTTGATGTATATGACTACTGGTTTTATGCACCCGAAGATTTCGAATATTATAATACCCGCTCACCATACACCGACCTCACATATTTTCTGGCCGGGAATGGCCGTTCTCTGGTAGAGGTAACGCACAGTCGAAATGTAACCCCTAACTGGAATGTGGGTTTTGACTTCAGGCGCCTTACTGCCGATAAGCAAATTGGCCCAACCCGTCGCAGGGGCGATAAGCAGATTGTTTCTACTGCCTACGATTTGTTTACCTATTATAAAACACAGGACTTGCGCTACCAGGTGCTGGCTAATTTTTCCCGCCTGAAACACACGGTAGATGAGTCAGGAGGTATAGCGGTGAATGTTTTGCCGGAAGATATTTCGAACATCATTGGCTATGAAGATTCAGAAATAAGGCTGGAGAATGCCAGTAGTGAGTTGTTGCGAATCAATTATCACCTGTTCCATCAGTATAAGGTAAATGAGCTGACGGAGGTATACCACCGGTTCGATCGCCAGACAGAGGCCAACGAATATATCGACGACCCGCTGAGCAGGGACCTCAGGTATTATGAGCAGGCCCTGATTAATGAAACCATCACCCACGATAGCCTGCACCAGTCCTACTGGCAAAATGAACTGGGGCTCAAAGGAGAGGTGGCGGCGCTTTATTACCGCCTGTATTACAAGCGGAAGGATATTCGCTACGCTCCCAAGTATTTGCAACCGCTGGAAGAGAGTGAAGATTATACCGGCTTTAGCCTTCGCCTGGCGGCCGACAGTTCGCTGATGCTTTCGGCCGAAGGAGAATATTTGTGGGGGGGCTACTACCGTGCAGCCGGTTTCATACGCTTTAAATGGTTGCAGGCGGGCCTGAGCCGTACAAAGTTTAAGCCGGCTTATATTACCCAAACCTATTTTGGAAACCATGGTGAGTGGCATAATCAGTTTGAGGCGCCCGTGGCGAATGAATTAAATGCTGCGGCAAACATTCCTTTTAAACGCCTGCAATTTTCGGCGGGTGTGCGGGCGGCACTGGTGGAGCGCCCTTTGTATTTTACTGCCGATAGTCTAACGCTCAATGGGCGTCCTGTAAATGTTAGGCCGGTACAGACTACAGGTTCGGCGCAAACCCTTTCACCTTTTGCTTCTTTCCGCTGGGAGTTTGTTCCGCGCATTTTCTGGGAAAATGAGCTAACCTACAGCATGGTAAGTGGTGAGGCGGCAGAGGCCTTCCATGTACCGGAATGGCTGTACAATACCTCCATATATTACGAAGGTGAAATGTTTGGGGGCAACCTGGTAGGGCAGCTGGGTGTCGATGCCAACTGGCGATCTGCTTATTATGCCAATGCCTACGACCCGGTTATGCAGCAGTTCCTGGTGCAGGATGAGTTCCTGGTACCGGCCTATCCCATCATTAACCTGTTTTTTGGTTTCCGAATCAATACTACCAGGGTATTTCTGCGGATGAGCCACCTGAATGAAGGGATACCGGACAATGGCTACTTTACCACTCCATTTTACTCAGGCACCGGCCGCACCTTTGACCTTGGTATTGACTGGTTGTTTTTCGATTAAGAGCAGATGGATTATTCTAAAAATGTATTAGGCCTTCAGCTTCCTTCTGATCCGCGCTGGGTGAACATTGCTGAAAAAAATATTGGCGATATCCTGATTGACCATGCCTGGTGTGAACAGAAAGCAGCCTCTTCCTGCATTTCTCTTATTGTGATGTTTCCTGAAAAGGAGGCGCTGGTGGAAATGCTTACCCCTGTTGTGGCAGAGGAATGGAGCCACTTTGAGCGGGTGCTCGAGCAGCTGGAAAAGCGTGGTATAAAGCTCGGACCTATTCGCCGCGATGAATATGTGCTGGAGCTGAGCCGGCATGAGCGAAAGGGAGGGAGCAGGGATAGGCAGCTGATGGATAAGCTGCTTATAAATGCGCTTATCGAAGCCCGTAGTTGTGAGCGCTTTAAACTTCTGTGGAAGTATATTCCGGACGAGGAGCTGCAGAAGTTTTATTACGAATTAATGGTGTCGGAAGCAGGACACTATAAAAACTTCCTTCAGCTGGCAAGGGAATATATGCCTGCGCCTGTAGTGGAAGAGAGGTGGCAGGAGCTGCTCCGTATCGAAGCCGACATCCTCCGGAACATGGAGGTACGGCCTGATAGAATGCATTAAGTAAGAGAGTGGGAGAGAGGTAAGCCCCAGCTTTTTGTGGAAGAACGATTGAATTAGCCCGCTGTAATTATTGCCACGTAGATGCAACCTTTTTTAAAGAAGCAGTGTCTTATCACCGCAAATCCTTTCTAACTTCAGCATCTTTACCATGAAAAAGATCATCGGAATACTCTTTTTGGTTTTATTACTTGCCTGCGAAAAAGAAGAGGGAATAGAGTTGTTGCCTGTCGATTCGGCCCTCCGGATAGAAATGACAGAAAGTGTGAAAGAGAGCTCTTCCGAATTTACCCTCATTATTACGACTGAGAAAGACTATCCCTGCCAGGGGTACATCCTTATCCGGGAAAAAGAGGTAAAGGATAATCGATTTACTATTTCTTTTACAGGAGTAAAGCCGCCGGAAGGAGGGTGCCTTACTGCCTTAGGACCGGCAATGGCGTTTATTTCATTAGGTAATCTGACAAATGGGGTGTATGGAGTAACCATTCATCATGGCAATTTTTCCAGTGCAGGAAGGATAGAAGTAACGGATGAAGAAGTTTTCCTTGATTTCGACGGGCAGGAAGGAATTATCATTCCAAATTCCAGGCTGCAAAGATAAAGGCAACATCCGGCGCCGGGGTATCTTCATAAATATTTTCTTTAGGAGCAGAAAAGGTAATTTATGGTTATGAATCGCCCGTTTTCTTGCTTCTCTTTTCCTTTTTTGTTTTTCCTGATTTAAAATATTTTGCCAATCAGTTGAGCTTTCATGGCTTAAGTCCTATATTTGAATCATCAATTACCCCGGCGTAGTTGATTTATACCGAAGAGGTGAGAGTACAGGCTCTACGACCCTCTGGCAACCTGCCGCTAAGCAAGGTGCCAATTCCTGCCCAAACGTATAGGGAATTATAAATTGACTAAAGGCCATGAGCATTTCAATTATTACATCCGGTTTTTTCAAGATTAGCCAGCAGCTTTATTTTTCTAATATGGCATCTGCAGTTAATTGTTGTTGCTGTTAATCTGCCTGGCGGGCTTCTCCTTTTTCTTTTCTGTTAATTTTCCGGATACCTGATCAGAATCAGGCAAGGCCTTACCTGCTTTACAGCACCTTTCTGCTGTTTTTCAATGTTTTTATCAAACAAGAATTTCTGTCATGGCAATAATGATCACCGATGAATGCATCAACTGTGGTGCCTGTGAGCCCGAATGTCCGAACACTGCCATTTATGAAGGTGGCATGGAATGGACCTGGAGCGGTGGCACGGATTTAAAAGAAGTTAAACTGGAAGATGGAACAGTCGTGGAAGGGAATGCCCCTCAGGAACCTGTTTCAGATGAATTCTACTATATCGTAACAGGTAAGTGTACAGAATGTATGGGCTTTCATGAAGAGCCGCAGTGTGCCGCTGTTTGCCCTGTAGACTGCTGCGTGGATGACCCCGACCATCGCGAATCAGAAGAAGAACTGCTGGCCAAAAAGGCGTGGTTGCATAATGAGTAGGAGACGGGAGATTTGAGACGTTAGATATAAGAAGTAAGACATAAGATAAAAAATGGAGCGTAAACAACATTTTGAAACCCAGGCAGTACGAACGCAAACGGAAAAGAGTAGCCATCGGGAGCATACAGCACCCATTTATATGACTTCCAGCTTTACGTTCGAAGATGCAGAACAGGCGCGGGCCTTGTTTAACGATGAACAGGAAGGAAATATTTATACCCGCTTCTCTAACCCGAACAACAATGAGCTGGTAGAAAAGCTGTGTTTGTTAGAAGGAACGGAGGATGGTATTACCACCGCCTCCGGCATGGCGGCTATGTTCTCGAGCATGGCTGCGCTCCTGCAGAGCGGCGACCACATTCTGGCATCGCGCTCTCTTTTTGGCTCCACCCATCAGATTCTTACCCGCATATTTCCGAAGTGGGGTATTACGCACACCTATGCTGATATCGACAAGCCTGAAAGCTGGGAGAATCTGATTCAGCCCAACACAAAGCTTATTTTTGTAGAAACACCTTCTAATCCGGGGCTCGATTTGGTAGACCTGGAGTGGCTGGGTAAGCTGGCCGGGGCCCATGGTTTGCTGCTGATTGTCGATAACTGCTTTGCTACTCCTTACCTGCAACAGCCCGCCAGCTATGGCGCACACATTGTGGCCCATTCCACTACCAAGTTTATCGATGGACAGGGGCGTACCATTGGCGGGGCAATACTTGGTAAAAAAGAATTAATACAGGAGGTGCGCTTTTTCGCCCGCCATTCCGGTCCCGCTCTTTCACCCTTTAACGGCTGGATTCTTTCTAAAAGCCTTGAAACTTTGGCCGTTCGCATGGATCGTCATTGCGATAATGCACTTAAGCTGGCGGAGTACCTGGAGGGGCATGCGGAGCTGGAGTTTGTAAAGTATCCTTTCCTGTCCTCGCATCCGCAATATGAGCTGGCCAAGAAGCAAATGAAAAAGGGGGGTGGCCTTATTACTTTTTCTGTTAAGGGGGGAGTGGAAAGAGGCCGTAAGTTCCTGGATAGCCTGCAAATGCTTTCGATAACGGCCAATCTGGGCGATACCCGTACCATTGCCACTCATCCTGCCTCTACCACCCATTCGAAACTGAGTGCGGAAGAGCAGCAGCAGGTGGGGATTACTCCAGGCCTTGTGCGGGTGAGTGTAGGCCTTGAAAACATAAACGATATACTGGAAGATATTGAAAATGCGCTGCGGGCTTCTAAAGGAATAAGCCAGGTAGCGGTAGATAAATAAGCATTATGAAACTGAGAAACATCCATAGCGCCCTTTTGGAGCAGTTGGTAAATGCCTTTTGTTGCTGTTGCATGTATTGCATGTACATAGGCTGCTGTATGCCCTATCCAGCGCAGAGGACTATCCACAGGAAGGAGTAATTTATCAGTTTAACAGAACCGATAAAGCCTCTGCGGATACCCGCAGAGGCTTTTTTTATGAATCAGAAAAAAATAATCGACATGGCACTTAATACATTTAGTTTACCGGAAAATATAAACGAGGCAGCGCGCGAAGACATCATCGACCTGCAGGAGAAGATTAACCGCTTTAAAAAAGGCGATATTTTAGAGGAGCGCTTTAAAGCCTTTCGCCTTACGCGTGGGGTGTATGGCCAGCGGCAATTGGGGGTGCAGATGTTCCGCATCAAAATACCCTACGGAAAGTTAACGGCAGCCCAGCTGGTGCGCATTGCGGAAATCAGTGAAAAATATACCAACGGCAACCTGCACACTACTACCCGCCAGAATATTCAGCTGCACTATGTGCACCTGGAAGATACCCCTGAAATGTGGGCAAAGCTTGAAGAGGTAGGAGTAACCACCAAAGAGGCTTGCGGCAATACCGTCCGCAATATTACGGCCTCTCCGCTGGCAGGCATCGATGCCGAAGAGCCTTTTGATGTAGCGCCTTATGCCGAGGCGGTATTCCGTTATTTTCTGCGCAAGCCTGTTTGCCAGGACATGGGCAGAAAGATTAAAATGGCCTTCTCCAGCAGCGAGCACGATTCTGCCTATACCTACTTCCATGACTTTGGCTTTATTCCGCGCCTGAAGGGAGACGAAAGAGGTTTTAAAGTAGTGGTAGGGGGCGGCTTGGGGGCACAGCCTTTTATCGCAGAAACGGCCTATGAATTTCTACCGGAAGCAGAGCTGATTCCTTTTCTGGAAGCAGCCCTGCGTGTTTTCGACCGTTATGGCGAACGCGAAAAGCGCATGAAGGCCCGCCTGAAGTTTCTGCTGGATGAAAAACGGGGCATTGGACTGCAAAAGTACAGGGAATTGATTGAAGCAGAATATGCCGGGCTGGCAAACAAGCAGGTAGTGGTAGATCATGGCCTGGTAGAACAGCCTCTTATTCCGGCGCCACCGGCCGTACCAGAGGTCCATATGGCCGATGTTGAAAAATACGAACAGTGGCTGAAAACAAATGTGTTTGAGCAGAAGCAAAAAGGCTTTTATGGCGTGCAGATAAAGCTGCAGCTGGGCAATATCTCTGCTGAAAAAGCAAAAGAACTGGCCAGCCTCCTGCAGCAGGGGCTTGCGGCCGACGACATCCGGGTAACCATTAACCAGGGGCTGTTGCTGAAGTATGTACGCAAAGAAACGCTGCCTTACCTCTTTTACCGCCTGAACCACCTGGAGTTGGCCGAGCCTGGCTTTGGCACTATTGTCGACATCACTGCCTGCCCCGGTACCGATACCTGTAACCTTGGCGTAACCAATAGTACAGGAGTGGCCCAGGAACTGGAAAGAGTCATCAAAGAAGAGTATCCGGAGCTGATTGCCAACACAAGCATCGATATTAAAATCAGCGGTTGCATGAATTCCTGCGGGCAGCATATGGCCTCCAGTATTGGCTTGCACGGCAGCTCCATTAAAAATGGAAATAAGGTAGTGCCGGCCCTGCAGGTGGTATTGGGCGGCGGTGTAGACCCTTCGGGGAAAGGCTTTATTGCCGAGAAGGTGATAAAGCTGCCTACCAAGCGCATTCCGCAGGCACTGAGGTCCATACTCGATGATTATGAGGAGGGAGCACTGGAAGGAGAATACTTTAACGACTACTTCACGCGCCAGGGGAAAATGTACTTCTATTCGCTGCTGAAGCCCCTTGCTGACCTATCGACCCTACAAAAAAACGATTACATTGACTGGGGGCACGATGCGGCCTTTATCCCGGAAATTGGTACGGGTGAGTGTGCCGGCATAAGCTACGACGTGGTGGGCACCATTATCAACGATTCAGAAGAGCGTTTATACCTCTCTGATAAAGCTTTTGAAAAGGGACATAATGCCGATGCGATCTACCATGCCTACAGCTCCCTGGTAATTGGAGCGAAGGCCATGCTCCTGAGCAAAGATCTGCACTGCAATACCCAACAGGGCATTATTACCGACTTCAATACCCACTTCTATGAAAGTGGTGAATTTGCTCTTGAGCAGCCCTTCGATGCCCTGGTACTGCAAATGAATAAGCAGGAGCCTACCGTAGATTTTGCAGAAAGCTATCGCAAGCAGGCAAGCCGCTTCCTGGAGCAGGTAAAGCAAAAAAGAGCAGAGCAGCTGGCAGAAACCAATAGTGGCGATAAAGTAGTAGTTCAAAATTATTATAAGGCATAAATGATGACAGGAAAATTAACATTAGTAGGAGCAGGGCCTGGTGATCCGGAGCTGATTACTCTGAAAGGAATTAAAGCATTGGCCGATGCCGATGTGGTGCTGTATGATGCCCTTGTACACCCGGAAGTGCTGGAGTATGCTAAAAAGAGTGCTGAGAAAATTTTTGTTGGCAAGAGAGCCGGCAGGCATAGCCTCAGGCAGGAAGAAATCAATCAGCTGATTGTGGAAAAGGCCGTTGGCGGAAAACACGTGGTACGACTGAAAGGAGGCGACCCTTTTATTTTTGCCCGTGGTAAGGAAGAGCTTGAATATGCGGAAACCTTCGGCATTTCAACAGAGGTAGTGCTGGGTATTTCCAGTATCAACCTGCCGGGTTACTACGGCATTCCGCTTACCCGCCGGGGAATTAATGAAAGCTTCTGGGCCATTACGGCTACCACCAAGGAAGGAGTGCTTTCGGCCGATGTTGCACTGGCAGCACAATCGTCGGCTACCGTGGTGCTGTTTATGGGCCTGGGGAAGCTGGAAGAAATAAGCCGCCTGTACCAGAAACAGGGAAAGGGGCAGCTGCCGGCAGCCATCATTTCTAAAGGCTCGCTGGAAGAGGGGCTGGTTTACTTTGCCACGGTAAGTACGCTGGTAAATACCCGGAACCGCGAAAAAATAGCTGCCCCGGCGCTGCTTGTTATAGGCGAGGCTGTCGGGACTCACGAGTTTTTCTATGAGAAGGTACGTAAGCTGAATGTCGCCATAACGCCGCAAAACCCATTCCGGATATGAGCCAGGGAATTAGCAAAGAGAGCGGCAATCTGCTGTTTCCGATTTTTCTGAAACTGGATCAGCTCGATATTTTAATTGTAGGCGGAGGAAATGTGGGGCAGGAAAAACTGGAGGCCCTCCTCAAGAACAATCAGGAGGCGAAGGTGAGGCTTATTGGTACGCACATCAAAAGAGAAATATTTGCCCTGGCGGCGGCTCATCCGGGTGTGCAGCTGGAAGAACGATCCTTTGATTATGCCGACCTGGAGGGGATAGAAGTACTGATATTAGCCACCGACTCTCCCCAAACCAATGCCGAAATACAGGAGCTGGCAAAGGAAAAAGGAATTTTGACCAATGTGGCCGATACGCCACACCTGTGCGATTTCTATCTGGGGTCTACCGTGAAAAAGGGAAACCTTAAAATAGGAATTTCTACCAACGGGAAGTCACCCACTTTTGCCAAGCGCTTCCGCGAACTGCTGGAGGAGAGCCTGCCTGATGATATTGATGAGCTGCTGACTAACCTACACCAGCTACGGAATATGCTAAAAGGGAATTTCCAGTACAAGGTGAAAAAATTAAACGAATACACCGCCAGTCTTTTAGCTGGTCAGGGAAAATAAAGGAAAAAGAAGAATGAAGGATGAAATTGACTCGTGGAATAAGTCTTTCCAGAAATTGAGCCCACGGGAGCGCCTGTATGCGCTGTTTGAAAAGGTAGAGGAAAAAGATATCCTCCTAACCTCTTCTTTTGGTAGTACATCGGCCGTGTTGCTGCATATGCTGAGTAAAGTGCGGCCGGGCTTTTCGGTGTACTTTGTCGATACAGGTTACCACTTTGAGGAAACACTCACCTATCGTGAGCTGGTAACCAAACAATTGGGCCTAACTTTAATAGATGTCCGGGCAGAGGAAAGGAAACATCGTTTTACCAGGGAAAATGAAACATGGAAGCTTAACCAGGATCTTTGCTGCTTTATTAACAAGGTTAGTCCAGTCGATGAGCTCAAGCGCCGGCACCTCATCTGGGTGTCGGGATTGTTACGATTTCAGAGTGAAAACAGACAGAAGATGGAGCTTTTCGAACAGCGTCCGGATATTGTAAAGTTTCATCCTGTTATTGATATGAAGCCTGAAGAAGTAGCCCTTTATAGGCAAATTCATGAATTACCGGAGCACCCGCTACTCAGGCAGGGATACGACTCCATTGGCTGTAAACACTGTACAGTAAAAGGAGCAGGGAGAAGCGGCCGTTGGGCCGATAGCCCCAAGACGGAGTGTGGTTTGCACATGTAGGGCATGGGGTGTCAGGTGTGAGGTGTGAGCATGGTGTTACCGATACCTCAAACCCCATACCCGATACCTGTCATTATGTTTTCTGTTTTTTCTTTTTAGCTGCCGGAAACAGGATGTTGTTCAGGATGAGTCGGTAGCCCGGAGAATTAGGGTGAAGGTTCAGGTCTGTGGGTTCTTCACCTACCTGATGGGCATAATCTTCGGGGTCGTGGCCGCCGTAAAACGTCCAGAAGCCTTTGCCGAACACACCATGGATGTATTTGGCCTCGTCAATGGCTTTTGCTTCTCCCATTACCACCACATCAGGCTTTACCAGTTTATTTTTGAAGGCAGTTGTTTGCCCCATAAAGCCCTTGATAAGGTGGGTGTGGTTTTGGGTGAGCATGGTAGGAATGGGATCCCATTTGGCAGAGTATTCGAAGAGCTCGAAGTAATCATTTTCCTCCGTAATGCCACGCTCCATCGGCTGGTTGTCGATATTGGAGTATTCATACATCAGCGGGTTTCGTTCCAGCTTAAAATCCTGAAAGGCCAGTGTTTTATCATAATCGAGCTTTTGCTGGGCAGCAGGGTCGGCTGGGTCACCATCATACATATCTGCTACAATATCTACCCCTTCGGCAGCGAGGGCAATGTCATACGTATCGGTGGCAGAGCACATGGCAAACAGGAAGCCTCCGCCGGCTACAAATTCTTTAATTTTATTGGCTACGGCTAGTTTTAGCTCACTTACCTTATCAAAGCCGTGCTTACGGGCTGTTTCTTCATACTCCCGTTGCTGTTCGCGATACCAGGGCTCGTTCCGGTAAATAGCATAAAATTTACCGTACTGGCCTGTGAAATCTTCGTGGTGCAGGTGTAGCCAGTCGTATTTTGGCAGGTCGCCGTACATAACTTCGTTATCGAACACAATGTCATACGGAATTTCGGCATAGGTCAGCACCAGGGTTACGGCATCGTCCCATGGCATTTTGCTTTTAGGAGAATAAACCGCAATTTTCGGTACCTCCTGCAGTTTCATCACATCCTGATTGGTCGATGGGCTGGCAATTTCGCTTACCAGCCTGTTGGCGGCAGCATCTGAAATTACCTCGTAGCTGACGCCCCGTATAATCAGCTCATTTTCGAATTTTGGCGAATGAGGATACATAAAGCTTCCGCCCCTGTAATTCAGCAGCCAGTCGATCTCTGTTCCGTTTTCAAGCACCCAGTAGGCAATGCCATAGGCCTTAAGGTGGTTGCTCTGTTTGTCATCCATCGGAATAAGAATGTTGGAAGCTTCTGTAAGAAGGCCGGTTAGCAGCAGGCAGAGGGTCAGGATTAATTTTTGCATACGAAGGTTATGGTTGATATTTGCCGGTTATCCAAAGTATAACGATTTTCAAATAATAATCATTACAAAAAAATATTATTTGCTGTACCTTAACCGGTATAAGTGCAAAGAGGTTCAGTAGTGCCGGGGCTGTCTTTAATTTAATAAATTAAAAGGGATGGTCTTGAAACAGAGGGTGCCGCTTTTAACGTCTTATGCCGGATTAGCTGAGCTTCCGGCAGGGAGGGGCTGCCAGTGTATATTTTTGCACATTCATTTATGAGTACATAATTTATGCATTTAAAGGAAAATTTTAGCGAGGGAATGCGCTCCGTACGGGGTAATCTGTTGCGTAGTATCCTCACGGCAGCTATTGTAGCCATTGGTATTACCTCTCTGGTTGGAATATTAACGTCCATAGATGGTATGCAGGCTTCCATCACCAACAGCTTCAGTAGCCTTGGTGCAAACTCCTTTACGATCAGCTCTAAAGATAATGAACAGCGGAGCCAGAGCGAAGGCCGGCAGGAAAAGAGTTATGAACCCTTAACTTTTAATGAAGCCCGACGTTTTAAGGAGCTCTTTGGCACCTCCTCTGTTATTTCGATTAATACAAGGGTAGCAGGAGGGGTGGAAGCAAAGTATCGTTCCAAAAAAACGAATCCTAATATGATGGTGCTGGGAGCGGATGCCGAATACCTCGGGCTGGAAGGCTACAACCTGAGCGAGGGAAGAAATTTTTCTCCACTTGAAGATCAGTATGGCTCAAATGTAGCTATTATTGGTCCGCAGGTGCGGGATGCTCTCTTTGATGAGAAGGAAAACCCTGTTGGGAAGGACATTAGCCTGATGGGAAGTAAATTCAGAGTAGTGGGGGTGCTGGAGTCCAGCGGAGCGCTGGGTGGCGATTCGGGGACAGACCGGGCTTTTATTATACCCATTATCGGAGCAAGCAGGTTTGCCATTAACGGCCCCCTGCAATATACCATTGATGTGGCTGTAAAAGACCCCACCACCATGGACAAAAATATGGGAGAAGCAACCGGCCTTATGCGCAGCATCCGGCAGGACCCATTAGGGTATCCGAATTCTTTTGAAATTGAACGAAACCAGACAGCAGCAGAAAGCCTGGCCGAAATAAGTGGTTACCTGAAAATTGGAGGGTTTGTTATTGGTGCCATTACCTTAATGGGTGCTTCTATCGGTTTAATGAATATTATGATGGTATCGGTAACTGAACGAACCCGCGAAATTGGGGTAAGGAAAGCCCTGGGCGCTACTCCTCTTAAAATCCGGCAGCAGTTCCTGATTGAAGCCATCGTAATTTGTCTTTTAGGAGGGGTGAGCGGAATCATTTTGGGAATTGCCATCGGGAACGTGGTGGCGAATTTTATAGGCGACGGGGTATTTATTATTCCATGGTTATGGATATTTACCGGTGTGACTATATGCGTGATTGTGGGCTTATTTTCCGGCTTTTACCCTGCTTATAAGGCTTCGAAGTTAGATCCTGTGGAGTCACTCCGATTCGAGTAAAGGAGGAACTAAATTGTTTTGGTAAAAAGTGGTGACATTTTTGCTGGAATGTTTATTATATTGTTAAATTATACGCAATATGTAATATTTTTGTAGAAATGTCCCTGCATCCATTCATACTATCTTTCCTTTTTCTTTTACTGCCCCTGTTTGTACAGGCACAGCAGCAACAGGAGGTGGTGCTTACAGGTGTTTATAACGGAAAGAACCTGTATGTGCAAAATCCCCTCAGCAGTAACCTTAAGGATTACTGTACCAGAGAAGTATGGGTAAACGGAGAGCAGGTTTTTGTAAATCCCCGCTCGAGTGCTTTTACGGTAAATCTTTCGCACCTGAAAGAACAGCAGCCTGTGGCCGTAAGAATTCTTTACAGCAGTGGCTGTGCCCCAAAAGTGATAAACCCGCAGGTAATTAAAACCCGCAATAATTTTCAATACCTGAGCATTCAGGTAGATAAGCAAAAGCTGGAGTGGCTAACGAGCGGTGAGAAAGGGAGCGGAAAGTTTTTTGTAGAAAAGCTGGTTGAACAGCGCTGGCAGCCGGTAGTGAGCGTGGAAGGCTATGGCGAGGAAAGCAGCCGTTACCAGGCGGAGGTAGAGCACCACTCCGGCGCCAACCAGTACCGGATTAAATACCTTCAACAGGATGGAGAAACTTTTTACAGCAGGGTCCATACCTACCAGTCTCCTGTAGAGCCTGTTACCTTTGCTCCTACACGTGTATCGGACAAGATTTACCTGAGCCGCGAAACGGAGTACATTGTTAGTGACCCTAAGGGTAACCAGTTGCTGAAGGGTTTTGGTAAGGAAATTAAACTCGGACATCTTAATTCCGGCCTTTATTACCTCAATATCGACAACCGGCTGGAGAAGTTTTATAAAAAGTAAGCAGCCCGAAAACAGCTCTTCCTGCTTAAGTTTTACAATGCAGAATCGCCGGCCATTCTCTGCCACAGGAAAAGATGGAGGGACATCAGAGAAAGAGTTAGCTTGTTTATAAGGAAGGTGATGAGGGGGGGGCGGGAATATTTTTTGCGGCAGTGTTCAAAGTAGGTATTCTGCATAAGGGCGAGTTCGAAAACTGTTTTCCGCAGGTTCCCTTTCTGTAGACCATTCCATAAGGCGGCTCTTAAAAAATCCACATTCTGTAATGATTTACCCTCTTCATTGCTTAAATTACCTGAAATCATTTTTTAACCAAATGTAGAAGGTCCAATGAAAAAAGATACCCTCATCATCGATTTTGAAGACGTTATAGCAGAAGAACTCCTCGACAGGAATATCCGGGAAGGTGTTTCCTCTATTGCCTGCACAGGAAAATACCTGTGGGTAGCAGGCGATGAGAACATTAGTATACAGCGACTCGAACAGCTCGAAGATGGCTCATACGGGAAAGCCAAAAACTACTTTTTGAAAGATTTTATTGAACTGCCCTCGCCAGACGATGAAGCGGACATAGAGGGGATGGATGTTTATGGTAACTATTTATGGGTGGTTGGTTCTCATAGCTATAAAAGAAAGAAAATACGGGAAGAAGCCGAAGATCAGGAAAAAGAGATCGATCGCATCTGTAAAACAAAGCTGGGGCCAAACCGGAACCTGCTGGCACGCATTCCCATTTTAAAAGGCGAAGATGGTGAATATACACTGGTGAAGGAGGGGCCCAACCCGGCAAATCCAGATGAGCCCTTAAAGGCAGCAAAACTCAAGCACAGCAAAAAAAAATGGAGCCAGCTTACCAAGAAGCTAAAAAAGGACAGGCACCTCGGGAGTTTTATCACCCTGCCCGGAAAAGACAACGGTTTTGATATTGAAGGACTCGCGATTCATGAAGATAAGCTGTTCTTAGGCTTGAGAGGTCCGGTACTGCGAGGGTGGGCCATTATACTCGAAATTCAGCTGAAGGAGAAGGGGGAGGGACTTCTTAAGCTGAAAAAAGATGAAGAAACTGGGGATTATTATCAAAAGCATTTCGTCAACCTCCATGGCATGGGTATTCGCGAACTGGTGTGCCAGGGAAAAGACCTGCTTATACTGGCCGGACCTACCATGGACCTGGATGGGACCATGGAAATTTACCGGTGGAAAAACGGAACCCAGCATGCCGGTAATCAGCTGGTATGCCGCCGCGATATTGAAAGTATCCATATGTTCCCGCATACCGGCAAAGAACATGGCATTGATAAGGCCGAAGGTTTAGGCTTGCGGGAGGAGGATAACTCCCTCCTGGTCGCTTTTGACAGCCCAAGCAAAAAGAGGAAAATAGGAGAACACAAGGTGAAGCTCGATATTATTTACCTGGATCCGGTAGCGGAGAAGGGGTAAGTATTAAGGTAAAAACGATAAGGTAGAATTCCCTGGATGAAAGTAGCCAGGGAATTTTTTTTGGAGTGGAGTAGGTGCTAAGGAGGGTTCCTGATTTTTAAAGCTGCGATACCATTTCAGCTAAATTGTAATAACTTTGTTCATCTCTATGCCTCCTTCACCAATTAGTACACCTACCGTTGAAGGAGGATTAATAAAACCAAATAAAACACTTTGCAAGTACAGTGGGTCAGATGAAAAAGCACATTATTTACTGGATAGCTCCGGCTGTCATCCTTATCCTGTATATCCTGATTTATTTTTTTGACTGGGGAGGGCTGAGCTTTGCCATGGCTCCGGAATATAACCGGGAGTTTGGAGTAATAGAAAATACACAGGTACTTATTATCGTGGGTATGCTGGTCGTGTGTTTGAAGGGAAGTAAGCTGTCGGATAAGCTGCCGAAATATTTTTTTCTACTGGGAATGCCGGCTTCTCTTTTTATATTACTGGAAGAGGTGGATTATGGTTTGCATATATACGACTGGTATGTTGGAAAGACAACGGCCATGATTAATGCAGAATACGAAACGAAGGTAAGGAACATCCACAACAGCTTTGCCCTGACAGAGGTATTCAAGAAGCTTTCTTTTCTCTTTCTGGCCATTATTTGCCTGCTGGCGGCCCGGCCTAAAGGAAAGTTTCAGTTTCTGGACAGGTTTCAGGCGCTGGTGCCGGCCACCTTCAGGCCTAGCCCGCTGTTGGCCCTCACTGTTGTTTTAGTTCCGCTCATAAGCCAGTTTGCTTTCTTTATCAAGAATAATTTTGATATCCGGAGCAGAGTGCTAAACGGGAATATTTCTGAATTTGAAGAAACCTTAATTTATTACTGCATTTTTTTATACCTGTATCAGGTGCTGGCAAATAATAGGGGATATCGTAAAAATGTAATTGTAGGTAGTGCTGAGATGAGAGAAGAAATAGCATGAAGTTTGTGAAAAAAGTTCGGAAAATAATTTAAGTTCACAATTTATATAGCGATTTGCAAAAAAAAATCTGGCAAAGTTATATTTGGTTTTCATTAAACTGCCTTTGTTGTCATTTACCATCGAATAATCGGAGGTTAGTTTAGGAGCTATACCCAATATGTTTTTTTGCCTTTTTCGCCTCCACCTTCAAAGATCTTAATCCTATCCAGACTTAGAAGGAAAGGAATATTTTTTCATTGTAACTGTTTCGCACCCATAGCTATTAAGGTCATCAGGCTGGAGTTCCAGCTTCTGGCCTAGTTTGCTTACCTTTGCATATATAATCTTCATTAATTTGTATTAAAAACGCTGTCTCATAAATAGAACATAGTTTTATTTATGAGATGGATTTATAAGAATACAGGAATACTATCCGGAGATATTTGGTGGTGATTTTCAGAATCTCAAAAACCGCAGGTTTTAGTTTACACTGAAAATGTCTGTTTTGGTTAAAGGCAAACGGATGTCCTTGAGACAACTCTAAAAGAAAAGACTTCGACTTAGACATTTCCAGGTATATGATGTATGATCTTCTAAAAGATTAGGAAGTTTTAAAGTTGGCTTCTGAGTAGCTTTCCCCCTCATCTGGCACAGAAAATTCTATGAAGTTGTCTTTATTTCTTTCTCTTTTTCTTTTACTATTAAATATCTCTTTAAGTGCTCAATCAAAAAAAATGGAATGGGGAATTAGCCTTGCTCCATCAACTGAAAGACGATACAACCCAGCTGATACAAAAAATGAATTGAACTTTAGAGGAAGGCTTTCTTACAATTTTGGTGTAAAAGCCAAGTATTTTGTCTCTGATAGGATGAGTATAAATTCCGGTCTCATGATCTATAATAAGGGTACAACTTATTCAGTACCTTATGGCTCAAACCCGATCATCCTATCACCAAATATCTGGCACTTAACTGCCCCTCTTAATCTACAGGCTCATTTTTACCTGCCAAATAAGCATTTTATATCTCCCATTGCCGGGATTACCTTTGGAAGGAAAATATTTCAATATTTTCATCAGATCGGCCCTAGAAATAGTTTCTATTATGTTTCACAACCAGGTGGATCTTCTACTTATCATCTAGGTCTTGCTTTAGGCTTATCCTATACTTTTCAACTAAAAGGGGTAAAACTAGAAATCGCTCCCTCTTACATCAGACAACTAAATCAAGGGTGGAAGTACATACCCGAATCTTACCCAAACATAAGGTATGATTCATATATTCTTGAATTTACATGTTTTGGATTATTCAAAAAAAGGATACTTCAGAATCATTAAATGCCGGAAATCCATGAGGCCTGGTGCAAGGCAATGTAGTGGCTAATAAAAATGAAGTTTTACTTTACAATAAACCGGTCGTTTTTCTGTAAAGGTAAATTAAATTAGGTATCTAGTTTCTGAGAGATAAATTTAGGACCATTGTCAACTCTAATCATTTCAGGTAAGGCTACATTATTACTTACTTTCCAATTACTGGATAAAGAACAGAACCATTAAGTAAAGCTCTTTACCTATTTTATCAACTACCATTTGTAGTTAATCGGATGCATATAAGGGAAGGTCATTTGCCTATTGGCACAAAACATTTAGAACATATTGTTTATATATTCCGCCAATTGGGATTTCAGTGGAGTTAATTTCGATGTCGTAATTTGTAAATGCGGTTATATGATGGATATTAACCAGATAAGATCGATGCACCCTTAAAAAGTCGTTTGATGGCAGGAGCTTTTCAAACACACTTATTTTTTCTTTTACAATGATGATGCTTTCAGGAGTCTGGATTTTAATATAATCTTTAATGCTTTCCACATATAAGATATCATTCATTCTAACCTTTACATTTTTTTTATCGGCTTTTACATAGATATATTCTTTTTCCTGCGTATCAGCGGACTCTTGTGGCCTGTTTTGTGATAAGGAAGAAGAGCAGCTGAAATACTTATCCATCGCTTTGAAGAATCGTTCAAAAGTGATGGGTTTCAGTAAATAGTCCACAACATTCAGCTCATATCCTTCCAAAGCATATTTCCGATAAGCAGTAGTGAAAATAACCTTTGGGGCAATGTTAGTAGATTTTAAAAAGTCAATCCCTGAGAGTACAGGCATTTGTATATCAAGGAATATCAGGTCAACAGGATGTGATTTTAAAAACTCCAGGGCTTTAACGGCATTTTTAAATGTACCCACTACTTCTAAACCACTTATTTGGGCTGCATGGCTTTCGATAAGCTCAATCGCTAATGGTTCATCATCAATAATTACAGATTTAGTGGTCATTAGTGAAACGGTTTACTTTTGAATGGCTGTAACTTATGCAGAAAAGAGTTCCGGAAATTCATTCATGTTCATCTGCTTTTTTAAAGCGCCGCTTCCAGGTTCTTGAATGCGGGATTTGAGGTTTATGGATAAAGTAACAAGATAATCCTCTTTGCTTTCCTGAATAGCGAAATCATATTCTCTGTAAATGAGTGCTAATTGCCTTCTGATATTAGATACTCCTATACCCTGTTTAATTTCTGTGTTATCTGCTTCGAAGCAAAGGCTTTTGGTATTGAAAACCTTAAAGAATAGCTGCTGGTCTTTAACAATTAATTCAATTTTTATAAGCGGAGCGTCTAAACTTCCACTGGCACCATGCTTAAAGGCATTTTCAACAATGGTCAGCAGTAGCAGGGGAGAAACTTCTACACTTTCATTTTCAATATTCTTTACAAAAGAAATTTTTAACTGATTACTATACCGCAACTGCTCCAGCGCGATATAATTATCGAGTAATTTAACTTCTTTTTCCACTGAAACTATCTCTTCATTTCCTTTGTAGAGGATATAATCCAGAATTTCCGAGAGCTTAATAACAGTTTCCGGTGCTTTATCTGATTTTTTCAGGCTCAACACATATAAGTTGTTTAAGGTATTGAATAAAAAGTGCGGGTGGATCTGGGCTTTTAGAAAGTGAAGTTCAGTACTGGCTTTTTCTTTTTCCAGTAGAATATTGCGTTGCTTCATTTCCAGTTGGCTCTTCTGCTGTTTTAAAACAGTCATGGCAAAAGCTATCAAATATATTTCCGGAAAATAAACAGTGACTAAATGGGCAAGCTGTACTAAAATTTCTGAAATACTTTCCTGCTCAAAACTCCCTTCTCTATATAGTAAAGGCTCAGCAACATATACGTTAATAATCCTTGCCAAAACGCAAATAAAATAGCCTGACACCCCAAACAGGATAAAAAATGAAAGGAATTTCTGGCGGTTAAAGAACTTCGGGATTAAATAATAATTCAAAAAATAGGCAGCGATAACCGTAGGAAGCATTCCTGGCAGGTTTAACAGAATAACCGTAAAGGTGCCCTCATATTTAGAAACAAAGCTGGACTGCGCTATGGTGAACACAAGATAAATCGTGATCCAAAACAAAAGATGCCTACCCAGACGATGTTGTAAAAGCCGGGAAAACAAATTATTTATTTGCCTCATAGCGATAGGTGGTTGAAGGATAAAGATAGCTTTAAATCTTCTGTAAGTAGCCAAAAGTAGATGAAACCCTTCTTTGGAGGATACGAAAGAGCGGAAACTACAGACGAAACTCATTTATCAGACCTTTGAGGCTTTGTGGCATCCTGCCGACCAAATTGGTCGATAAAAATAAAAACGTGCCCTAATTATTTCCATCTTCGTTCCGGGTCCTTGATCATTTCTATGGTTGCAGACAAAAAATAATTGTAACAGTTTTTATGATGATTGTAAAGCTGCAAGAATCAAATCCTCACCACTAATTTTTACCTTTATCCTTAATCAGATGCACACAGAAAACTTTAACCTCCAAAGCTTCCGGAAATTTTCCTTTATCGCTCCGAATTTATTTAGCTTAATCCTGCTCCTAAGCACACCCTTTAAGGTATTTGCCCAAGGTTACCCTAAGGCTCCTGTTGCTGTAAAGGAGGAATCGGGAGGGGAACAATCCAATTCTGATGGTTGCAAAGAATTGCTGAGGGCGGTAAAAAGCCAGGATAGTGTCAGAGTAAAGGAGCTGCTCAGAAATGTTGACCCGAACTGTATATTTAGGGGTGACGGTGAGCCCCGATCCCCTTTGGTAGCGGCGGCAAGAGCAGGATATGTTGGAATTGGAAAGCTCCTGTTGGAGGCTAAAGCAGATGTAGCCTATCATGCAGAAGGTGATGAAACTCCTTTAATGGCTGCTTCAGCAAACGGACATCTGGGCTTTGCCAAATTGTTAGTGTCCAATGGTGCTGAAGTGAATAAAAAATTGAAAAGAGAAGGCACTGCCCTTATTATTGCTGCCAGAGAAGGTCACCTGGGAACAGTGGAGTACCTTATATCACAAGGAGCAGATGTTAATGCACAGGTAACAGGTGATGGCTCTCCCCTCATTATTGCTGTGCGAAAGGGCCACCTGGATATAGCAAAGGTTTTATTAGAAAAAGGAGCGGATCCTTATTTAGCTTCACCAGGAGATGAGAACCCTTTGTATCACGCACGCATGAGTCAAAACAGGGAAATGGTGGAACTACTGGAAGAATATTCAGACCGTCATTAAACCTTTTGCCAGACCAGCTCAGCTTCTTTACGCTCTGGGCACTAATACGAAAACCAAAAATCAAGGTATTAGTATGCCTGCCACAGCCTTTCGCTATAATCCTGACAGGGGTAGTATATGCCGCTTATCAGGTAGATAAGGTTATGGCCCGGGTAGTTGTAAAACCTCCATTTAGATCTCCACCTCAAATGAAGAGGAAACTCTTAGATGCTACTGATGAAAGGCAGTTCATCCAGAGGTGGACAAGAAATGGTTGAGAATAACCCTGGAAATAACTTTTAAGCCTCCTTTTGAAAAGTGTAGACCTGCAAAGTAAAGGTAGATAGGCGGAAGGACCTTTCGGAAATACAGTTTCTGCAGAAGGCTGGGTGAAGATCATTTGAAAGCATAGGAAATTCTGAAGCCATGGAGCTGTGAAAGAACTGCTCAATAATCATGGATCCCTTAGCTCCCTTGTTCTGAAAAATAAACATAACTTCTAAACCCTTAACATGAAACGGCTTTTCCTTGTACTTCTAAATTTACTGCTTTCCCTTGTTTGCTTTGCCCAGATAGAGATAAAAGGGTTTGTAAAAGACAGCAATGGACCCATTCCTTATGTACATGTAGTTTTATTAGACTCATCAGAAGCAATCAAAGCTTACGACATCACAGATGATAATGGTTTTTTTCTCATTGAGACAGAAAAGGGAAAATATACTTTGAGCGTGAGTAGTGTCGGTTATGAGAAATTTCAACAAGAAGTTGTGTTAAATGAAAACCAGGAGCTAGAAGATATTGTCCTCAATGAATCGGCTGTTCAGTTAGATGAAATGGTTGTTGAGGGGAATAAGCCTTTGATTGAAAGAACAACTGACAGAACTGTTTTTAATGTCGAAAATAGTGTTGTAGCCAGTGGTGGAAATGCTTTGAGTGCTTTAAATGCTGCACCAGGCTTACAGATTGACCCGGGGTCAATTAGCCTGGTGGGGAGAGGGGATACCAGGGTAATGATAGACGGCCGTCTTCTGCAGTTAACAGGAGAGGAACTGGTAAACTTTTTGCAATCTATTTCCGCAGATGATATTAAGAAAATCGAAATTTTTACTAACCCACCAGCAAAATATGAAGCTGCAGGAAAAGGCGGGATCATCAATATTATCTACAAAAAAGGGAAAGGAGATTTTTGGAAGAATTCAACTACTTTGGCCTACAATCAAAACCTCTACAGTTTCTTTAACTTTGGAAACAGTTTTTTCTATAACAAGAATAAGATAAGAGCTGCCCTTAGTTTAAATGGAGTTATGGGTAATGAGAGAAATTTAGAGTTTGTCAAAACGGATTATTCAGAAGGATTATGGAAATCAGAGCTGGATGTAAAGCAGCAAAAGAATGATTTTTCAGGGCGTCTTTTACTGGATTACCATTTAACAAGTAAAACTATGGTAGGCGTCCAGTATTTGAGCTCAATTGGTGAGCCTGATAGGTTGGATAAAGCTGTAACGAATGTATTTAATAATTTCAATGCACTGGATTCAACCTTCATAAGTTCAGGTACTAATGAAAGGAATGTAGCTAGTCACCTTTTGAATTTTCATACAGTATCCTCATTAGATACGATGGGTAGAAGTATTTCCTTTGATTTTGATTATTTTTCTTATGATAATAATCTTAATAGAAGCTTTATTGTAAACATTTATTCTCCTTTAAACGAGCTTATAGGAATTAATCAGGCGGCGATTAATTTATCAGACCAGTCTATTGATAATTTTAATGCTAAAGTGGATGTAGAGCACCCTCTTACCTTTGTCAACTTATCCTACGGCGCTAGTATAGGTTTTACCAACTCCTTCAATGATTTAGATACTTACAACAATATCAACGTTGAGGAACCTGTTTTTGACCCTGCACTTTCTAACGAATTCGAATACGAGGAGAAGATTCAGGCGGCCTACCTGAGCGGCTCAAAGAAGGTAACTGAAAAGGTGGAAGTAAAAGCAGGTGTTCGAGTAGAAAATACAATTACTACAGGTTTTTCCAGAACCCTAAATCAATTAGACGAAAATGATTATTTGAAAGCTTTTCCTACTTTTTACCTTTTGTATCGGAAAAGCCAGGAGCATCATTTCTCTTTTAGTTACGGTAGGAGAATTGAAAGACCTAACTTTAGAGATTTAAATCCTTTTCGTTTTTACAGCAACAGCAATAGTTATTCAGAAGGCAACCCTTTTCTACAGCCCTCTTTTAGTGACAATTTTGAATTGAATCACTATGCGAATAAAATAGGTTTAACTTCTAATGTTTTCTTAAACATCACCACTGATGGGTTTGGGACTATTTTCTCTCCGGAGGATGAAACTAATGTGCAGGCAATAATAAGAAGAAATTATTACACCAAATACTCCGGAGGAATTGCCGAATCGTATATTTTTAACAGGATTTCCTGGTGGGAAAGCCAGAACCAGGCGGTTTTATTCGGAAACAAGGTAAGCTTTGAAAATAACATAGATGCTACTCCAAGAAATGGATGGGGACTTTACCTGGAAACTAACAACACCTTTAGTTTAAGTAAGCAAACTAAGTTTCAGGTTGATTTTTTCTATAGTTCTCCTTTTAACAATGGCTTATATAGCTTTGGTAGGCGCTATGGCTTAGACTTTGGGATAAGACAGTCTCTTTTTGATGAGAACCTCCAATTATCCTTAATTGCAAATGACGTTTTTGATACAGGAAGCTTAAACAATTTGGTTTCGGAAGTCAATGATGTAGAGGTGAACTTCAGCAGTAACTATAGCAGGAGATTCTTGCGCTTATCTGTTGTGTATAGCTTTGGGAATAACAAGATAAATGTCAGAGAAAGAAACTTTGGCAACGAAGATACCAAAAGGAGATCTGGAGGTTAAGTTTTTAACCTTCTGTAATCTTTGTCAGCTTCTCAAATTTTAGAACAGCACCTGAAAAGGTAGTAGGATTATTATAAGGTTCTTCTGTAGAAGTAAGTTCGAATTCTATAAAATACTTTCGTATACCTAATTCTCATAAACCACCGAATTCTGATAATTTATCAGCCTACAGAAGGAGGAGTAGAAAGCAATATCATTTCTTAAATGCAAAGGCCACCGGAGTGAAGTCCAGTGGCCTTTGCAGATTTTATTTGGTCTTTTTCTATGCCTGAATTGTGCTTGTCTGAACTTTTACACATTTGTACCTACTTTTTTCATAAGCTACAAGCAGTAAAAAGAGTATAGCCAGGAAAGGTGCTGTAAATGAAAAGAAGGGCTCCTGTTCTTTTGTGCAGAAGCAGAAAGAAAAGGAGTGCTAATTTTTTATAGGAACAAGCTTATTTGTTCTCTTTTAGTAGCCTGAATGCCTTTTGGCCTTTCCTTGTGTTCATCTGGATAAATAGTAAGCCGGCAGGTACACCATTCAGAGAAATGGATGTTTGTTGCGTGCTAAGCTCTTGCTGCTTTACTTTTCGACCATCTGCCGTATAAATTGTCAGGAGCACCGGCGCCGAAGGAATATCAGGTAGCAGCACACGAAACTGGCCTCTTGCCGGGTTTGGTACAATGGAGACCTTCTCAAGCAGGGGATCTTTTATGCCGGTAGGGGTATCTTCTGTTACCTTAATCTCCTGGCTATAGGAGTTGCTGCATCCCTCGTTGTTCCATACAGTATATTTAATGGTGTGCACTCCATTTCCGGCAGTGGAAGGGTTAAAGGTGCTTCCCTCCATTCCGGGGCCCCAGAATTCGCCACCTGCAGGCTGCCCGTTAAGGGTAAGGGCAGGAGCGCTTACAATGACTGAATCGGGCAGGCCGCTGAAGCTGGCATCTGCCACCGGACTGCTGCATCCACTCATTGTAAAATCTGCCACCAGCGGGAGGTGGTCGGAGGCTTCCGCATCAGCGGTGGAAAGGCCGTAAGCAGCCAGTTTCTCAGCAGGGGTTTCCATGATGTTCAGTATAAAGCTTTTCTGTACTTCCAGCATACTGTTGGTGTAAATGATAAAGTCCATTCGGCCGGCAGGGTAGTGGGAGCCTGCATTGTACCAGGTATAGGCAAAAGGATGGTCGGTATGCAGGGGCATTAAGTCAGTGAGTGTGCTGCCATCCCAATCCGGTGCGCCGCCGCTGCCGAATTCGTCGGTATTTTGAATGTCGCCATTCAGGAGGGTGCGGAGCTGCTGATTATCGCCCACAAGGTTCAGGTCGCCCGAAATAACAATGGGGGTATTGGCGGGCAGGTCAACATTACCTCCTGTTGTTTTGGCATCCAGTATAAAAGCAATAATAGCATCGCCCTCCTGCTGCCGAAGATTATCTTCATCGCAGCAACGCAGGTGCGAATTGATTACAACAATATCGCGGGGGTAAATACTGTCTGGCAGGTCAATCATGGAAGCTGCGAGGCGTGATCCGGGGAAAACTTCCCAATTTTCAACAATTGGATACCTGGAGACGGTAATATTACCATATACGGGTTTAGAGGCATACCAGCCTTCCCCGGACTCGAGTGGAAGGTGGGTGTTGAAAAAGTTTTCAGCTTCCTCGGGTGAGGTATCCCAGTTCTCATTCAGGGTGAGGATGTCTGGCTGAAGGGCCTGGTAAATTCGGGCAAACATGTCTGAGCGCTCTCTTACTGTCAGGCCATCGTGAAGTACGTTATGGGTAATTAATCTGATTTGCGGCGCAGACAATTCCTGCTGCTCTAATGTAAGGGGAGTATAGTTTTGCAGCAGGCCTTCCTGGAGAGTATAGGTAAGTGCGCCTTCATTCGGGAGCAAATCCCCACTGTTAGCCTCTTCTATAACATAGTGGAAGGCCCCCTGGCTAAAGAGCGGTGTCGAAATTTCGGACAGACCTTCCCTGCTAAGGGCAATTTCATACTCACTGGAAGTGGCAGTCGGTAAGCTTATGAGCCCGATATCATTCAGAGAATGGGAGGTAGTGCCATTTTCATTGATGTAGAGAACATCTCTACTCCCGGCTGCAATAATCAGGTCGGCGCCTATGCCTGCAACAGACCTGCCGGTGGCCGCATTGAGGTCGGTGTCCAGGTAAATATTAACATCTGCAGGATTAATGGCGTAGTCATTATCGTGAAGCTTGTAAGGCTTGTCGGCCTTCAGGTAAAAGTAAACATACTCCTCGTCGTTCGTAACACTTACAGCAGAGAGGTCCGGGCCGGTTCTTTCTTCAGCGGGCTCTGTATAGCTTTCTGCGCCAAAGCTCTCCCAATCTGTAAAGGCACCGTCAATCCGTACCTGTGCCTGTAGGCAGAGGGTGGAGACCAGGAGTAATCCCAGGAGTAATGTTTTCTTCATAGGAGATAGGAGATAGGAGATAGGAGATAGGAGATAGGAGATAGGCGGAGGTGGTGAAAAAAGAAAGCCTTGGCAATGGGTGCCAGGGCTTTCATTTATGCGTGTACAATGTAGTTTTCTGTTTCGGCCACTTCCATATGGCCATTTTTACCTATACCGGTGAGGATTACCGGCTTCAGTTCGTTGATAAGCACAGGGTCGTACTTAGCCGTTACCCTTACATAGTTCTCTGTAAAACCATGCATGTGCCCGTCCTGTACATCATCTTCGAACAAAACAGTGGCGCTCCTGCCGATATTCTGTTCATAGAAGTGTCGTTTCTTCTTTTCGCTGAGGTTGCGGAGCATCCGGCTCCGGCGGTTCCGCTCCTTCATGGGTACTACCTCTTCCATTTCAGTGGCAGCCGTATTGGCTCTTTCGGAATAGGTAAATACATGTAAATAGCTTACCTCCAGTTCATTGATAAAGTGGTAGGTTTCCAGGAAATCCTCTTCTGTTTCACCGGGGAAGCCAACAATAACGTCCACCCCTATACAGGCATGAGGCATCCGTTGCTTAATATGGGCAACTCTTTCAGCATATAACTCCCGCTGGTAGCGGCGGTGCATGCTTTTGAGTATTTTATTGCTGCCCGACTGAAGCGGAATGTGGAAGTGCGGAACAAAGCGCTTCGAATCTGCCACAAAATCAATAATATCGTCGCTAAGCAGGTTAGGTTCTATGGAAGAAATGCGGAAGCGTTCAATGCCTTCCACCTCGTCCAGCTCCTTTACCAGATCGTAGAAGCGTTCTTTTCGCCGGCCCTCCTGTATACCAAAGTCGCCGATATTTACGCCTGTAAGCACTACTTCTTTTACATCGGTAGCGGCAATTTCGCGGGCCGAAGTTACAATATTGGCAATGCTGTTGCTGCGGCTTTTGCCGCGGGCCAGCGGAATGGTGCAAAAGGCACAGTTGTAATTGCAGCCATCCTGCACCTTCAGGAAGGTGCGGGTGCGATCGCCATAGGAGAAGGCATTGTGGAAGGTGTTGGCTTCGCTGATTTCGCTGGCAAATACCCGGGCCGAGGGCTCTTTTACAAAGCCATCGAGTAGCTCTATGAGCCGGAATTTTTCCGCCGCCCCCAAAACAGCATCCACACCAGGTATTTCCGATATTTCCGTTGGCTTGAGCTGTGCATAGCAGCCAATGATGGCAACAAAAGCATCAGGATTAATTTTTTGGGCCTCCCGTACAATCTTGCGGCACTTTTTATCCGCATTATCGGTAACGGAGCAGGTGTTGATAATATAAATATCCGGTTGCTCTTCAAACTCCACTTTTTTATAGCCTTTCTGTTCGAAAAGGCGTGAAATGGAAGAGGTTTCCGAGAAATTTAATTTACAACCTAATGTATAAAAAGCTACTTTCCTCATCTTAGCAGCAAAGGTACTTAATTATTCAGATAGTCGCCAAAACTTTGCTGCAGGTATGCTTTTGCATAATCCAGTTGTGCTTTGTGTCCATCTCCCTCCTGTTCAATCATTTGCCTGCCCACATGGTCGAAGGAAAGGTAGCTGCTGTCGGTGAGCAGGCCCACTCCTTCTTTAAAAAAACAAGGGGCAAAGGCAGGGTTGCCGGGACTGAATATATCTCTGCTCCAGCGGTACTCCTTTGCAGGTATATTTAGTTGCCTGAGAAGGGTGGCTGCCAGGTCAGTTTGGGAGGCAGTGCTGCCGATAACCGCAGGCGGCGATTGAAGGGCGCCTCCGAACCAGAGCATGGGAATGTGAAATTTTTCTTTGCTGTATACAGGGCTGCGACCGGGATAGGTATGGCCATGGTCGGCAAGGATGATAAAGAGCGTATTTTCATACCATCCTTTCGTTTTGGCCTGCTCCACGAACTGGCCGATGGCGCCATCGGTATAGTGGAGGGAATTGAGAAACCGGGCAGTAGTGCCGGAGTTTTTATAAATGCCCTTGCCAGGGAAGTCGAAAGGCTCGTGGCTGCTAAGGGTAAAAAAGACCTTAAAGAAAGGTGCTGATTCTTTCGCATCCTCTTCAATATCATTAAAAAGGCGCTGTAGCACCACCTCATCGTGGGCTCCCCAGGGGCTGTTCAGCTCATCCTGCTTAAAATCTTTGGCGCTTACCTGCTGCTCAAAGCCGCCATGGTTAAGGTAGGACCGGAGGCTGGCAAAATCAAGGTCTCCGCCATAGTAAAAGGCGGTATGGTAGCCGGCATTTTTGAGCGACTGGCTTAGGTGGGGGAGGGAGCTGGTTTGCTCAGGCTTACTCAGCAGGCTTAGAGTTGGCAGGGCAGGTCTCCCGCTTAAAATAGCCACCAGGCCTTTGTCGCTCCGATCTCCACTGGCATAAAAGTTTGAAAACAGTAGCCCTTCGGCAGATAAGGCATTAAAATGGGGCGTCACCTCTTTTATGCCACCCAGACTACCGACAGCCTTGGCAGTAAGACTTTCCCAAATAATCAGTACAATATTAGGTTTGCCTCCCCGAACCAGCTGTTGCGGAGGTGCCGGATTAGCAGGATATAGTTCTTTTACAAGTTTGCTGGCAGTAGCAGAGGGCAGGTAGCGATAGGGATTGATTTCTGGATTTGTCGTTTGGGCAATAGAGTAAACGAAATTCCAGGGGACATTAATGGCCGCCTGGTTGGCAAAGTGCTGGTCCGAAAAGTAAGCATTAATCCTGCGGGCTGGCAGGAGAATAAACAGCAGCGCAGTAAATGACAGGTATACCGGTAACAGGCGAAAACTTTGCCGTGTAAAATGGGTGGTTAGTGGATGCAGCAGCTGGCGGTAAGCCTGGCTAAAAAAGAGGTTAATGAGCACATTAAGTAAAATGAGCAGCCAGAGGGGAGAGGAGCCAACGGAAACCATCATCTCCTGCGGAGTATTCAGGTACAGGAGTGGACTGGCGTCGAGGCGAAAACCCCATATGCGGAAAAGTTCCAGATCGGAAGTGCAGAGGAGGGTAACGAGAAAAATAAGGAAGCAGGTATAATAGTTAAGGAAGCTGCTGATCCAGCTTTTTGCTCCGGAAGCTGCAGAAATACTTATCAGTAAAAAAGGAATGAGGCATATACCTGCAGTTACGGAAAGGTCGAGCCGGAGACCATTTAAAAAGGTAAAAATTATCGTTTGCCAGTGCAACTGGGTTGAAAGCTCCTGGTGGTAGAGTAGAAAAACCGCCCTGATAAAGAAAAAATAACTTAACCAGAAAATAAAATAAGCCGCCATAAAAAGGCCTCTCTTCTTTATGCTCATATCACTTTCTTTCCAGTGGTTAAAAAGCAAGAACAGTAAAGACAACTTCTGCTGTTACTGGAAGCGTGCATCATGGTTTTGGAATGGGTTTAAAATTTAACCTGATTTCAGTAAAAAGGTGATTGATTTTATAAAGTAGGTTTGAAATGAAACTTATATTTTTTAATGAGGTAATAAATACTATTTTTATACCTTAAATTTAAAGCACACCTCACGAAGAAAATATGAATTTCAGATTTAAAGCCCTGGAAAAGGCACTGAGCCATGAACCGGTTCCGGTAAACACCATCTCTTCAAAAATTTCGGAGTACTATGGACAGAACGTATTTGATAAAGAAATGATGCGTTCGACCCTTTCGGCTGATATTTATGAGCAGCTGATGAAGACCATTGAAAAAGGAAGCCGGATGGAGCCCCATGTTGCTGAAGCCGTAGCATCTGCCATGCGTTCATGGGCTATCGATAAAGGGGCTACCCACTACACCCACTGGTTTCAGCCACTCACGGGTGCGACCGCCGAAAAGCACGATTCCTTTTTTGAGCCGGGTTCCGACGGACGTGGCATAGAAAAGTTTAAAGGTTCGGCCCTGGTTCAGCAGGAGCCCGATGCCTCTTCATTCCCGAGTGGAGGTATTCGTAATACCTTCGAAGCTCGTGGATATACCGCCTGGGATCCAACCTCCCCGGCTTTTTTAATGGAGAACGGGAGTGCAAAAACACTTTGTATTCCTACCGTTTTTGTGTCTTACACCAGCGAGGCACTTGACTATAAAACCCCTTTACTTAAAACTTTGGCTTTTATCGATAAAGCGGCCACTTTGGTGTGCCAGGAGCTGTTCGATAAGAATGTGACCCAGGTAAAAGCAAGTCTTGGAATTGAGCAGGAGTACTTCCTGATCGATCGCGCTATTTACCAGTCGCGCCCCGACCTGGTAATGGCAGGACGTACCGTATTTGGCCATGCACCGGCAAAAGGGCAGCAGCTGGATGATCACTATTTCGGTTCCATTCCCACACGGGTGCATAATTATATGGTGGAACTGGAGATGGAGGCGCACAAGCTGGGGATTCCGATTCGTACCCGCCATAATGAAGTAGCGCCACGGCAGTTTGAGCTGGCTCCCATGTTCGAGGAAGCCAACCTGGCAGTAGACCATAACCAGTTGTTAATGGACCTGATGGATAAGGTAGCCGAGCGGCATAATTTTAAAGTACTGCTACACGAAAAGCCTTTTGCCAATGTAAATGGCAGCGGAAAGCATAATAACTGGTCGCTGATAACCAGTACCGGTAAAAACCTGCTGGCGCCAAGCAGCAAGGCGAAAGAAAACCTGCAGTTCCTGACTTTCTTTGTTAATACCATTAAAGCGGTACATGAGTATAACGGGCTGCTGCGGGCTTCCATCGCTTCGGAAAGTAACGACTTTCGCCTGGGAGCTAATGAGGCGCCGCCTGCGATTGTATCGGCCTTTATAGGTTCGCAAATGACAAAAGTGCTGAACGAGCTGGAGAAAAACTCTACCATTGAAATCGAGAAGGGCGATAATATGTATATGAAGCTGGGTATCAATAAAATTCCGCCTATTCTGCTCGACAACACCGACCGTAATCGTACCTCGCCTTTTGCTTTTACCGGCAATAAGTTTGAGTTCAGGGCTGTAGGCTCTTCGGCCAATAGTGCCTCGGCCATGATTGTGCTCAATGCCATCGTAGGGCAGCAGCTGCTACGTTTTAAGGCAGATGTGGACAAGCTGACCAGCAAAGGGGAAAAGAAGGAGATGGCGGTGATAAAAGTGCTCCGCCGTTATATCAAGGAATCCAAAGATATTCGTTTCGAAGGCAATGGCTACAGCGATGAGTGGATTGCCGAGGCAGAGCGTCGCGGGCTTACAAATATTAAAAATACGCCGGAAGCCCTGGATGAATACCTGACTGATAAGGCCAAAAAGCTTTTTGTAGATAACAAGCTGTTTACAGAAGTAGAGTTGGAGGCGCGCCAGGAAATCAGGCTGGAGAACTATATTATGCGAGTGCAGATAGAGTCCAGGATTATTGGTGACCTATCGCAAAACCATATTATACCGGCTGTGCTGCGGTACCAGCACCAACTGGTAAAGGGCCTGAATGGTATGAAAAATATAGGCCTGGAGTTAGAAGGCTCAGTGGCATATGAAACTGTTACCGAAATCAGTACTCACCTTAATACGGTTAAAACCTTGGTAAGAGGAATGATAGAAGCTCGAAAAGCTGCCAATAAAATCGAGAATACCCGCGAAAAAGCCATTTATTATAAAGATATCCGGGAGCAGTATTTCAGCCAGATTCGTTATCATGTTGATAAGCTGGAGTTTCTGGTCGATGACTCCATGTGGCCATTAGCCAAGTATCGGGAAATTCTCTTTTAGAGCATAGAATTTAAAACGCTGAAACCTGCTGCCTGTAAAATGCAGCAGGTTTTTTTATGCTTCGATTTTCAGTAAACGAAGGTACTGCTGAAAGCAGTTTCGGGCAAAAGAAGGTAGCTGCTGGTATTCCTCCAGCGGAAGCTTTCGGCTTATCTTAAAAAAATCTTTATCCAGTAGTTCCTCTAACTCATTAGACTTGAAGGAGGACAGAGGCCGGTAGTTGTCGGGCTGGAAGTGATACTCCCAGGGGGTATCGTTTACTGATGCAAAATCATCGGGAAGAGAAGAGGCTGGTAAGCTCTCAATTAGCGTGGGGCGAAAGGTGCGGAGAGAATGCCCCTGTAGGTGGAGCGTACAGCTGAAATAATTTCCCCACCAGAAGAAGGTGCGGAAAGAAAAAACATCTTCTTTGCTCAACAATCTCGGGTAATCCAGTACCAGATAGGGAAGCCCATGGTAATTTTCTCCTCTCGAAATTTTTGCCGAGCGCTGCAGGGCATGTGGTGGGAGCTCGTTTTTATGCTTATTTGCAACAGTAAGGAGCGCCTGTTGTGTTTCCGACAGCCACTGCTGCAGCTGCCGGATGGTCTTTCTTTTGGTAAGCAGAAAGTCTTTATCGTGCAGGTAGTTTAGTGCTTTTGCAGAAATGAGGGGAGGAGAAGGGCTCATATGGTTATTAATTCCGTAAAAGGGTCAGCTACTCTGGTGAGAATTTAATGCCGGTCGGGGCGCTGAATTACTTTAACAACCACTTCGTGCTGGTCGCCGTCCTCGTCCAGTAGCTGAAAGGTTACTATAGGGTTATCCTGCTTCAGCATCCCAGAGACTTCAACGATTTTCATATTATCCTTAAGCTTTTTCTGAATTTCATCTTTGCACTCCAGGATGGCAGAGGCCAGGTTCACTTCAAATACGCTGGGGTTATAATCACCGGTTTTCATTCAATATTTTTTAAGTTTTTAACATAAAGTACTTCCTGCTTCTGAAATCAGAAACGGATAAGGGCAGAAGCCCAGGTAAAGCCGCTGCCGAAAGCCGCCAGGCATATGAGCTGGTCTTCTTTCAGCAAACCTTCGGCCCATGCTTCGCTCAGGGCTATAGGAATGGAAGCCGCTGTGGTATTGCCATAGCGCATTATGTTGTTGTAAACCTTTTGGTCTGCCAGCCCTAACTGCTCCTGCAGGTAATTGCTAATGCGCAGGTTTGCCTGGTGGGGCACGAGCAGGTCAATGTCCTGCTTCTGGAAGCCATTGGCGTCGAGGGCTTCCTGTATTACCTCCTGAAAGCGCACCACGGCATGTTTAAAAACCATGTTTCCGTTCATATGGGCGCGAATGGAAGGGCTTTCCATGAGTTGTGGACTAACCCGCTCCTCCGGGTGGCGGCTGCTGCCCGGGTCCTTCACGTACAATTCTTCTGCAAAGCGGCCATCGGCATGCAGGTGAGTGCTTAAAATACCTTTGCCTTTATCGTTGCTGGCCTGCAAAACAGCAGCACCGGCTCCATCGCCAAAAATAACAGAAACATTGCGGCCGCGATTGTTCATTTCCATGAGGGATGACTGTATTTCGGCGCCTACCACCAGCACATTTTTATACATGCCGGTTTTAATAAACTGGTCGGCCACCGACAGGCCATAAATAAAGCCGCTGCAGGCATTGCGAAGGTCCAGTGCGCCTATTCCTTCCAGTCCCAACTCCCGCTGGAGCAGTACTCCCGAGCCGGGGAAGAAATAATCGGGTGTAATGGTGGCCAGGACTATAAATTCAATATCCTTTACCTCCAGCCCTGCCCGCTCAATGGCCATTCGGCTGGCATGGGCCGACATACTGGCTACGGTATCCTTATCCGGATTAAAAAAGCGTCTTTCTTTTATGCCTGTGCGTTCGGTAATCCAGGCGTCGCTGGTATCCATCAGCTTTTCCAGATCGGCATTCGTTATCACATTCTCCGGCACATAATGTCCGATGCCGGTAATTTTGGAATGATACATATATATGATTTTGCTATCCTGTACTATAAAGTAAATAGATAATGGTGCCTGCTTGTTTGCTGTGCATCCTTCCAAAGGAGGGAAAGTCGGTGGAGAAACAGGCAGAGCAGGCTAAAGTTAGCAATCTTTTTCACATACGCGCAGGAGCAGCCAGGAAAAAGGGCTGCATGCAGAGGGAATGGATAATTAATGCCTGTGCCTGCCGGGTTGTGGTAAGTATTTAATCCCAGAAACCAGGGCAGCAGTTAGTGATGCAGGATTTTTAAGGAGTGTGGTTGGCCGGCGAAGTAGAGAAATCTTCTGGCTCCTCCATGCCGGTTCTCTTGTTCCAGGTTATAATTCCGTACTGAATACGCTCAATTAAAAAGCGTATAATTTCCGAACTGATCGGCGGCAGGGGCAGGGGCGATAACCGAAGGCTCATCGGTAGTAGCCGTATTCACCAGCGAGGACACGGTATAGAAGCGGGTCTGGTCGCGGTGGTAAGGCTGGAGCAGCTCGCGTATATCTTCCGGCCCTGCACTCTTATCCATCCATAAGGCTTCGGCCTCAGGAGAAAGAATAACCGGCATGCGCTCATGTATATTCTGAAGGGTGGAGTTGGCTTTGGTCGTAAGAATGGTAAAGGTATGGACCATATCTCCTTCATCATCCTCGAACTCTTCCCACAAGCCGGCGAAGGCAAACAGCTGTTCCTTTAAAAGGGTAATGCGGTAAGGGATTTTGCCCTTTTTGCTTACCGGCTTCCATTCAAAAAAGCCATCGGCAGGCACCAGGCAGCGGCGCTGCTGCAGGGCATTCCGAAAAGAAGCTTTTTCCTCTACCGTTTCGGCCCTGGCGTTAATCAGTTTCTGGCTAATCGATTTGTTTTTAGACCAGGAAGGAATCAGTCCCCAGTAAAACCAGGAAAGGCCCTCCGGCGCATCGGCAGTAATAACAGGCAGGAGCTGGCTGGGCGCTGCATTATAGCGGGGTTTGTAGTGGGAGGGAACCTCTACTTTAAAACGTTTTGCTACTTCATCTGCTTTTTTTACCAGGGTATATCTGCCGCACATAGTTTTGCCTTTCTTACAGTTTCCAACAAAGGTATAAAAGTTCTTGCTGGAATTGAAGACGCTTTGCTTAAAAGCGATGAAGTAAATCTATAAATGTAAAAACCTTTCTGCAGTGCAGGTATACCTCCAGTGGGTGTGGAAAGAGGAGGAATCTCTTCAGCAGTCATGGGTTTAGCGTGTTTTTTAGCCCAGCACAAATTCCAACGCCTGCTTTTCTGAATAATATAGCTCTTCTCCCGGGGCAGGAGCAAAGCCCACATGGCCACCCTCTTCCGGTGCTTCAAAAGTAATAAAGGGATGTTCCTTTAACGAAGCCTCAGGGTAGCAACTGTCCGAAAGAAAGGGGTCGTTTTTAGCATTCAGGATAAGGGTAGGCAGCTGAATGTTATCCAGGTACCGGAGGGCGCTGCAATGGGCATAGTAAGCCTCGGCATTTATAAAGCCGTGCAGGGGAGCCGTATAGGTATCGTCGAACTGGCGCAGGGTTTTAATGTCCCGGAGTGCCCCAACATCAAGACGGCCCGGCATTTTTGCTGCCTTGCTTTTAATTTTCTTTCCGAGGTGGTTCAGGAACCGCTTATTGTATATCCAGTTGCTCCGCTGGCTAATCTGGGTAGAGCTGCCGGAAAGGTCGAGGGGCACAGAAAAGACTGCTGCTTTCCAAAGTTCAGGCGCTATATTGCTGCCCCGTTCGCCCAGGTATTTGAGTGTAAGGTTGCCCCCCAGGCTAAAGCCACTCAGGATAATCTTTTTATATTGCCCCAGCTGCCGCACATGCTGAACAACCGCTTCCAGATCTTCCGTGGCCCCGCTGTGGTAAAAGCGCTCCTGCAGGTTGGGCTCGCCACTGCAGCCCCGGTAGTTCCAGGCAAGGGCATGGCAGCCTCGCCGGGCAAATGCACGAACCATTCCTTTTACATAGGAGCGGTGGCTGTCGCCTTCCAGGCCGTGCGAAACAATTAAGAGTGTATCGGAAGAACCTTTCCGGAGCCAGTCCAGGTCCAGGAAATCCTCATCGGCGGTATAGATGCGCTCCCGCTCATAATGCACATTTTTCACTTTTCGGAAGAGGGAGGGCATAATCGTTTGCAGATGACCGTTGAACTGGTAAAAAGGTGGTTGGTAAGCTGGAGTGTTCATATGGCAGAAGGCGCTTCAGAAGTAGGGCAGCTTACAAACGTTTGCAAGCTGCGGATGGCACAAAAATACAATCTGAATGTTTTAAATAAACAAAATCACCGGCCAAAGATTAAACTTAATGCAGGTCGGCAAAGGCTCGATTAATGGTGGTGTATTTTGGCTAATAAGCAAAAATAGCTTTATTTTACGTCCGGAAACGAATTTGTGATATCAACGCACGCAAAAGAATAGAATATATATGGCTGAAGTAATAAGAATGCCTAAGATGAGCGACACCATGGAAGAAGGTGTGATCGCTTCCTGGCAGGTAAAAGTGGGCGATAAGGTAGAAAGTGGCGATATACTGGCTGAGGTAGAAACCGATAAAGCCACCATGGAGCTGGAGTCGTACCAGGATGGTGTACTGCTGCACATTGGCGTGCAGGAGAAGGACGCCGTACCGGTAAACGGAGTGCTTGCCATTATTGGAGAAGAAGGAGAGGACATCAGTGGTCTGCTCAAAGAAATTGAAAATGAAGACCAGGGCGGCGGCGGAGACAGCCAGCCGGAAGAAAAGGCCGAACCAAAGAAAGAAGAAGCTAAAGCAGCTGAAGATATAGATGTTTCAGGTATTAAGGCTACGGTTGTCGCCATGCCTAAGATGAGCGATACCATGCAGGAAGGTACCATTGCCGCCTGGCATAAAAAGGTAGGCGACAAGGTGGAAAGTGGCGATATTCTGGCCGAAGTAGAAACTGATAAAGCCACCATGGAGCTTGAAGCCTACGAAGACGGAACTCTCCTGTATGTTGGTGTGGAAGAAGGCGATGCCGTACCGGTAGATGCCGTTATTGCCGTTATTGGTGAAAAAGGAGCTGACTATGAGAAGCTGCTGAAAGCGCATGCAGCAAAATCATCAGGCGATGGAGAGAATGCTTCTGCAAGTGATGAGTCTCCTAAAGCGACTACTGCCGAAAAAAGAGATACCGTTTCCAAGCCATCCGACAATGGGGCTGCCACAGCATCGGCCTCCGGGGAGGACGATAGCCGCATAAAAGCCTCTCCGCTTGCCCGTAAAATGGCGGAAGAAAAAGGCTATAAACTCAGCCAGATAAAAGGTTCAGGACCTGACGGAAGGATTGTGAAGAAGGATGTGGAGGAGTTTAAACCATCCGCTGCCCCGGCTGCACAACCACAGCAGGGAGCAGCTGCTACAGGACAGGTTCCAGCCAAAGAAGCTGGAGCCCCTACCTACACCATGCCGCAGGTGGTAGGCGAAGAGCGCTACGAAGAGCAGAAGGTGTCGCAAATGCGCAAAACCATTGCCAAGCGCCTGGCTGAAAGTAAATTCACGGCTCCACACTTCTACCTGACCATGGAAATTAACATGGATAAGGCGATAGAAGCCAGGAAGAGCATGAATGAAGTTTCTCCGGTAAAAATCAGCTTTAACGATATGGTGATTAAGGCCGTAGCCGCTGCGCTGCGCCAGCACCCGAAAGTAAATGTAAGCTGGAGAGGCGATACCATGCGCTTGAACCAGCATATTAATATTGGGGTAGCCATGGCAGTAGAGGAAGGGCTGCTGGTACCGGTAGTACGTTTTGCCGATAATAAATCCCTGGCCCATATTTCGGCCGAAGTAAAAGAATTCGGCCAGAGAGCGAAGGCCAAGAAGCTGCAGCCACAGGACTGGGAAGGAAGTACCTTTACCGTTTCTAACCTGGGCATGTTCGGCATCGATGAGTTTACCGCTATTATTAATCCACCGGATGCCTGTATCCTGGCAGTAGGAGGAATCAAGGAAACTGCCGTGGTGAAAAACGGTCAGCTGGTGCCGGGTAATATTATGAAAGTAACCCTTAGCTGCGACCACCGTGCCGTAGATGGCGCCGTAGGGGCCGCCTTCCTGCAAACCCTCAAAGGTCTGCTCGAAGATCCGGTAAGAATTTTAATATAGTAAAGTGTGTTGAGTATTGGGTAGTGAGATTAGACCTTGCTACCCAATACTCATTTTTTATTTAACCTCACCGATGCTTAGCCCTCATAGCATCCTCTCTTTCTTTTTTTATCGAATTATTTTTTCTCAATACCCACTACTCAATACTCACTACTAATATGAAAGACTCAAATAGAATACGATCCACCACCGTCTGTGCTGTACTGCACAATGGTGAGGTGGCGATAGGGGCCGACGGACAGGCCACCATGGGCAATACCGTCGCCAAAAGCAATGTAAAAAAGATTCGGAAGCTGCAGGATGGCAAGATTGTAACCGGTTTTGCAGGTTCCACGGCCGATGCCTTCAACCTGCTGGAGAAGTTCGATGAGAAGCTCAACAGCTATGGAGGGAATATGAAGCGGGCCGCCATTGAGCTGGCCAAAGACTGGCGCACCGACCGTTTTCTGCGGAAGCTGGAAGCCATGATGATTGTGGCCGATAAGGAGGAGATCCTGATTATTTCCGGTACCGGCGATGTGCTGGAGCCCGATACGGGCATTGCCACCATCGGCTCGGGCAGTATGTATGCCAATGCCGCCGCCATTGCTCTTAAGCGCCATGCCGGCGATAAGCTCACCGCCCGACAGATTGTGGAGGAGGCGCTTCATATTGCTGCCGATATCTGCATCTATACCAACCATAACCTGGTGGTGGAAGAAGTAAAATAGTAGTTGTCCTTTAGGATTTACTGAAGCCCTTGCCCTTACGGTAAGGGTTTTTTATGTTCAAAGGTCAGGGCGGGAGTACGGCTAAGCGATTACAATCGTGTACAAGCATTTACAATCGGTTACCATAGGCTAACTCCAACTTCCACTTTTGATTACCCTTCTCATTTAGTAACTTGATGGAAAGCAGGTGCACTTTATTTTTAGCACATTAGGCTCTCTACAATGAAAAAACAGCATTAAAGGTAGGTAGCTTATATCTTTTCCTTGCAGAAGCTGAATAAAAGGCTTATGTTACCAATCAAAGACCACACCGACCAACTACCGGAAAATAACAAGTGCACTTGTTATTTTCCGGTAGTTGGTGCCTATGCAAAAAAAAGAACAGTACGCAGACCAAAAAGGGAAAAGAATTGTTATCTTGAAAAAAGAACCTATAAGCATGATAACAATAATAAAAAAAGGGACTCCTAAAGAGGAGATTAAAAGAAGGGTAAACGAAGTGGTTTCAAAAACTCCTAAAAAGGATATTATGAAATTTGCTGGTAAGTTAAAAACGGACATTGACCCATTAGAATACCAAAGACAAATGAGGGATGAGTGGGAATAGGATTTTCGTTGACACCAATATCCTGCTGTATTTTTTAAAAGGAGACCAGGATGTAATAGAAATGATTTCGGATAAAGACCTTGTGATTTCATTTATTACAGAACTTGAACTTCTTTCCTTCCCCAAGATTACCACAGATTCTGAAGAAACTATCAAAGGACTGCTAAAAAGTTGCCTGATAGTAGACGTAAGCCCTGAAATTAAGGATTTAACCATTGAGTTTAGACGGAAATCAAAATTAAAGCTTCCTGACTCTATTGTAGCAGCTACTGCATTTTATTATAAGTTACCTCTATTGACAGCTGACAAGCAATTTCGGACGGTTGAAGAATTAGAGATTATAATATACGAAATGTAAAAAGCACAGGCACCAACCACAGTAGCTGTTGCGCAACCCACTGATTAGCAGCTTATTTTTCAGCTCATTTTAGCCTTTCATTCCT
>NZ_ANNU01000020.1 GCF_000346615.1 Nafulsella turpanensis ZLM-10
AATATTTAATTATTTATTATTGTAAAAACCTGTATCGCTATTCTAGGACGAGACATTTAACGCTTATTCAATCACCAGCTCATAAGGCAGTCGAGCCTGAATTCCACTATACTTCTTCAGCTCCTGAATTTCCTTTACAAAAGGATAAAGCTCTCCCAGGCGGGATTCCATTATTTTAGCTTCCACACTTTCATTCAGGCCTTCCAGCAGCTCTTCCATAATGGTTTTCTTTTCAGGGTAAAACCGCAGACGATAGTCATCTTCCTCCAGACCTGCTTTTACAGCAGCAATCTGGACAGCATCTTCAAAGCTCCCGAGCACATCGACCAGTCCACGGTCTTTGGCCTCTATACCAGACCATACCCTGCCGGATGCCACTTCTAACAGAACTTCCAGCGGCATATCTCTTCCTTCGGCTGCCTTACGGGTAAATGTCTCGTAACCATCTTCCACTGAGTTTTGAATAATGGCGGCTTCAAACTCACTTAAAGGTGCCGTTACCTTATAAAGGTTCGACAATTCTCCTGTTTCCACCACATCGGTTGTAATACCCAGCTTATCATTCAGCAGGGTTTGCATATTAAAGATTACCCCGAATATACCGATAGAGCCGGTAATGGTATTGGGCTGGGCTACAATGGTATCACAGGCCATAGCCATATAATACCCACCCGATGCTGCTACATCGGACATGGAGGCAATAATAGGCTTCACTCCTTTGGTCAGCACCACCTCACGCCAGATAACATCACTGGCCAGAGCGCTTCCTCCGGGTGAGTTAATTCGAAGGACGATGGCTTTTACCCGCTCGTTTTTGCGGGCATCGCGAATGGCTTTGGCAAATTTATCGGAGCCAATGCTCTCATTGTCGCCCTCACCACTTACAATTGGGCCCGTGGCTACAATTACGGCAATTCGGTCTGATGATACCTCTTCGTCTTTTACCGACTTCTGGTACTTGGCGTATTTTACCAGGTTAATTTCCTCTTCTTCATCCTCCATTTCCAGCTTCAGGCGCATGGCCGCCAATACCTCATCATAATACCCCAGCTGGTCTACTATTTCCAGCTCCAGTGCATCTTCCGGGTCGCGCACCAGCATTTCGTCAGATATACGTTCCAGCTCATCTGCTTCTATTCCTCGGTCGCGGGCAACATCGAGCAGAAAAACACTGTAGATATTATTAAGAAAGGCATTGGTTTGGAGGCGGCTGGCCTCACTCATATCGGTTCGGGTAAAAGGCTCAATGGCGCTTTTAAATTCCCCTACACGAAACACCTGCGGCTCAACACCAAGTTTGTTCAGGGCTCCTTTCAGGAACATAACTTCCTGCACCAGTCCATTCAGCTCTAAAGCTCCGGCAGGGTTCAGGTACACCTCATTGGCTACAGAGGCCAGGTAATAATCTTTTTCTGTATAAAGTTCGTTATAGGCCAGAATCCACTTTCCGCTGCTCTTAAAATCTTCCAGGGCATCACGGATTTCTTTAAGGGTGGCAAAGCCTGCCTGCACATTTTGCGCCTCCAGGTAAATTCCCTTTATCTTTTCATCTTCCCTCGCATAATTGATTGCTTCCAACACTTCAACCAGTCCTATTACGCCTCCTTCTCCACCCGAAAGCACTTCAAAAGGATTAACAGGGAAACCTGTTTCCCTTTCTACAATAGGTTTATTTAATTCTAAATGCAGCACCGAATTTTCGGCCACTTCCACCTCTTCCTCCGCTGATGATGCCGCTGAAATGATCGCTACACCCAGCAGAATAAACAATAGAGAAAAGATGAAAAGTCCGACAATGGTAGCCAGTACTCCTTTAAAAAACTTTAGCATAATTTTATTTTCTGTTTTTAAACCGGTATCTAAATTATAGATTCGCTGTAAATAATAAAAGAGTTTACATGACAAACGGGATATATTTACTCTTAGGCTCAAATTTAGGGGACAGAGCGGCGAACCTCCTTCGAGCCATTGATGCCTTGGAGCAGGCGGCGATTAAAGTAGTAGCCCAATCGGAGCTATACGAAACCGCCGCCTGGGGCCTGGAGTCTCAGCCTTCGTTCCTCAACCAGGTGGTGGAAATAAAAACCGAACTGGCACCTTTAAGCCTCCTGCAATGCCTGCTGGAGACAGAGCAACAAATGGGCCGAAAACGTAATGAGAAGTGGGGCGAAAGATTAATTGATATAGATATTTTATACTATGCCGACCGCGTTGTGAAAGAGCCCTCGCTCCATATTCCGCACCCACACATACAAGAGCGGCGCTTTACCCTGGTACCACTTTGTGAGCTGGTTCCGCTTTTGGTCCACCCGCTACTTGGCAAAACGCAACAGGAACTACTGGATGTATGCCCCGACCCACTGGAAGTAAGAGTGTATCAGGCATAGGAAATAAAAAAAGCTCCGGAGAGCTTTTTCAATATTTTCATCGCTTGAGATTCTATTTATCTCCCTTCTACGTCGAGCACACGGGTGCCTCTTTTAAGGGTTTTCAGAACGATGAGTAGCAGGAGGCATGCAACGAAAACTATCTTCCAGAATTCCAGCACATAAAACCCGCCGGTAAGCATATAATTCCGCAGAACATCCACAAAAACGAAAGACAGTGCGGTATAAAACAAGCCATTGTACTCTCTCTTTAACACGTTGCGGAATGAAAAATCGAGATTACTTTTTTGCCAGCGTTTAAAAGAAGGAATAAAGGCCGGTGTTCTGTTCGCCCATTCTTTATACTTCTCCCTGTATTTACTATAGAGAAACGCTTCTTCTGCAAACATAATCCGCTCGTAATACAGCCAGAACATGAGGCTGCATACAACGGCAAACCAGGTGCTGCCTACATACAATATCGGTCCCATCCACATCAGGTAATTTCCTAGGTACAAGGGGTGCCGCATGGCCGAATAAATGCCGGTAGTATTGAGCGTTTCAGCAACCTGCCCTTCGGCAGTGTTACGGCCGGAGGTTCCTTTTGGGGTGTGCCCTACGGTATAAGCTCTTACGGCCAGCCCTGCTATGGACACTAAAAAGCAGAAAACAGCATAACCGATGCCCTCACTTGAGCTGAAATCAACATCCCCGAACAGGACAACAAGGGCTGCAAAAGGAAACAGCACAACGGGCAGATAGCTCCTGTAGCGGAAGAGCCAGTTTCCTGATTTCTCGAATTGGTTTAATAACATAAGGGAAAAACTAAAAGCTTTTAGTTACAACAGGAATTGCTGTTTTAGATCGAAGGATATGAACCGGCCAACAGGCACTCTTCCTGAACCGAGGGGCAAAGATAGGAATGTATTCTTTAAATTAAAATCAAACTAAAAACAAAACATACTCCACTTTGTTGCCTGCCATACGACATCAGAAGCAGACAAAACAAAAACAGAAGGTATTACCGTAACTCACTGACAGGCAATAACAAACTACAAATAAGTAACATACTCCCACTCAAGAAACAACTGCTACTGAGCATAAATTAATAATTACCGAACTTTAGGAAGAGGAGCCGCCTTTTGCCTGAATGTATGTGCTGTAAAAAATAATAGCCTCCACCCGCTTAGCAGCAGATAGAGGCTATTCCCCATTTGTTTATTTATTTTTATTTTATTGGCAGAACTGCTCTGTAAGTTCGAGCTTACTAATATCAAACCCCTGCCGACGGGCTTTCTGCAGGTATTCCACATATACATCCTCATCCATCTCCGGGTAGCGCGACAGGATCCAGAGATGCTTACGGTTAGGGTGGCCCACTAGTGCATATTGATAGTCCTCGTCCAGCTCCATTATCCAGTACTTTCCTTTGAAGGGCCAGAAGAACTCAACCTCCAGCTTGGCATTTCCACTACCTTCCACCGGATAAGCTTTCCCCCATGCTTCCTTTTCCCGCCCATCTTTCAGGCAGCTGTTCAGTACATCCACATACCCTTCCGGATTAAGCCGGTATTCGGCCGTGGTGCAGGCACAGCCTTTTTCAAAAGACTCGGGCATGGATGCAATTTCGTACCACTTACCGCCATAGCGTTTTAAATCAACATTTGAAACTGTTTTCAGCGGGGTTTCACTTTTTTTATAGGCAGCTATCAGAGCGGCTACTCCCCCAATGGCAGTGGCGCCGGCCGCAATTTTCCAGCCGTTAGAACTTCTTTTCTTCATTAATATTCTTTGTTAAAATTGTTGAGGTTCCTTCTTATCGTTCCTGATTGGTTACACCTGACCTCTGCCTGTTCGATAATATCAAGGGCAGAGAATAAATTTAAAAACCGTAACATAGTAAATGACTTCCCAGGCCCCCTTCTTGTTTGCTGAAATGCCGTAAATTTAATCTGAAGTATAAATTCTACTTCTCTCAGCCCACTACTCCTCTTTCTTTTTCTGTTTGGATCCTGCCCCCTTCTCTTTTACCGACAATTCGCATTTCACCCCCTAATATCCATTTCTGTTTTCGCCCGTATACTTACACAGTAATGAACCTAAAATTGAAGATTATGGCAGATAACAATAAAAAAGAAACCGCAGAAAATCAGAATCAACAGAAAGACAATGCAGGGCTACAGCACAAGCTCAGCAATAAAGGCAACCCTGCTGATGTGGATAAAGGAAGCCTTAGCAGCAAAACCAGCCACGGGAGTGATGGTGGAGATCAGCGCTCCAATTACACGACCAGTGGTGGAGAAGCCCGCCCAAGTGCAGGAGATATTGGAACAGACCGCCAGCGGGAGAAAAACCGTATCCTGAATGAACAGGTAAAGAAGCCTGATCAGGAAAAGAATACAAAAAAGTAAGAATTGAATGAATGCCTTCCCGGAAAAAAAACACCTCCTGTTGTAGAATGCCTACAGCAGGAGGTGTTTTATTCTGAACTAAAATTTCAAACTTCCGGCTATACAAACCCGGAAAGATAAATAAGCCAGACCTATTAAACCTCTACACTACTAACGCTGGCTTCTTTATCAATCTTCTTCACCAGTCCCTGGAGTACCTTGCCGGGCCCACACTCCACAAATTCGGTGGCGCCATCGGCCAGCATCCGCTGCACACTCTGGGTCCAGCGAACGGGAGCGGTGAGCTGGGCTATCAGGTTCTGCTTAATTTGCTCAACATCGGAAGAAGGCTCTGCATTAAAATTCTGGTACACAGGGCAGGAAGGCTGGCTGAACTGTGTCTGCATAATGGCATCTTTCAGCTCCTCCCGTGCAGGCTCCATGAGCGGAGAGTGGAATGCTCCACCAACCGGCAATGGCAACACCCGCTTGGCCCCTTTAGCTTTTAATATCTCACCTGCCTGCGCCACTCCTTCGTTGGAGCCGGAAATAACAAGCTGACCGGGACAGTTAAAGTTGGCTGGCACCACCACCTCGTCCGTCACTTCTTTACAGGCCTCTTCCACTACAGCATCGTCCAGTCCTAAAACTGCGGCCATGGCAGAGGGGTTTGCCTCACAGGCGGCCTGCATGGCAAGGGCTCTTTTAGAAACCAGGCGAAGGCCATCTTCGAAGCTAAGCACACCATTGGCCACCAAAGAGGAAAATTCACCAAGGGAGTGGCCGGCCACCATATCGGGCTTTATATTTGCCAGCTTTGCCAGGATAACAGAATGAATAAAAATAGCTGGCTGAGTAACTTTGGTTTGCTTCAGGTCGTCGGCCGAACCATTGAACATAATATCGGCTATATTGAAGCCAAGTACTTCATTCGCTTTCTCGAATAATTTTTTCGCCTCTTCCGACTGCTCGTACAAATCTTTGCCCATACCAGGAAACTGCGATCCCTGGCCGGGGAAAATATATGCTTTCATACAATTTTTATTGGTTTGTAGTCCGAAGTAATAAGGAAATCCTGAAAATTACAAACCTTCTAAAAAGCGGTTACGGATTTCGGGGGTAGGCATGCGGCATTGTTCCCGCTTCCCGAAGAAGCGATAACGATTGCTGCCAATGAAGTTATAGGCTGCATCGCGAAGCGGCCGGGGCACTATTTTAAACACCTTCAGCAGGGGCCATGCACCCTTTAAGCGACCAGCAATTTCAAGTGCAGCGGTACTTTTCTGATACACTTTCCCGTCTTTTAACAGCACTACGCTTTCAATGTTTTCGGTAGAAAGATTGTAGTACGCCAACAATTCCTGGCCAGCTGCTGACTGCAGAGAAGCAAAAGCAAGCTGCCCTTTGGGATCGCGATCCAGGATAAAATCGACTGCCCCATTACAGAGGTTGCAAACGCCATCGAACAATACAACGTCGCGTCCGGAAGCTTTTGCTAACACATTTTTACTGTTACCTGATTCCGTTTTCTCCAACTGTTAAATCTTCTCCGTCTTCAATAATTTCAATCCAGCCTTTTAAAGTCTGCTCTTTCTTTGCGGGGTCGAGCACATTAAAACTTACCTCTGCCACATAATAGTACACTCCGGGCGCAAGTTCTTCTCCATTGTTAGCCCGTCCATCCCAGTTTATGTAGATGGAACGCTCCTGACCGTCTTCTTCCCTGGTATTATAACTGTACACTTCTTTACCCCAGCGGTTAAACACCACAAAGTTTACCGCCTCCACAAAGCGCGGGCAACGCGCCGGATCCTCTGCATTAAGGGGTGGACCATAGGTCTGGTTAAAGCGGTCGCCGTTCGGAGTAAAGACGTTTGGCAGCCAGTAATTCGGGCAGTTGTCGTTCTGCACCAGGTTGCTCGGCTCACTTCTGTTTCCGGAGCGGTCTACCGCAACAATATAGTAGAAGCCCGCAAGCGACCGCAATTCATCGTGTACAAATCGGTTAACTGATGGAGTACCTACTACTTCAAAGGTTCCTTCTTCGCCGGTGGCAGAGAAATACACTTCCCAGTAGTCGATATCATCCTGGCAGTTCTCTTCCGAAGAAACCGTCCACACCAGGCGATTTTCGAAAAATTCCTGCCCACATTCAGCCTGCCGGATAAACTCCTCACAGCTCAATACGTTCTCGAGCTCGAAAGTGAGTGGAGTACAGGGTGGAATACTATCGTTTGGCTGGGCACAAATTTTCTGCGAGTTATTATATAGTGGTGAAGCAATAGCCGGATTACCATAGCTACCGCTGGTGGTAACAAAATAGCAGTATTCAATAGTATCGGCCAGTTGCACTTCGCCGGTCGCTCTACCGTCATCGAAATACTCAAGCTTCTCATTCAATACATTTACACTATCTATCAGCACAAAAGCATCTTCAGCCTCTCCCGGTATTCTATTGCGGTAGATATAATGCCAGGGAGCTTCCCGCACCTGGTTGCTCCATGGAACTGCCGCTTCCCAGATAAGGCCAATCCCTCCTACCTGTGCCTGAGTAGAAAGGCGTACAGTTGAGGCAGAGGCGGAGCTATCCACTTCCTGTCCCTGTGCACGGAACATCACGTAGTAATTATACACTTCATCTTCCGTGTTCAGACCGCTATCCACAAAAGAAGTATCGCTTACATCCTCCAGTATCAGCTCATAAGCACCGCCGGTAAAGCCCTGTGCACGATAAACATCATAAGTATAGGGAGGCTGGAAGCGACTGGAATCGACTTCCAGAGGCGGTACCCAGCGGACTAATACCTCTCCTTCCTCTTCAGCTGTTTCCAGTACACTTACATTTGTAAGCAAAGGCACAGAGGCAGGCATGGTTACACAAACCTCTTCCGAAACTTTACTTTCTCCTCCGGCAGGCTGAGGGAATACGGCTACAATTCTATAGCAGTAAGTTGCACCAGGCGTAAGGCCCTGTCCGTTATTTGTATCCCGGAAGGGAAAGTCCGTAATACCGCGGGTGCCTACTAATTCATAACCGCTACCGGCAGGCATACCGGTCTGGCAGTCATCTTCGCTTATTTCTCCGTTATCAACACGGCGCCAGACCTGAATCTGGCTGGCTTCATTGCCGCAAAGGTATTCATCGGCATTTACATTTACATCAGCCGTACGACTATCGACGGCATTAACACTGCTGATTTCCGGGGCGGGGGCAATTACGGTAACATTCCAGGTTTCCAGGTCGGTAAGGGAAACGCCTCCGCCACGAAGGTCGGTAGCTTTAAACTGAACGGTATAAGGCCGCTCCTGCACATCTTCGCAGCTTGTTTGCCAGCTGAATTTTACCTGCGCCGGCACGTCCTGGGCCGAGGCATCATCGGGGCTATAGGTTGCTCCCAGGGCATACACCCCACCATAGGATTCTATTTTAACCTGATCGCCATCCGGATCATCGGCAAAAATGGTGGCTTCCAGCAAAGTACCAGCCACAATACAGGTATCTTTAGGTATTTCCAGCACCGGGGGCTCGTTTTCTGTTTCTTCCACGATAATCTGCATATCGCGGGTTACATAACCAAGGAAATAAAACTCCCCGTTTATCTTTCGCCACTCCTCAATAAGAAAGGCCACATTATACTCGCCTTTAGTGCCCGGGGTATTCCACACCAAATCCCCGGTTAGCGGGTCGAGTGTTAAGATGGATTCGCCGCCATCGAGACTGGTACCATTACGGGGATCGCCTTCAGGAAAGGTTTCATCCGGAAAGCGGAAGTTGGCTACCGGCACATTATTGTCCTGCTTACTGGCAACCAGTCGGTACGAAAGGCTGTCGCCATCCACATCGTAAGCACCTGGGTTATGGATATAAAGCTTGCCAACTGCCGCATTATCTACGGGTGGCACCAGCAACTGTGGCGTATTATTTACTCCCAGAAAGCCATCGATTACCATTACGGTTTCGATATAAAAAGGCATATTTACCGAATTATCCATATTCAGGATTCCTTCATTCCGGTAAAGCTCCCGAAAAGAAATTTTATAGGTCCCCTGCCCTGGGAAGGTATGCGTGCGGGTAAGGGTGTATTTCCATGTGCCGTCACTGACACGCTCACGGGGAATCCAGCCGGTTTCACCATCATTGGTTATTTGCTCGGAGGTACCATCTCCATAATCGAGGATACCATTACTACCAAACAGAACGGGAGAATCCGTATCGGCATAGCCGGTAACTGTAATTTCGTAGACAGGCCGTTGGGGGTCGATTCTACGCGCGGTAATTTCCCCTGCCCTGATATGGGTTGCCTGCAGTTGTGCTGTAAAGCCCAGAAAAAGCAGCATAAACAGGCTAAAGAGTTTATAAAAAGTATTTGCCATTGCCTGGTGGTTAAAGGCTAAATGAGTTGTATCTAATATAATATAAAACCAAACCAAAAGGTTTGTGTTAGATTGCCGGGCCTGAATTTCAGGCTTTCCTTGTATAAAACTTAATTTTATTGTGAAAATTATCGGTGCAACATCTTTTTTTACAAATTGAATCCGGGCAGGCATCTCTTTATCTTGAAATATATCTCATTGACCTTCAGATATATAGGAAAAACAAAGGTAGTAACGCTACAAAAATCGAAGTTTACCCTAAGGCAATTGAATAAACAGCCATGGTAGCAGGCCACCCGGACAAAACATTTGCTTAGCTATGGATAATATACAAAATTTTAGCAGGAATAATTTAGAATGGATTAAAATTAATTTGGGGGAATTGTTTGCTACCGCCTGCTAATGTACCTTTGGCAAGCTAAAAAAATAGGTACCCTTAAATTATATCTAAAGAATGAGTTGGATCACACAAACGTTTTCGAGCACGATAGGCAGAAAGTTACTGGTTGCCGCATCGGGCTTGTTCCTGATCATTTTCCTGATCGGTCACGTTTCCGGTAATTTTTTATTATTTAAAGATGATGGCGGTCAGGCCTTCAATGAGTATACCCAGTTCATGACCACCAATCAGCTGGTACAGGTGGTGCGCTGGCTTACCTATATCAGTATATTAACCCATATTATTGTTACCATCATTCTTACTATCCACAACAAAAAGGCTCGCCCTGTAGGATATGCCGAGGCGCACCCTTCTGCCAACAGCACCTGGTCGTCTCGTAACATGGGCCTGCTGGGAACACTCATTGCTGTTTTCCTGGTTATACACCTGGGCAACTTCTGGTATAAGATGAAGGTGGGCGAAGTTCCGCTGGTAACCTATGAATCCGAAGGCACCTTACGCGACCTTTACTCGGTTGTGCTCTTCTCCTTTTCTAACCTTTGGTATGTAATTTTGTATGTGGTAATGATGATCTTCCTGGCGCTGCACCTGGCTCATGGCTTCCGCAGCGCCTTCCAGACGCTGGGCTGGCGCCACAAAAAATACACCCCGATTATTGAAAAGGTAGGACTGGCATTTGCGATTATTGTACCGCTGCTTTTTGCCATTATGCCCGTTTATATCTATATCATTACCAGGTAGTCTTACCCTTTAAACGACAGAAACGATGAAATTAGATTCGAAAATACCTGAAGGGCCACTAGCGGAAAAATGGACAAAACACAAGTTCAATGTTAAGCTGGTAAACCCTGCCAATAAAAGAAAGTATGAGATAATTGTGGTTGGAACCGGTCTTGCCGGTGCTTCTGCAGCTGCCTCTCTTGCCGAACTAGGCTATAACGTAAAAGCATTCTGCTTCCACGACAGTCCCCGCCGTGCGCACTCTATTGCCGCTCAGGGAGGTATTAATGCCGCCAAAAATTACCAGAACGATGGCGACTCTGTATACCGCCTGTTTTACGATACCATTAAAGGAGGCGACTACCGCAGCCGCGAAGGCAACGTTTACCGTCTGGCCGAAGTTAGTGTTAATATCATTGACCAGTGTGTTGCTCAAGGCGTTCCATTTGCACGCGAATATGGCGGTCTGCTCGACAACCGTTCTTTTGGTGGTGCACAGGTATCGCGTACCTTTTATGCGAAGGGTCAAACAGGGCAGCAGCTCCTGATTGGTGCCTACCAGGCCCTGAGCCGCCAGGTAACCAACGGAAAGGTAAAACTGTATACCCGCTCCGAAATGCTGGACCTGGTAATGATTGACGGCGAGGCACGTGGCATTATTACCCGTAACCTGATTACCGGTAAAATCGAACGTCACGGAGCCCATGCGGTAATTCTGGCTTCAGGTGGTTATGGCAACGTATTCTACTTATCGACCAATGCCATGGGCTCGAATGCAACTGCCGCCTGGAGAGCACACCGTCGTGGCGCGCTTATGGCCAACCCCTGCTATACACAAATTCACCCCACCTGTATCCCTGTTTCCGGTTCGTACCAGTCGAAGCTTACGCTGATGTCGGAATCGCTCCGGAATGATGGCCGTGTTTGGGTTCCTAAAACAAAGGAACTGGCCGAAAGAATTCGTAAAGGAGAAATTACTGCCCTGGATATTAAAGAAGAAGACAGGGACTATTACCTGGAAAGAAGATATCCTTCTTTCGGCAACCTGGTTCCGCGCGACGTGGCTTCACGAAATGCCAAATATGTATGCGATGAAGGTCGTGGCGTGGCCCCTACCGGGCTTGCGGTTTACCTCGACTTTGCCGATGCCATTAAGCGCGACGGACGCGATACGATTGAAGCGCGTTACGGTAACCTCTTCGAAATGTATGAGAAGATTACTGGGGCCAACCCTTATGAAGTGCCCATGATGATTTACCCTGCGGTACATTATACCATGGGTGGCCTCTGGGTAGATTACAACCTGATGACCAACATCCCCGGGCTTTATGCACTGGGCGAAGCCAACTTCTCCGACCACGGCGCCAACCGCCTTGGAGCCAGTGCCCTGATGCAGGGGCTTGCCGACGGTTACTTTGTTATCCCTTACACCTTAGGTGACTACATTGCCGGTAAACCCAATACCAAAACCGACATTAACCACCCTGCTTTTGAGGAGGCTGAAAAAGGCATTCGCGACATGATCAGCAAGCTCCTGAGCATAAAAGGTAAGCGCACGGTGGATGATTTCCACCGCGAGCTGGGCCACATTATGTGGGAATACTGCGGCATGTCACGGAACGCTGAAGGTCTAAAGAAAGCCCGCGGCATGGTTCGTGCCCTGCGCGAGGAGTTCTGGAAAGATGTAAATGTTGGCGGCAGCAGCGATGAACTGAACATGAGCCTTGAAAAAGCCAGCCGCGTAGCTGACTTCCTTGAACTTGGCGAACTCATGATCGTCGATGCCCTCCACCGCGAAGAAAGCTGCGGCGGCCACTTCCGTGAAGAATACCAGACGGAAGAGGGTGAAGCCCTGCGGAATGACGATGAGTTCTCTTACGTAGCTGCATGGGAGTTTAAAGGAACTAACCAGGACGAGGTGCTGCACAAAGAAGAACTCGTGTTCGAGAATGTTAAACTGACCCAGAGAAGCTATAAATAAATTGCTATGAACTTAACACTGAAAGTCTGGAGACAAAAAAACCCAAGCGACAAAGGCGGGTTTAAAACATATAAAGTAAATGATATCAGTGAGCATATGTCCTTCCTCGAAATGATGGACGTGCTCAATGAGCAGTTAGCAGTGGCTGGCGAAGAGCCGGTGCACTTCGACCACGACTGCCGCGAAGGTATTTGCGGTTCCTGCAGCATGTACATTAACGGTCGTGCCCATGGCCCACAAAAGCTTACCGCTACCTGTCAGCTGCACATGCGCCATTTCAACGACGGAGAAACCATTACCATTGAACCATGGAGAGCCAGGGCTTTCCCTGTGGTAAAGGACCTTGTGGTAGACCGCAGTGCGTTTGACCGTATAATCCAGTCTGGTGGGTATGTATCTGTTAATACAGGAGGCGTACCTGATGCCAACGAAATTCCTGTTCCGAAGCAGATTGCCGATGAGGCCTTCAGCTCTGCCGAATGTATTTCCTGCGGTGCCTGTGTGGCTGCCTGTAAAAATGCATCGGCCATGCTTTTTGTAAGTGCAAAAGTGTCGCAGCTCGCCCTTCTTCCACAAGGTAAGGTAGAACGGAAAAGCCGTGTGGAAAGAATGGTGGCCCAGATGGATATTGAAGGCTTTGGTTCCTGCACCAATACCGGTGCCTGTACCGCTGAATGCCCTAAAGGCATCTCCCAGGAGAATATTGCCCGCATTAACCGCGAATATTATAATGCAAAATTTACTTCTGATAACGTTTAGAAGTCCTTTTGCAAAAAAAAGGGGCTGTCTTTTTGGACAGCCTCTTTTTTTGCTTTAGTCTGTTACTCCAGCAGGGAGCCTGCTCCTTCATAAAAAAACCCGGAAAGAGGGTCAGCTCCAACCGGGTTTCGAGAGTTTAAAAAATAGTAGCTTAAAAAGTTATCAAATTAACAGTTTAAAAAATTAGGTTCCGTTCAACTCTATTACATCTTCCATGCCAAAATATGAAGCAAAGGTATAAATTAGCCTATACAAGCCAGATACGCAGATTCAGCATTTAGAGGTACCATTTTCGCAAACAAAATACCCTGTCATTTTGAGTGAGTTGTTTTCATTTTGAAAGACTTCATCAAAAAAACCCGGAAAGAGGGTCAGCTCCTGCCGGGTTTCGAGAGTTTAAAAAGTAGTTTAAAAAATTTAACTAGGTTCTGTTTTTCCTATTACAGGAAACATGCCAGAAAAAGCCATTTGCTCTTGAATGTTGTTATCTGACTGATTTAGAGATATTAGATGATAAAATCTCTAAATCCTTTATTTTAACCCAAACAAAAAACCCTATCAAAATGACAGGGTCTTTTTCAGAATGAAACATTCAGAAAATTAATATACCCCATTCTCGGCCAGCTGAATTTCGTACTCACTTATTTTCCGGTAGAGGGTCGACACCCCGATATTAAGCAATCGCGCAGCCTGGGTTTTATTTCCATTCGCTATCTTGAGCACTCTTTCGATATGCATTTTTTCAATATAGCCCAGCTCCAGTTTATTGCTATTGTTCACTTCCAGCACGGATGGGCCAAACTTCACCTCGTAAGGCAGTACAGATTCCTCCAGCTTCCCTCCTTCGCTAAGTATAACAGCCCGCTCTACCACATTCCGCAGCTCACGAATGTTCCCCTTCCAGGGATACTGCACCAGGTGCTGAAGGAAGCCATCTGTCATTCCACTAAACTTTTTTTGCGAGTTACGGGCAAAGAGCTGCATAAAATGTTCAGCCAGCAGAGGTATGTCTGACTGCCGATCCCGTAGAGGTGGCAGCATAATTTCAAAAACGGAGAGCCGGTAATAGAGGTCGGAGCGGAATTTATTCTCATCTTTCAGCAGGTTGCGATTAGTGGCTGCAATAATGCGGACATCTACTTTGCTTGTTTTGGTATCGCCCACCTTTATAAAGGTGCTGGTCTCCAGCACCCGAAGCAGCTTCGCCTGCAGGTCGAGGTTCATTTCTCCTATTTCGTCAAGGAAAATCGTGCCTCCGCTGGCTTCTTCAAACAAGCCTTTTTTATCATATGTAGCGCCTGTAAAGGAGCCTGCTTTATGCCCGAATAGCTCTGATTCGAGCAACTCCTTATTAAAAGCACTGCAGTTAATGGCCACAAAAGCCTTATCGCTCCGGTGGCTGGCGCTGTGGATAGCCCTTGCAAAAACCTCCTTGCCGGTGCCGGTTTCTCCCAGGAGTAAAACAGTGGCATCGGTGGCTGCTACCCTCCGCGCCATTTCAATTGCTTCCTTTATCTGCGCTGACTTTCCAATTACGCTGGAAAAGCTGTACTGGTCTCCTACCTGCTCTTCCAGTTTTTTAATTTTCTTTTGCAGCTTTACCTTCTCATAGGCTCTGTAAAGCAGCGGAATCAGTTTACTATTATCTTCTCCTTTTATGATATAGTCATAAGCCCCTGCTTTGATGGCGGTAACACCATCCTTTATACTGCCATAGGCGGTAAGCATAATTACTTCTACCAGCGGACAGGTTTCTTTAAACCTTTTGAGCAGCTCAAGGCCATTAGTCTCGGCAAGGTTCACATCACATAAAATAATGTCCACCTCGTCTTTCTGTAGCACTTTAAATGCCTGCCGTTCATTGGGTACATCTAAAGTCTTAAAACCTTCTTTTTCAAGTATCCGGGAAAACAGAAAACGGGTATCGTCTTCATCATCTACAATCAATATATGTCCTTCAAACATTAAATTCTTTCCTCTTAATATATGATTTACAGAAAATGCCTCTACAGGTAATTTATTATCGCAGGAACTGCCATGGAATAAATATACCAAAAAACTAGTATCAAAAAAATGGTGCCCGGCCTGATACAATAAATATAATTACCTGTGATTGCACTTTTTCTATCAAATTTTCACCAGCCCCCGGAATTACCCGCAAAAGGAGACTACTTTGCTTTAATGGCCGAAGAATGCTATTTTTGTAGAAGTACGAAACCTTAAAGCTGCAAATAAGATGGAATTCCAGACACTTACCGCTATCAACTCAGCCACTTATCTCGAAAAAAATGAGATTGCCGACTTTCTGTGCGAGCACCTCGACCAGTATGGAGATACGAAGGAGGACGTTATGAAATGTCTGGACTATGCGCTTAGTAATTACCCGCACCAGGGTGGTTTTGCGCTGCTGGCCAGGGATACTGAAGGAATTGTAGGCGCTGTAATTATGAACAAAACAGGCATGGAAGGCTATATTCCGGAAAACATACTGGTTTATATTGCCGTACATAACAACTACAGAGGTAAAGGACTGGGCAAGCAGTTAATGGAAAGAGCGATTAACCTTGCTAAGGGGAATATTGCCCTGCACGTGGAGCCCGATAATCCTGCCAAAAAACTGTATGAGAAATTAGGTTTCACCAATAAATATCTTGAAATGAGGCTGACAAAATAAGAGAGGCCACTGGCCTCTCGAACAGACCTCATTACGCACACTGTTATGGCCTATCTTACGCTTTACAAAGATAAACTCGCGAAGAACTTCCATTATCTTAAAAACCTGTTCGAGTCGCACAATATGGCCTGGGGGGTAGTTTCAAAACTCCTCTGTGGCAATAAAAAGTACCTTGAGCAGCTGATTGAGCTGGGCGTTAAAGAAATCCATGACTCCCGCATCAGTAACCTAAAGCGAATAAAGGAAATAAGCAATGAGGTTCAAACGGTTTATATAAAACCTCCGGCAAAACGCAGCATTCCGGATGTGGTAAAGTATGCCGATGTGAGCATGAACACGGAGTACTATACCATGAAGCTCCTTTCCGAAGAAGCGGAAAAACAGGGCAAGGTGCACAAGGTTATTATTATGATCGAAACCGGCGACCTGCGCGAAGGAATAATGGGAGAAAACCTGGTTCGCTTCTATGAAAAAGTTTTTGAGCTGCCTAATCTCGAAATTATTGGCCTGGGCACCAACCTTAACTGTCTTCACGGGGTAATGCCTTCTAAGGATAAGCTAATTCAGCTAAGCCTCTACAAACAAATTATTGAACTGAAGTTTAATGTAAAAATTCCCTGGGTCAGTGGAGGCACCTCTGTAACTATTCCGCTCATCCTCACGCATCAGCTTCCGGCAGGCGTTAATCACTTCCGGATAGGAGAAACCCTCTATTTTGGCGCTAACCTTTTCGAGGAAAATACCATCGACGGCATGCACGACGATGTATTTGTGCTTTCTGCCGAAATTATCGAATTAACGGAAAAGCCAATGGTCCCGCATGGCCGCATGGCGGCCAACCCGCAGGGAGAGGTAATAGAGATAGACGAAAAGCTTTATGGTAAAACCTCCTGCAGGGCCATTATTGATATTGGCCTGCTCGACATCGACCCCAAGTACTTAGTTATTGACAGTCATGATTTTGAAATTGTAGGCGCCAGCTCCGATATGCTGGTACTGAACCTGGGCCAGAATGAGAGGAAATACAAGGTAGGCGACCTGGTAGACTTTAAACTGAAGTACATGGGCGCCCTCGCTCTGCTCAACAGTAACTATATAGAAAAGCGAATTGCCTGAACAATCGGGCAGGATAAGGATTTGTAATTACAGTACAACTATAATTACAAACTTATGAAAGCGCTGAAAGGATTTGTCATTTGCAGTATTCTACTTTGCTGCGCCCACATTAGTGAGGCCCAGTACTCTTACCCCCAGCCCGATTTTCGCTCTACCGGATTTTTAACTGACCGCTTCCCCCATGTGGTAAAGGTAAATTTCCTGAGCCCCTTCGTTTTTACCGCTAATGTGGCGTATGAACAGTTTATTACCCCTAAAGTAAGTGTTCAGCTGGGAGCTTTCTATACCGGCATTACACTTGAAGAAACCGATTTTTACTTTTTCACCTTTCCGAGAGCCCGCTACCGCAGTTTTGCCTTTACCCCTGAGGTGCGGTTCTACACCGGAAGCCCTGTCCGTACCCGCCTGGGTGGCTTCTATCTGGCACCCTTCCTGCGTTACCAGCATACCGATATCCATATTTCGCCTGAACTACAGGAAGTAGACGAGCAGGAACCTGCACCGACCGATACCTACGAAGGGAGTTTAAGCTCCATCCGCGTGGGCGGCGTGGCAGGTTATAAATTATTTGTGGGAGAGCATGTATGTCTGGAAGCCTTTCTTGGCCCTTCTTTACGGGTTTCTCAATCGTTAAATGCTAATTTGAACACCTACAATGCAGAAGACTTTATGCCCTTTGGGCTCATGCTCCGCTCGGGTTTTACTATTGGCTATGCTTTTTAAACTGCGCCGGGTGAGGATTAGCATCAGGCATAAAAAAAACCGGAAAGAGAGTCTTCCGGTTTTTTTTGCTTTTTCAGAAATACTATTTTTCTTCTGCAGGAATCTCTTCTTCAAATTCCTCCTCATCCGTTTCAGACAGGGCGGTAAAAGGGTCTTCTTCGGCTTCTTCATTGCGGACGTTCTCCGCTTCTTTATCTTCGGCATTCATGGCCGCAATTTCAGCTGGTCCCGGAGGAATAGGTCGTACCACGCCACGGGCTTCAGCTTCCACTTCACTTAATGGCCGTAAGTTTTCAGGAATTACCTGCTCCCGATCTTCTTCCGATACATACGGGAATATTTCCACAATAGGGCTCTGGGCTATTTCAGGAATCTCAAAGGGCACCAGCATCGTGCTCAGGCTCTCCTGAATCCTGTCATACGCCTCCTTTACATTGGCGGCGGTCACCAGCATCATATTAGTAATTTTCTTCTCCTTGCCGCTGTTCTCATCGGCCACCATATAGGTTACCTTACACTTATACCATACATCGTTATCGTCGTAATGGAATATATCTACAAAACGGCTTTTTGTAATACTCGTTACCTCAAATTCTCCGCGAATTACCGAACCCAGCTCTTCATAAATACGGGCTTCGGCCTCGGTATAAGATACCGCGTCGACCAGGTAAGGCTCCGACACATTCTTGATTTTCCCGTTCTCTTCTTCTTTCTGGTACTTAATTTTACACTGAAACCAAATCTTCATAAATCTCTTATTTTGATACCCAAACAGATCGAAAGATAAAAGATTAAAGCTGGAAATAATAATTAAAACTTCTGAATATTGGCCCGGCCTGGAAAATTTAATTTCCCTTACCTTTGCAGTATCGAATAGTAAGGATAATGTCATGGGTAGTAAGTCTAACTTTACTCATTCTGGCTTAAAACCTGCAGTTTTACGTTTAAAAAAGTATGTCTAAAATAGTTATAAGTTGCGCACCAAGTACGGCTCCTTACCTGGCAATGGAGCTGGAAGCCCTGAATTATCCTGTAGTTGAAATGAATGCTACCGATGTGGTAACAGAAGGAGATATGACGGATTGCATGCGGCTAAACCTTTACCTGCGCACGGCCCACCGGGTGCTGCTGATAATTGCCGAATTACAGGCCCGTACTGCGGAGCAGCTATACCAAAAAGCAAAGCGGGCTCCATGGGAAGACTACCTCTCCCCTGACGGATATTTCAGCATTGACTCCTTCGTTCGAAACGAAAGCATACTTGATTACCGATTCGCAAGCCTTAAACTTAAAGATGCCATTGCCGACCGCTTTCAGCAGAAATTCGGACGCCGGCCCGACAGCGGCAAAGAGAAGGACCAGGCCGTCCTTTTTATGCACTGGGTGGAAGATAAAGTATCGCTGGCCCTCGACACCAGTGGCGAAACTATTGCAAAGCACGGTTACCGTCACCTTCCCTGGAAAGCCCCCCTGCTGGAATCCATCGCTTCCGCCACCATTCTTGCCAGCCGCTGGGACCGCCGGAGCCCTTTTGTAAACCCTATGTGCGGCAGCGGCACCCTGGCCATTGAAGCCGCCCAGATAGCCCTTAACATTCCTCCGGGGCTTGAGCGCGATAACTTTGGGTTCATGCACCTGAACGGGTATAAACCCGGTATTTGGAAAGACATGCAGGAGGAAGCAAAAGAAGACTGCTGGACGGAACTTTCTTTTCCTATCATCGCTACAGACAATAATCCTAATGCCATTGCAGCGGCCCGCCAGAATGCCCGGGCTGCCCGGGTGGAGGAGTTTATTACATTTGAGGTCTGTGATTTCCAGGACACCCCTGTTCCGGAAGAAGAAGGGGTTGTCATCTTCAACCCTGAGTGGGGCCTGCGACTGGGTGAGCAGGAACAGCTGGCACCGGTTTACCGGCAAATTGGAGACTTTTTTAAAGCCAAATGCAGCGGCTACTGGGGTTATATATTTACCGGAAACCTTGAGTTGGCCAAGCAGGTTGGACTACGAACCAAGCGGCGGATGGAATTTGTAAACAGCAAAATTGACAGCCGCCTGCTGGAGTATGAACTCTACAAAGGAAGCAAAAAGAATTAACATTAACCTCCTGATAATTAACTACATAATCCATTTGCCATATATACTAACCGTTAGAAGGAGCAATTTTCACCTGCACAGCAAAACTTTTAAATTTTAATTCACGTTCAATAGATAAGTTGCCAGTAAACCTGCCTGGGTGGCCACCTGCCCTACTTTGGCTGCTCTTGCAAAAGACAGACGGTAAACGCAGCCAGTCTACTGAACCATTAAAGCTTACAAGACGATGCTAAAGGCCCTCTACCACTCTTTCCCTATCCGGCTCCTGATACATAACATCAAGAATAATCAGGTGCTGCTCTTTCTCTGGGCTTTTTTGTTTGCCGTTGTTACCCAGAATTTCGGTAAGGTTTTAGGTATTCCCTATCTTTTTCTTGATCCGGAATATATGTACAAGGTCAACTTCTGGAGCTTTTTCGTAATAGGCATTGTACTGGCAGCCTATACAATGGCTTTCCACATTACCTGCTATATTCTTGACGGACCAAAATTTCCTTTTTTAGGGACCCTTCCACGTCCCTTCGGAAAGTTCTGTATCAACAATAGCCTTATCCCGCTACTGTTCCTCCTTACTTATATCATTTGCATCATTCGGTTCCAGCTCGATTACGAATATAATACTCCTTACCGGATTTCAGTGTATATCGGCGGGCTGCTTTCGGGCCTCTCTCTGATGATCGGGGCCATGTTTCTTTACTTTCGCTTTACCAATCAGGACATCTTCCGGTTATTTGCGAACAATGTAAACCGAAAGCTTAAAAAGATTAAAATCACGCGGGCTAACCTCATCCGCCGCCTGGCAGCAGCCAAAAACAAACCCGCCAGTGTCAGCTATTATCTCGACGAGCGCTTATACCTCCGAAAAGTAAGTGTAAGCCGACATTTTTATGATAAGGAGGCCATTTTAAAAGTATTTGACCAGAACCATATGAATAGCGTAATTTTTGAGCTGTTCATACTCGTGGTCATACTGGTACTGGGAGTATTCCGCGAGCATGCCGTTTTCCAGATTCCTGCAGCAGCCAGCAGCTTTCTGCTGCTTACCATTGTGCTGATGTTTGCCGGCGCCCTCTCCTTCTGGCTTCGCAGCTGGACGATTACCGTAGTACTGGCCGCTCTGCTGGCGCTTAATTATACATCCAGTTTTTCGTTTTTTGATAAGCCCTACCAGGCCTACGGCCTTAACTACCAGCAGGCACCGGTAAAGTATTCGCTGGCGGCCCTGGATTCGCAGGCGCAGGAAGAGTTTTACCTGAAGGATAAAGAGAATACGCTTAAAATTCTGAACAACTGGCGTGCCAAGTTCCCGCTGACAGAAAAACCAAAAATGGTGTTTATCTGCACCAGTGGCGGTGGCCAGCGTGCGGCCTTGTGGACTGTGCGTTCCCTGCAAACGGCTGATAGTCTTACCGGTGGAGGACTCATGAACCAGACCATGCTGATGACAGGTGCATCAGGAGGTTTGGTGGGAGCTGCCTATTTCAGAGAACTAGTTCTCCGGCAAAAGCAGGGCGAAGCGGTAAATCCTTACGATTCCATATACCTCGACCGCGTTAGCCGCGATAACCTCAACCCTATTATCTTCAGCCTGCTGGTAAACGACCTCTTTATCCGCTATCAAAAGTTTTCTTACAATGGGAAGTCTTATCTGAAAGACAGGGGCTATGCCTTTGAAAAGCAGTTCAGCCAGAATACGGAAGCCTTTCTTGATAAGCCATTGTCGGCCTACCGGGAGCCGGAACAAAAAAGCCTAATCCCGATGATGCTGGTAGCTCCCAGCATAACCAACGATGGCCGGAAGCTCTTTATCTCCCCGCAACATGTATCTTATATGACTTCAGGGATGAAAGAGGAAGAAACTGGTGCCGTTGCCGAAAAGGTAAAAGGAGTGGATTTCCTGCGCTTCTTTCAGGATCATGATGCCGAAGATCTCAGGTTTCTGAGTGCATTGCGTATGGCCGCTACTTTCCCCTACATCACTCCCAATGTAAGCCTTCCGAGTGAGCCGCCCATGAAAACAATGGATTCGGGTATAGCCGATAATTTTGGCATAGAAGACGCCACACAGTTCCTGTATGTTTTTCGCGAATGGATTGCGGCAAATACCAGCGGCGTAATCTTTTTGAGCATACGCGACTCTGAAAAAAATGCACCGCTGGAGAAGAACCTCTCCCCTACACTTTTCCAGAAGTTCTTTACCCCCATTGAAAACATTTACAAGAACTGGACCTATATCCAGGACATTAAGAATGAAAACCTTCTGCAGTTTGCCGAAGGCTGGTACGATGGGGATATTCACCGGATTGAGCTGCAGTATATCCCCCGCACCATGTTCGATACAGAGCCGGCCGATAATGCGCTGGAAGAACAAAGCAAACTGAAAGAAGAAGAGGAGGAAAGGGCCTCTCTCAACTGGCACCTTACCACCCGTGAGAAAAAGAATATTCTCGACAACATTTATCTCGACATCAACCAGGATGCCTTAAAAAAACTACAGGAGCTGCTTGGCCCGGAACAGGCCCTTCCGCGGTTTTTAAGTAAAAAAGAAGTAAAAACTTCCGATAGCCAGCCCACGGGGCAGGCTGGCGCCCTTCCCTAAGGCTGGAATCGCAACTGAAACATTTCTCTGAAACCTGTCTTACACCCCTTTTTCTTCCAGAAAGTGGCAGGTGTACTCATAGCCGGCATTAAAGAAAATATCCAGTGCGGAGCGGTCAGTTAATCCATGCCGCCCAAGCTCCGGGGGTTCAATTACCCAGTCGCACAATTGCCTGGTTTTGTCTACGGTACTTTCCAGTGCAATCCAGGCAGTACGAACAATGGTATCGCGCAGGCCGCCAAGTTCTTCTTTTTCCGGAATCGGGTTTACTGTAATGCCAATAAGCCGCTCACATTTTCCTGTTAAAGGCTCAGCCGGGAGGTTGCTCACCAGCCCTCCATCCACACACTGCTCTCCGTCTATCTCAACTGGTTCAAAGGCTACAGGCACAGCACAGCAGGCTTCGAGTATTTTTAGCAGGTTTCCCTTCTCGAGCACTTTCTGCTTTCCATTGTTCATAGAGCTGCAGCAAAGAATGGTTTTAATCGGAAGATCTTCGAGGCGATCGTGCTTAAGGTATGGCTGCATGAGTTCTCCTGCCCTGGCAGGCCTTAAAAGTCCGAACTTTGGAAAATGCAGCTCCAGCACCTGGCCAAAAGGTTCCTTACACCAGATGTCTGCCATTTCATCCGGTGTGTATCCGCTGGCATATAGTACCGAATTAATGGCACCGGAACTTGTACCGCATAATACATCCGGCTTTACGCCCTTTTCCTCCAGTGCCTTCAGTGCACCAATTTGCCCCATGCCCCGGTAGGCACCACCGGAGAGTACTATTCCATTTTGATATGTATTGTTTTGGTTTCTCTTTTCTTTCTCCATACCAAAGCAAACCAAAGAAAAGAAAGGAGTGTTTCCTATAACGAACGCTTGTTAGCAATTGAGCCCTGTTTTCATTAAATTTGCAATCGATTGTGACTGGGAGCGATTGAAGACGGGAGGCAATAGGCATGAGCCATCAGGCACTAAAATCGAGCAACGAACAACAAGAAACTAACAACTAAATAATATGTCGCAAACAAAAACGGCACCTTATAAGCCAAAAAATCATATCCGCATTGTAACGGCGGCCTCGCTTTTCGACGGGCATGATGCTGCCATTAACATAATGCGGCGTATCATCCAGTCTACAGGGGTGGAAGTAATTCACCTTGGCCACAACCGCTCCGTGCAGGAAATTGTCGATACGGCCATTCAGGAAGATGCGCAGTCCATTGCCATCACCTCCTACCAGGGTGGGCACGTGGAATTTTTTAAATATATGCACGACCTGCTGAAGGAAAAGGGCGCCGGGCATATCAAGATTTTTGGCGGTGGCGGCGGCACCATCCTTCCCGAAGAAATCGAAGAGCTGCACCAATACGGCATCGACCGTATTTACTCTCCCGACGATGGACGCTCTCTTGGCCTGCAGGGCATGATCAACGACCTGGTAGAGAAAAGTGATTACCCCGTTGGCGGAAACCTGAATGGTGAAGTAAACCAGCTGGAAGAGAAAGACCCGAAGGTGATTGCCCGTATTATTTCCGCGGCCGAAAACTTTCCGGAAGAATCGAAAAAAGTATTGGACCAAATCCACCAAAAGGTGGCTACCAAAACCACGCCTATCCTTGGTATTACAGGAACAGGTGGAGCTGGCAAATCCTCACTTGTCGATGAGCTGGTGCGCCGTTTCCTCATCGACTTTGATGACAAACGCATTGCTATTATCTCGGTAGACCCATCGAAGCGCAAAACCGGCGGTGCCCTGCTCGGCGATCGCATCCGGATGAACTCCATTAATAACGAACGGGTGTTTATGCGTTCGCTGGCTACCCGCCAGAGCAACCTTGCCCTGAGCAAATATGTGCAGGAAGCAGTGAATGTGGTAAAAGCCGCCGGCTACGACCTCATTATCCTCGAAACTTCCGGCATTGGGCAGTCCGATACCGAAATTATCGAGCATTCCGATATGTCGCTCTACGTAATGACACCGGAATACGGAGCTGCCACCCAGCTCGAAAAAATCGATATGCTGGATTTTGCAGATGTAATTGCCCTCAATAAATTCGATAAGCGAGGCGCCCTCGATGCCCTGCGCGATGTAAAGAAGCAGTATAAGCGCAACCATGGCCTCTGGGAGGCAAAGGACGAGGAGCTGCCTGTTTATGGCACCATTGCCTCGCAGTTTAACGACCCCGGCATGAACCAGCTCTACAAAGCCATTATTGATAAACTGGCGGAGAAGACTGGTGCGAATCTGAAGTCAACCTTCGAAATCACCAACGAAATGTCGGAGAAGATTTTCATTATTCCTCCGAAGCGCACCCGCTACCTGAGCGAAATTGCCGAAAGCAACCGCAATTACGATAAAACCGTGGCCGAACAGGCTGAGGTAGCCCAGAAGCTTTATTCCCTGCGCAAGTCTATTGAAACGCTGGAGAACAGCAGCATAGACGATAAAGACCGCCTCATTAAAAAACTGGAAGAAGCTTTTGAGCAGGTAAAGCTCGACCTGGATCCGCGCAACTGGAAGGTGCTCGAAGAGTGGCCCGACAAGGTAAAAAAATACCGCGACATGCTCTTTACCTATAAAGTGCGGAACAAGGAAATCAGCATCGAAACCCACAGCGAAACGCTTTCCCACACACAGGTGCCCAAGGTTGCCCTGCCCCGCTACGAAGCATGGGGCGATTTGCTCAAGTGGAACCTGCAGGAGAACGTGCCGGGTGAATTCCCTTATACCGCCGGGGTATTCCCGTTCAAGCGAAAAGGCGAAGACCCAACCCGTATGTTTGCCGGCGAGGGCGGACCGGAGCGTACCAACCGCCGCTTCCACTATGTAAGCAAGGATATGCAGGCCAAGCGCCTTTCCACAGCCTTCGACTCGGTAACCCTTTACGGCAATGACCCCGATTATCGCCCGGACATTTACGGTAAAATCGGTAACTCCGGTGTTAGCATTTGCTGTCTCGACGATGCTAAAAAGCTCTATAGTGGCTTTAACCTCGCCGACCCGGCTACTTCAGTTTCCATGACCATCAATGGCCCCGCAGCTATCCTGACCGGCTTCTTTATGAATGCCGCTATTGACCAGCAGTGCGAGTTGTATATTAAAGAAAATGGACTGGAAGAAGAGGTAAACCAGAAAATTGAAAATATTTTCAAAGATAAAGGGGCTCAACGCCCCGAATACCAGGGACCGCTACCGGAAGGAAACGACGGCCTTGGCCTGATGCTGCTGGGCGTGACAGGCGACCAGGTTTTGCCAGCTGATGTGTATGAGGAAATTAAAACCCGCACACTGGCTTCTGTCCGCGGTACAGTACAGGCGGATATCCTGAAGGAAGACCAGGCCCAGAATACCTGTATCTTCTCAACGGAATTCTCCCTTCGTCTGATGGGCGATGTGCAGCAGTATTTCATCGATAAGAACGTCCGGAACTTCTATTCTGTGTCTATTTCGGGCTACCATATTGCCGAAGCCGGTGCGAACCCTATTACGCAGCTGGCCTTTACACTGGCCAACGGCTTTACCTTTGTAGAATATTACCTGAGCCGCGGCATGGATATCAATAAGTTCGCGCCTAACCTCAGCTTCTTCTTCTCCAATGGTGTAGATGCCGAGTATGCAGTAATTGGCCGTGTGGCTCGTCGTATCTGGGCCAAAGCGATGAAGAATCTCTACGGGGCCAACGAGCGCAGCCAGATGCTGAAGTACCATATCCAGACCTCCGGCCGCTCCCTGCACGCCCAGGAAATCGACTTTAACGATATCCGTACGACACTGCAAGCGCTCTATGCGATTTACGACAACTGTAATTCGCTGCATACCAACGCTTACGACGAGGCCATTACCACGCCTACTGAAGAAAGTGTACGCCGTGCCATGGCCATTCAGCTGATTATTAACCGTGAGCTGGGTTTAGCCAAGAATGAGAACCCGCTGCAGGGAGCCTTTATCATCGAAGAACTGACTGAACTGGTAGAAGAAGCGGTACTGACGGAATTCGACCGCATTACGGAGCGCGGTGGCGTGTTGGGTGCCATGGAAACCATGTACCAGCGTGGCAAAATTCAGGAAGAAAGCCTTTACTACGAAACGCTCAAGCATACTGGCGAATACCCGATTATCGGCGTAAATACCTTCCTGAGCTCAAAAGGCTCGCCCACAATTATCCCGAAAGAGGTGATTCGTGCAACGAAGGAAGAAAAGGAATACCAGATAGAAATGCTGGGGCGCCTGAAGGATCGCAACCGGGAGCAGGCCGACCGTTTGCTGAATGAGCTGCAGCGCACCGCTATCCAGAATGGCAATATGTTCGAAACCCTCATGGAGGCCAGTAAGTTCTGCTCCCTCGGACAAATTACCAACGCCTTGTTTGAGGTAGGCGGTCAGTACCGGAGGAATATGTAAAGTAGACTGGAGACGTGAGATATGAGAAAAGCAGGCTCGATGAATTTCGGGCCTGCTTTTTTTTCTCCAGATCAAAATTTCTTTTCCCTCTCCAGCTGCGGCCTTTCATACTTGTGAGGCTGAACCGGGACAGGGAGATCAGGCAAGCCAAATTTTTCTTTAACGGTATTATAGTTACTGTAGTCAACAGGCTCCATCCTACCATTATCCATATACTGGGCGGGAACAATTACAATGCGAATTACCCAGTCATCCAGTTCATCAGGACCTAAAGGGGCAGTATAGAGGTTAAAGTTTGCTTCCAGGAATAGTTCAACATCGAAAGTGGTATGATTAAAGTTATAGACCAGTGTTCCTTCCGGCACAAAGGTGGTCTGCGGCAGCTGTCGCCATACATCTACCGGGCCTGCATCGGTATCTACCACATCCCAGAGGGCATACACCAGTACGGCATCTGAAGGAAGGGCTTCATAGCCATTGAAAGGTAGAATGACACCAAAATCATCGGCTGCCCGGAAATCAACATCGGCAAACTCAATAACCAAACCTTCTTCACCAGGATTTCCCTGTGGACCTCTTGGCCCCTGCGGACCGGGAGGCCCTTCCGGCCCTTCGGGTCCGGCACAGGCAGCAAGCAAAAAAACCAAAGCAAGGAAGTAGACTTTATTGAATAGCTTTTTCATCTGGACAGTGGTTGTGGTTTAGGAATAAGAGCAAAGAGATATTGACAGGAGCCAGGTATCTCTTTTAGCAATAGCAAACAAAAAGAATGCCTAAGTAGGAGAAGCAGTTATAAGTTCTCCCCCCACACAATCAACCCACTGTAATCCAGCTCATTAAAAAAAACAAAATTGTGTTACTACACAGCAACAAAAAAGGCCTCCTGAAAAGGAAGCCTTTTAAATATCTGTTTAATAAAGTACAGATTATTCTGCAGTTACATCAGTAAATTCGCTTGGTTCTACAATATTATCAACTACGTGAATAATACCGTTAGAGGCCTCAACATCAGGTTCAAGAATAAGTGCTCCTCCTATGTATACTTCTGTACCATCTAAACGAGTCTCCACCGGAATCTCATTTTCGGCAGCAGATTCAATAATCTGTGTTGTATTAAAAGCAGCTGAATAAACTTCGGTTGGTAAAATATGACGCTGAACGAAGAGCATTAACTCTGTTCTGTTTTCAGGGGCCATCAGGTAATCAAGCTTTCCAGCTTCGAGTGTTTCAAAAGCTGCATTGGTAGGAGCAAGAATGGTTACAGGATCTGCCAGTTTTATTGAAGGCTCCAGTCCTGAAAGCTCCACCAGCTTGACAAAGGTCGATAAATTATCTTCCATTTTGGCAAGGGCCAGTACATCATACTGTTCAGTATCATCCATATCTTCGAACATATCTTCATATGCAATGTCATCATTCGACACCTCTTCTACCTCATCCACGAGTTCGACACCTTCGATAGGATCTCCTTCCACAACAGCATCATCGGTACCCTCATCTGTACTTGCACAACTAAAAAGGGTCATTGCCATTATGGCCATTCCTGTTATTGGTTTTAAAAAAGTTCGTTTCATAGCTAAAAATTATGGTTAAATTAAAAAATTCAGTTTACTCTACTAAACCATACGGATTGTAGCAGAAAATGTTAAAAAGGATAAACACCCACTTTAAACCTATAGTAGGGATGTCCTTGAAAAATTTAAAAGAAGCAGCTTTATTTTTCCTTCATGCTGGCAAGGCCTGCGACTTTTTCTGCAATTGCCACGTACTGCTCTTCCTGCAATAAGTGGCTGCCATTTACCTGGTGCATTTGTTCGGGTGCCAGCCGGGCCAACTGCTCTACTTCCTTGCCATACCGCTCGTACCGGAGACCGGGATCATCCATTCCCCAAATCGCCTGCACCGGGTAAGGCACATTCTGAACCGCCTTTCGGCACCGGGCTGCATACTCTTTTGATTTGTCAAAATTCCGCATCACTTTTAGGAAGGCTTTTCCTCCATCCTCCCGTTTTAGCAGGTCAACATAGGCATAAATTTCTTCTTTAGGTATACCATCGGCATTTGCCACTCCTACGCCTTTGAAGGCTGCATACCAGCTAAGGTGGGTAAGCGCTGCCAGCTGGGCTTCTCCAATTACCGGCACTTCGAAAGGCCGCATGGGTAAGGGTTTTTCAAACTGGTCGACCTCAATCCATGTATTCAGAATAGTAAGAGAAAGAATTTTTTCCTGAAGTTCGGCGGCCATTCCAAAACCAACCGGCCCACCAATATCGTGCACCACCAAATGAAAGCGCTCCAGTCCAAGGGCCTCAGCAAGCATGGCGCAGAAGCGGGCATAAGAAGGAAAGGAGTAGTCGAAATCACCGGGGCGCGTCGACAACCCAAAGCCGGGAAGGTCGACTGCTATTGCCCTGAAGCCACGGGTAGCGAGGGCTGGCAATACTTTTCTGTACAGAAAAGAAGAGGTAGGAACACCATGGATACAGAAAACAGCCTCCTGAGGGCTTTCTTTTCCCGCAAAACCCGCTTCCAAAATAAAAGTTTCCACCCCTTCTACATCAATATACCTGCCCGATGCCCGGTGTTTTTCAATTACCTGCTCAACCGAAGAATTACTCATAATGGAAGGATTATATTTGGAACAAAAAGGCTTTAGCCGGATGAAGGCGATTGTCCTGCTGATTTATTTTAATGCTACGTATCCCTTCATGACTGGTTGCAGCATAGAGCAAGGTATGAGTAAGCAGTTACCGCAGCGATAAAACATTCTTGCTCTTTAGGTTAAGCCGGATGAAGTGATGATTCTCCTTATCTCCGGCTAAAAGCATAAAGCTTCCTCCTCCTGTTTCAATGCCAGAGCGTGGAATAACAGAGAGCTTTAGCCTATTCAGCTCCGGAACCGGTTCTTTCCTCAGTCTGCCATTTCGGTCCACCTTCACAAGTACAGTTTCTGAACGGTTAACAGGTTTTAATCCTTTCCCGCCTTCTCTTTCCGCTAAAAAAGAATAGTTGTTAAATAGCAGGCAAATCTCATCCTGAAATTCTCCTGCCATGTAAGAGGCGTAAAGACCGCTGTCGTCCTGAGAATATTGCCGCTTTCCTATCTTCTGCGCCCATTCAATTTCCCCTTTCTTGCTCATGCTTACCAGCAACACATCCTTATAATTATAAAAATAGTTGGTCTCTGATTTAGCACCACTTTGCCGCTGATTTACCCGGGTGGTGGTAGTAAGGCTGTACTGCTCCCCGAGCAAAAGAATACTGCCGTCTTTTCTCAATACAAGCTCATGGAGTTCGAAGTCGGAGCGTTTTAATTGATGGGCTCCATCAAAAGGAACCACCTGGGGTAAACCCAGCTCAGAAAGGCTTTGCGATTCAAAGGTTTGTGGAACAAAATCTGCTGCAAAGGCCATATTACTTTTCGAAGTAACTTCATTGGTAAGGCCATTAATCCGGAAAAAATAAGCTCCTTTTACATCCGTACTTCCTTTATCTGCATAAAAGCCTCCTCCTATTAAGTTTTGCTGATGGTCTGTTGTAATTTTAATTTCCGTTAAAAACTTACCAGGCAGTTCAATACCGTACCTGTGCAGTTCGCTCCCGCTATTCTTATAAGCCAGCAGATGGTACTGGTAAGAGGTGCGGCTTTTATCTCCATTCCGGAATAAAGTATTCAGCAGGTACACATTTCCGGAATTATCGAGGTGATACTGTACGGTGGAGAACCTTCTTAAAGGAAAAGGCAAACAGTTTTCTTTATGCCAAAGCCGCTCCAGTTCCTGGTTCAGCACATACAGGTTAAAGTTTTGCCGCTCGAGCTTTTCGGATAGATGAGAATAAAGCAGAAGAAGCTTGCTTTTATCTTTTGAGCGGCTCCAGCTAAAAAAGCCATCTTTTTTTCGGTTATCGACTTCTGCAATTTTCTTCCACTCTCCTTCCGGCTTCAGTTCCAATTTATTGATAGGCCTTGCGAAAAGAAGCTCTTTGCCGCTTGCCTCGTCAGTAGCCGAAGCAAAAAGAAAAAGACTATCTTTTAGCTGAACCAGAAACTGAAAAGAAAGACGCTCTCCCCCCTTTTTTACTCTTAGTTTTTCTTCTTTTACCTCCTGAAGGTCCTCATTAAAATACTGGAGATACAGGTGATAAGGCTCCTGCCGGAGAAAACCAAAAGAACGTTTCATTTTTTTCTGGAGCACGATAAAACCACCATCATCCTGTCCCACTACCGTCCGGAGCGACTTTCGGTCTGATTTTTTCAAGGCACCACCAATGGAAACCTCAAAGCCTGGCTGATTTTCCTGAGCATATGAAACAAAAGGGAATAAAAAAAATAGCAGTAACAGTATAGACTTATAGTTATACATATTGGGCCTGATTAAGATTAAAAAATGGCTATATAGCTTACTAACCGTTACAGTATAAGATTGTTAGCGAAAAATATTAATTTCCTTTTCTTATTTTTTTATCTTCCAATATTCCTTTGAGTTACCTATAAGGTTTCCCTAACTTCTTCCACCTGTCTATTTAACCCTTTTCTTCCACCTGGGCTGGGGTTAATCTTCTTCCGCCTGCCGGTTTATTATATTTCTTCTTCCAAAACCTTTCGCTGCTCATACTCTTTTAAGAGTGTAAAAAGACGCAAAAAACATGCTTAAAACTCCTAAACCCGGCAGTGCCCGCAGTTGGCTTATAGCCATTTTTCTTATCCTTTTGATTCTCGGCTGGTCTCTTTTTCACTTCTGGATGCCTTGATTGCTCTGTTGCAGGCTTTAATACAAAACCTTTCTGCTGCCCCTTCGCTGATATTTGTCAAATTACCTGCTTTTTTTGCTGTCAACCACCAGAAAGTAATACCTGAATGGAGGCAATGAGGGACTTACCGTTTCTTTTTCCCTGTTGAGCAGGAAGCGTCTGAAAACAAAAATGGAGCAACAGAGTATAATTCAGGAAGAATTCTTGTAATATTAGTCCTGAATTAAGAAAAGTGAACTTACTTTTTTCTTTGTAACTTTCCTCAAACAAGCTTTAAAAGCATTACTAAAGCAGTAGCGGTATGGATATTATTAATTCTGCAGGAAAATGGCTGATGAAGAAGCGTCTTCATCAGATAGAACATTTTATGCAACATCCGGAAGAAGCACAGCGCCAGGACCTGCAATACCTGTTAAAAACTGCCAGAAACACCACCTATGGGAAGAAGTTCCGCTTCGATCGGGTAAGGAATGTTCAGGAATTCCAGGAACAGGTACCCCTTACCACATACGAGGATCTTTTCCCTTATATTCAAAGGCAACTAAAGGGCGAGCAGAATGTGCTCTGGCCCTCTCCTATAAAATGGTTTGCCAAATCATCCGGCACTACCAGCGACAAAAGCAAGTTTATTCCGGTTTCGCAGGAGTCTCTCGAAGGCTGCCATTACAAAGGCGGCAGAGACATGCTGGCGCTTTACATCCGCAATTATCCGGACACTAAGATTTTTACCGGTAAAAATCTTTCTGTAGGCGGCAGCCAGGAAAACAGCTTTTCCGACAAATCTGCCCCTGTACATACGGGAAATATCTCGGCCATCGTGATGCAAAACCTGCCTTTCTGGGCCCAGTTTTCGCGTACACCCGGGCTGGATATTACCATGATGAATAACTGGGAAGAAAAAGTTAAAAAAATAGCCGAAATCACCTCCCGACAAAAAGTAGCCAGTATGGCCGGCTCTCCAATGTGGATTCTTTTGCTGCTTCAGTACATGATGAAAAAGCAAAATGTCCAGTACATTCAGGAAATATGGCCGGAGCTGGAAGTCTTTTTTCATGGCTCTGTTTCCTTTACACCTTACCGTCCGCTTTTCCAGCAAATCGACCGTGGCGAAAGCCTCCGGTACATGGAAATTTATAATGCGACAGAGGGCTTTTTCGGACTGCAGGACCAGCCGCACGATACCGCCATGCTGCTCATGTTAAATTATGGTATTTTTTATGAATTTATTCCGGCCGAAGATTTTAACAATGAACACCCACGGGTACTTACGCTGCAGGAAGTAGAAGCCGGCAAAAATTATTCTTTAATTATCTCTACCAGCTCCGGCTTATGGCGTTACAAAATCGGCGATACCGTTCGGTTTACTTCGGTACGACCTTACCGCTTTACCATTAGCGGGCGTACGAAACACTGTATTAATATTTTTGGTGAAGACCTTTTTATAGAGCATGCAGAAAAAGGCCTTGCGGCTGCCTGCAAAGAAACAGGGGCTGTAATCGAAAATTATACCGCCGCTCCCCGCTATTATGGCAAAGGGGAGAAAGGCTGCCACGAATGGGTAATAGAATTTGTACAGCCACCACATGACCTGCCGGTTTTCACTAAAATTCTGGACAAAGCCATCCAGGAGGTTAATGAAGATTACTTTGAAAAAAGAAAGGGTAATACTGCCATTGAAGAACCGGTAGTGAGAGAGGCCGCACCCGGTACTTTTTATTCATGGCTGAAAAAGCACGACAAGCTGGGCGGGCAGCATAAAATCCCTCGTTTATCGAATAGCAGGGAATTGGTCGAAGAGCTGTTAAGCCTGCAGCCGGAAAAAAGGGAAGTAGGATAAACTGAACTCCTGATAAGATTTATGCTACTCCTGTGTATGGTTTAATTTAAAGAAAACTGAAAATGAAAAACTTAGGGAGCCTTTTAATAATATTTAAATAATCCGGAGGTATAGACGCTCTGGCTTTCGGGCACCAGGCCAGGCAGAAGGATAGCAGTAGTGGACAGGATAAAACAAGCCACGAACATAAGCCCTCAGTGAGTACAGCATCTAAATTATTTTTTACAGTACCGATCTGTAAGGCTTTTAACACTTTTACTTATTCAAGAGGATCTATTCCTGTTCTACTACAGTTTTTGTCCTTCCCACATACCGCTTACAGAATTTCCCTTTACAGCACAAAAATCCTTTTTTACTTTTCAGGTAAATTTTTAGCTTATGAAACGTCAATTCAACCTTACTCTCATCGCATTTTTCCTTTTTACCGGCTTTTGCCTGGCACAGGAAAATAAGTACCAGTACCAGGTGGACCTAACCCAGGTACAAAACGACCAGCTTCAGGTAAACCTGGATGTACCGGATATTGAACAAAAAGAAATCACCTTTCACCTCCCCGCCATTATTCCTGGCACTTACCGAATCAGTAATTTCGGTGAGTTTGTCAGCGACTTAAAAGCGTATGACAAGAAAGGGCGCCTCCTTCCGGTCGAACAGGTAGACACCAACACCTGGAAGATCAAAAAAGCCCAAAAGCTGGAGCGCCTTTCTTATTTGGTAGAAGATATTTTCGACACTCAGAAGGAGAACAACATTTACTATATGAGCGGAACCAATATCGCCGCCAACGAAAACTTTGTTATCAACCCCTTCGGTTTCTTTGGTTATTTCGAGAATATGCGGGAAATTCCTTTTGAGGTAAGTATTACCAAACCCGAAGGCTTTTATGGCAGCACTGGTCTGATACCGGAAAGCACCTCCCCCACCACGGATGTTTTTCTTACGCAGGATTACGACCGCCTGGCCGACTCGCCAATTATGTACAACAAGCCGGATACGACCATTATTCAGGTTGGAGATGCCGAAGTGCTCGTATCGGTTTACTCGCCAAACGGACTGGTAAAATCTGAGTTCCTGGCCCAGAAGTTCGACAAGCTTTTACAGGCCACCAAAGATTATTTAGGAGGCGAGTTGCCGGTCGACAAATATGCCTTTCTGCTTTACTTCGAACCCCCAATGACGGCCCGAAACGACCGTGCCGGAGCATTGGAACACAGCTACTCAAGTTTTTATTACCTGCCGGAGTACCCACAGGAGCAAATGGCTCCCCTGCTGGTCGATATTGCTGCCCATGAATTTTTTCATATTGTAACGCCTCTTACCATCCACAGCGAAGAAATTGAAGACTTCAATTTTAATGAAGCTAATTTAAGTAAACACCTCTGGCTATACGAAGGGGTTACCGAATATGCCTCTGACCATATACAGGTGCGCCAGAACCTTATTCCACCGCCGGAATTCCTCAACCGGCTGGCGGAGAAAATAAACAATTCGAAGCGCAATTATATCGATACCCTGGCCTTTACCGAACTCAGCGAATATGCAGCAGACAAATACAGCGACCAGTATGGCAATGTGTATGAAAAAGGAGCTTTAATTGCGGCCCTTCTGGATATTAAGCTGCTCGAACTGAGCAACGGAAGCATGGACCTGCAGGACCTTCTGGCAAAACTCTCGGAGCGGTACGGCAAGAACAAACCCTTCGATGATGAACGCCTGTTTGAAGTAATTGGCGAACTCAGCTACCCCGAAATTGAAGAATACCTTGAACGTTATGTGGGAGGTACTGAAAGCCTGCCTTACGAAGAAATATTTGCAAAAGTAGGTGTTGAATATGTGCAGGAGCCTCCACAGCAGGTAGCTACGCTTGGACAGGTAAACATTGGATTCAATCAGGAACAGGGCCGGCTGGAAATTGCCAACACCAGCCAGATGAATGCATTTGGCAGAGCTATTGGTTTTGAAACCGGCGACCTCCTTCTTCGCCTGCAGGGGCAGGACATTCTTCCGCAAACGGCCCAGGCACTGCTGGAAGATTATGCCACCAACACCGAGGAAGGAGATACGGTAGAAATTGTAGTAGGCAGAGCGAATGAAGCTGGAGAATATGAAGAAGTAACCCTCAGAGCCCCGGCGCAGCTGGTTACCACCGAAGGTTCCTATAGCTTGAGGATGATGGAGAATCCTACCTTCGAGCAGATGAAACTGTTTAACCAATGGACTCAGGCCAGTCCTGTTACAGCCAGGCCGGAAGATGTGGCTTCGGTCGATGCAATTGTAAACACGCTCTACGAGGTTATTTCAGGCCCTGCCGGCGAACGGAACTGGGAACGCTTCTATTCACTCTTTAAGCCGGACGCCCGCATGTCGGCCATTGCAGCCCAGCCCGGTCGTACTCCTTATGTGGTAAGTATGACTCCGGAAGAATACCAGGAAAAGAATGCACCATTTTTTATGGAGAGCGGTTTTTTTGAAGAAGAAATTGGCCGGGAGGTAGATCAGTTTGGCGAAATGGCCCATGTATGGAGCGCCTATCAGTTTAAAGTTCAGGAAGAGAGCGAACCTGCCCAGCGCGGCATCAACAGCATTCAACTGGTTTTCGACCAGGGGCGTTGGTGGATTAACAGCCTCCTCTGGAACAGCGAAACACCGGATAATCAAATTCCGGAAGAATTGCTTGAAGAGCAGGAAGAAGAATAAACGCTGCTGATTCTCCGAGGGAATCAATAGCGGATTTTAAAAAACGGTAGCTCTAGTGAACATGTTCCTGGGGCTACCGTTTTTTATTTCCCACCACCTTCTTCGGCCGGAGTTTCCCTCTACTCAAGATAAGCGTTGCTTACCTGGAGGGTAAAACATTCTTCTCCTTATAGGCACATCGTTCCCTCTTACCACTTCCCCAACTTCTATTCGTCATTTGGCAAACAAAGCAAGTTTACTATTTCAACAAAAAGCCGGCACCGGTTATCATGCCAATAGGGGCCTTTTAATCCCTTAAACCGTAAATTCCTTCACTTCACCAGAAGAACTTGTAATATTCAACATAAAACTGTCCAAAAAAGCTTGCAATAACTCTTTACTTTTATCCTTAAATCAAAATCGAGCCAAAATGAAGCTAAAGCTGAGAGGGAAACTCACCTTATCAATTACTGCTGCTTTCTTAATTACATATATAGTTATTGCAGGCTATATTATCATCAATACCCAGCAAAAAGCCATCGATGATGCCAAACATATAGCCAAACAGTATGCACTCCGGAATGCCAACGAGTCGAAAGCTTTGCTGATGCGCGACCTTGGAGTGGCCAGTGCCATGGTGGCAGACATAAAGGAATATTTCGATACCAGCGACAGCATCAGGAGTGAAGCCATTCTCCGACTGTTAACTGGTATCGCTACTCATGATGAGCGCTACCACAGCAGCTGGGTAAGCATCGAGCTCAATGCAATTGACCCTTACTGGGGCAAGAACCATGGCCGAAAGCGGTACACAGTCTACCGGAATAAAGATTTCGTGGTAGACTCCCTCAACCTCGACCAGGATAATGCAGGAAGCCTTTACCACACCTTAAAATTGTCGAAAAAGGAAGAAATTACCGACCCATATTACTTCAGCGAATACTCTTCTATTAAGCAGGACGATGTATTTGGCACCTCGGTTTGTGTGCCCATTATTGTAAATGGTTCTTTTGCCGGCATTGCAGGCATGGACCTGTCCCTGAACAATTTTGATTTTATCACCGACATCAAGCCCTACGAAAGTGCTACCACCTTTCTGGTATCTAATAACGGTACCATCGTGGCACACGAGAACAAAGACATAATCGGCAAGAACATTGAAGAGGCACTCGCGATTGGGCAGGAAGGGCTAAGCCAAAGTATTAGCAAAGGCCGGTTCAGTTCCTTTACCAGCCAAATCAACCAGGAGGAGGCCTACATTACCTTTGCTCCGGTTCCCTTAGGAAGCTCCGACCACCCCTGGGCCTTAGGCACTATTGTTCCTATGGAGAATATGACCAAAGCGACAGACCGGGTACTATACTATTCCCTTGCCATGAGCCTTGCCGGCTTGCTCATCCTTTTCCTGCTCGTGCGCTTTATTGCAGGCCGTATTATCAAACCTATCCTTAGCACCAGTAACCTGCTGAAAGAACTTTCTGAGGGCAAGGTAAATAAAGAGAAAAAATTAAGCATTGATCGGGACGATGAGCTAGGTGAAATGGCCGGCTCTCTCAACGTATTAGTCGACTCACTGGAACAGAAAGTAGCGTTTGCCACTGACATAAAAGAAAATAAGCTCGATTCCGATATAGGCGAAATAAGTAAAGAAGATGCGCTCGGAGTAGCGCTCCAGCAAATGCGCGAAAGTCTTAAAAAGAATAACGAGCAAAACCGCATCAGGAACTGGTTTACACAGGGAGTAGCAGAGTTCTCCGATGTTCTGCGCTACAATAATGACGATACCGGCCAATTCTATTTTACTATCATACAAAACCTGGTTAAATACCTGAAAGCAAACCAGGGAGGAATCTTTTTACTGAATGAAGCAGAGGAGGGGGAAAAACACCTCGAACTGATGGGGGCTTACGCCTTTGAAAGAAGAAAATACATTGAAAAGAAAATAGAAATCGGGCAGGGAATTATCGGGCAGTGCGTGCTGGAGGCCGATACCATTTATCTTGAAGAGATTCCGGCAGATTATATCCGCATAACATCCGGCCTTGGCGATGCTCCCCCCCGCTCCATTTTAATTGTACCCTTAAAACTCAACAATGATGTAATGGGGGTTGTAGAGCTTGCGTCCTTCCACCCATTCAGCAAGCACGAAATTGAATTTGTAGAAAAAGTGGGAGAAAGCATCGCTTCTTTTATCTTTTCTTATAACATCACCGTAAGGACGAAAAAGTTACTGGAAGAGTCGCAGGAGCAGGCTGAACAAATGCGTGCACAGGAAGAAGAAATGCGGCAGAACATTGAGGAGCTGGAAGCCACACAGGAGGCTATGCATCGGGTGCATACCGACAGCCTGCGTAATGAGGCCCTGCTGAAAGCCATCATGGAAGGAACTGATGATGCCATTCTGGCCATTGACCAGGACTATACAGTTGTTGCCTTAAATCCTAGAATGCAACAGCACATTACCGGGCTAAATACAGGTTCTTACCTGCTTCAAAAGCTGGAGGGAAACCAGGCGCAGTGGGAGGCCCAGTTCCAAAAAGTATTTGCAGGCCAGAAGCAATTCTTCAGTAACGAAAAGGGAGACTCCTATCACCTGCACCCGGTAGCCAACGATAAAGGATTGGTGGAGTTTTGCTTACTCATAAGCCGTAAAGCAGAAGCCGCTTTGCAGGAGGGCTAAGAGAAGCCTACCCGGTTTTCTATTATCATTATACCAATAGAGCCGCCTGCACTGAAACAGGCGGCTCTATTATTTTTTAATACCATTCCTTACTGCTTTTTGTAGTAATTAATTACAGCCCCAACAGCTTGTTCAGAAATGAGCCGACAACAGTTAACAGAAGCTTGTTAAAAAAATCCCTTAGCTGTCTTCAGCCAGAAAACGATCAGCAGAAGAAAAATAACCTCCTCAAAGCGAAGCCAATAGAAAAAATAGCCAATTGAAATATCTTTTCCGGAAAAGGAAAGTTTTTCCTTGGGAACAAAACAAAAAGCAGCAGCGGAGGTTCTACTGAGGAATGCACGTTCAAGCCATAAGTTCAGTGGTTGTGCAGTGGAATTGAATGGCTAAACAGTCATTTTTTACTTAACCTCATTTATTAACTTTTATTTTTATTATGAACACTTTTTCCAAAAACACCAAAGCACTATTTGCGCTCTTCCTGAGCTGCTTACTGGTTGTCGGTTGTGAGGATGACACTCCTCCGGTTGTTGAAGAGGACCCGGCAACTATTACCCTAATTGATCCTACCGAAGGGCCTGTTGGTACCCAGGTGGAGATTATTGGTACAAATTTTGGCACCGATGCCGATGTCGAAGCAGTTGATTTTAATGGTACTGCAGCCACTGTTACAAGCGTAACCGACGAATCTATTCTGGTAACCGTTCCGGAAGGAGCCACCACGGGCCCTGTAACCATTGTGGTAAGAGGCGAAGAAATTGAAGGCCCTGATTTTACCGTAACTGAAGAAGGAGCAGAACCAGTAGAAGCTGTAATTACTGAAATCAATCCTGTTGAGGGCTATGTAGGTGCCGAAGTAATCATTACCGGAACCGGTTTTGGCGAAGAGCTAACTGACCAGGTTGTAATGTTTAACGGGGTGGAAGCTCCTATCAGTGCTTTAACTGATGAAGAAATAATTGTACTGGTTCCAGAGGGCGCCACTACAGGCCCGGTTACCTTTACAATGGGTGATATGACAGTTGAAGGTCCGGAATTTACTGTACTGGAGGATGAAACCGAGCCAGGGGTCACTTCCATGTCTCCAACAGCCGGTCCTGTAGGCTCTACTGTCACTATCTTTGGCGCCGGCTTCGGCCAGGACGTGGCAAATGTCGCTGTTAGCTTTAATGGTACTGATGCTGAAATTACTTCAGTAACAGATAAAGAAATCATAACTGTTGTACCTGATGCGGCTACTTCAGGTATGGTTACCGTTACGGTAGGCGACGCCACATACGAAGCAGGTGAATTTACCGTAACAAGTGGCGAAACCGGCATATACTATGGAACTGGTTTCGATGGCGATGCGGAAGAACTCATTGACACCTTAGGGCAGGCATTTCTTTACGAAGGTGGCGGTCTTAATGGAGAAACTGTTCTTCGCTTAACTCCTGCCAAAAGTGACCGTACCGGAGCTGCCTATTATGGCGCTAAAGTAGATGTTGAAGGAGGTTTTGAAACCACTTTCGACTTCCGGATTTCCAGACCAGGCAAACCGGAAGGTGTTGAAGGTGAAACAGGTGCAGATGGTTTAGCCTTTATTATCCAGGGAGAAGGACCGGATGCGCTGGGCTCCCGTGGTGCTGATATGGGCTACGGTGGCATTACCGATGCTGTGGTAATTGAATTCGATACTTATATGAACGCAGCAGATGAAGATCCAAACGGAAACCACATAAGTGTTCAGGCTAGTGTTGGCGGCCCGGGTACTCCCGTTCATGCCGACCCTAACTACCGCCTGGCGCAAACTACCAACGCAACTCACCCTGACCTGCCACAGTTCATTGGCAACGAAATGTCTTCTCACACAGCCAGAGTGGTATATACTCCAGCAACTGAGTTCGAACCAGGTTTACTGCAGATTTGGGTAGACGGTATGGTGGCTCCTCTTGAAGTAGCAATAGACCTTTCAGATTATATTGCGCTGGAAGAGGGAAAAGCCTTTGTAGGATTTACTGCTTCAACAAACCACGTATATGGCTGGGAGGCACACGACATCCTTAACTGGAGCTTTACTCCACTTGGCGAGTAATTAATTCTCTCTTAACATAGTTTAATTAGCAAAAAGCCTCTGCAGGGAAATCCCTCAGAGGCTTTTTTGATTTATTCGTTTGCCAGGTATTTTCTCTTCTCCTTACCTGCCAAACTGTTTTCAATTCACACCCGAATCAGAACCTCCTTTCTGTAGGCTTAACGCAATGGCACAATTATTGAACGGTCCACTTGTAAGAAGAATTTCACAGAGCAATGGTTGCTACATTGGATTTTGTATGAAAAAGATAATTGTCTTTCTATTTACAGGAATTATGTTACTTGCACAGGAGGTAGTGGCAGCCCCTGCCGAGGCTCGTTTCATGGCCTCAAAAAATGAGCGGATTCAGCTTATAATTGATGGCGATTTAATTAACCTCACCCCTCTTTCAGAAGTGTATATCAGAGAGCGGCCGGGGAAGCACCGGGTGCATATAAAAGTATTTGATCGCTGGGGAAGGGTAAAGATGATTTATACAGACGAGGTGCTCCTGCGCCCTCACAGCCGAAACAGCTTTATTCTGAAAACGCACCCCTTTAAAGGGAGCAGCTTACTGCGTATAGCTCCGGAACCCTACCACGAAAAAATCAGAAGACCAGGGGCGCGAAAAGACTATCCTGAAGCAAGGAGAAGCTTGTTAAATGACGAAGAGTACCACCAGCTACTGGACCAGCTGAAATATCAGCAAAATGACCAGGCAAAGCTACACCTGGTTAAAAGCAGACTAAAAAACAAGTTACTGTATGCGGCTGATGTACAGGAGATGCTGTATCAGTTTTCATTTGAACAAAGCCGGCTCCATCTGGCAAAATGGGCCTACAGGCACGTAACCGATCCTGAGAATTATGAAGTGGTTTACAAAGCCCTTCGCCTGGAGGCAAGTCATATTCAGCTCGAAAACTTTATTTCCCGAAGCCACTCCAATCAACGGATTCGCTAAGGATTTAACCTCTCTTTATCCCTGAAAAGGATGAAAGAAATAAAGCCTGCTACAAAGAACTTGCAGCAGGCTTTATTTCTTTCATCTAACAAAATCAATCTATTAAATTACCCGAATAAAAAAGCATCTACGATAGAGCCAACCAGTGCTATTATTACAGCCAGGATTAGCGAAGGTGTAAACCCTTTTGTATTAAAGCCATTGCTCATCTGGTCAGCTATTTCAATAATAATAGCATTGACCACAATCCGGATAATAAAGCCGAGACCGGTAAAATAGAATAGCCCCAGGGTGGCAATATTCAGAATGAGGGTTAACAGCCAGCCGATTAAGAAGCTGAGCAGTCCAATTACAAGGGCCACTATAATAGCCGTTTTAAAGTTTCTCATTTGAACGGAAGACATCATTTTTGCCGCCACCAGCAGCACCAATGCGTCCACCACAATGTGAACAAGCCATTGTATCATAGTTAAGTAGGTTTGGTTTCCACAATAGAACGGATAAACAGGTTTACAGTTTGCTCAAAAAAATATTCACCTCTATATTTGAAAAAAGTACAAGATGAAAATAAGCACCCGCTTCCTGGCAGAAAAGGAATGGGAGGTCCGGAACGAAAGCGGAAACCTCCTGCCCGTGGACATGTATCCTGAAGGAGAAAAGAAGGCCTTCTCTCCCATGCAACTTGTTTTAGCTGCCACCGGGGCCTGCGCTGCAGTAGACATTGTTCAAATCCTGAAGAAGAAAAGAAAAACAGTGCTGGATCTCCGGATAGAAAGTGAAGGAACGCGAAGAGAGGAGCTTCCCCGCAGGTTCACCCATCTCCACCTTCACTTTATTCTTTACTCTCCCAATACTTCTTCGGAAGAGCTTGAAAAGGTGGTAGCATTGGCAATAGAAAAATATTGCTCCGTTTCCGCTTCCCTTGCGGCCGACATTGAGCTAAAATATACCGCTGAAGTCTTAGAACAGCTATCCTAAAGAGTTTCCCGCTCAAGGCCCAAAAGAGTAAAAGAACAGAAACCTGCTGTAAATTAGCCTACAGGCTGTACCTTTGCCTGAAAAGATGAGAGTTGTAAAAGAATATATGCGCCCGCAGTGCAAAGTCACCATTTTCCAGTGGAATGGTAAATACCTTGTTAAACTGGAAAAAGGGCTTATCGAGCAAACCTATAAAATACCTGAGCTGGACTTAACAAGCGAAGCTGAACTGGAGGCCATCCTTAGCGAAAGCTTTATGCAGAAAGCCGAAAAAAGATTCTCTGAGATGATGCAGGACCTGCAGACTGCCATTCAGGAGGCACTTTAAGCAAGATTTACTTTACTGGTCGGGCCTCTTCCTTATTCCTCACCTTTTCGAAGGTAACGGTTACCCCTGTGCCCTTTCATCGACCAGGTTCGTTTTATGCGATTGCCTGAACAGGTCACTATTCGGGCTACAGCATGAAAATTGTTAAAAAGCGGCGGTTGGTCCGGAAGAAGCGCTTCGGATCGTCCATTTGCTCAACAGGATCCTTTGAACAGTCAATAATAAAGTGCTTAATATGCCTGTTCAGCAGAATAGTGGCTTTTTCTTCACTATAAAAACAAAGGATAACCTTTTCCGGAATGGCAGAATTTTTTCCCTGACCTCTATCATAAACCAATCTGTAAAGGCGGCTCTTAATCTTTAGCACTCCAAACCTGAAGATGCTCTGGTTTAAGCATTAACCCAAGCACTTCCCCAGGCTTTGCTGTATAATAGCCTGGCTGGTAGCAACTAATAATTAGTATCTCGCCTATAAGTATACTCGTTTCGGAGTGTATACCGCTAAAAGACATACTTTTTACCACCCCCAACAGGTGAGACTCCTTTTCCGCCATTACCTGTACCACATCCGGCCGTATACCCACCACACTGCCTGCCGGGAGCTTTTGCAGAAAATCCAATGCATCTCCTTTCAGTACCTCCATCAACACTTCCTTCTTAACCAGGTTGATTTTGCCGAAAAGCCGGGCTACTTCCGGTGAGGCGGAGCGGTAGTACACTTCCCGGGGAGATCCCTGCTGCACGAGTTTTCCCTGCTCCAGCACCCAGAAGCGATCTGCCAGCGGAAGAGCATCTTTGGGATCGTGGCTTACCAGGATGGCGGCTATACCCTGCTCGCGAATATAGCTGAACAGCTTTTCTTTGATATCTTCCTTTAGCGGCGGGTCGAGGTTACTGAAGGGCTCATCGAGCAGGAGAAGTTCGGGTGCTTCGGCAAGTGTGCGGGCGAGGGCCAGCCGTTGTTTTTCGCCGCCCGATAACTGCTCAACAAAAGTATATGCCAGCGCGCCCAGGTGGCAAACTTCCAGCAGCTCCAGTGCCCGTTCCTGCTGTTCTTCGGGGTGAAGGTGACGGAGCTTCTGCGCTACATTTTCGTATACCGAAAGCCGGTGTGCCAGCTCAAAATCCTGATGAACAATCCGGATGGAAGGATGTCCGGCTACCAACTGCTGCGAAGGCCCGGCAACCGGCATTCCGCGAAAAAGAATAGTCCCGGCCGATGGCTCCTCTAAACCGGCCAACAGGCGTAGAAGAGTTGTTTTACCAGATCCACTGCTTCCTACCAGTCCTACTATCTCTCCTTCGCCAAGCGAAAGGTTCATCTCCTGCAAAATGTCTTGCTCTTTGCCCTCGAACCGTTTCCGGAGCTGCCGAATTTCTATCATTATTAACTGTTCTTCCTTTTCAGTCCACTATATTACTGGTGCACAGCAGTGCATTCTGCTTCCTCCTGAGCTTAGCGGCTCTTTAAACCATCGCGGTAAAGAAACAGAAAAACCAGCAGGACTCCCAACAACATTAACCCGATGCTAAGGGTATACTTCGTTTGCTGCCAATGGTACGCTTCAATTTTGGTAAGCAGGCAAGGATCAGCCGCCTGCAGCTCTTTTTCCCATATTTCCAGCTTCTGGTAACTTTCCTGCTCAAAGGGAAAAGTATAATTTCCCTGCTTGTTTGTTGCAAATACAACCCTTGCAAAGCTACCTCTCTCCCCTTCCACTTCCAGTATTTTTTCTTCATTATTGCCTATTTCCAGGCTATAAACTACCTGAGCAGAGCAGTCGGAGCCTGAGAAAAAGTACAGAATACCCTTTTTGCCGGTATAATTGATAGCGCTTACTTCAACCGGATTAGAGTAGAGACTAAACTGTGAAAAAAGAGCGATGCCTGAGAGTAAAAGTGCAAAGAAAAGGCCAGCCCCTGCAAACAACTTTCTGCGAATGGGGTGCTTCAGGAAAAGAAAAACAATCAGGAGCAGGTAAACTGCCACGGTGGTCCAAAGAAGATAATCTGCCATTGTACTTTTTAGCTTTTACGCCCAAAGGGCTAATATTACGGAAAAACAGTTCCTGCGCCTTAAAGTTTTTTATCTTTTTACCTTCCATACAGAACAAAGCCAGCTCCTGCTGTCGTGCTCTTTTGTAACTTTGCATATGTTCTTCTTCCTGTCAAAAACCATTACCTACCTTATTCTACCGGTGCCTTTGCTGGCTATCTGCCTGCTGGTCTTTCTACTGGTTCGCAGGCGCCCTATTAAAAAACTGGCGCTTATCGCTTTTACAAGTCTGTTCTTTCTCTTTACCAATCCGTTTATCGCCAACCAGCTCATGCAGTGGTGGGAGGTGCCTGCCACTCCCCTGCAGGCATTTGACCAACCTCATGAGCTGGCAGTTATCCTCACCGGGGTAACCGCCGCCGACCGGGAGCCGCAGGATCGGGTGCACCTGCAGAAGGGAGCCGACCGCATTATGCATACACTACAGCTATACAAGCTGGGCCTTGTCGAGAAAATATTGATCAGCGGTGGCTCCGGCAAGCTGATGGGAGAAGCAGAAAGAGCCGAAGCCGCAAAGATAAAGGAGGTACTCCTCCTCAGCGGCATGGCGGAGGAAGATATCCGGACAGAAGAGCGCAGCCGGAATACCCATGAAAATGCCCTGTATACCGCCGAATGGCTGGAAGAGAACAACATGGAAGATCACCCCTTTCTCCTGGTTACCTCTGCCTTCCATATGCGGCGCTCTATGGGCTGTTTCCGGCAGGCAGGCCTCCATCCTATCCCTTACAGTACCGACTTTTATTCCGATGAACAAGAGTATACCCCTGATAGTCTCTTTATTCCTTCGGAAGAGGCTTTAGTCAACTGGACGAAACTTATTAAGGAATGGGTTGGGTACATTATGTATGATGCGATGGGCTACCTCTGAGCAGTCCTTATTTTACCCAGATGGTTTTCTGGTTCATGAACTCACGGATACCCAGGTATGATAGCTCCCGCCCGTAGCCCGAATGCTTTACGCCGCCAAAGGGCACGGCCGGATCGCTGGCCATCATTTTATTGACATATACCGCTCCGCTATTGATCTGCCGGGCAACATACTGCCCCCGGTCCCGGTCGTTTGTCCATACGGAGCCACCCAGGCCATAGATGGAGTTATTGGCCAGTTTAATAGCTTCCTTTTCGTTCTTTACCTCGAAAACAGAGGCAACAGGGCCAAACAGTTCGTCTTTAAATGCCGGGCTACCTTTTTTGATTTCGGTTAAAATGGTAGGATTAAAAAAAGCACCTTCCATTTTAGGCCTGTCACCTCCTAGCACTACTTTGGCACCTTTTTTCACCGTTTCTTTTACCTGCTCCAGTAACTCATCTGCCAAATCCTGCCGTGCCATCGGGCCATAATCATTATCCTCATCGGTCGGATCGCCAATTTTAAGGGCAGCCATCTTTTCACGGAACAGCTCGAGGAAATCATGGTACACCTCTTTAAGCACGATAAAGCGCTTGGCCGCAATACAGCTCTGCCCGTTGTTTACCATTCGGGCTTTTACTGCTTCTGTAGCTGCCATTTCCAGGTCAGCATCTTCCAGTACTACAAAGGGATCGCTGCCTCCTAGCTCCAGCACGGTTTTTTTGATGTTTCTCCCGGCCCTTTCGGCCACCTTACTGCCAGCTTCTTCGCTTCCTGTAAGGGTAACAGCCTTTATAGACGGATTATCAATTATTTTATTGATTTTACTGCTACCGACCAGCAGGCTTTTAAAAACATTTTCGGGCAGGCCAGCCTTCAGGAAAATCTCTTCCAGCGCCATACTTACCTGTGGCACATTAGACGCATGTTTTAAAACGCCTGCGTTGCCAGCCATTAGATTAGGAGCGGCAAAGCGAATAACCTGCCAGTATGGAAAGTTCCATGGCATTACCGCAAGTACAGGCCCTATAGGATCGTAGGCGATATAGGCCTCTCCCTCCTCTACCGGGAGCGTTTCGTTTTGCAGGAACGATTCTGCATGTTTGGCAAAATAGCGGCAGCAGGCAGCGCACTTCTTTATCTCGGCATGGGCCTCTCGTTTTACTTTACCCATTTCCAGGGTCATCAGGTAAGCATAATGCTCAATGTCATCTTCCATTACGTCGGCTGCCTTCTCCAGAACAGCCGCCCTTTCCCGAAAGGAGGTCTCCTTCCAATCCTGGTATGCTTTTTCTGATTCTCTGAGCACCTCCTTAACTTCTTCGTCGGTGGCCTCCTCAAATTGTTTAATTACTTCGTTTGTATATGGATTGATTGATTGTATACTCATAAAAAGTGCGGTTGGTAAAAAATGGTGCTTATTACGCACCCTAATTTACAAACAAAACACCAGCCCGTATAAAAGGTTTTTTGATTATTCAAACAGCGATTAGAGCCATTCATACTCCCTAAAACAAAGAAAAATGCCACCAGCAGGATTACCCTACTGTAGCAACAAAAGTTTATAGGCTGTTTCCGGAAGGACTCCTGTTAATAATAGAACAAAAAATCCCTCCTGCAGAACAGAAGGGACTCTATTTATCTTCAACAGAAGTTAGCTTCCTTTATTTAAACTCCTTAATCGCCTCGCCTAAATCATAAACGACTGCATCCGGGAGCAGGTTTTCCAGAATGCTGAAGCCGGCTGCCGAGCGATATCCGGCTGCACAATGCACCATCACGGGTTTATCGACCGGAACTTCCCCGGCTCTTTCGCGAAGCTCGTGAAGCGGGATGGCCTGTGCCTGTTCAAAAATTTTACCCTCCTGCACTTCGCCTGCGTTTCTGACGTCCAGGATGTGATAGCCATCCTTATTCGCTTTAAAGTGCTCCAGGTTAAGGAAACGGCTATGGGCCTCTCCAGGCTTGTCTGCCACCATAGCTCCTTTTATATTACCTTCATAGCCTATCTTGGCCGATTTTCTTATCAGGCTCTCCAGTGTTTCTTCATCATCGGCTATCAGGTAAAAGGGTTCATCAGGCCCGACAATACTCCCCAGCCATGTTTCGAATTTAAGGCCATCCATCAGGTTAACAGAACCTGGTAAATGGGCATTCTTATACTGCAGCTGGTCGCGTGAATCGATAATTAACACGCCCTCTTCCAGTTTTTCATCAGCCGTTAAGCGGGTAACCTTTGCAATACTCTCCTTAAAAGGGGCCGCGCCTCGTTTATTGAGCTCCACACTGTTTTTGAAGTATTTTGGAATGAAAGGCTGATCTTCCAGCAGATTGTTGACAAACTTCTCCTCCGGCATCTCCTGCAGGGCATAATTGGTATCCAGTTCACGCCCAATGGTGCTGCTAAGGTCGGTGCTGAGGTTCTTCCCGCATAAGGAGCCTGCTCCGTGTGCTGGGTACACCAGCACATCGCGCTCCAGCTGCATAAGTACATTTCGGGTGGAGTGGTACATTTGCCTGGCCAGGTGCTCCCGCATGCTTTCCATCTCTCCTCCTTTTTCGCGCAGGTCCGGGCGGCCTACATCTCCCACAAAAAGCGTATCGCCGGTAAAGATAGAGTGCTGCTGCCCTTCTTTATCCATTACCAGAATGCTGATGCTGTCGGGCGAATGGCCGGGGGTATTATAAGCCTCCAGCGTCAGCTCCCCTATTTTCAGGCTATCGCCTTTGTCGAAGCCTTTGTGCGGGTAAAGGGCTCCTATTTTGCTGCTGGCATAGATGGTGGCACCGGTATGCTGGTGAATTTCCAGGTGGCTGCTGATAAAATCGGCATGAGGGTGTGTTTCAATAACAGCCACAATTTTCGCCTGCTGATCCCGGGCGAAGTCATAGTAGGGCTGGGGGTCACGGGCAGGATCCACCACGGCCATTTCTCCCTTGCTCACCACAGCGTAAGAAGCATGAGCAAGACCTTTATCGTAAATCTGATGTATCTTCATATCTAAAAAATTTGCAGTTCCGATTCACTTTCCACTGGCAGTAGCGGTCATTTAAAACCGCTGACCTAATGAAAGCGCCTTCATGACTGTAAATTAACCAGAAAAATAGGGGTTTTGCAATTCCACAACCGGTCTTCTCCTGAAAAGACTCTCCACCGGCTTCTCCTGGTAGCGCTTGATCATCAGGTAATCAACAAAGTAAGTTAGCTTAACAGAAAAAGTATTTAGCTGGGGCTGCTGGCTAAGTACCTCCACATTTTCCAAAAAGCCCAAATCTACATTATGGCGGCTATCGTAAATGGCATCTTTCCAGGCAAGGGTTAAAAAGCTGCCGGGGGCAACCTGCCACCTGTACATCAGGTCCATATTAAAGGCATTAAAGCTGGTGGCATAATCTGCCTGCTCTTCAGGTGTTACACCTGTATAATCGGTTGTGCTTCCATCTTTTTGAAGTTCAAAGAAACGATCGTAAAACACCCGGCTCCAGTAATGCCTTACCCTGAGGGAGAGCCCCATCCTGTTGCTGAAAATAAAATTCAGGTTCGTTACATTTTCGAAATTGCGGACATCCCGGTTGCCAAAAAGGATCAGGTCTTCCCCGATCTCATCAACATAGCCCCTTTCATTGGTTCGGTGAGAGGTGCTGAACTCATGTCTTACTGAAAAGCTGTCCGATACCCGGAAGCGCGGTGCAATGGTCATCCAGTAATCCTTCGAATTCCAGGAATGGCGACGGAAAAAACCATATTCGGCAAAGAAGGCCAGGCGCTTGCGATTATCACTATCCACCCAAATGCCCCCGTTGTAGCTGGGCCTGCGGGTAAAGAAATAACCTTCTCTTCTGGGCTCAAAAAAATCGTAATTATCAACCGGATTCAAGCTAAACCATGCCCCGGTACCCCAGAAATTCTTCAATTGGGTGTTGTAGTCTAAGCCCAGGCCAAAGCCGGAATACCTTCTGGGCTCGTACAACTGGTTATAGCTGCTGTTAAAATTGATGCTCAGGTCATTGAGTATCCAGAAGGGCTTAAAAATATGATAGCCCATGTACAAACTATGACCTATGCTGTTTGCCGCCCGCAGAAAGCCCAGATCGTTGATATTGTATGTATCGCTCTCCACATTCCGGCTTACTCCATACTGAAAGTTTCCGCTTACCTTTCCGGCCCTGAGGTAGTATTTATACCCATTGATGTTCTCCAGCCCGACAGCATCTTTATTGGGGCGGATGTGGTTATAAGCCCCAAAGCCTTCCAGCCGGTAGGTGTTCGTTTTATCGTTCAGGCGAAACTCAGTGGCCAGCACATTGGCATCGCGCCCACCATTAAAGCGGGTAACATTTGTATTGATGAGACTAATACCAGAATTATGCTTAAGGTTCTGGTCCAGCACCATTACGTTAAAGTTGGTTACAGGGTCAATTAGTATCTTTCTCTTGTCCCCCGTCAGGCTATCCTCTATTGTCAGGTAAACATTATCGGTAATGGCATTCAGAAAACCAACACCCAGGCCTCCTTTGGTACGGCCGGAAACTTTGGCCGCATTTAAAAGCTGGGCATCTCCGGGCTCACTGATAATTCTTTCGCCCTCCGCTACCTGCTCATATGCATCGAAAGTATAGGCTATCTGCCCTATTCTTCGGCTATACAACAGACCTCCTTTACTAAAAAGCTCTGTTCCTTCGGTAAAAAAAGACCTGTTTTCAGAATAATGAACTTCGAAAGGCCCCAGGTTGAGCACACGGTTGTCGGACTGCACCTGGCTAAAGTCGGGGATAAGGCTCAGGTCGAGGGTAAAACTTTCGTTGATACCATATTTCACATCCATGCCACCCCCGAAAGCGGTGGTAAATTCGCCTGTTTTGCTCCAGTGGTTTCCCACAGCACTTACGTAAGGGAAGAACTGCAGCCGTATGGGCGGGTCGACCTGCCGGATACCCACCAGCTTGCCTGACTGATTTACCAGGCCGCTAATACTATTATCTACAGTGCTCCAGGTGGCTTCCTGGTTATCGCGCTGCACTTTCCTTATAAAATTAACGCCCCACTCCTGCACTTCTGTTTCCGGAAAGCGAATGGCAGAATAAGGAATCTCGAACTCCGCTATCCAGCTCTCCTCATTAAAGGTAACCGCACTTTTCCAAACAGCATCCCAGGCCACATCATCGCCCTGCGGCCCCATACTGGCATCGAGTTCCACACCGGCAGCGGTTACGCCAAAGTAAAAGGCATTCTGCCCTTTGTTATAGGTGTCCAGTATAAAAGAGAAAGCATCTGCATTCCGGCCAAAGTCATCGCGCATTCCTAATTCCCGTGGAATAGTACCGGGCCTTGGATCCTTCATACGGGCCAGCACATATAAGGCATAATCGTTATAGGCCAGCTTTATTTCAGTAATATAAGCAGAAGGGTCCAGGTTATTGGGCGTTAGCTGCGTAAAATGGCCTTCAAAAGCAACAGGCACTTTTTCCCATTCCTCATCATCGCCAATACCATCTATTTTCGGCCCTCCGGTAATCCTTACAGCTTCAATTTCCTGTCCGCAGACTTCAGCAAAAGGGGTGAATGAAAACAAAATAAAGCACAACAGGAAGAGGAGCCTCTTTTCTCTCATTTTTAATACAGATGGGGTAGTAAACAGGGGTAATGATTTAATGTGTGCGAATTTACAAAACCATCTTGTTAAAAGGGAAATTTTTAGTGCTGATGGCAGATATTTTTAGAAATTGAATAATTCCGGGCCTATCATAGAATTTATTATAAATATTTTTGGAATATACAGCCCTGCCCAACACCTTCCCTTTTTTAGGGTTTCCATTTTATGAAAAAGAAAGTATTCAGATACCTGGGCAAGACTGCCAATAAATTAGACTACTATCGTTTTAGAATTAAGCAAAGAACCGGGTTGCTGGGAAGGCCCAAAATTCTTCCCTACCTCGGCTTTGGAAATGAGGATTGTATATATATGCGAGGGCAGGTGCTGGAGGATAAAGGACTGGCTACACCCGACGATGACCAAAATAAGTGGCAGAATGCCAAGGCCATGTACAAGCGCTACACCAGTAATGAAACGCCTCGGGTACAACTGCGCATCAGCTTTCAGGGCCATGCCACCCTTGCCCAAACGGACTCACAGGGATATTTTTCGCTGCACCTTAAAAACCGGCAACCCTACAAACACGGAAATGAATGGCAGCCGGTAAAAATAGAACTGCTCGACAGCGTAACCGAGCAGCAGGGACTGGTATCGGCGGTGGGAGAAGTACTCATTGCCGGTGAAAAGAATAATATGGGCATTATTTCAGATGTGGACGATACCATTTTAGTATCCAGGGCTACCAAAGTTTATAAAAAGCTGCAACTGATGCTGTTTAAAAATGCCCGCACCCGCTTACCATTCGAAGGAGTCGCTGCCTTTTACCGTGCCCTTTACGAGGGCACAAACCCTTTTCAGATCAACCCTATCTTTTATGTAAGCAGCAGCAGCTGGAAGCTTTTCGACCTGCTGCAGGATTTCTGCGAACTGCAGGGCATCCCGAAGGGGCCTTTTTTACTGCGCGACAGCCGTATGGATCAGTTCAAGCTCATTACCTCTCTGCACGAAGGACATAAACTGATGCAGGTAAAAAAGATTATGAATATGTACCCTTACATGCAGTTTATACTGGTGGGCGACAGTGGACAGAAAGATGCTGAAATTTATACCGAAGTTACCCGCCGATATCCTGAGCGGGTAAAAACTATTTATATTCGTAATGTCAGCGGCCCCGGGCGGGCAGCCGAAATACAGCCCCTGCTAGAGGAGTGCAGGGAAATGGGCGTAGAAATGCTGCTGGTAAAAGATACTGTGGAAGCAGCAAGGCATGCCCTTAGCCAGGGCTATATCAGCCCCGAAAGCCTGCCTGCCATAAAAGGAGAGCGCAAAAAGGATCTGGAAGCACCCAGCCACATGGAGCAAATGCTCCAGGTTTAGCGTAATCAAATCAGGAAAGCTTTTTAACCAGCTCGCTATCCAGCCTTTCCAGGAGCCCCTATCACAAGAATGAGGCTCCTCCCTGCTCCCCTACAGGAATTGTCCCTGAAGGCAAAAGTAGCCCTTTGTCATACCCGGAGGGAATCTAATGAGTTAAAAGGTTAGAAAAACAATAAAATGGGGCAGCCGATAAAGTCGCCCCTATTCCTTCCTCGAGGCTCTTTGTATCATATCATCTATGACAGATCTCCTTCGGAGATGGCAAAAGAAACCTTTTCTGCCAATCGTCTCCTTCCTCTACAAATTAACTTTACGGGAAGAGAACTCTTGTATGGCAACTGGTCTGTTACCTTTTGATAGAGTTTACCCCTACACCACATCCATAATTTTGTACTGCCGGCCCCGGAACTCAAACTGCTCTCCGGCTCTCTTTCCTTCCATTGCTTTATAAATGGGCGTTTGGGCCGAGATGATGAAGAAGTTTTCATCTTCCAGCTTAAACTCCCCAATACTGGCCGCCACAAAAAAGTTCTGATGATTTGTTATGATCAGCGAACCGAAACCTATAGCCTCTCCTCCTTTAACGCCCTTTACCTTTTCCAAAATACTGATTGTTCCGCTAACCTCATGGAGGCGCTTCACATACATATTCTGCTCATTCTGGCACTGAGCGATAAAAGCATCTGAAAGTTCCTCATTGCTACGGCCTTCCAATGCTCTCTCCTGAATGTCGCGCATGGCCTGCTGGGCCGTCTGCATCATGCTCTGCTGGCTTTCTATACAGGCCGCCAGTAAGCTGTTCTTCACGAATTTAAAGTCCTTGTTCATGAGATACCTGTCCATGAGTTAGTTGTAATGATGCATAAGAACGTTTTTCTATCGGATTAGTTTGTAAATATTCTGCAATTTTTTCTTCTTCTTTTTATTCCCCTTCTAAAGCCCTATATTGCTTCTAAAGCCATTTTTTCGAGAAAAACAATTTGTTAACTGAAGCCTCCATTTTTAACCTGATTAATCTTTATGAAAAAGCCTCTTTTATGGATGGCAGCCCTGGCGCTCTGCGGCAGCCTCCAGCACTGCCAGCAGACCGGCAACAGTACCGAAAAAGACCTTGCAGAAAATGAAAGCACGACTGCACCACTGGCCACGGCCGATATGGACGAAAAGCTGGATAAATATACCAGCGTACAGCTTACCGCCGATCTGGAAAAACTTTCGCCCCAACATAAGCAAATGATTCCACTGCTTATAGAGGCGGCCAAAATTATGGACAGTCTCTTCTGGTACGAAGCCTATGGCCGGCGCGACAGTCTGCTACAGGTGGTGGAAGATGAGCAGCTCGAAGAGTACATCGGTATTAATTATGGCCCCTGGGACCGGCTGGAAGGAAATGAGCCTTTTGTTGCCGGTGTGGGTGAAAAGCCGGCCGGAGCCAACTTCTATCCGGCCGATATGACCAAAGAGGAATTTGAGGCGGCCGACCTGCCCGACAAAACCAGCCAGTATACCCTCATTCGCCGCAACGAAGAAGGGGAGCTCATAACCATCCCCTACCATGTACAGTTTGCCGATGAGGTGGCTCGTGCAGCAGACCTGCTTCGCCAGGCTGCCGAGCTGGAAACCGACCCAGAGTTTAAGCGCTACCTGAACCTGCGTGCCGATGCACTGCTCGACGACAATTACCAGCCCAGCGACCTGGCCTGGATGGATGTAAAAAACAACCCGCTCGAACTGGTGATTGGCCCCATCGAAACCTACGAAGACCAGCTTTACGGCTATAAAGCGGCCCACGAAGCATTTGTACTGGTAAAGGATATGGACTGGAGCGAGCGCCTTGCCAAATATGCCGCCTTCCTGCCCGAACTGCAGCGCAACCTGCCGGTAGAAGAAAAATACAAAACCGAAATGCCGGGCACCGATGCTGACCTGAATGCCTATGATGTAGTATACTATGCCGGCGATGCCAATGCAGGCAGCAAAACCATTGCCATTAACCTGCCCAACGATGAGGAGGTTCAGCTGGAAAAAGGCACCCGCCGGCTGCAGTTGAAGAACGCCATGCGGGCCAAGTTCGATAAAATACTGGTGCCCATCGCCGACGAACTTATTGCCGAAGACCAGCAGGAACACGTAACCTTCGATGCCTTTTTTGCCAACACCATGTTCCACGAAGTGGCCCATGGGCTCGGCATTAAAAACACCATTAATGGCAAGGGAACCGTGCGCGAAGCCCTGAAAGAACATGCTTCTGCCCTCGAAGAAGGCAAAGCCGATGTATTAGGCTTATATATGGTAACCCAGCTGCACGAGGACAGTGAGCTGCAGGGCCGTCTAAAGGATTATTATACCACTTTTCTGGCCTCTATTTTCAGGAGCATCCGCTTTGGAGCCAGCAGCGCCCACGGCAAAGCCAATATGATTCGCTTCAATTATTTCCAGGAAAAGGGTGCCTTTAGCCGCGACCCCGAAACCGGAAAGTACAAAGTCAACTACGAAAAAATGCGCCAGGCCATGAACGACCTCTCAGCTGAAATCCTGCGCCTGCAGGGCGAAGGCGATTATGAAGGCGTAGCCCGACTGGTAGCCGAAAAAGGCAACATTACCCCCCAGCTACAGGCCGACCTGGACCGCTTAGCCGAAGCCAACATTCCCGTCGATATCGTTTTCGAACAGGGCGTGGAAGTACTCGGACTGGAATAAACTGTGAATGTGTAAAAAGGAGAACCGCTGTTCCGAAAGGGTCAGCGGTTTTATTATATAAGAGTGGCAAAGGAGTAACTTTTAACTTCCTACTATTCAGTCACTACAGAACTATAGGTAGATTTTATTGAAATTTTCCCTTTGAGAAGTGGAGACTTTAGGTTATGTTACAACTTTATTTATATAAATTATAAGGCAAAAATAGCAAGTGAATTTGCTGTTTTACGGTAGTTGGGTGTAATTCCTGCATTAGAGATTTTAATTTTTTTAATCAAAAGAAGTACTCTTGAAAAAACTGTTAAATTACGACAGCCATAAGAACACAAATGAGATCAAAATTAGATACTTATAGCCTAAATGAAGAAGATTCTAGGGCAATAATTTCCAAGTATTGTAGAATGAATAATTGGAAATATCGAAAAATGGAATGGGATAATGATATTGATGGAGAAATTGAAATTTTCAATGAGGAAAGAGAAACAACAGCCAAGTTCATCAAAGTCCAATTAAAAACCATTAATGACCCAGCTAAATTCGAAGGGCTGGATTCTCATGTTTCATACGATGCTCCAGTCAAGTTTCTGAATTTTTGTGATGTATGTGAAATCCCGATAATTTTAGTAGTTTTTAATATCCAAAAGGAAATAGGATATTTTCTTTTTATACAGAAATATATTTGTGAAGAGCTAGATGTTAAAAATCCGAATTGGCGAAATAATTCGACAACGTTACGGCTTCAGATTCCCTTAATAGATTCATTTGAAAATGCTTTTTCAAGAGCTAAATTAATTGAAATTGCATACAGTGGAACAAAATTAATTTCTCAGTTACGTAAAATAGAAACTTATAAAAATTACTATACTGTAATTAGACAAGGTGACAATTCACATGGAACTGCACTACGAACAGACATTAGAATACTGGTTGAAAAGTCATTTGCTTCATCAAGAGAGGCTATGCGAATTTTGATTCCAAAAATTCATGAGCAATATTCCAAAAAAGTTTATCATAGGAATCAATGGATTTCGCAGCGTTTCAAGAACAAGTCGTACGATGTTATATACTTGTTCTTTTATGATAGTATAGAAGATAGTAATTATGGCCAATCGTTTTGTAGTACGCTTTGGGTGGATGCAAATTTACCAGAGATAGGTAGGCCTCTAGTTTCTGATCCTAATGAAAAAGTTGAGGATATCAATATTTATTGGAATTCCACTGCCAATCAATATGATTTTATAAGGAAAAATTTACTTGACAAAGGTGAATACCTCCCTTTTATTGATAAAGTTTTCATCCATTTTGAAGAATTATATTCAAAAGTGTTAAAATTTTCACAAGATTATAAAGAAGAGAAGCTTAAAATACCGGACTACATTCAAAAGATAAAAACCTTGTCACTTGATCTTGATTCTTTGAATGGCTCAATAAGAGATTTAGGTTTTCCTCCAAATGAGTGCAAGGATCTTAACACTAAAATCAATAGTCTCATTGCATACCTCCATAATATTAGAATTGTAGTTTCTGATAATGACAGAGACTTCAGAAATATCCTAAATTGTATACAAATGTACCTAAGATATATTGAGGAAGAATTACCAGATTTTAGGTATGAAAGGAAAAAAGTAAGATAAACTACACCCAACAAAACAAACAGGTTATTGGGCATATACTTGTAATTTTGGCTTCACAGCCATTTACAAACTAAACAGCAACAGGAAACAGATGTGCCTTTAAATGCCCAACACCCAGTTTGCGCAACGCTGCAATTATACTACCACCTCTCTCATGAATAAAACCAAATCGAATCTCGTTGAACTGCCTGAAAATAAAACCATTGAAATAAGAGATTTAAGGAGCAGTAACCATCCGGAGTTTGAAGACTTTGAGGATATCCGGTTTCACATAAAAGAAGCCATCAAACAAAACGTATTAAAAGAGTACGACAGGTCCGTTTTTGAAAGAGTATATAGCCGTAAGCTACCTGATAAACCTATCAGCCTGGCCGAACATACCTACCAGCTGGCAGGAGGAGCCTAAGGAATTATTAAATTCCGCCTGAAGCATTCCACTTCTTCCCTGTCCCGTTATCAGAAACATAGCTATGAAACGATTGATTTGCTACAAAAAGACATCTTATTAAAGCATAATGGAAAAGTTTACAAAGGCTGTAATGGCTATCAGCGCATTGAGTTAATAGAAAGTGTAAATGAATTGTGCAGGGGCATTGAACAACCTAAAGTGCTGGAAGCGGGCTGTGGTTCCGGGCTCAACATTTACCTGCTTGAATCCCTCAATTCTCAGATAGAAATCCATGGCTTTGAGTATACGAATGCAAGAATAGCCTCGGCCATTGTAAATCTTTTTTACAGCCCTAACCTCCATAATCTGTTTTTAGCAGATGTCTGTAATTTAAAAATACCGGATAATTCATTTGATGTTGTTTACTCCAACCATGTATTAGAACAGCTGGGCCAGGAAAGGGCCGAAGCTGCTTTAAAGGAAATGTGGCGGGTATGTAAAAAGGGAATTGTGGTAAGTGAACCTTCCATTCATGGAGCTAATAGGTATGAGAAATGGAGGATGAATACCCTGGGCTATTGCAGGGATTTATACAGTGTAGCCAAAAAGCTGCCTCATGCTAAAGTTCTGGTTTATAAAGAAGATTCCTACAGAACCTATCCGAACACCAGCCATCACCTGGTGGTCGAAAAAACTCCATAAAGCCAGGTTTCTTCATTTAGAAGCAAATATTTCCCAACTCAGGATTCTTTTTATCCTTAAAAATTACATGAGCCCGGTTGTTCCTCCTTACCCTCAGGTCTTTTACCTGCTAATTATTAAATTGCAGGTTCTACAACAGCAGTTTTTATGATGATATCTAAAAAAACATTTCTTTCCTTATTCCTGCTCCTGGGCCTTATTACCGCCTGTACAAAAGACGAAGTACTCGAGAAGGACCCACAGCCTGAAGAGCAGCCAAAAGAAGAGGATGAATCCAGTTATCACCTTCAGGCGGTTGGGCAATCGGCTGCTGAATTGCTTACACAGGAGGAGTTTGAGGCTCTTCAGGTGAACCTGGTATATGTAGAGGGTTATGCGCCCACTGCCCAGACACTGGAGAACCTGGAAGCTTTTCTGCAGGAAAGACTCCACAAACCACAAGGCATCCACATCAGCAAAACAGCCATCTCCTCGCCCGGGCTCGCCCCTTATTCCATTGCAGATATTCAGCAGGTAGAAAAAGATTTCCGGACCGGATTTAATAAAGACAAGACCCTGGCTGTTTTCGTATTCGTTACCGATGGCAGCTACAGCGAAAATGAAAACGTGCTGGGGGTTGCCTACCGCAACACCTCCCTTGCCCTTTTTGGCAGCAAAATGCAGCAGTACTCCGGCGGTGTAGGGCAACCTTCGCAAAGCTTGCTGGAAACCACTGTTATGAACCACGAATTCGGGCATATTATGGGCCTGGTGAATGTGGGTACTCCCCCCCAAACCGACCACCAGGATACGGCCCATGGCAAACATTGTGATGTGGATGGCTGCCTGATGTACTGGACCGCCGAAACCGGCGATGTGGTATCGAACCTGGTGGGCTTAAGCAAAGCACCTTCTCTCGATCCGCAATGTATTGCCGACCTGCAGGCAAAAGGAGGAAAATAAGACTACTTTCTGCATTTACGACAACGAAAATTTATTCAAAAAGCATCAGGGCAGGCAAACAGCTGGCTCTGATGCTTTTTATTTGGGCTATTAAGCCTCCCCGCTCTTTTTTACTTGTACTATTCCTGAAATATTTTTACCTTATTCCAACCCTCTGCACCTTTTGGTTGTCTACTATTATAGATAAACAATTCTATAAAATATGAAAAAGGCCCTATTTCTCCCTCTCCTGCTTTTTGCCTTCCTGCTGGGGGCCTGCGAACCAACGGATGAGCAACCTGAAGAGGTGATGGGCCTCCGCCCGGTCTATGGCAGCGCCGAAGACCTGGAAGTGCACTTTCTGCCTGCACAGGAAATCTGCCAGCCCGGTAAAATTTACCGCTACGGCCAATACCTCCTGGTAAACGAGCTCCATGAGGGTATACACATGATTGACAATACAGATCCTGCGGCGCCGCAACTTCTGGGCTTCGTTAAAATTGCCGGCAATGTCGATATGGCGGTAAAAGACAACTTCATCTATGCCGACCACCTGAGCAGTATGGTGGTACTGGACATGAGCAATCCGGCTAAGGTGCGCTTTGTAAAAGCAGTGGAAAAGGCCTTCGACTATGGGCACAACCGGTATCCCTCCCAAACAGGAGTCTATTTTGAGTGTGTCGATCCTTCCAAAGGACCTGTAATCGGATGGGCAGAGGCGCTTTTGCAGAACCCTCAGTGCTTCCGCTAAAGGCCTTTCTTTTTTAACTTAAATAAATGGAAAACAACTCCGGCTCTGTCGGTAACCTTCCCTTCCACTAATCATGAAAAAGATTCTATTTCCTTCCCTTCTCTTCCTCCTTTCACTCCTGCTATTTTCCTGTGCTTCCGACAACCCGGCTGCCGGCCCCACAGGAACAGGCCAGGGAGGCTCCATGGCGCGCTTTGCAGTAGTGGGCGATTATTTGTACGTGGTCGACAGCAGGCTGCTGCATGTGTATGACATCAGCACCTCCTCCAATCCGCTTAAGCTAAAAGACATTGAGCTTGGGGTGAATATCGAAACTATTTTCCCTTACCAAAACCGCCTTTTTATCGGATCCATGGAAGGAATGCACATTTACGATATTGCCGCACCGGAATCGCCCGTTTACCTTTCTACCTACCGGCATGTAACCAGCTGCGACCCGGTAGTGGTACAGGATAATATCGCTTACGTTACCCTGCGCACCGATAATGCCTGCGCCCGGGGCCTCAACCAGCTCGACCTAATCGATATCAGCAACCCGGCAGCACCAACCCTCATTAACAGCTTTCCGATGGACAGCCCCTTTGGGCTTGGTATTTCCGATACCACTCTCTTTGTTTGTGAAGGAAAAAATGGCCTTACCGTATTAAATGTAGCAGACCCTCATAATATCGAAGTAAGCCGCCGCTTTGATAATCTCCATGCTTTCGATGTAATTCCAGCGGAAAACAGCCTTATTTTAACCGGTAACAGCGGCATTTTTCAATTCGATTATGCACAGCTCGAAGAGCTTAGCCACCTGCCAACCTCTAATTGCGAATAAAATGCGAAAGTTCTTTCTCCTGCTGTTTCTCTGCCCTCTCTATACCTTCGGGCAAGACACGCTTCACCTGTCCCTTCCTCCCTCTCCCATTCTTAAATTCAGTCCATTCAGTTTAATGGATCCCCTTACCTCCATACAGTTTGCGCTGGAGCACCCCTTAAACAGCAGGATTAGCCTGCAACACGAGCTGGGGTATATAATTCCATCTGCTTACGAAAGTGAAAACAAAAATGACAGGGGGTGGAGAATCAGGAATGAGATCAGGTTTTACTTCAACCCGGCAGGATACCCTGAAGGGGGTGGATACCTGGCCCCTGAGTTTTTGTTTATCCATTCGAGGTTTGAGCGAAATGAAATGTTTGGCAGAGATTGTTCAGGCGATTTCAACTGCGCCTACTACCAGTATATGGATTATACAATGCAAAAGCAGGTATATGCCCTGCACCTTAAAATTGGATACCAGTTTGTGATAGAACGCTTTGCCATAGACCTCTATTCAGGCCTGGGCTACCGCCATGTGAAGGTGAAGAGCTTTAATAAACCTCCTAACGGGCCTGAATACTGGGACCTGTTTTATTTTCAGAAGGACGATGGCTTTTACGACCTTCCCAGCATGAGTTTAGGAATGAAAATAGGCTATTTTTTACAGGACAGGCGCAAGCAGTTACAGCACATACAATAAAAAAAGTACCTCCTGTAGCTCATTTCCCCTCCCCTAAATTTGACAGGCGGTTTTTCTTATTCCGAAAATAAGCAGAACTTGTGCTTTTCCTGAATGGCCAACCGCCTTAAAAAGATATTTAGATATTTATATGAAGAAAAGTATGATACTGGTCCTGTGCAGCCTTCTGCTATGGGCCTGCAGCACTTCTAAAGAAACTTTAAGCCAGGCAGAGAACATGGATGCCTTAGCTGAACGCTATGTAAAAGCCCTGCTGCAACTGGGGCAGTACGATAGTGATATTGTAGATGCCTATTACGGCCCGGAAGAATGGAAGCCGGCCCCGCTTGCACAAGATAACAAAGGCCTTGACAGCCTTACCGCTAACCGCCTTCTGCAGGAATTTACCGATATACAGCAAAGCCTCCGAAACTACCCTACCGACACACTGGAGGAGATGGAAAAGCAAAGGCTTGAAATGTTTCAAAAGCAGGTGTTGGCCGCTAAAACAAAGGTGGAGTTAATGCAGGGGAAGGTACTCTCTTTTGACCAGGAAGCTCAACTGTTGTACGATGCCACCCCTCCCCACTACAGCCAGGCCTACTTCGATTCTTTGCTCAAGGATATTGACAAGGCGCTTCCAGGAAAAGGAAGTTTACCGGAGCGATGGACTGCCTACCGCACCCGCTTCGAGATCCCTAAAGATAAGCTCGACACTGTTTTCAGGGCTGCCATTGCAGAGGCACGAAAAAGAACAAAGAAGCACTACAACCTGCCTCCCGGGGAAAACTTTCGAGTGGAATATGTAACTGACAAGCCCTGGTCGGGCTACAACTACTTCCAGGGCAATGGTTACAGCCTTATCCAGCTAAACACCGACTTTCCTATTTATATCGAGCGGGCCATTGACCTTGCCTGCCACGAAGGCTATCCTGGCCACCACGTGTTCAATGCCCTGCTGGAACAGAAGCTGGTGAATGAGCTTGGCTGGAAGGAGTATTCTATTTACCCGCTCTTTAGTCCGCAGTCGCTCATTGCCGAAGGCAGCGCTAATTATGGAATTGAAGTGGCTTTTCCGGGAGAAGAAAGGCTCGCTTTTGAAAAGGAAGTTTTATTTCCGCTGGCTGGTTTAAACGCTGCGGAGGCCGGGCAGTATTACAGCCTCCTGGCTAAGATCAAGCAACTGGATTTTGCTGGCAATGAAGCGGCACGCCTTTACCTCGACGGGAAGATGAGCCGGGAAGATGCCGCCGACTGGCTGGTAAAATACAACTTCTACGATAAAGGAAAAGCGCTGCAGCGCACGCAGTTCTTCGACCGCTACAGGAGCTATGTAATAAACTATAACCTGGGGCAGAAACTGGTGCGGCAATATGTGGAAGCCCATGGCGGTACAGCGGACCATCCGGAGAAACGATGGGAAGTATTTCAGGAGATACTCTCTGCGCCTCATACCGCCTCTATGCTGGAATAAAAATATGGTCCCTTTCCGCTAAAAAAGACAGGAAAGGGACTTTTTATCTTCTCAACTCCCTGCTCATTAAAGGCTTTCCCTGCTGATATGGTCTTCCGTTAAAATTTTATTATCTTTAAAAGGATAAGCCATTTTTATTGAACAAGAATTTTTTACCTGCATGAGTATCTACCGAAAGCCTGCTTCTATCATTCCTCAAAACGACCCGGAAAGACTAAAGAAACTGTACCGGCTGGAGATACTGGACACGCCCGCTGAAACCACCTTCGATTCTCTTGCCCAGCTGGCTGCTGAAATATTTGATACGCCCGGTGCTTTTATCACCTTTGTTGACCATGACCGGGTTTTCTTTAAGTCCAATCTTAGTACCCTTGAGGGCAATGAAATAAAAAGACAAGACAGCCTCTGCTCATTAGCCATTCTGGAAGACCAGTCTACTGTTTTCGAAGATACTCACCAAGTACCCGACCTGCTGGAAAGTCCGTATGTAGCCTGCGATGGGGGCATGCGGTTTTATGCCGGCGCTCCCTTAAAAACCAGCGATGGCTACCAGCTGGGTACAATTTGTGTAACCGATTCCGTACCCCGAACAGCCACTGACAAGCAAATGAAAATGCTGGAGAGGCTCTCCACCGTAGTAGTCGATGAGCTGGAACAGCGGATGATGGCAAGGCGAGCCATCCGTATCCAAACCGACCTCATGAATATGGCTGTACATGATTTAAAAGGACCTGCCGCTAATATAGCACTCCTCTCGGACCTGGTTTTAAAAAATGCTGCCGGAAATGAAAAGGTAAAAGAGCTGGTAGACAAAATGAAAGTATGTACCGGCGATATAAATGAGCGGTTGGAGGGCCTGCTGCATTTATCCCTTATTGAAAACGGTAACTTTAAACTACAGAAGGAGGAGGTAGATCTTGCCGCCATCGCAAAAGCAGCTATCAGAAATTTTGAGCTTCTGGCCCGCCAGAAGTCTCAAACCATCGAACTAAAGGCGGAGGCTCCTGTAATGGTAGAGGTCGATCCGGGAAGGATGCAGGAGATAATCGAAAACCTGCTCAGCAACGCCATTAAGTACGCCTACCCTTCAACCCCCATTCGAATCATCTTAAATACTACGGAAAAAGCGGCCATTGTAGAAGTGCGGGACCTGGGACAGGGCCTGAGTAAAGGTGATATGAAAAAGCTTTTCACAAAGTTTGCTAAACTGAGCGCTGTACCCACCGGCAAGGAACGCTCAAGCGGGCTGGGTCTTTCAATTGTAAAAACCCTTTCTGAACTTCACAATGGAAAAGTGTGGGCCGAGAGCGAAGGTAAAGACAAAGGCTCTTCCTTCTTTGTTTCACTCCCTCTTTAAAACCGGCACCTTCCGTTTATCTATTGAATGCCTCTCCCTTGCTCCCTTACTGCTGCTCCGCCTTGTACTGGCCCAGTATTCCTTCGAAAATCCAGTTGGCAAGCGCCTGGCGGTTTTCGGCAAGCACGAATCGACGCTGGTCGCGCTGATTACCAATATTCCCTAATTCAATAAAAACTGTTGGCGGATGACTGTACCTGATTACATAAAGTCCGCTCCTTTCCGACACATCTCCATCATAAGGCCGGTCCGGCTGATGGCGGGCATAATTTGTAATAAATCTGTCCTGAATCCTTTCTGCCAATGCCTTGCCTGAAGGGCTGTTCCGGTGGTGGTAAAAAAACACATCTACATTCTGGTTTCGCCTGCGGCTATCGACATGAATGGCCACCATCCGCTGGTAGTCTCCTTTATGCTGAAGATATAATCGATTAATGCTACTTACCCGCTGGCGTAGCCTTTCGTTGTGGTCGTAAGGAATAGGCGCTCCACTTATATCTGTTTCATCCCTGTCCGCTTCCAGAATACTGCCATCTCTAATCCCGTCATTTTCATCCTGCACAATCATATATACCATTGCCCCATGCTCCATCAGGCGGCGTGCCAGGCGAATCGTCACATCATACGCATACTCATCTTCACTTAACTGGTAAGGTCCATACTGGCCAATCGCCCCCGGGTCAGGTCCACCATGCCCGCTGAGCAGGTAATATACTGCCCCTTTCAGCTGCTGGTCCTTTACCTCCACACGGGCATTATTTTTTCCGAAGAGGGGTATATTTAAAACAGAAGCCTCTTTTTTAATTTCCACAGCAGGCACCTCTGCCACCACAGGAACGCCGGCTCCTGCCACACTGTCGCCAGCTTCTGCTTCCGGCACTGTGGCCGAAGTGGTAGCAACAGGGAGGGAGTAACTTTTATGCAACAGGAGGCTGTTTCCCTCTCCCAGCCTTTCCTTATTGAGTTCCAGGAAGGCCTGCAGATGCTCCGCCGGATTCAGGCCAAACCTTCGAAGCAGGGAATATACCCCCTCTCCTTCTTTTGCCCGCACTGCTGTAGAATCAGTCTGGGCAAAAAGGCTGGGTGAAGAAAATAACAGAATAAAAAGAAAGAAATATTTAAAGAAATTCATAACATCAACAACCGCTCGATCTATCCCGGCTAGATTACTAAAATTTTCCGGGAAGTGAAAGTTCCGGATACCGAAAGTAAGATAGAAGTATATATTAAACAAAGGCTGGCGGGCAGATGAATGCAGAGGCACACACCCCAACATGCTCCATTCCTCCCGGAACCGCAAATCCTCCAGATAAAGGGGGAATCATTTTCGATGTATTCTTCCTACCTGCCAACGTTGTAAGTATAGCTTGACTCCTTTTTAGCAGTTATTATTAAATATTCTTCTCCCGTTAACCCCTGTCATGGACTGAATAATGAGGTGGCTAAAAATTCATTTAAAACAGAAACAGGTAAGGAGAACTTTTATGAATAGAAATGGCTTCCGGCAAGCAGAAGTACTTTTTATATAACCCACCGGGCTAAAAATAAAAATTGCAAATCTGGCGTTGCTTTCCTTCCTTTACAAACGATTAAAGTTTGAACATTCATGAGTAATAATATATTTGAGCAGGCATTTTCCGCAGAAGACTTCCGCAAGCAGGGACATGCACTCATCGATATGCTGGCGGATTACCTTTCCGATACCAACAGCAATAAACAGGAACAAGGCCTGGCCATTCCGTGGCAAGCTCCCGAAAAGCAGCTCGATTACTGGCAACAGGATTTTGCCCGGCGCCCTCTCCATGATCCTTTAGCCCTCTTCAAAGAAACGATGGCCAGGTCGGTAAAGGTGCACCACAGGCGCTACCTTGGACACCAGACCCTGCCTACCCTCCCGCTGAGTGTGTTAAGCACAGCGGTCACAACCATGCTCAACCAGGGCATGGGGGTATATGAAATGGGTATGGTAGGTAATACCCTGGAGAAGGTTCTGACCGAGCATTTGGCCGGAGTATTGGGTTTCGGGGCCGAAGCCTCGGGTTTTATTACCTCCGGAGGCTCCCTGGGAAATCTTACCGCCCTGTTAGCTGCAAGAGCAGTGGCTACGGGCATATGGAGCAAAGGCTATAAGGACCAGCCACAGCCTGCGGTGCTTATCTCCGAAGAAATGCATTACTGCATAGACCGCTCTGTGCGGATGATGGGTTTTGGTAGCGAAGGGATCATTAAAGTACCGGTTAATGAGCGGTTTCAGCTGCGTACGGAGCTACTGGAGGAGTACTACCAGCAGGCTTTGGCCGATGGAAAACAGGTAATTGCAGTAGTCGGCTGTGCCGGCACTACCTCCACCGGCTCGTATGACGATTTAGAAGCCATCGCGGCTTTTTGTCAGCAGCACCAGCTCTGGTTCCATATAGATGGCGCCCATGGCGCACCTGCAGCTTTTTCGCCACAGTATAAACACCTGGTAAAAGGCATCGAGAAAGCCGATTCGGTTGTGGTGGACTTTCATAAAATGATGCTCACCCCATCCCTGTCCACAGCAGTTATCTTTAAGCGGGGCAGCGATGCTTACCGCACCTTCTCACAGCGCGCCCAGTACCTGTGGTCGGAGCAGGATTCGGAAGAGTGGTATAATGGCGGTAAGCGCAGCTTCGAATGTACGAAGGCCATGACCTCCCTGAATGTCTATACTATTTTCCGTACCTATGGCGATGAAATTTTTAAAGAGAATATAGAAAGGCTGTATGGACTGGCCAAAATCTTTGCGGATCTCATTTGCAACAATAAAAATCTGGAACTGGCCTATGAGCCGGAAGCAAATATTGTCTGCTTCCGGCATAAAACAGAAAAGGATAGCAGCCGCTTTAATGCCGCCATCCGGCAGCAACTTCTGGAGGAAGGGCACTTCTATATCGTGCAAACCATTCTCAATGGAGAACTTTACCTGCGGGTATCTCTTATGAACCCGCTGACTTCAGAAAAAGAGCTGAAGGATTTGCTGGAGGAAGTAGAAAAGAAGGCTGCTGATTTAATGAAGAAGGATATTTAGCACCCTTCTCCAGAATGGAAGGAGAGCCTGAACAGGACCAAAAAGATGAGGTTTTTCCTTCCTCCGTACTCTTTTTCTTACTTTTGCAGCATGACAGAGATTATTCCTGCTTCTGAAGCCGATATCCCTGCTATTCGGGAAATAGCGGAGAAAACCTGGTGGCCGGCCTACAATGAAATTTTAGAGGCGGGGCAAATCCGCTATATGCTGGATACGCTCTATGCCAAAGAAAACATTCGGGCACAGCTAAAAAGCGGCGGTCAGTCTTACCTCCTTCTGCTGGAAGACGGGTACCCAACTGGTTTTGCCTCCTTCGCGCCCCGGGAAGATAAGCCGGAGGTATATAAACTCCATAAGCTTTACTGCCTGCCCGAAACGCAGGGCAAAGGATTTGGAAAGATGCTTGTACAAGCAGTTTCTGCCAGAGCCCGTAAAGCAGGAGCACAGTTTTTGGAGCTGAATGTAAACCGTTACAATAAAGCCAGAAAATTTTATGAAAAAGTAGGCTTTAGAGTCGCTTACGAAGAAGACATCCCTATCGGGCCCTACTGGATGAATGATTATGTAATGCGAATGCCGCTTTAAAGAGCAGAAGTTTACCTCCCGAAATATACACTTACTCCCGCTCCATTTCACAAGCACCAAACTGTAATAAAGCAAACTTTTTTCCCTGACATTAGTGTTTAAACATTTATATTGCATAATAGCAAATAGTCTCCCACTGGCCCTTCATTAAAAGAAGGGCGGATATAAAAAAGGAAGAAGCAGGATTAGACGCTATGGTTTTGGAAGGAGAAATTAACAATTGTGATGTAGACTCTTCTTTCTTCAGCCGCAGGAAGTACTTTTCCTCTTCAGTTTGCTTGATCCGAAAACAAGGGAAGCTTTGTTAGCGGACGACAAGTTTTCAGTCTCCTACCTTTGTTCCTTTCCTGCCGTAGGTGTGTTAAGGATGAAAAAGCCAGGTAAGGACGAATCCTGCTCAGAAAGATTGTGCTTTTTCAGAAGCACACAAAATATTAAAAATCAGTTAGTGAATCAGCAACAAAGAAACACCATTATTATTACCCTCGGAGCCCTGGCCGCTATTGGCCCGTTTTCCATTGATATGTACCTGCCGGGCTTTCCGGCCATTGCTGCCGATCTTGAAACGGATATCGCGCATGTAGGACTTTCCCTTACCAGCTACTTTATCGGCATTTCAGTCGGGCAGATTATTTACGGTCCGCTCATCGACCGCTTTGGCCGCAAAAAGCCCTTGTCCGTTGGCCTGCTCCTTTATATGGCCGCCGCCGTAGGCTGTGCACTTTCGCCGGATGTATACTGGCTGATAGGCCTTCGCCTGCTACTGGCCCTGGGTGGTTGCGTAGGCATGGTGGCTGGCAGGGCGGTGGTCCGCGACCTCTTCCCTCCTGCCGAAACTGCAAAAGTCTTCTCTTCCCTGATTCTGGTTATGGGAGTAGCTCCCATTATTGCCCCCACTTTAGGAGGGTACGTAACAGCTGCCTTTGGCTGGCGCTACATTTTCTACCTACTGGCTATAATTGGCGGTGCCATGCTACTGATGATAAGCCGGTTATTACCTGAAAGCAAGGTGCCGGACCCTACCGTTTCGCTTAAGCCCAGCAAGGTGTTTAAAGAATACATGCAGGTTTTTAAAGAACCCTCTTTTACCAGCTATGCCCTTGCCGGTAGTATTTCTTTTGCCGGTATGTTTGCCTACATTTCAGGTTCTCCTTTTGTGTTTATGGAATATTTTGCACTTTCAGAAACGCTTTACGGCTGGCTGTTCGGCCTCAACGCTTTTGGCTTTATTGCCGGTTCGCAACTAAACAGGCTCTGGCTGAAAAAAAGGAGCCCTTCATATGTAGCCCTGCGTACTGGTTTTTGCCTGAGCGTGGTGGGCCTTCTGTTAGCTGGCGGCAGCCTGCTGGGGCTGTTAAGTGCCACAGGCACTTTTGTGCTTATATTCTCTTTCCTGTTCTTCCTGGGTTTTCTGGCACCTAATACTACCGCCCTTACCCTGGAACCCTTTACCCGCTATATCGGTAGCGCCTCGGCCATGCTGGGAAGTTTGCAGATGATTGCCGGTGCTCTCGCGTCGGCAGTCGTAAGCTCCCTGCACGATGGCACCCCCCTCCCAATGGCGCTGGTCATGGCCGGCAGCGCATGCATTGCACTGATAGCCCTGCTGGTACGTAGAAGAAGCGCTAAAAAAGAAGCACTGGCCGAGACACGGATGGCCGGTGCCCATTAACAGGAACTGGCCCTTATTTTACAGGAGGCTTGCCTCTCCTGCTGCTAATTTGAACATTAACCTGAACTCTTAACTTTATGCTCGCCCTTCGTCACCTACACCACGTCGCCCTTATATGCTCGGATTACCAGCGGTCGAAAGCTTTTTATACAGAGGTATTAGGGCTGGAAATACTGCAGGAGGTATATCGGGAGAAAAGAGATTCTTATAAGCTCGACCTGGGGCTTAACGGCAATTACCTGTTGGAGCTATTCTCTTTTCCGAACCCTCCGGAAAGACCTTCCCGCCCCGAAGCCAGAGGATTGCGACACCTGGCTTTTGCCGTGGCGGACATAGAGGCGACTGTATCGGCCTTAGCCCTGAAAGGAGTAAAAACAGAAGCTGTTCGAACCGATGAATATACGGGCAAGCGCTTTACTTTTTTCTCCGATCCCGACGGGCTTCCCATTGAGTTATATGAAGAATAGCAAAGCGAGTGCTGCACCTTTTTTTGGAGTAAGCAGGATTAAACCGGCAGGCCGATGAAGCAGTTTTCTGTTGCTAAAAAGGAAATACCTGAATAAATTTTCTCCTGCCCTTATAACTTTATAAAAGCAGAAATACTTACTATTTTACACCTGCTTCAGGCTCCTTTCAGGGCAGAAAACACAAAAACATCAGTATAGAAATATGAAAGATAAAGATATAGATAACCTACTCGATAACCTGGGCGATGATTACAATATTGATATAGGATCTTTCCTGGCCACGCTCCTGCAGTACTCCATCCGAAATGGAAAATATCTTGAATCGGTTATGCGTAACCAGATTGCCCTTAAGGAAATGCTCAAAGGGAGCCCTCTGGAAGACAAAGAATTAATTGAGGAAAAACTGGACGAGCAGCTCAACGAAATCCAGAAAGACATTGAAGAGGAGTACTACGATGTACTCAGCCACATCATTTCGAAAAATGATTAAGAATGATCAGGCATCCCTTGAAAGGTCGGGCACAGTAATGCTCCGGAGGTTTTAATTGAACCGCCGGGAAATTTCTCCAGACATACCTCCCGTTAATCCAGGCTGAGTAATTCTCTTCGCCAGAGAGGGAAAAAGTGGTGATTGATATATACTTTATTTAAGATGAAGAGGACTCCGGGAGGTAATTCTGCTCAACCATTTCTGCTGAAGCAGGTTGTTTAAATGAATCTGTTTTTTCACTACCCTCTTTTTATGGACGATCAGCAAAGTATCATTGAAAAATCGCCTCATATAAGTAAAACCTTTATCGTTAAACTTGTCATTGCCATTGTATTGGTATTTGCTGCCCTTGGTCTGTTTGAATTACTGGTAGAGGCATTTCAGGTAGTGTTGCTGGGGATTACAGCTGTAATATGGGCCGTGCTGTTTAGGGGACCGGCCGACTGGATTTGTAGCAAAACCTGCATTAAACACCATTGGGCTACCCTACTGTCTGTAATACTGGTCCTGGGCGTAATGACTGGCCTTGGCTGGCTGGTATTTCCCAGCTTTATCGAAGAATTTTCTCAGTTCGAAAAAAAAATTCCGGAAGCCATCAATAACATCAAAGAAGAGTTAGTTCAAACCTCCCTGGGCCGGAGACTGGTTCAGGAACTGGAAAGCCCTCAGGAAATAATTATGAAGAATGGAGGTACTCTTCAAAACCTGGTTGCCAGTTTCTTTTCTTCTCTTTTTGGCTTCCTGGCCGATGTTTTCATTGTTATAGTAGTAGGTTTTTTTCTGCTTGCCGATCCCCACCTCTACAAAAGGGTTATTGTGAAGCTTTTTCCGGTCGACCGTCGCCCCCGGGTTGCCCTGCTGCTCACTTATCAGTACAGAACTTTAAAGTCATGGCTGGCTGGGAAGCTTTTCGATATGTTTGTAGTGGCTGCTCTTACCACCTTTGGACTTTGGTTATTAGACATTCCTTTACCAATTGCACTGGGTGTAATTGCAGGGCTTATTTCTTTTATCCCAAACCTTGGCCCCATCATTGCACTTATTCCGGCCCTCCTGATAGCTTATTTAGAAGGGCCGAAAAGCGTGCTCTATGTTTTTATATTGTATAACAGCATCCAGTTAATAGAAAGTAATCTTCTCTTACCGCTTATTCAGCAGCACCAGGTATCTGTTCCTCCTGCTTTTATATTATTAGGACAGGTTTTATTAGGGGTTGTGGCAGGCGTACTGGGTATTATACTTACAGTTCCAATTCTGGTACTCCTCATGGTATTTGTAAAAATGATTTACCTGCAGGATATTTTAGGAGATCCGGATGTAGAGTTACAGGCAAAAAATGGCAGTTAACAGCCTGGCTTGCCACAGGAACCACCATTCTGTGGCAGACTTCCTTATTTTACATTAAGCTTGAGCGAAAAAGCTACAGAAGCAACCATTATAGGGCGTACTGGATTGATTTACTCCGGGGCCTGAGAATACTCACTCCCCTACTAAAAAATCTACCTTCGGAGAAGAAACTCTTTTAAAACCAGCCATTAGTTTTCATTTGTAGTTTTAACTCTTTAACTACTTCTGCTCTGCAAACACTTACTCCCCTAGGCCAGGTCTGAGGGCTGCTCATGCGCCTGTAATGGCTTAGCTGTTTAGACTGGACCAACAAATGTCTTGCGCTGGCTGGCACTTCCACTGAAAGTAACCAATTTTAAAAAGAGCCTTATGCCTTTTAGGTCAATGTTATTCTTTTAATTTAAGGAATGATCAAACACTTTATATACAAGGAGACATTTTTTCCGTTTCAGAGGTACATCTGCTTCTGAATTGTTAAAAATAAAAAGTAAATTTATTTCTATAAGATTACCCCTTTCCCTGAAAGCGTAATAGCGGAACTACAATGAATGTACTAAAATACTGCTTCGATTATGTAGTAAAAACTGGTGTAAATCCAAAGCTGAGCACCTATGAAAAAGGCCTGGTAAAGCTAACCAATAAAGCAGCCCTTGTTGTTATCCTAATCGTAAATCTCATCTTTGTTCCGCTGGCTTTGTACAACCAGCACACCATATCAATACTTTTCTTCAATTCCCTTTTTTTTCCTGTTGCGCTGGCCTTTAACAAAATTGGTTACTTTAAACTGGCCCGCCACAGCCTGCTTATCCTCTTGTACAGCATGCTACTTACTATTTCGGTCATTCGAGGAAGAGAAAGCGGTATCTTATTTATCCTGATCCCTACCATCCTGCTTATTTTCATCTTCTTTTACGGCCAGAAAAACCTGTACGTCCACCTTATTATCTCCCTTGTCATTACCAGTTTTATACTTATCTATACTGATATTCATCTTCCTCTCCTTCCTTACTCCCACGAAATAGTTTCTTCTGTATTTGCGGTCAACTTGCTCATTAGCCTTTCCCTCACAGCCATTTTCATTAACTTTATCTTCAACCTTAACCGGCAATACCAGAAAGAGCTGCTCGACCTGAACAATACTAAAAATAAAATTTTAAGTATTATTGGTCATGACCTTAGAAGTCCTATCAGTTCCTTAAAAGGCCTGCTGCAACTTTTTAACAGTAAAAACATCAGCCAGGCAGAGTTCAGGCAACTAACCAGCCATTTGTACAGAAATACCGAGCACCTTTCCTATGCCCTCGACAACCTCCTTCAGTGGTCGGTTTCACAGATGAAGGGTTTCCACCCGCTTCCTGTACGCTTCAACCTTTATGAACTGATAGAAGGGGAAATGAAACTATTCACGGAGGCCGCGCGATTTAAAAGTATCTCTCTTCTGAACAAAGTACCTCCCCAAACCCACGGCTATGCCGACCCTAACAATATTGCGCTGGTCATCCGTAATCTCATGAACAATGCTATAAAATTTACTCCCGATGGTGGTATTATTACTGTAGATGGTAGCCAAAATAATAATCAGGTGACCATCCATATATCCGACACCGGTGTAGGAATAGATGAAGAGAAGGTAAATAAGCTTTTTCGCTCGTTTAAGCCCCTCAACAGCAGGGGAACTAAAGGTGAGGTAGGAACAGGCTTAGGATTGATGCTATGCAAAGAAATGATAACTTACAATAAAGGATCCATTTGGGTAAAAAGCGAAAAAGGCAGGGGCAGCACCTTCTCCTTTACACTTCCCGCCCCCCTGTCCCCACCTTCCGGACTACTCCCTGAGCAGAAGCCTAAACAAGCAAAGGTATAATGTTTAAACATTAAACATTTTTAACTAAGTTTAGTCCTCTTAAAAAGACAGAAGCATATGCCTAATCGGAAAATAAAAAAGATACACCAGGCCGTTCCCGCCCATATGGAGGGCCTCGACACCTGGAGGGCCCTGCCCACCCGCGAAGTCGAATACCTCGATCCCTTCCTGTTCCTGAACCACCACGGCCCACAGGATTTCCCGCCAAATAATTCAGGCCTTCCCTTTGGTCCACACCCTCACCGGGGCTTCGAAACCCTTACTTTCGTTATTGATGGCGATGTAGTGCACCAGGATACCGGGGGCGGCAAGGATGTTATCCAGGCAGGAGGCATCCAGTGGATGACGGCCGGCAGCGGCCTGATTCATTCTGAAGTTTCTTCGGAAGAATTTAAAAAGAAGGGGGGGCGTGAGGAAATTCTGCAACTCTGGATGAACCTCCTGGCTAAATTCAAAATGACCAGGCCCCGCTATTACGGTCTGCAGGAAGGCCAGATTCCTCGCCTGAGCCAGGATGAAGGAAAGGTAAGCATGCAGCTGATTTCCGGTGAATGGAAAGGAGAAAAAGGAGCCGTGGAATCCCTTACTGATTTAAATATCAGCCGCATCGATTTTAAGAATGGCGGTAAGCTTTCGCTCGAAATACCCGCTGAGCACACCATTTTCTTTTACGTGGTGCAGGGCAAGTTGAAAATCAACGGCGAACAGGAAGCCGGGCAGCGCCAGCTGGTGGAGTTTGCCTATGAAGGCGACCAACTTCTAATTGAAGCACTGGAGGATGCTATCCTGCTCCTGGGGCATGCCGAGCCTTTCAATGAACCCGTAGTCGCTCATGGCCCGTTCGTCATGAACAATCAGCAGGAAATCCGGCAGGCCATGCTCGATTACCAGTCGGGCAAAATGGGCGTATGGCAGGAGTAATTCCCCTACATTATCTAATAACAACAGCAAGAGCAGCAACCACTGCTCTTTTTTATTTTTCTCCCAAAGCAACTTTAGCGCATAGGCGGCCGTAAAAAGAAAAAATCAGCTACTTCCAGCCTTCCCTAAACATATCCTGGAGTAGACGGCCAACCTTATCCCTTTATGAAAAACAGATTCATTTTCGCGCTTCTTTTCTGCTATTCTTTTATAGCCCCGGCACAGGATATATCATTCTCCAGCCAGCAGGAACATGCCGTAGAATGGATGGAGGCCACTTCTCAGTTTACCGGTCCGGCCATAGGCAGCCAGCTGCCTGAGGAAATTACTGAAAAGATTAAAAATTCAGCAGAAGCCAAAAAGCTGTATGTACTGCATTTCTGGTATGTAGGCTCAGGTGCAATGGCAGCCGAGGCCGACTATCTCCGGAAGCTGCAAAAGGAGTTCAAAGACCAGCCAAACATAGCCTTTATCAGCTTTGTAGCCTCACCGGAAGAAGAGGTTCAGGCCTATGTGCAGGAAAATGGCAATTTCGGCTATAAACTACTGAGCCTGGAAAGTCCCGAGGAACTGGAAAGTCAGCTAGGCATCAAGGCCTTTACTACCCATATGCTCGTGAACGGGAAAGGTGAAATTCTGGAAAACTTTACCGCTGCCATCGACTTTGAGGAAATGTACGAGCACTACAGAAACAAAATTCAGGAGCAGCTGTAGCATTACTGCAGGCAAGCTTCTACACAACACCCATTTTTCCTTGCAGGCTTTGCTGCATTTTGTGTATCTTCGAAGGTATGCAAGGCAGCCTTTTTCCCGATAGCACCCCCGGTCCGAAAAACTTCGTTATTTACCGTTCCTCCGCCGGTTCGGGCAAAACCTATACCCTCACCCGTGAATACCTCACGCTGGCCCTGCGGGCGCCCCAGTATTTCCGCTCCATCCTGGCCGTAACCTTTACCAATAAGGCGACGCAGGAAATGAAAACCCGAATCATTGAAACCCTGCACGAGCTGGCCGAAGGCAAAAAAACCCCTATACAGGGAGAGCTGCAGGAAGCAACCAGCCTCCCACCGGATGAATTGCAGGAGCGTGCACAAAAGGTGCTTTCCGCCATCCTCCACAACTACTCCTATTTTGCTGTCAGCACCATCGACAGCTTTTTCCAGACCGTAATCCGCGCCTTTGCACGTGAGGTGGGACTACAGGCCGGTTTTAAGGTAGAACTGGAGCAGGACAAGGTGCTCGAAGACCTGATTGACCTTTTGCTGAAAGATGTGGAGAAAGACCGCCACCTGCGGGAGTGGCTCATTCAGTATGCAACCGACCGGGTCGATGAAGGATATACCTGGGACATCCGCCAGGATATTAAAAACCTGGCCAATGAAATTTTCCGCGAAGACTTTAAGCGGCACGAACGCAAGCTGCAGGAAATAGCCCGCGACCCCAACCGCTTCCTGTTCTTCCTGAAGCAGCTCAAAGAACTGCGCGAAAGTTTCGAGCACCGCATGAAAACCATTGGGGAGGAGGCACTTCATATTATGGACAATTATAGGCTCGAAGTAGGCGATTTCAGCTCCGGCACTTCCGGTGTGGCCGGCTATTTCCTGAACATTCTGCCCGATAAGGGAAAGTATGAGCCAGGCACCCGGGCCCGAAATGCGCTGCATGAGGTAGAAAAGTGGTATACCAAAACCTCTAAAAAGAAGGAAGTAATAGAAGCGGCTGTATTGGGTGGCCTCAATGAGAAACTCGGGCAGGCGCTGGACCTCTTTGATACCGAGTACACCAAATACAACACCGCCAAACAGGTGCTGCGCTTCGTCTATACCTTCGGCATTCTGGCCAGCCTTACCGATAAGCTCCGGCAGTACCGCGAAGAGCACGACCTCATGCTCATTTCCGATGCCTCCGTCTTTCTCCGCGACATTATTGGTGAAAATGAGGCGCCCTTTATCTATGAAAAAACCGGCAGCGCCTACCAGCACTTTCTCATCGACGAATTCCAGGATACCAGCGGCTTCCAGTGGGATAACTTTAAGCCCCTGGTTGCCAACAGCGTTGCCACCGGCCATTACAACCTGGTAGTGGGCGATACCAAACAGAGCATTTATCGCTGGCGGGGAGGCGACTGGCAGCTGCTACTCAGCCAGGTAGAAAGGGATATTGGGCTGGAACAGACGAAGAACGTCGAGCTGAGCCACAACTGGCGCAGCTGCCGCGAAATTATCGCTTTTAACAACCAGACCTTTTACCATGCGGCTGAAATGGTAAAGGAGCTTTATATAGAGCAGGTGGCAGATATAGGCGATGAAGCCGAAGAGCAGGTGCTGCTGTTTGATGCAGGCCAGATTGCCGAGGCCTATAAAGATGTGTTCCAGCATTTTCCGGCCGTAAAAGGACCGGATGCCCGCTGTGGCCATGTAGACATCCGCTTTCTGGATAAAAGCGGGGCGGTCGAGGAGACTGACGAAGAGGAGGAATTGGAGGGGGGATGGAAAGCTCATGCCCGGCAGCACATGCTCCGCACGGTAGAAAAGCTGCAGGACAAAGGCTATCGCCTCAAAGACATGGCCCTGCTCGTGCGTACCAAAGGCGAAGGCAAAGAGCTGGCCGATGCCCTGATGGAAGCGGAAGAAAATAAGAGCTCCGACTGCCCCTATCATTACCGCGTGGTGTCGAACGAATCGCTCTTCCTCGACAGCGCCGCCTCGGTTTGCCTGCTCCTGAATATCCTGCGCTATATGAATAATCCGCAGGATGTGGTGGCCCGTGCTGCCATGATACACGACTATCAGCGCTACATCCGGAAGAACGAAGCGCAGGACCTCCACCAGCTGTTCCGCAACAGTGGCGCCCGTGAAAATAAGTATGAGCAGTTTCTGCCCGGGAGTTTTCTGGAGAAGCGGACCTACCTCAACAAGCTCCCGCTTTATGAACTCATGGAAAACCTCATTCTGGAGTTTGAACTGAACAAGATAAAGGGGGAATGGGCTTACCTGCAGGCATTCCAGGATGCGGTGCTGCACTTCACCAAAACCGAACGCGGCGATATCGATGCTTTTCTCGAATGGTGGATGGAAACCGGCTATAAAACCTCCGTGCAGCTCAGCGAGTCGCTCGATGCCATTCGCATCTATACCATCCATACCTCCAAAGGACTGCAATTTAAGGCGGTAATCATGCCCTACTGCAACTGGAAGCTCGACCATAACACTCAGTTCAATAACATTCTCTGGACAGAAGCTGAGCAACGGCCTTTCAACAAAATGGAGGTGATGCCCATCAAATATACCGGCACGCTTAAGCAAACAATTTTCCGCCAGGACTATTACCGGGAGCTCATGAAGGCCTATCTCGATAACCTCAACCTCCTTTATGTAGCCTTTACCCGTGCCGAAGAAGCGCTTTTCGCCTGTTTGCCCCTGCCGACTTTTGAAAAGAAGAGCGGCCTTGCCAAAGCCACGGAGATAAACGGCCTGCTTTACCGCCTGCTTAGCGAGCAAATCAGTATTGGGGAAGATTCCCTCCGTCAGCAGGTTGTTAACGAGCTTGACTTCAGCCAGTACTGGAATGCCGCCACGCATTCCTTCTGTCTCGGCGAACTGGAGCAGGCCAGGCATAAGGAGGAAAGCAGCGAAGTAAAGCAGATAAGTCTCGACCACTATTTCTGCCAGCGCTGGCGCAACCGCCTGGCCGTAAAGAAAAGAAGCGGCAGTCTCAGCTATACCAAAAGCGGCGAAAGTGCGGCCACCCTTAACTGGAACGAAACCATACAGACCGTATTAGTCAAACTGGAGTACCGCTCCGACCTTCCAAGAATATTGGACGAGGTTTATTTCGAAGGTCTCATCAGCCGCGAAGAGCAGGAGGTAATTCGGCAAAAGATTCAAGCACATTTCGAGCAGCCGCTCATCGGCCACTGGTTCAGCGAAGAATGGCAGGTGCGTACTTCTCTGCCCATCCTGGTAAAGGAAGGCTTCATCACCCGCCCCGACCGCGTCCTCACCCGCGATAAAGAGGCCATTGCCATCGACTTTAAAGCCGGCGAAGCTGATGAGGCACATCATAAACGGGTAAAGCTGTATACCCGTCTGCTGAAAGGAATGCAATACCAGCAGGTAAAGGGTTATCTGCTTTATCTGGATTCAGGAGAAGTGGTGGAAGTGGTATAGAGGAAGTTGAAGCTTGAAAGGTTTTTAATGGCAACTGGAGCCTATAAAATGCTGTATTTGGTAGCGGAGCTTTGCGAACCGCGGCAATCTGTTGATAGGAAGCAAAGGAGCTGGAAAAGAAAGGCTTATTAAAAGCTGTCATTGCGAAGGCGACGGAGGAGCCTGTGGCAATCTGCCATTCAGGCGGATAGAAGCCAATAAAGAGCCTGCCCTTAAAGACTCTTTAGCTAATTTCAGGAGATTGCCGCGTCGTGCCTCCTCGCAATGACAGGCTTTTTAAGTACCTCACAGGAAAAATTGCATGAAACACCATAACTATTTTGTGTACATCCTGACAAACAAAAACAAAACCGTACTGTATACAGGCCTCACCAATGATTTAGAAAGGCGGGTATTTGAACATAAGGAGAAAAGTCGCAAGAGTGCATTCACGGCACGCTACCATATAGGAAAGCTGGTATATTACGAGCGGTTTTCGCATATAGAAGAGGCCATTGAACGGGAGAAACAAATAAAAGCTGGTTCAAGGATTTGATTGAAAGCATTAATCCCAAATGGAAGGATTTACTGGAGGAGTCGTAGAGAAAAGCATCTACTGGAAGAGCTGGTAAAATGCTGTCATTGCGAACTGAAGATTGGCATTGGAGGGAAGTTGATGAAAGTTTTTTTTTAATGGCGTCAGACCGTGCGAAAACTATATTTCTGAAAATAGCTGGCGGGAATCAGGTTTCGTGATTCCTTTAGCGCCTTTCTCAAGCCACCATTTTTAGCTGTTGATTTTCTCTGTTCCAAAACCCATCTTCAGCAGAGAGGCTTATTTTCGCTCTTAATCCTGCATAAAAGCAACAGCAGCAGTCCTTTCCCCTGCTTTTCAGTAGCTTTAGCAGTTCCGGAACGGAAAGTATGGACACAGCTCTCCTAATGTTATAGACTGTGAAGATGAGTCCCATCTCCCCATCCACCTTTTCCAGGCCTTTCAGCAGGGTGTAAGTATATCCCCATGCACGTTTGATGGTGCCAAAAGGATGTTCTACAATAGCCTGTCTTTTGCGGTAAACTTCCTGCTGCTCAATAACTCTTTGGTTGTTTCTGCCTACTACCTCTGTATATTCATTTCGTTCCACAAGGCGTCCATACTTATTGTTAGTGCAAAGGGCTTTGACTGCACATGCCATGCAGGCTTTGGTCTTGTAATGCTTGACAGTATAGGGAGTGGGATTCTTTCTGATCTCGCAGACGGTGCTTTTTTTGTAGATACTGCCATTGGTTTTGAGCGCTTCACCCCGTGGGCAGATATAATGGTCCTGTGCCTTATCATAAGTAAACTTATCGATGAGGTAGTCATCTGTAGGAATGGGACTTTGCCTGCGAGCTTGTTTAAAGGCCACCAGGGTAATAATGCTGTTCTCTTCACAGCGGCTAAGCTGCCCTCCATTAAAATAGCCTTTGTCTGCCAAAACAGTGATGCTTACTTTTCCCAGTACCTGCTTTGCTGCCAGGGCAGCAGGGAATAAGGCTTTGAAGTCGTTCTTGTTGGTAGCCTGGTAGTGGATGATAAGCTTGTGTTTGCTGTCTACGGCTGTCTGGCTGTTGTAGCTTACCTCTACGATATTGCGGTGCAGGATTAAAGCTCTGCTCTCTGCATCGGTGGTGGAAATCTGCCCGTCATCACTGGTTTTCAGGGCCTCTTTAAGAGCCTCATATTTCTGCCTGCGGATATTGAGTTGCTCCAGTGCTTCTGCTACTTTTTTTTTACCATGGCCGCCTTATGCTCCTGGCTATCCTGCTGTTCCAGCTCCTGGAGATACTCATTGGTTTTGGCTTCGATGTAGGCCATGTGGCGGTCAATCTTTGCCTGATTGTAATTGTTCTTCTTGGAATTCACTGCCCGGAATTTAGAGCCGTCAATGGCTACATAATCACCTTCCAGCAGGTCGACTCCCTTTAGAAAAGAGACAAAAGCTTTGAAGACTTTTCTCAGCGCCTGGGGGTGCTCTTTTCTGAAATCAGCAATGGTATGATAGGCAGGGGTAAGGCCCTGGATGAGCCAGTGCAGTTCAATGTTGCGCACGCATTCTGCGGCCAGTTTCCGGGAGGAGCGGATGCGGTTGTAATAGCCGTAGAGGTAAAGCTTCAACAGATGTTTAGGATGATAGGAGGGCCGGCCGGTAGCGGCAGGCTTTACCCTGAAACCCATCTTCTCCAGGGGCAGCACCTCCACAAAGGCATCAATCACCCTTACCGGATTATCTGATGTGATCCGCTCTTCAAGGGTGGAGGTGAAGGCTTGAAAGCGGTCTTTGCCAGCGATATGTTCCATAGATGAAAATACAACTTTTCATTGGTTTGTTGATGCTTTTTCTGCACTTTTAAATTCACACAAAGAGGGCAGTTCTCGCACAGACTGCCGTTGG
>NZ_ANNU01000021.1 GCF_000346615.1 Nafulsella turpanensis ZLM-10
ATGCTTTTTCTGCACTTTTAAATTCACACAAAGAGGGCAGTTCTCGCACAGACTGCCGTTGGGACTCATAAGTGGCTGTCATTGCGAACGTAGCCATAGCGGAGTGAAGCAACCTGTTAATCAGGTGCTAATAAGCCAATAAAGAGCATTGCCCTTTAAAGCTCTTGTGCTACTATTAGAAGATTGCCGCGCTCCGCAAAGCTCCGCTCGCAATGACAACGTTTTATTTGCTTGCTCCTCTCGGTGACAGCTTGTTTATTAGCCTCTTTTGTCTATAATCAGCCTGGATTAAAAAGTCCGCTGGAAGAAAAGCGGGATACATACAAATGAAGAAAAGAGAAGAAGATATACCTATGAAACCCTTTCTGGAAGAAATGGCGGAGGAGATTGCCGCTACTTTCCCTCATCAGCTCGATGAGCTGGTGTTTGTGTTCCCCAACAAACGGGCTGGTCTGTTCTTTCAGAAATACCTGGCTGCCAAAATACAGGCTCCGGTATGGTCGCCGGCGGTAATGCCCATAGAGGGCTTTATCCGCAGCCTCAGTCCTACCCGACAGGCCGATACTTCTTTTCTGGTTTTCGAACTCTTCCGGATTTACAAAGAACTCGCCTCTACCGAAGAAAGCTTCGATAAATTCTTCTTCTGGGGAGAAATGCTCCTCTCCGACTTCGACACAGTCGATAAATACCTGGCCGATGCCGAAATGCTGTTCGTGAACATCACGCAGCTGAAGGAAATGGATACCTCGCTTGATTACCTGCTACCGGAACAGATTGAGATCATCCGCTCCTTCTGGGAGAGCTTTGGCACGGAGCGCAGCCGTCACCAGAACGAATTTATTGCCATCTGGGAAATTCTGCTCGAAACTTACCAGCGCTTCCGCCAGCGGCTGGAAAAGGAGGGTATTGGTTACGAAGGGCTCATTCATCGCGAAGTGGCTGAGAAAGCCATTATTGGGGAGCTGAAACACACTCACAAACAGGTGATTTTTGCCGGATTCGATGCCCTTACTCCTGCTGAGGAGCGCATTATAGAGTACTTCGTTAAGCATGAAGATTCGCTGGTATACTGGAATGTAGATGCCTACTATATGCTCGATGAGCGGCAGGAGGCCGGCAGCTTTCTCCGTGCTTATGCCAACCACAGGGTTTTAGGACACACCTTCCGCCAGCCTTACAAAGAATACCTGCAGAATCCGGCGCAGCCGAAGCACATTGAGTTTGTAGGCGTGCCCCTGGAGGTGGGACAAACCAAAGCCATGGGCGAAAAGCTGCTGGAATGCCTGCAGCAGCAAAGCTCTATTAATCTGGAAAAAACCGCCATTGTACTGCCGGAAGAGCATATGCTGTTCCCGGCCCTGCATGCCATTCCGGAGCATTTTACCCTGCCCGATGGCAGCACCTTCGACATCGACCGCATCAACGTTACCATGGGTTACCCGCTGCGCAATACGCCCCTCTACAGCCTTATGGAGACGCTGCTCGACCTGCAGCAAAGCCTCCGCAGCAGTGGTAAAAGCACGGTTTTCCATTACCGGCGGGTACTCTCCATTCTGCGCCACCCCTATGTATATTATTTCGATTCCGGAAAGGCACGGAAAAATATCGAGGAGATTGAAAGGCGCAATAAGGTATATCTCTCTGCCAAAACTCTTGAGAAGGACGAGCAGCTTTACCCTGCCATTTTCCGGAAGGTCGAGAAAGTAAATGATGCCTTCGATTACCTGCTCGATATATTGCTGGCCATTAACAGCAGCATAGATGAAGAAAATTATGAACAGCCTACGCTTGAGCAGGAATATATTTACCAGTTCTTTACCCAACTCAAACGCCTGCGGGAGCTGATTGGCCAGCAAAGTGTGGAGCTGAGTCTGCCGGTGTTCCTGAAGCTGTTCCGCCAGATACTGGTGAACCTTCGCCTGCCCTTTAGCGGAGAGCCGCTGCGCGGTTTACAAATTATGGGTATACTCGAAACCCGTAACCTCGATTTCGAGAACCTCTTTATCCTGAGCGCCAATGAAGGCAGCTTCCCTCCTGCTCCCGGGCATAATTCCTTTATTCCCTATAACCTGCGCCGCGGCTACGGCCTCCCCACTTCCGAGCGGGAAGATGCCATTTATGCCTATATCTTTTTCAGCATGATACAGCGGGCCAAGAATGTGCATATTTTTTACAATACCGAAACCGGCTTTAACATGAATGGCGAAATGAGCCGCTACCTCTACCAACTGCTCTTCGAGTCGGGACTGCCAATTCACCGCCAGGTACTCTCCAACCAGGCGCAGCTGGCGAAAAGTCTGCCGGTAGAGATAGCCAAAACCCCGGAGGTGCTAAAGATTTTGCAGAAGTATGTGGTACGGCAGAATGGCTCTTACAGCCGCCTTACCCCTTCGGCCCTGAATACTTACCTCGACTGCCGCCTCCGGTTTTACTATAAATATATTGCCGGCATCAGCGAGGCCGATGAGGTGCAGGAAGATGTAAATGCCATGGTTTTCGGTAACCTCCTCCACCGCAGCATGGAGCTGGTGTATAAGCAGTTTATGCAGGAGGAAGGTCGCGAGTTGATTGAACCGGAGGATTTCCCCCGCCTCAAAAAGCTGGCCGATGCAGTCATTGACCAGACCTTTCAGGAGCACTATGGTGAAACCGAAGCCTTTGACTTTGAAGGAAAGAACCTGATTGTGCGCTCGGTGGTGCGGAAGTTCATCAATGCCATTCTTTCCTGCGATCAGCAGTATGCCCCTTTCGAAATTATTTCGCTGGAGGCCGATGAGGATAAAAACGATGATACCGATACCAGTACCGGCTTTAAATTAGACCTCCTCATTCAGCCTGAGGGGGAACAGCCGGTGAGTATCGGCTTAAAGGGCATTATTGACCGGGTGGACCGTAAGGAGGATAAGGTACGGGTAATCGACTATAAAACCGGTAAAGACACCAAACGCTTTATCAGCATTCCTTCCCTCTTCGACCGGGAAGACCCCAAGCGCAACAAGGCTGTGATGCAAACCCTCTTCTACGGCCTGTTGTACCTGAACAAGCACCCGGAAGAGGATGCACGCGTTATTCCCGGCCTTTACAACAGCAAGGAGCTATTCAGCAAAGGCTTTGACGTAAAGCTGGAGATACAGGTGGCAAGAAATAAGTACGAGCCCATCCACGACCTTAAACCCATGGTCTCCACCTTCCGGAGTCATTTACTAAAGCTGCTGGAAGAAATATTCAGTTCTGTCCAGCCCTTCAACCAGACAGAAGACCTGAAGAAGTGTGGCTACTGCCAGTTCAGGGGGCTTTGCCATCGCTAGGACTCCCTTCTTTGGGCAAGAACCTATTTTATTTATTCACTCACCACACCACTATTGGCGAAAGCGTGAATCTGGTAGAGTGGCAAACGGTCGTTCAGCCTACCGGAGTAATGAAGCTTACGGATTACCAATCCTTTATCGATTAGAAATTCGGCAGGAATGGTATTAATAGACTCACCATCGGCCATTGGGTGCATGGGCAATCCCTTCATCTTTGCCTTAAAAGCTGTTTGCACAAAAGTGGTCAGGTGGCTTACTGCCGATTTAAAAGCGGAACTTTCGAGGCCGTAGGTATCGTACCATACTTTTTCCGGATCTGAAATAAGCGGAATGGGCGATACCTCTTTATGGAAAATACTCCTGAGCAACACCCTTTCTTTCGATTCGAAAAAGAAAATCATTTCCAGCCCTTTCTGTTTTAGCTCAAAATAAGCTTTAGTGAGCTCATGTACCCGCAGGTTGCAAAAGGGGCAGCCGGCATGCCGGAAAAAGGCAAGAAGTAATTTCTTATCCTTATAATCATTTAAATCAATAATGCGACCGAAAATATCTACCAGAGAAAAAGCCGGTGCTGTTACATTTCTTTCTAATTTCATTAAACAAAATTAGAAAAAGAAACAAATAAAAATGCGCCCCATTTAGCTGAAATATTTTCCATGTGTGAAAAAAGAAAAAGTAGCTATTCCCGCTTCCCGGATAAATATAAGTAAATATAAGTAGTTAGGAAAATAAAGAAGCTTTCAAAAATAAAACCCTGTTTCCGCCAGGCAGAAACAGGGTCTCAAATTCTTATTACCAGTATTAATTAAGCCAGCTGAGCATCAAGCTTTTGAGCCAGTACATTTTTAGATACTGCGCCTACCTGCTTATCCACTACCTCGCCGTTCTTAAATACCAACAGTGTAGGAATACTACGGATCCCAAACTTCGCAGAAATTTCCGGATTTGAGTCCACATCCAGCTTACCTACAACGGCCTTACCGTCGTAATCGCCGGCAAGTTCTTCCACTACCGGAGCAATCATTTTACAAGGTCCGCACCATTCTGCCCAAAAATCTACCAGAACTGGTTTATCGGTATTGGTTATTTCATTAAAGTTGGAGTCTGTAATTTCAATTGCTTTACCCATGATTCAAAAATTTATTAATGTTGATAGTAGTATTATATGTATCAGACACAAAGATAGTAGAAAAAGTTTCTTTCTTTTACCCCAACCCTTTTCGTCTACTGTGCACTCTTTCCATTTACAATGGCTTTTCTGTAAGCTAAAGATGCTTACAAAAAATAGCCTGCTCTGTATCAGTAAGATAAAAATAACAAAGCTGTTGCCGCTTTCCTTTCTCTGTAAGAGAAGATTATTTCATTTTCATGGCAATAAGGGCAATATCATCGTTGATGTCGCCGCTGTTAGCCCACTCCTGGCTTAGGTTTTCCATAGCACGGATAATCTGCTCCGCAGGCTGATCCACCACCTGGGCAAAGCGCTGCCGGATGCGGTCGTAATCCAGCATTTCTTTCTGTGGATTAAAGAGTTCCGGAAGACCATCGGACATTGCCAGTAACACATCGCCCGGCTGTACCTTTATTTCCTTCGTTTCTACTTTTTCCTGTAGAGAAGAGCCCAGGAACAGCCCTTTAATCAATATCTCTTCTACCTTATCGTACTCCTGCTGATAATACAACAGAGGAGGCATACCGGATGAGGCAATTGTAAGGGTGCCGCCTTCCTGCAGCCGCATTATGGTAAGGCCCATATACATATTTCGAACCTGCAGGTTCCGGATTCCCTCAGATACACGGTAAATCATCTCTGCCGGTGATACATCGTGCCCCATTGTGTGGAAATAGCTTTTAACAGTAGCCACTACAATACCGGCTCTTACTCCATGGCCGGTAGCATCTCCAATAATTACTGTCAGGTTATTATGGGCATCAATTTTATAATCGTAATAATCGCCTCCTACCTCCACGCAGGTTTTCATGAACATGGCCATATCGAGGTGGGGCAGTTCAGGAGATACGTGCGGCAGCATAGAGAGCTGTAATTGCTTGGCCTCCTGGAGCTCCCGGCTTTTACGCTCACTCTCCTTCTCTATATCCACCATGGCAATGGAGGTTTTTAGCTGCATCCGGATGAGTTCCTGCTGCCGCTCGCGCAATAGCTGGTTGGCCTCCTTCAGGCTTTCATTACTTTTGCGCAACTCCAGCCGCTTTAGCTTTAGCTCTTCCCTGACTTCTTTTCGATGGATGGCCACTTCAACGGAATGGCACAGCTCGGAAGGCATAAAGCTTCCTTTTTGCAGGTAGTCCATTACCCCTCCGCGAAAAGCCTGCACGACTATTTCTTCATTTCCTCCACCGGTTAAGAGAATTACGCACATGCCACTGTGGAGTTTCTGCCGTAAAACAGGCAACGCTTCCAGGCCTTTAACATCCGGCAGCAGGTAGTCCAGCAGAATACAGTCAGGCTTTCTTTCTTCAATTTTGTTTAAAGCACTTTCTAAAGAAACAGCCTCCTCTACCTCAAAGGAAAAACTATCTTCCAGGTTCCCCTTCTTTAAGAACTCCTGTATGAGTTCCCGGTCATCCGGATTATCGTCAATTATGAGTATATATTTTTTTTCCTGCTTCATTCGAACTAAAGGGCCTTACGGGCAATAAAAATAAAAGGATTGGCAACGAAATAAAAGTCGTCAAATCTAAGCACCTGTAAAGGTAAATGATTTAAGAAAGGTAACAATTATAGCATTAAGAAAAAAGTAAGAAGTTTCTACCCATACTACTTTTTTTACTTACCACCACCTTAATTATTGCTTATCCGCCAGTTATTTTTACTGCTCCGACAAGGAGGATATAAGCAGAAGATCGTATCGTATTTTACTGAAAAAAGCTTTCGCCCACTTTTACAGCAGAAAGGGCACAAAGATGCAGCCTTCGGTAAGGAACCGCACTCTTTAGTAAAACCAGCGCCTCAGCCGGCCATCCTTCAATTCAGCCGCACGAATGTGACCGTCGACGTTTTTATCCCATAAGCGAAAAAGAGCTGTAATAAATTCGGTCTGATCAATGGTTCCGTTGCGGTTCAGGTCGGACTCTTCCAAGGAAAATACCTGGAGTTCCGGAAAATAGGGCTCAGCAGCACCGGGGGAAAGTGCAGGTGTAAAAGGACCGGAAGCATTCGCAAGCATGGGTTCGGCCTCTGCGGTTAAATTTCTGCCGGGATTTTTTAAAAGCTCCGCTCTGGCGATAAAGTATTCCTGCCGGTCAATTGCGCCATCCGAGCTTCGATCCCAATGTTCAAAAAGGCTGGTTTGCCTTAGTCCATTGTAAAATTCGGCATGCGTAAGTCTTCCGTTACGGTCTTTATCCCATTCCCGGAAGTTTGTGTCTGCTCCCAAATTCGATACCTGCGCATTTGCAGTCACTAAAGCAGAAAAAAGAGAAAGCATCAGGAGCAGGCATTTTCCTTTAGCCATTAGTACGCCCATAAAAATAAAGATTAAAAAGTTTAGATTAAAAAATATGAGTATTATACTTTAATCTGGCCGGAAGGGTTTCGCCTGCATAGGATATTTTAACCGTATACCTGTAAGGCGGCGGCAAAAGTGTGGGTATGAGCATCCACCACATCGGCCAGTCTGGAGGAATAACCACCGCCCATTGTTATAACGAGCGGCAATTCCTTCGTTTTACAGCTATTGATAACCAGTAAATCGCGCTGCAGACAGCCTTCCTTACTGAGTGATAGTTTTCCCAGCTTATCTGTTTTTAACACATCAACACCAGCCTGGTAAAAAACAAAATCGGGCCGCACATTTTGTATCAGATCGGGCAGACGGGCTCCCAAAATATGGAGGTATTCTCTATCTCCCGTACCCGACGGTAGTGCTATATCAAGGTCTGACTGTTCCTTGTGTAAAGGGTAATTTTCCTTTCCATGTATGCTGAACGTAAATACCCTTTCCTCCTGCTGAAAAATAGCCGCAGTGCCATTTCCCTGATGCACATCCAGGTCTACGATCAGAATTTTACCTGCCTTTCTTCTTTCGAGCAGATAACGGGCTGCTATCGCAATGTCGTTGAGGATGCAGAAACCTTCGCCATGTCCGGCATAGGCGTGGTGTGTACCACCTCCGATATTAATTCCCAGGCCGGTCCGGAAGGCTTCTGATGTACTGGCAATGGTTCCTGCAACGCTGTTCTGTGCTCTTTTCAATGAAAGGGCTGATAAAGGAATGCCTATTCTCCGGATCTCCTTCGGAGAAAGACTCAGATTCTCCAGCTGCTGCCAGTAAGCAGGGCTGTGGATACCGGTAATCAGCTCCGGAGGACAGAGGCCAGGGTCGTACAGCTGCTCAGGTACAATCTCGCCTCTGTAGAGCAACTGCTCCTTTACCAGTATATATTTGGCAATAGGAAACCGGTGCCCTTCAGGCAATTCGTAAATATATTTATCTGAAAATGCCAGTTTAATCATACAGGGCTGTTGGTTGTCTGTTTTTAGTTGTTCGTGAATAGCAAACTTCACGGCCCGGGCAAACTTTGCTTAAAGCTTTCTGAAAAACAGTCTCTCCCTTCCCTTTCATCAATTAACAACCATAATCCTACCAGCTAACCGGCTCTTTATTCAAAAAGGCGGCAATTCCTTTTTTACAGTCTTCACTTCCGCGGGCAGAGGCATTCTGGCTGGCGGCATATTCCAGACCATCTTCCAGACTCATTTCCTGTACGGCCGCAATCATTTGCTTCGTATAAGCCATAGACTGGCCACTATTGTTTTTACAAAGCTCCCGGGCAAAGGTATAAACATGCTGCTCAAGCTCATTGGCGGCTACAATTCCGTTAATAAGGCCGTAGTCTTTTGCCTCTTCAGCGCTGATAATCCTGCCGCTGAGTAGCAGATCTTTCGCTCGCCCCTCTCCTATTTTCCGCAGCAGAAAGACCTTTACAATGGCCGGTATGAAACCAATCTTTACCTCGGTATAGCCAAACTTTGCTTCGGGTATGGAAAAAGAAAAATCGCATACACTGGCAAGGCCGCACCCTCCTGCCAGAGCATGACCATTTACCTGCGCAATAACTACTTTAGGATGGGTATATATCTGGTAAAACAATTCCTTCAGGTGGCGGGAATCTTCCAGGTTTTCTTCGTAGGTGTTGTTTTGCAGCTGCTGGATATAGGCAAGATCAGCTCCGGCACAAAAGGCTTTACCTTCGCCGGTAAGTACAATTACTTTTACGGCATCGTTGGCGGCGGTCTCCTTAAAAACTTCCTTTAGCTCGCTAACGGTTTCGTAGTTTAGTGCATTTCTTTTTTCGGGTCGGTTAAGGGAAACATAGCCGATGCGGTTGCGCACCTCAAAGTTTACAAATTCCATAAAAAATTAAAGGTTTAGTTCAAAAGCACCTTCCGCAGAGGTAAGGTGGTAGGACAAATTTAAACTTTCTGCCTGTTGCTGCAGCCTGTTTTGGATATAATTTTGATTAGATCCATCGATAAGCAGCTGATCGAAGCGGAAGTAGCAGCTCAGCAGCTCAAGGTCTTTTACTGCATTATGGCTAAGCACCACATAATTGACCTGCAAGGGTGAGGCCAGCGGGCAGGGAACTGCCAGAGGAGCTTTTACATAAGCAATGGTTTGTCCCTCCCACACCAGCAAATCGTAGCCGGGATTTCGACTTAAGGCCGGCCGCAAAGTGTTTTCCGGCATTTCAGATACATTTAGCCCCATCGCTATACGGTTAGGCCGCAGCGTGTATGCCAGCTGTTGTTCAGGAACTTCGTTAGAAGTATGCAGGTACTCCTGCCGCCCCGCCACCAGCTGAAGGACCGAATAACCCGGAATATGGTACAGCAACAATTTCTTCTGCTCATTGCGCTGATAAACATCTATTACGAAGGTCGAAACTAATACCACTCCTGCCAAAACAGCCAGTAAGGCCTGAAAAAAGTGCCGAAAGTGCAGGAACAGCAATGCCAGCAGTAAAAAAAGTAAAAGTAATACTAGCTGCCACTGGCTCAGGCTGGTCTCCATAGCACTGTAAGGCAGCACCTCTGCCATAAAAACTACTTTATTTACTAAACTGATTACCAACTCGAGGAGCCAGCCTACTCCTTCTGCGAGGAAGGGACTCATAAGACTACAGGCCAGCAGTAAAAAGCCGAGGCCAAGTATGGCACTGGAAGCAGGCACTACTATCAGGTTCGTCAGGAAGAAATAGGTGGGAAACTGTCCGAAGTAGTAGAGCCCAAGGGGAAAGGTAGCCAGTTGAGCCGCCAGCGAAACAGCCAGCAGGTTCCATAGCCAGCGTACTGCCTTATTTTTCCCCTGGTACCATTCAGCAAAGCGTGGTTGCAGATACACGATTCCGAAAACGGCCAGGAAGGAAAGCTGAAAGCCGACTGCCCTAAGGATAAAAGGATCATATAACAGCATGACAAAGGCTGCCAGTGCCAGGGTATTGTAAATGCCGGAGCGGCGTTTGAGCTGCAGGGCAAACATTACAAGGCTAAACATAATAACAGACCTGAGTACAGAGGGAGACAGGCCGGTAACAAAAGCATAACTCCATAAAACCAGCAGGCTCAACACAAAACCCAGCCATTTTAACCAGGGATGCCGCCGCCAGGGGCGGAAGAGGAGCTGGAGAAAGAAAAAGATAAAACCAACATGCAGGCCCGATACCGCCAGTACGTGCATAGCCCCGGCTGTGGAATAGGCCCTGTTTATCTCTTCATCCAGTAACTCGCGATAACCCAGCACCAACGCATTGGCAATGGCGGTTTCCTGCGGTCCGGAAAGGTATCGATCCATTTGCCTGCTTGCCCACAGCCTTACTTCCAGCGCCAGATCTCTAATTCCCGTAGAGCTACCCAACAGCTTTACCTGCTCTGGCCGGACAAAGGCCTGGCAACAAATACCCTGCGTGGCCATGTACTGCCTATAATTAAAGGTATTTGGATTTAAGGGGTCCGGAACTTTAACAGGTTCCATTTTTACTAACAGGCGATCGCCGTAGGAAGGAAAATACTGCAGGGAATCTTTTCGGATGTACAGCATAAGACTGCTGTTTGCCGGGAGCCAGCTATCTCCTTCCCTATAAGCCAGCAGGCGAACGGGTACTTTTACGGTTTTGGCAGTAGGCAGCCCCTCCTGCCTGGCCTCCACCAGCCAATATGCCACGCTCTTCTCCGGCCATTCTACCTGCAGAGTCTCTTGCCGCTGCTCCATTCGCAAAAAACCCAATGTAAACAAGAGTAAAAAAGCAGCCAGCCCATTCCAAAGGGGAGTGGAAGCCATATGCCTGCGGAACAGGTAAAACAGTACGTAAAGAATTACTACCAGCAATCCAGTAGTCGCCAAAAGCACTGTGCTGGCAGAGAAATACAATCCGGCCAGTATGCCGGCAATCAGCCACAGTACATAACGGAGGAATGGAAAGGCAGCCCAGGGGTACATCTGCAGTTCTTTTTAAATTATACCTCCGGAAAGTGCAAATTGTTTTACAGATCGGAAGCTGCTCCTTTACACCTTTTACCAACAATTTCCTGAACGGCCGGTTATGTGTCTATTAAATTCAATTATTTAGTCTCATCTATGAATATTCAAGATGCCTCGGAGCTTGTACTTGAAAAGCTCGAAGCCTGGGCTCGCACCTTTATAGCCATGCTGCCGAACCTGGCGATTGCCATTGTTATTGTGCTAATTGGTTATGTCCTCGCCCGTGCAGTTCGGAACCTTATCCACAAAACGCTCAGAAAAACCACTCACCACAGTGCCCTGCTTACACTGGTAACCAATGTGGTATACGTTAGCATCATTCTTATTGCAGCTTTTATCGCACTTGGGGTTCTGGACCTGGACAAAACAGTTACTTCTTTGCTGGCGGGTGCCGGTATTGTTGGTCTGGCACTGGGCTTTGCCTTTCAGGATATCGCCTCTAATTTTATGGCAGGGGTATTTATGGCCGTACGTAAACCCTTTGATGAAGGAGATATTATTGAATCGGAAGAAAAGATGGGCGTGGTGACAGACATGAGCCTTCGGGCCACCATCGTTCGGTCCTTTCAGGGACAGTACCATATCATTCCAAATAAGAATGTTTTTCAGGGAGTTATTACCAACTACACCCGCCTGGGGCGAAGGCGAATTGACCTTGCAGTTGGAGTTTCCTATGGAGATGATCTGGAGAAGGTAAAAAAAGTTACACTGGAGGCTGTAAAAAGCATTCCAACTGTTCTTCAGAACGAAGACATCTCTCTCTACTTTAATGAGTTTGGCGATAGCTCCATTAACTTTTCGGTCCGATTCTGGGCTACCTTCAAAAAACAGACTGATTTCCTGCAGGCCCAGAGCGATGCTATCATGGCAATCAAGAAAGCTTACGATGAAAATGACATCATGATTCCATTCCCAATACGTACCCTCGACTTCGGAATAAAGGGTGGTGAAAAGCTCAATGAGGTATGGCCTAAATAAAACTTTTGATTTTTGAGATCGTATAATTCCGGACAAACCAAATTTTGAACATTATGAAACTTAAAAATATTTTTGGTAAAAACGGTGCCCTTTTACTTGGAGCAGCCATGACATTTGCCTTTACCAGCTGTAATACAGATGTTAAAAGCAATCAGTCAATCCAACGGGAAGTAGAAGAAGAGTATGATGACTCAGATATTAATGAGCCGGAGGTAACCTATGAGAATGGCGAATATGTAGATGAGGAAGAAAATGTAGAGCGCGTTTCTGCAGGTGAAGAGCCAGTTACTACCGGTCTTGGAGAGCCGGGCTATAATTACGACGATCCGTATGGATATGAAGAACGCGAAGTGGTGGTGAATAAGGTTGAAGAAGAATTAAATCGTGCCAACCGCACCATTAATGAACTGGAACGTAAAATAGAGGAAGAAGGCGATGTTGTAAATGCTGAATTAAAGCAGGAATGGGAAAAAGCCAAAGTGGAACTTGAAGAAAAGCGTACAGAACTCAATGATCAGCTTGAAGAACTTGAAACTGCTACAGAAGATGAGTGGGAACAGGTAAGAATTAAAACTAACCAGACCCTGGAAGAATTAGGAGCTGAATGGGATGAGTTAAGCCAGGATTTAGAAATCGATACCGAAGAAGGTGTTGATAACTAATTGAAATAATTTTATTAATAAAAATAAAAAAGAGAAGGGTGCTGCCAGCTGGCAGCACCCTTCTCTTTTTTATTCCTTTATCATTTTATAATGCATAATGCCGCATTCGTCAAACTGGTCGCCTTTTTTCCTGAAACCAAACTTCTCGTAAAGCGGAACAGCAGTAAGCTGGGCGTGCAGGTAAATGCTTTTACCACTTGTTTCAGATTGTTCCTGTACATCCTCTAATACCCTTGCCACCAGTGCACTGCCAATGCCCGAACCACGATTTTCTTTCAGCACGGCAAAGCGCTCCAGCTTCACTCCCTTATCAGTAAAACGCCAGCGGGCCGTTCCTCCCGCTTTACCTTCTTTGTTATAGGCAAGAAAATGCACAGCCGACTCCTCAAACTCGTCATATTCCTCCTCCTTACTTACCTTTTGTTCCTCAACAAATACCTTTTCGCGAATAGCAAAAGCTTTTTCCAGCTCTTCCCGGCTGGTGATTTTATCTACTTTCATTCCGGTGTTCAAGTTCAATTTTTTTAGAAAAGTCTAGGCCTCTGCCTTCTCATAAGCGTCGATGATTTTTCTTACCAGTTTATGGCGAACCACATCTGCTCCATCGAGCTTTACAAAGCCTATTCCCTCGACATTGGCCAGGATATCCAGTGACTCCACCAGACCGGATTTTTGCTTCCTCGGCAGGTCTATCTGCGAAATATCGCCTGTAACAATTACTTTCGAATTAGGTCCCATTCGAGTAAGAAACATCTTTAGCTGCATAGGCGTGGTATTCTGCGCCTCATCGAGAAGGATATAGGCATTTTGAAGCGTACGCCCGCGCATATAGGCCAGGGGCGCAATTTCAATAATTCCGGTTTCCTGGTAGAACTTCAGCTTTTCTGCCGGAATCATATCCTGCAGGGCATCATAGATGGGCCGAAGATAAGGATCTATCTTTTCCTTCAGATCACCTGGTAAAAAGCCCAGATTTTCTCCCGCCTCCACAGCCGGCCGGGTGATAATAATTTTCTTGACATGCTTATTCTTCAGTGCCCTTACCGCCAGGGCTACCGAAATATAAGTTTTACCGGTACCGGCAGGACCTACAGCAAAGACTAAATCATTATCAAACACCGCATCGACCAGTTTCTGCTGGTTAGCGCTTTTAGGCTTTATGCTAAACCCCCTTGTGCCATACACCAGGGTTTCATCCTTACTATTGGCCAACACCGCCTGTTCTTCCTGCTGCAGGTAGTTCTGTACATTATCTTCCGTTACTTTTCCATAACGGTGGTAATGTTGCAGAAGAGAGTTAAGGATATCGTTAATCTTGAGTATTTCGTGCGCCGCTCCTTTAATGCGGATTTCATTTCCCCGGGAAATGATTTTGCTATTCGGGAAAGCAGCAGCAACTTCTTGTATGTTCCGGTTCTCAACACCTAAAAATTCAGGCAGGGAAACGTTTTCCAGCGTGATTACTTTTTCTACCAAAGGCTCGAAATATTTTATAAGTTTGAGTTCAAAAGCTTTCTAAAAATCTGTAAGTTTGTTTCTAACAAATCTACACATTTATTTCATCCTCAACTATGGCTATAATTACATTTATCTCCGATTTTGGGGCTCAAGACCATTATACGGCTGCCGTTAAAGCCCGTATTCTGTCTGAGAACCCATCGCAGGTAATTGTAGACATCAGTCATCAAATAGAACACTTTAACATCGCACATGGTTCTTTTGTGCTTGGAAGTGTTTTCCGGGAATTTCCTCCCGGCAGCATTCACCTGGTAGCCGTACACGCTACCGGCGGCCTTGGCGAAGCTTATATTGCTGTAAAACTTGAAGGGCATTATTTTGTTGGTACAGACAATGGCCTGATTGGTTTATTAAGCGAACAGGAGCCTGAGCAGGTGGTAATACTGGGCACTACGCCTGAAGAAAAGGAACTGGCCCGGCTTACCAGTTTTCCTGCCAGAGATGTTATGGCCTTTGCAGCGGCCCGTCTGGCTGCAGGAATTCCTATGAACGCATTGGGAGAGGAAACTTCTTACTTTAATCGAATGATTGGCCGCAAGCCCCGCGCCAGTCGCAAAAGTATTGCCGGCCATGTGATTCATGTCGACCATTACGGGAACCTGATCACCAATATTGAACGACATGAATTTGAATTTCTGCTGGAGGACAAATTCAGGCTCCAGGTGGGGCGCGAAAACCTGCAGAAAATCCACAAAGCGTATAATCATGTGGATGCCGGCGAAATATTTGCCCTTTTTAACAGCCAGGGACTGCTGGAGTTAGGCATCAATTGCGGCAATGCAGCTGAACTGCTGGGACTGGGCTTCGACAGCCCGGTTACTATCCATTTTATTACCGAAGAAAGTGCAATAGCCAACTCAAAAGAAAGTAACCTTCCCTTAAAAAAAAGCCGCTTAGACTAAAGGAGCGGTTTATAAACCTGTAAAGGTTTCGCTGTTCTACTCTTCGCTGAAAAACTCATTTATAATTTTACTTCCTCAATAATTTTTTCCTCCAGTCAGTATCCCTTAAACCCTTGGACCTTTTTTTGCATGTTCAAACGTTTGTTCTGTACCCTGCCTGTTTTTCTGGTAGATTAAACAACATAAGAATAACATTAAAAAATGGTGAAGCCTATTTGCCTGCCTTTGCAAAGACCGCTAAACCTTCTACTTTTGCAGCTGTTTGCACAAAAGCTAAACTTACAGAAACATGTTGATACGAGTGGTAAGAATGTACTTTCAGGAAGAGCATGTAAATGATTTTCTTGAGATTTTTGAGGAGTCCAAAGAGCGCATCCGTAACTTCGACGGCTGCCAGAAACTGGAGCTTTTACAGGACTATAATCAAAAACACATCCTGACAACCTATAGCTACTGGCGCGATAAAAAAGCTTTGGATCATTACCGTTCCTCTGCTTTCTTTATGGAGAACTGGTCGCAAATGAAAAAATACTTTTCAAATAAGCCAATCGCTTTTTCCTGCATTAAACTGGCAGAGGTTGACGGGCAGCAAAAAGCCTGATTTTAATTGAGAAGCTATTTGCTTTCAGCAAATTATTCTCTATGTTTGCAAGCCTGTTAAAAGGATATTCTTCAATCGCGAAGAAATTAGAAACGCCTCGGTGGCGGAATTGGTAGACGCGTTGGTCTCAAACACCAATGGCCGCAAGGCCGTGCCGGTTCGACTCCGGCCCGAGGTACTCCAGCGGACTTATTCACTAGATCCAGTGAAAAGTCCGCTTTTTATTGCAAAGTATTTTCCTTATTACCCCAACCTTTTCTCTTCCAGCTCCTCCATTACGGCACTGGCCAAACCCTGCAGGAGCTCCTGCTCGGCATCTGAGAACTTTCGCGGCTTTTTATCCACAATACAAACAGAACCAATCCGGTAACCATCCGGTGTTTGCAGCGGGGCGGCAGCATAGAATTGTAAACCAAAGTCGCCGGTCACCAAGGGATTGGCCAGCAGACAGGCTTCCTCCCTTGCATTTTCAAATACCGTTACCTCCTCCTGTAAAATGGAGAGCGAGCAGAGACTAATACCCCTGCTTACCTGGCGGGTACCTTCCATCCCAACATTGGCTTTAAAGATTACCTGTTTTTCATCTACAAATGAAACCAGGGCAATTGGTGTTCTAAAAATATGAGCAGCCATGGAGGCAATATGCTTAAAGCTGCCCAACTCCTCGTAAGTATCTGTTAAGCCGTAGCTATACAACCTGGTGAGCCTTTCGGTCTCATTTTCGGGAATAATAGGTCTTCCAAATGAATTTTCCATCTTCTCTTTTTCTACAAGATTTTTCTTCTGGACTTTCTGACTTAGCGTCCGTGAAATCTATTTAAAGTAAAGCAGGAAGCGGGTACCTACTTTTGGTTCGCTGTTAATTTCTATATAACCACCCATAGCTTCCATATGGGTTTTTATCAGATATAGGCCTATTCCCCTTCCATCTGAATGATTGTGGAACCTCTTATAAAGCTTAAAAAGATTATCGCCAGCCTTACTTAAATCAATTCCCGAACCATTATCGGTAAAAGAGATAATGGTGCCTCTTGTTGTATGGGCCAGGCATGTAATATTAACCTTTAAAGGGCGGGAAGCCCACCGATACTTGATTGCATTTGAAAGCAAATTGTGGAATATACTATACAGGTAGGCTTTATTACCCTGCACTTTTACCTGCTCATGAATACTTATATTCACCACTCCGCCACTTTTCTCTAAAGGTTCCTCCAGGTCATGCAGACTTTCGCGGCACAACTGTGCTAATGGAATCCATTCATTTTCGAAATTGTCCTTCCTATCCCGGATGGAAAGGATCGTATTCATATCTTTCAGAACATTATCCAGCTTGAAGACACTTTCCTTTAGATAGGCAAGGGAAGTGTCGAAAACCTCACTATCCTTGTCCACTTCTTTTAAAAGATTAACCAGCCCCATAGCATTAGCCAGCGGTGACCGGAGGTTATGTGACACCATATAGGTAAACTGCTGCAAATCTCTGTTCTGCAGAAAAAGGTCTCTGGTTAATTGCTGTTGGGCCTCCTCTGCCTGCTTTCGGTAAGTTATGTCGGTTTGAATGTTAATAAACCTCACTATTTTACCAAAATCATCAAACACAGGAGTTATATCAAGGAAAAGCCACACTTTCTCACCTGACTTTTTGTAGGTCAACATTTCTTCAGAAAAAGGCTTTCCCTGTATTCGCTTTTCATTTATCCTTTTAAGGGTTGCCAGGTCTGTTTCCTCTCCCTGTAAAAGCTCTTTAAGTTGCTTACCAATGGCCTCTGAAAGCGAATAACCGGTTATGTCTGTAAAGCCTTCATTTACCCATTCTGTTACTCCGTCTGCATCCAGAATCATTACCCCATTAGTCGTCTTACTAGCCACCAAAGAAAGCTTTTCGAGCTCCTGCTTGGAGTTAACTGTTTCAGTTACATCATCAAAGTAAACAGATAAGCCCTCTGTCGAAGGATATGCTTTTACCTGCAGCCATTTATCGACTCTCGCCAGAAAGGCCTCAAAATGAACGGATTTACCGGTTTCCACAGCTTTATGGTACTGCCTGTAAAACTCGCCCCCACTTTCTTCAGGAAAAATACTCCAGATATCTTTGCCGATACATGCTTCTTTACTCAGCAGGGTGAGCCTTTCAAATTCGCTGTTGACATAAGTAAGGTTCCAGTCTTTGTCGAGGGTAAAGAAAGCATCTGTAATACTTTCAAATATTGTACTAAGCTTTGATGCCTGCTGTTTAATTAAATCGCCGGAAGTTTTGACAGCTGTCACATCCCTTGCAATGGTATACACACCTACTACTTCCTGGTCCACCATCACCGGAATTTTGGTTACATCCAAAACCTTTTTCCCGAGCCGGCTCAATATAACTTCCAGTTCAAAGTTAGGCTGTTCCCCTTTTAGCGCCTGTTGCAGGCTCTCCTGGCAAATCTGCTTTGCATCGACTGGTAAAAAATCAGAAAGGGGACGGCTTATAGCGTCCTCTCGTGGGGTACGAAAATAAAAGGAGGCAGTAGGATTGACGTCCAGGATAATTCCTTCCCTGCTTTCAAAAACCACAATATCCGGATTGGCTTCAAACAGGGCTTTAAAGCGCTGCCTGCTTTCCTCCAGTCCCTGCCGGATAAGAATCCGGTCTGTTATGTCGCGGGAGCTGGTAACGAAAGCACCAATATTGGGGTTGGCCAACTGATTGTTAACCGAGGTTTCGAGCCACCTCCAGTTTCCACCGGCATCCCTGAACCTGAAATCAGATACCTTAACTTCACCTTCCGACACCAGTGCACTTGAGAGTGCTGTTTCTATTAATGGTATATCATCGGGATGAATAAAGTCAAGTGCACTCTTTCCTTCCAGATATTTTGGAGCATGCCCCAGAATTTTTAAGGTCGAGCCTCCACTGTATACAACATTTAGCTCTTTATCCAGCAAGGCCAGCATGTCTGCCCCATTTTCAACGAGGGAACTGTACAGCTCCTCCTGCTGACGAAGCTTTTTTCTTACCACTATATGCTCGGTGATGTCACGACCTATATAAAAAAAGGCCTGCTCCTCTCCCGACCAGCCTCCTGACCATTGCAGGTATACTTCCCTGCCTGAACGATCCACATAACGATTCTCGAAATTAACGGATTTACCCTCCCTGACACTTCGGCCCGCTTCCTGCATGGTCTTTTCCAGATCATCAGGATGAACAAAATCGTCCAGCTTTCGGCCTTCTAAATCATGGGTGCTATACCCCAGAATATTTTCACATGCCCCACTTACTTTTAAAAAGTAACCTTCTCTGTCGAACAGGCAGATCATATCCGGAGAGAAATGCATCATTCTCTCTAAGGAAATATTCTCCTGTTTATTCTTCAGGATTTCCTCACTCTGCTCGTCATAGCCCTTTTTCATTCCTCTTTTTGTAAAAATAATATTATGATCAGCCCTTTCCGGTGCTGTCTGGGAATTAACAGAAAATAACAGAAAATAATTACCTGCTCCTCCAATATAAATAAATTATTAAACAGAAAAGCAAGATTGGTATCAGCTAAGCCTTGTCTCATGGCTGTCTGAAATTTTATAATCTCCAGATCGCGCTTATTCAGCGGTCGGGAAATACAGTCCCGGATCTCTTCCGGAAACTGCTGGTTCATCACCCTCTATAAATCAGGCTTTCTTTCAGGAGTTCATTGGTTTTGTATTTAGTATCAGGATATTTAAGGCGGTTAACAAGTCTCTTCATAAGCAAAATAATTTAATTATTTGAAGATGCATGGTTTTAGCTATCAGCCCACCGATATACAGATGCAAAGGAATGGGTAAGATATTTTTCCGCATGATTCTGGCCTCCAGTTAATATATTCGGGCCGAACCTTTTTCAGAATTACCATATACAGTACCTTAGAATCTCTAAGGACTACAGGTGAATTATGGACTGGAAAAAAAGCAAACTGTATAGTATATCGACTTTAAAATGCCCGAGATGCCACGAAGGAAATATGTTTCCACCCGGCACTCTCTATAGCCCGTCGCAATTTGCTAAAATGTACCCTAGCTGCCAGTGCTGTGGGCAAAACTTTGACCCTGAGCCGGGTTACTACTTTGGTGCCATGTTCATCAGCTATGCCATTAGTACCGCGTTATTTGTGGCTGCATGGATTGCCTTAAGCTTTCTGCTCGAAGAGGTTACGCTCCTGCTAATTACCGCAGTAATTATTTTGATTGTTCTGGGGCTGCTGCCAATCAACTTTCGATTGTCGAGGGTTTTATGGATCCATATCTTTATCGATTATGAAGGCCCATGCAACCGAATTCAAAAAAAATAAACTCCTCCCAGCACTCTTTAGCTTAGCTTTTTACCAAACTCCAGCCTGAACAAAAACCTCCTCACTTCTTACCCACACCGTGGATCATCTTACCTTTTATTTTTTCCAGATAAATACCTGATAATTAAAAATAAGAACTGAAACATTTTCAGCTAAACCAAGATTTATCATATATCAGGAGTCAGTTTGATGCCTCCACTTTTTGAAAGTTGAAAGCGGGGGATACCAAAATACTGTCTCCCGTGTTAAATTTATTTTTTACTTTTTTCTAAATGTCATGTTTACATACATTAAGGCGAGAATACCCTTCCTGACGGGTTTAAATCTTAGCCGTAGCATCTCCCTCTCCCGGATGCAACAAAGAAAGGAAAGCACCTCTTCCTTAAAAGACTTTTTAAATATCAGGATTCATAAAGGCGTAAAAGGAAGAATAGGCAAGAATGTTTCGATTAAAGGGGAGGGCCAGCTGGCGGTTGGAATTCGCCACCGAACGGATGTTTACAACCCTTCCCTTTTTACCTTGTCCGACAACTCTGAACTTATTATTAACGGCAGGTTCAAGATTTTCACCGGCTGCAGGGTGGAGGTAAGTCCGCATGCAAGGCTGGAGCTAGGCAGCGGCAGCATGAATAACAGTTGCCAGATTGCCTGTTTCAAAGGCATTAAAATTGGCCATGGAGTAGCTATTGGAGAAGGAGTACGTATTTGGGATACCGATGGACATACCATCCTGAACACGAACCATGAAATGAGCAAGCCCATTGAAATAGGAAACCATGTATGGATAGGCATTAATTCAACTATCCTGAAAGGGGTGAAAATCGGGGATGGTGCTGTAATAGCAGCCGGCTCCGTGGTTAATAAAGATGTGCCACCCGGTACGCTCGTTGGTGGCGTTCCTGCCAAAGTAATAAAGGAAAAAATAGAATGGGAATATTAGAAGAAAAGCAGCGGGCCTTCATGTAAGATAAAAACCTGCAGCTCCACCTTTTCTTCCTGCTTTATTTATTTCTTTTTCTTTGTTAACTCACTCGAAATATAGTTCTTCATCGACCCAAAATCTGCAACAGACAGCAGCTCCTGCCAGTCTTTTCTACTCATCCACCCTATCAGGGTAAAAAAGGCATAGATGCAAATCAGGAAAATACTTACAAAAACAGCCTGCAGGTACCATTGATCATCAAATAGCCACTCATACACGAGGAAGAAAGCCGCAAAGAAAAGCAGCCCGAAAAGGGCATATTTGGCCGCACTTATATGACTAAGGATTGGGCAGCTACGGAGTGCATAAAAGCGGAATATAACTCCTAAAAAAAGCATACTCAGCAATAAAGCAACTGCTACCCCTGCAGCTTCCAGGTCAAAAAACCAAGGTCCGACAAAGACAAAAATCAGCCCCACAAACAGCACCAGGTTGGCGGTACTCAGTATAGCAGAGAGCTTAAACTTGCCGTCTCCCTCCACCACACTTTCAAAAGGCATGTTAACAATAGAAATGAACATCGCCCCCGTTACCAGCTGCATTACCAACACCGACTCAAGGTATTCCGCGCCCAGGAGTAAGAAGATGATTTCTTTCGAAAAAATTATAAGCAGCAGGATGGCTGGCATAATAAAAAGAAAGCTGAAACGCTCAAAACGCTCTATTTTATCCTTTATGTATTGCTGATTATTTTCTGCAATTGCCTTTGAAAAGAGCGGGAAAAACAATTTTCGCACGCTCTTCCCTACCAGCAAAATAAAGCCTCCAATTTTAAAACCTGCGGTATAATATCCTACACTTTCAGAACCGGCCAGGTACTGAAGCAGTACCTTATCTACCTGATTTATCATGCTGGTAGACATCCCTATAAAAATGACCGGCAATGAAATACTGATGTATTCACGGGCCAGTTTTTTATCGAAAGAACCGTAGTTGTAGCCACGAAACAAATAAATATAAAGAGGAATAACGAGCAGATAGGAAGCCAGGGAGGCAGAGGCCAGGGCAATGGCTCCATACCCTAAAAGGACGATTACTATTCGCAAAGGCTGCAGGATAAAGCCCTGGGTGAGGTTAGGAAGCTCAATCTTTGCCTGTTCGGTATGGGCAGCAAAGGTCGACTTTGGAATAAAAAGAAGCTGGCTTACCGTAACAGCTGCCAGAGAAATGAAAATTACAATTTCATGAACCCGGCTTTCAAAAGGCTCGTTAAGAAGGTACTTCTGCACCATAAACATGGTAATAACGGAGAGAACAAAAAGAGTCGTTGTAGCCAGCTTTAATATTGTAAAGGTGGTAATACATTTTGCCTCATCTCTCCCCTGCGAAATAAGCCGTATATGTGCCGTGGCCAGGCCAAGATCGGCAATAAAAGCTATTAAAGAGACGAAGGCAGTACCAAAGGCCACTGTACCTAAAACGGTTGGACCCGCTACCCTGGCCACAACCAGGCTGGCCACTACCTGCAACACCTGAAAAATAATACCTGATGAGTAGCTTAAAATTAACTTCTGCTTTAACATGTAAAGTCTTCCTGTAGATTAAATGATGAAAAAAATTCCGTAAAATCCTCTTCCGCCATCATTGAAGAGCGATTAATTTCACCTGTCAGAACCACAACTGATATAGGGGAGGGCCGGATTTCTCACCTTTACTAAACGTCCTTTTTGCTGAAGAGTTTAAAAAAGAGGCCGGCTACCGACGAATTATTTTTGGTTTCACATGCGGCGGTTCTTCTGAACGGTTGAGATATATGCCCTAACAGATGCAGACGGCTTTTATCCAGCTTAGGTATTAAGCAGTCCGAAGCCTGTTAATTAGGTTCTATACCTAAAAGAGGTACCTGCAAAAAAGAAGTCTTTGACCAGTGGAAACCTTACAAAAAGGAAAACCTGCTACAGGCCTGCAGTTAGCGAAAAAAAAGGGCCTGGTGCTCCCTGCCGCAGTTTTCTGGCAAACCGAACCACCGGCTTCTATTGTTTAAATACTGCTCATTTTTGAAGCAGAATACAGGCGGCGGGTAGCCACTTTCTGCATTTCCCGCTCAAGCACTAAATCCGTCAGTTTACTTACAATGGCAGGCCCCGTAGATAAGGCCAGTGCCTCTTTAAATGCATCTTCGCTCACGTCCATCCGGTACATGGCCTGCAGTAAGCGCTCGAACTGGTGGTCGAGCAGAAAATTAATTTGCTGTTGAAGGAGCGCCCGCAGCTCCTCTACTCCTGCTAAACCGGCTGCTGGCGCTATGGCCAAAGGTTCGCCCTTCTGTACCTGCAGGTGCTTTTGCAGAAGCACTACCGCTTCCAAATGGTCATCGGATTTCATGAGACTTTTTATTCAGTTAATTCAGATAATATCTCCGTATTGGTTAATCTCATCGAGATCATAGTCCTTTCCCTTACCATAGCGCACTAACTCCTGCAACTCGTATTTTTCCATGGTAGTAGAATCCTGCACCACAAAGTTCTGGTCGTGCAGGCGACCTACCACTGTAAATTCACGAACTTCATCATAGTTCCGCAGGCGGTATCGATGCCCAACCCTCAATGCATTAAACGACATTGCCATAGTATCCTGTTTAACCTTTCCGCGTTCCTTCCTTTTTCAGGCCACAAAGCTACAATAAAAAGGATTCAATCTTACGGAAATATTCTATGCTTGTTACAGCCTGCTACCTTATTCCTTCAGTAGTCGATATTGATGCCGGCATTCTGATGATCTCACTTCCAGCACATACAAGCCTGCCTTCAACTGCTGTAATGCTCTTGTATCCAGCTTCCATACCACGGTATCAGTGGCAGCCATTTGCCGCTCCTCCTGTAGTATTAGCCCTCCCCTGCTGTCGTACAGGCGGAAGTATATTTTCTCTTCCTTTAGCGCTCTCCACAGTATGAATAGCTTATCCCGAAATGGGTTAGGGTGCACCTTTACATGCTGCAGGGCGGAAGGTGGTACTTCAATACTTACCACCGGACTATATTCCGATGCACCATCATAATCAACCTGCAGTAACCGGTAATATAAAACAGGGGAAAAAAGCCGCTCTGGATGCTCATCTTTAAACTGATAAGCTTGCTCCTCCTGGCTTGTACCGGCTGCCTTTTTACTGCCAATCCGGCTAAAATGGATTCCATCGGCAGAGCGCTCCACCACAAAGTGGCTGCTATTCATTTCAGTAGCCGTTCTCCATTGAAGTTCAACATCTTTCCCCTGCCAATGAGCACTAAAACTAAGCCACTCTACTGGCAGCGGGTCGATATTTATATCGTTTGTAATCAATAAATTATCGAGTTGGGCTAAAGCGACAAGGCTGTTGCCCCACAATAAAAATTTAACTGTATTGATGGCTGAACTGCTTCCCTTGTGAGCTGGTGATACTAATAGTGGCAAGTCATCTATCCATACCATCACAAATCCATCGGAGAGCACACTTGTTCTGTCATCCGGCCCCACATACACAATATCACTCCCGCTATTATTGAGGAAAATAGAAATACGGTGCTCGCCGCTAAAAGCAGGCGTCCTCCCTAACTCCCCTTTTTCTGTTTCATTACTCAGGTAAAAGCTTTTGGTTTCGGTAACGTAAATGTTCAGATGTGCCCAGCGCTCCTTGTTTACCGGGTAATGGCTAAAATGGGCTAAAGTATCCCCAACAAAGATACCGGCAAATTTTCCTGCGGCACTGCTGCTATCCACCTTAAAATCAAAGCTAATTCTCAGAAAAGACTCCTCATTTATTCCTGTACTTCGTTCAAAATACCGGCGCTGATTATTGCTACTTTTGTTCATCAGCAAATATTGGTCTCCATTGCCTGAGATAAAAAAAGGCAATGTTCCATTACTATACTGGTGTTCAGTTATTATGTCTACCTGTCCAATTGTCGGAGGCGTGCCCTCAAACTGACTTAAGGCCGATAAGGTATCGAAAGACTGCACCAACACCTGCGCATGGCCGTTTTCAGCACAAATAAGAAGTATCGCTAACAGAGAAAGAAGTGTAACTCCTTTGGTTTTCATAGCTGAAGGTTAAAAAATGGATGCATCCTGCGGATACACGAACCTACCTAATACTGATACCCACAACAGCTATGAAATGTTATGAAAAGAATATGTTTTTTTATTCATATTTATGAGAATGAAATGCTGTTGTCAAAAAAAGAAGCCCATGGTCTTTACGGCCATGAGCTTCTCATATATTTTCTTTGCTGCTTTTTCCGACTAGAGAAACTTATTATAGTTTTCCTCATCTAACCAAAATTCCCTACACCTGCCAATCTGCTCATCCAGAAAGCTATCGCTTCTTTTGAGGTCTTTCCACTCGCCGTAGCCCAGCTTTTCGCAGAGCTTAAAAAAATTATCGCCCTGCCCTTTTGGTTTAATTTTAACCAGGGAACTTAGGAGCGGCCGGCCCTCCTCATGCTCTTCGGTGGAAATTTCATTTAGAATTTCTCCCAGCATATTCTTTTCATGTGGGATGTCGAGATTCAGGCCCAGGTTCATCTGCTGGATAAGACTGGGATAGGAAATTGGTGAATCTTCAAGACGAACAATTTGAATTAACTTTTTTCTGATTCTGTCATTCATGTTTTTGCAGGCAGTTTAAACAACAAACAGCAGGGTTTTCCGTACACTGTTCATTTATATAACCTCCTGAAAGCCCAAAAAGTTTAACAAAACCTTATTGAGAGCGAATGACAGGCTATTTTCGAAAAAGCTAAAATCCTAAGAGCTTGATACTCATGGCAAAGTTACAGCTTTCGCAATTGCGTGCTTTATAAGTAGCTACTCCTACTACCTCTCCGTCCATGTTCATTACCGGGCTTCCGCTACTGCCGGGAGAGATGGCTGCATCTATCTGTATCACTGCCTCCTTTTCGCCCTGGTCGCGGATGGCCGAAACAATGCCACGGGTAATGGTGCTTTCAAGCCCACGCGGATTTCCCAGCACAAAAATATCGGTTCCTTTCCGCGGTACCTCCTCAGCTGCCGGCAGGTAAGGGTAGGTTTCGTTTTCCCCAAGCCCTACCCTGAAGAGGATATAGTCAAACTCTTTATTGCTCTCGATGATTTCCGTTACCTGATAGCGATTACCATTTTTCGTGCGAATCATCCATTTTACGGCATCTTCAAAAACGTGGTAGTTACTAACGGCAAGCCCATTCTCTTCAATAAAGAATCCGGTTCCCTGGCTTACGGTACGGCCTTTTTCATTGCGTCCCAATACCAGAAAAACCGCCTGCTCTGCATAAGCTACCAGGTCTACGAAGCTTTTAAACTCCGTTTTTGGCTCCATAGGTGGCAGGTTAGGCTTAAATGTCCGCTCCTTAAGGGGGCCGGAGTAAGGCATATTATCTTCGACAGGCTGATTGGCTGTAAGAGTGCTGTAATCGGAGAAAGCCACCAGACTATCGGTAAGGAATTTATCATTAAGGGAGGTAAGTCCGTCGCGAAGCATCATGGCATTTAAATGATTACCGGTTTCGGTCATCACATAAGCCCACACTTCCTCGGTACCTTTTTTTACTTCAGGATAATTACTGCGGTCGAAGACCAGCTTTACCTTCCGGTGCAAAACTTTATGTTCGAGATACTCCTGGCTCTGTCGGTTAGATTCCACCCCAATCAGGTGCACCTTAAGTCCGTCTTTCAATACAAGGGTATTGCCATCTTCTATCCCTACCACCAGGTGGGGAATGTCTTCATAGCCTGTATTACAGGCACTTAACTGAATAAATACTACAAATACAAAGATTCTACAGATCCACTTCATGCTCTCCACTTTCCAGTTTTCCGGTTTTAGGTACAATTTGTATTAGGAAGCGCTTGTTCTTACCCTCATTCTCTTTACGTGTATATCGGCCTGTTCCGTATATTCCACTGCCAGAAATAATGAGCTCAAACCTTTCTTTCTCAAAACTAATCCCATTCTCCTTCCATAGGTTTACCAGTGCCAGTGCCCGTTTGTAGCTGAGCAGATAGGTGTCCCGGATAAATTGTTCGTTCTGATTTCTTTGTGAGTTAACAAGATCTCTTGCTGCCATTCCTTCAACGATGACAATATACTTAATATCTGGCTCACTTTCAACGCTTTGCTGCCCCACCTCCTGCAGTAACCCTTGTAAGTGTTTGCCTGCTTTTATCAGTTTTTCACGGTATTCCGGCGATATTTCACTCTCCCACTGGTCGAAGTAAACCGGCACTTTCAGCTCATATCGCTCGTTTTCTTCCTGATAGTCAAAGTATTCGCTTTTATCCAACCTTTGTAAGGCCAGCTCCAATTCTTCAATATTCTGATAGCTGGTCACGTACTTTTCGAGCCGTAATTCTCTGTCCTGAAACAACTTAAAACTCAGAACAAAGAGCACCAGCATTACAGCGAAGAGCACCGTCATCAAATCCGACAGCCCGGGCCAGAAGAAGTCCTGCTCTTTTTTCATGGCCTGCCCTGCTTACTCCACACCCGTTGCCACCAGCTCTTCCGGTCGTTCAACTGGGCCACCTGCCGGTTAAGTTCCTGTATTTCTTCCAGGAGTCCCTGGTGGATTCGGCTGTCCTGGTTAATCTTTTTCATGAGGTACTGACTGGTTTCCAGCAGCATGCGTGAGGAGTTTTGGGTGGTATTACTCATTTGTTCCACTTCCTGCTCCATTTGCTTAATAGGCTGCAGTTGCTCGGCAATTTTCTCGTACACACTCTCCTGCTGTAAGCGCTTGAAATGTTCGCGTAGTGCTTCGCCGGCATCCTGTTCCTCTCTCCTCAAAATCTGGAGACGTTCCTGCACAATTTTGCCAATATCGTCGCCTGCCTCAATAAAATGTTGCTGTATGGTATTCGTCAGGTCCTGCATCCTGTCCTGATGGGCTGTAAGGTAACCTACCTGCTTACGAAGGAGCTCTTCGTTCTGCCGCATATAAGCCTGCATATCGTCGATTTGCCTGAGGCGCTCCACCACTTCCCGAATATCGCCTGCTGCTTCCCTTCCGAGCTGGAGGCTTTCATTCAGACTACGCTGGTAGCTGCCAAATTCCTCAAAAAGAGCTTTATTTTCCTGTATCTTCTCGAAGAACTGCAGGTTAGCTTCCGTAAGCCTGCTGTAGCCGGAGCTTTCCAGGGCAGTAAGGAATTTCTCCTGCACCCCAACATAGTTGCTCAGATTGGCAAATACTTCTTTAAAGTCGATAATCTTCTGAAAGAAGTCTTTATTGAACTGGTCGAGAACAGTACGGAGCCCTCCCAGACTGCTGGCCATATCCTGCTCGAGGGCGGGAAGCAGCTCCACCTGCAGAAAGCTTAGATAATCCTGCTGCCGCTGCAGGGCCTGCTGCCGCGCTTTTCGAAAATGATAAGAGCTTAGAAGGGTAAACAGCAGACCCCCGAAGCTACCAGCCATCGCCACCATTACTCCGGTTAAAAAGCCCTGTATGCTGTCTTCCGTGACTCCCGCTTCCACAATGGCTGCCAACCCCAGGAGAATACCTAAAAAAGTACCAAGTAAACCAGTATACAAGGGCGTGGTCAACTGCCCGGCGGCGGCTGATTCCTCCCGCTCCATCGGCCGCTCTCCCAGCTCTTTCAGCATCTGGAAACTGGCCGCCCCTCCCCTGTTTTTCCGCAAATAAGTGTTGGAATCGTCGAGCGTTTGCTGGAAGGTCTCGGAAGCTTCAGCTGCTAAAAGCTGCTCAATGGCAGCAGACTCATCGGGATTAACTTGCTCCGCTACTACTGATAAGTGGCTCCGCTCCGGATAAAGCCGGGCCAGGGCAGCTGCTTTTTGCCTGTTCTTCAGGTACAGTCCAATTTGTACAGCTAACACCAGCAGAATGAGCAGTATTTCGAGGTAGAGCATGCCAGCAGGGCGGTTTATTCAAAACTTACTTTTACTTTCTTTTCAATTTGCCAGAGGTTCCCTTTTTTACGTAGCTGCCCTTTCTCCAGGTTCCGGACACGGGAAGGATTTTCCTCCACCTGCCCATATTCACAGGCTTCCTCAAAAAAACTCAGCCCGTTTTGCATGGCATACTTTTGCACTTCATGGTCTTCGGTTACCCAAAAGCGGGCCTCTTCCGGCCGGTCGCTCATTAACTGAATAGTATAGATGCTATCGGGCTGAAGCTGAGGACTAAGCTGATTGTGATGGAAGCCTCCTTTAAACGGAAGCTTATCATAATACAGGCCAGCCGGCCCATTTCTGGATTCTTGGTGATTTTCTACTGCAGGGCGGGGCTTTTCCTGCTCTACGGGAGATGATGCAGGCTTCGGCTGTGAGCCCTCTTCCTTTGAAGCAGAAACAACCATTCTCTGCTGTTTTGCCTTTTGCTGCTGCCGGATTTTATCAATTTCTTTCCGAACTAAGTGAGTTACCTCTGCTTCACCCAAACCTGGCTCAGGAATCTTCACTTTCTTTTTCAGCTGGGCTTCGCTTTGCCGGGTAAGCGAGCCTATTTCCTGCTTCCGGCGCTGCATTCTTTGATTCAGCTCTTTCTTCAGCTGTTTGTTCTGCCCCCATAGCCAGCCCGAGAGTGCCAGGGACAATCCAATTAAAAGCCATTGAAGTAGCTCAGTCCAACCCCATCCTTCCTCCAGCTCAGCTTTAGCTTCCTCCACATTGGAGCTTTGCATTTCGGATTCTCCAGGAGGTACAGTAACTCCTTCATCAGCAGCCCCGGCTATAGATTCGCTGAATACTTCCGGCTGAGCAACAATAACACTTAATTTCTGCTGAAGCTGATCGACACTTTGCAAGCGCGCCTGGTTTCCTCTCCGGCTGCTCGAGGCTTTCAGCTTCTTACTTATTTCCTCTACCAGCTTCCCCAGTTTTGCTTCAAAAGAAGTATAGCCGGCATAGATGGCAGGCTTTTCAACAGCTTCAAAAAAGGTATAGGTTTCCAGGTGGTTAGGCCGGAGACTTTGCCTGAACTGTTCCCAGTTTAGGCAATTGAGTCCTTTGAGCAGGCTGTCTGCCTTATAATCCTGGTAAATAAACTGCGCTGTTTCGCACCAGATTTTCAATTTTGCCTGGCGGTACTGCAGGCTATCCAGTGGAGCTTGGGCAAAACAGCTTCCGGCCCAAAGGCTAAGAAAAATGACAAAGCCCGTTAATCGTTTAATCGGCATAATGCTCCTGGTAAAGTTCTTTAGAAAGTTCGTATAAACTGTGCTGCAACGGATAGAAAAACAAAGTTTCTGCCAATGGCCTTTCCTCCACGTTCTTCTGTTCCTGCAGGCGGTTAAGGCCGAGATTCATGCTATCTTTTAACTTTCGGCTCAGGCTCTCGCGGAGGGTAGGCAGGTCGGCTTCGATGGCAAAAACGTCGAGGTAGTCGGTTATGGCGGCATTGCTCAGCACCAGGTCGAGGTAATGCTGTACATTCTCCAGTACCTGCCCTACTACCTGTTCATCTGCCTCTTTCAACCTCACTACATTCTTGCTGATGTCGGTATGCTGCGGATCGCCCAGCAGTTTTATGGCCCCTACCTCATCGAATCGATGAATATCAGGGTTATAAAACACTCCGCCGTTGGCTGTTGCTTCTTTAGGCTTGCTTGCCTGTATCATTTTAAAATTAGCAGGCACTGATTTTCCCGTCACCTCCTGCAGCAACAGCCCCGTCAGGCGCTCCAGCTGGCTCAGGTTACTACCCCCGGTTAGGAAGTTCAGGTAAAGACTTCCTTTGCCGCTAAAGGTAATATAGCGGGGGATAGAAAGGTCAAGTTCCTTCATCATCTGGCCACAGTGGTAAACCAGCGCAGTATAGTGCAGGTAGAAGAGGATGCGCATATGGCGGGCGCGAATGAAGATATTGTTGTACACCTCCTTATCAATATTATTGAATATCTCGTTGAAGGCATCGGAAGAACTCTTACTGATAGACCGGGGCTTGAAAGGCTTATCGCTTAACTTCTTATACGTTTGCAGAAAGCCGTTATCCATGCCGGATATTTTATTGAAGCCATCGCCCCAGAGGGCATCGCCCGCAAAACGGAATGAAGAACCCATGGCTGGCTTCTGATCTACAAAAAAGAGCACATCAGTAGAGCCTCCTCCTATATCAATATTGAGCAGATTTTCGCCCCTTGCCGGTACTACTTCGCCGGCTGCCTGCAGGTAGTAGAAAGGAGCGGCCGATTCCGTTAGGTGGCCCGGCTGGCGGTTAGTGCGGAAAATGCGCTGGTAATGGGTATTCCACTTTTCCTGAAACTGGTTAAAGGCAAAAGGCTCCAGGCTCAGAGGCGCGAACCACACCAGGCGGGTTTTTTCGATAATGCCGTCGTTTAGCGCCACCTTATGCTTTATGAGTCGCAGGAGTTCGCTAAAGAATACTTCTATCCGGTCATTACCCTTCTTGTCCAGATCGAGACTCCACTTAATGTTGGTTTTATAGCTGGTGTGCGAAGGCACTTCGAGTTCCTTGTTGATCCCAAAGCCAATATTAATATTCCCCAGCATATCGGTCGGCTGCACGATAAAGTCGCTTACTTCGCAGGTAGCCGTACGAATAGGAAAACTCACCTCTGCACCACTAAACTGTCCGCCAATCAGGTAAGGAATAAACTCGCGGTTAACCACCGTATCTATTTCCATCGCTCTGTGCAGGGAAGCTTTTTTAAACTTCTGAATAGGCTGCAGTCCGGGTTCACTGGCAGGTTTATTGAGCATGACCAGTTGCAGGTCTTCTTCCTCTATAGAAAAGGGCTGTGGAGCGGTATTTTGCCCCACCGTATAGGCAATATGGGTATTGGTGGTACCAAAGTCGACCGCAAAGGTATAGGTTTTAGTACCCGGACCAATTTCCCGCCATTTCGGAATCAGTACCCCTTTTACAGGATCTTCTGTATCGCCACTCATCGGGTGCAGCACTTCCATATAGTCGAAAGCCGTATTAAATACCTCGTAATAAGTCGAACCATAATTGGCTTCGTCCTTGGAAGTACGCCGGGTTTTACGAACACCGCTCACCCCTTCGGTTTCCCGTAGCGGCTGCTCGTTCTGGTAAAAGCGAAGGTCGTAATCCTGGAAGGCAAGGGCGCCATTCCGCTCCAGGTCTACCAGCATTACCTTATAAAAATCGTTGTATTCCTGCTCAGCCATTTTAAAGAATGGAAAAACGCCCAGGCCAAAGGTAGCCTGCACGATTTTACCTTTCTTTTTAATGATATTCCCTTCGGCATCCTTCGGGTTCTGCGGGTTCTCATAATAGGTTTTCTCCAGAATCATCTGTCCTCTTCGCACCGGCACAGAGAGCTGTACCTTTACATAGGCCGGATCGATGATAAAGGTCAGGTACTTATCCAGGTCCTTATAGGAGAAGTATTTGAAGAACTCCTTACGGACAGGCAGCAGGTAGTTAAAGTGGAACAGGCGGTCTTTTTCGGCTCCATTCTGGTACTGGACTTTTCCATAGTTAAAACGAGGGCTGTTAAGCTCGTAAGGAAGCTCCAGCAGGTAGTCTTCCAGGAAGTCGCCTACCGTCAGGTAAGGATATTTATCGGAGAGGCCGGGCAAAATACGGCTCTCCAGCGGGTAAGGGTCTTTTACCGGTACGGGAGTTTCCTGCTGCCAGGCACCTGACACATAATTCCAGCCGGGGTAATTGCCTTCCTTCAGAAGGAGCGGCAAACGGTTCTCCGCCACCTGTTTCTCCGGCCGGAGTACGAAATCACTCACCGAGGCAATATTAACATTATCGACCGGAGCGGTAGCCAGCTGTACATCTTTAATAGTTACAAGGCTGTTACTGTCGTCGAGCAGGGGCATAAATTCCTGCATAAAGTTATTGGCACCGTAATCGGAATTGAACTGCAACTCATTGAGCTGATTTTGCAGGGCCGGCGGGGTTTGCTTTTTCGCGAGCGTCAGGTATTCGTACAATGCCTTGCAGGAAACCTTTAGCGATGGATAGGCACCAAACAGCTTATGCAGATAAAGCTGGAAACCTTCCGGACGGTCATAAACAGGCACCGGGGTCTCAAAAAGTCTGTATCCTTTGCTGCTGTTAAGATCAACTCCGCTTAATTCGGGCAGCGTAAAGAAAAGGGTAAACGGGCTGGTACCGGCAATAACCTGGTAGTTGTAGTAAATCAGGTAAATATCGGTAAAGTTGTAGAAAGAGCTTTCGGGCCTGCGGTAATCAAGGAAAAGAGAGAGCGTATGGGCCAGCAGCTGATGTTGCGGGTTATCCTTCATCTGCTGCAGCTTACCATCTATATTCCAGCGGCGGATGAGCAGTTGCTTTTCGGCCTGCCGGAACTTACTGAAATTGTACACCAGCTCCAGCACATCGAGGCATTGCGACACCATTTTGTGGTAAACGGTATTATCGCGGAGGTTGGCCGCCGGGTCGTTTACCACAAACTCAAAGGCTGTGCGAAACAGGTGCATCCGGGCCAGTGGCGTAGGAATAGAAGTGCTCACCTTTTTGGCTCGCCCTCCGGATGGGTCGGATATATGTTGAATGAGGCTGCTGTCTATCTGGATACTCTGCTTCCATCCTTCCAGGTCGGTCGATGCGTTGGTATGTAATCTGAGAACTTTGGCCATATCGTTTTTCAGTAAAGAATAAAAATTAGCAGGCAGTAAGAGAAATCTGGAGCCGCAAAGCTTTTTACCTGCACCCTCAACTCATTTCTTATGAGCAGCTACTGCCATCGTATACAAAACCCCTTTAATACTCAAAGGGCCGGTACTTTTTCGTTAAAGTAGTCGTCGGTAACCTTGTAGAACATTTGCAGGAATTTCCGCCGCTGGTCTGCTTCGGCCGAAAGGCTTTTTTCTTCCTTATTCAGCCTTACTACAAAACCATCGTGCGTAATTCCTTTCTTCAGCCAGCTATGGCTCACCGCTTTGTCTTTTACGAGCAGGTTCAGGTTACTGGTATTCAAATCGAAAGGCATAAACCTCCGGCTGTTGCGCGACAGCTCGTGCAGCCATGCATAAAAGCCCCACTGCTTATTTTCAAGGAACTGGCGAAGTTCTTTATGGAAGTTGTCGTTGGCAAAGGCATTGTCCAGCCCCAGCGCCTTATAGTAGTTCTTTCCTTTATCCTGATGAATAAAATCTTTATAATACTTGGCGAAGTACTTAAACTGTACCAGCTGTTTACCTATGCGCTGTTTTGTTTCTTCGTAAAGGTGGTCAAAGGTAATTTCCCGCGCATCTTCTTTTAGCCCATATTCATGGTAGAGGGTTGGGCCGGCAAAATCTGCCTCAGGATATTCCATAAAATCGATAATGGCCAGTGCCGACAACAGCTCCACAAGGTGGGCATTGTTTTTTTGACTGGCACCGCCGGGGCGGTTCTCGTATGGCGTATCAGGGTTATCTGCAATATAGTAGAGGGTATCGAGGCCCTGCAGGTTATTTTTGTAATACGCCAGGGCATCGCGGGTTTTGGTAACAAAGGTATTGGAATCTATAGCGCTTTCATTATCTGACTGCAGCCCGAAATAAGGTTGTACCGTAATGGCCCCGATAATGGCAGAGGAAATATCACCGGCATTCTGCAGGCCGGAATCCGGGTTTTTAAGGTTCTTGAGCAGCAGCGGAAACCCGGCAGCGCCCGTTCCTCCAAAAATGGAGCTGATAATAAAAATGCGGTCGCCTTTTCGAAAGTTATCGGCAAAATACCGGATTTCAGGAGAATCGAGCAGTTTATTAAGTACCACACTTCCTACATTGGGACTGCCTTTAAAGCCGATGGTAAGCGGGCTTTGCAGGTTATCCTGCGTATACAGTAGCTGCATCAGGCTTTGGGTGTCGGGGTCCATTTCATTAAAATGAATGAACTCCTTAAAACTTTGATTAATGCCCCCGAAGTCAAAGGTAAAGGTGTCTTTAATTTTTCCTTCGCCGCTTTCCTCTATATCGGCCAGTTTACTGATATCCTTTTTAAAGAAGCCGCTTTTATCGCCTGCCGCGGTATGCAGGCGGCGATAGCTCTTCAGCGCTTCCACAGTCCGGTTTAAGTCGGCATTCTGGGTATCGGGGTCGATGAGGATAGGCACCACCTTATCGCAGTTAACATCAACGCCAGCGGCCATGAGCATGGCAAAAGAGCGTAAAACTCTTGCCCCGGTTCCTCCAATTCCAAAAACAAATAATTTAGCCATAGAATAGTCTTGAGTAGTTAGTCTTGAATCATGGGTAAAGAGTGGCAGCCTTTTACCTGCCCCGCACACTTATCCAGCCCTGACCCCTTCATTTCTAATTCTTAAATTTTAATTCTGGATTCACCATTCTATCATTTTTAAAAAGGTGTATGAGCGGCATTATTCGACTTCCATTTTACCGCCATCGAGAACAATAAAAAGAAAATGGCACTGTAAAGAGCATTAGCCGCTGCAAACCAGTATATGTAGGAATCGGGCGTTGCTTCATTAATTCGGCAATAGTAAACAGCATAACCAAAAGCGATGGCCGCGTTAATCAGCAATATTGCCAGCCAGTGATACCAATGGCTAAAAACGGCGGTCCGCATAAAATGATTCAGGAGGTAGTAATAAAGAATTACCATTCCCATGGTAATGAGCAGAAGCGTAATTCCTCCTACATCCGGAAATATATCGTTCCGGTACAAAGGGGTTTCCATGGGTGGCTGTGGCCGTCCAATAATCAGTTCATACAGGAATCTGAATATATCCTTCATAACTTATCGACTTAAATCAATAGTGGTTGAAACATTAAAAAAAGTACCCTCCTGCTCTCTTACTGCACGCCCGGCTCCATCAATGATAGCATTAAGTGAGTAGGTTTTAGGCCCCTCTTCCTCTATTCGGCTATCATTTTCTGTGGTGTACTCTCCCACCCAGGGTGGAAGGGAGTTTTCGAGTTGCAGCTGAAGGTTAATGTCGCTGTTCCTGTCGTAAACCTTATCCACCACCACTGTTACGTAATGCGAGTAACAGTCGATCAGCTTTCGGTCTTTATTATTAATCGTTGCCTGGGTTAAAAATGATGCGCGGTCATATACCTCTTTTACCCGGCCTTCGCCATTCTCTACCTGTAGCTTCAGGTGTTCTTCCAGGTATTCGGTACTCCTTACCTGCCCGGGCAGCCCATCCAGCATCAGACCAATGGTATATGTCACTCCTTCTTCTTTTATTTCCTGCGGATTATCCAGCTGAATGATCTTACCCTCGCGGTCTGCAGGATACCAGCCTCCTTCTCTTCCGGAACCTGGAATAATACCATAAGGAGTATTTATTTCTGCAAAGCCCAGGTGAAGCTGTTCAGCAAAACTATTCCGTATAATCTCCTGGTTCACCATTCTTACTTTCTCTTCCGGACCCATTACCCAGATGTAGTAAGGCACTTCTGTTTCGCAGCAGGGCGTTATGGGCCGTACTCTTCCTCCGGGGTTCTCGCTGGCTGCCGGGTAAAAAGTACCTGCAAAGTCAGACTTGAGGGCGAATACCGATACAACGAAGTTTTCGTTCTCTACCTGATTAAGGGCCCTTCGGATATCATTGGCAATAAAATCGCGATCGCGGCTATTGGGGGGCGCATAAATAAAGTCAGAAATGAACAGGCTTACCTGGTCCTCACCCGTAAAAGATTCGGCAATATCTCTCAGCAGGCCAGGAATAGGAGTACTGGAGCCTGCATTTTTAAGTCCTCTGCGTAGCATTTGCACAAAGCGGCTGTACACTTCTTTATAAATTTTATCGCGGGCCGAGTAGTAGCGTAACGTACGGATATCATTGCCTTCCAGGGCCTCTGCATTGGCAAGGAGTTCATCGATTTGCATTTGAAAATTCGTTTGCTCACCACTGCGGCTCGGCATAAAGCCTGCCATACTACCACTGGTTTCGATGATAATGTTGAGGGTATCGACTTTCTCGGCTACCTGTACATCCGGTGCGGACGGGCAGTCAACCACTGTTTCAATCTGCCCGTCTTCGCTGGTTCCACAACCCGCAAGGGCAAACCAGCCAAAAAGAATTATTAAACAGGCACTACAGTTTTTTCTGTTCATGCAAGAGGATTTGAGGAATTTTAATTTATTCTTAACATAACTTAAAAACAAGCCGGATTATTGCCTTTCCGCCCCTTTTAAACCCAGAGATAGCAGACTTAGTAAAAAAGAAATTTCGGAAAGCTTTCACCTAATAACATGGCAATTTTTTTCACCTGGCCGTTATTTGAGGTTATTTATCATTCGCTTGTAATACAGGAAAATTACCAGCTAACCTATCTAACCCCAGTCCGATTGAAATGTTCGTTACAGGGGACTGCCTTAGCAGCTAAACATAGAAATGGATAAGAAAAGCTAAAAATCCAGCAGAGCTACTGCAAAAAAACTTTCCCCTGTCAGTCTCAACTCAAGCTGAAAGCAGAAGCGCCGCCTATTGAAGCAGTTTACCTTAAGGAAAGCAAGAAGAAACGTATTGTGGAAAGCAGTCCTAAACCAACTCCTGATAGCGGTTATGGATTTTCATGGCAAAGTCATCAAAGCGCTCAGTTACAGAAACGAGGCGGCTGCTATATTCTTCTTCCGTAATATATCCTTTTTCTTTCAGGTTGTTTAGGCCTTCCACTGTTTTAGTAAAGCCCCTGCACAGGTGGTGGTAATCGTAAACCATTCCGTCATACTCTTCCTTGTAATTTACATTCCGGTTAATGTAGTTATTCTTTATATAACGGATCAGCAGAGTAAAAGCAGTTATGATGGAGACGAAAATGGTAAGTTCTTCAACTAAGGAGGTTATATCCTCGAAAGGTATTTTATTTAAGAGGATAAAAATCCAGTAATACACCGACCCCAAGGCCAGCAGCTTGGTGGCATAATCTTTACGGGCAGCGGATAGGTACCAGGCCGTGGAGGTAAGTACCATGCAAACACTCTCGCCAAGCGTCCAGACGAAAATCTGGAGGGAATCATAATAAGGTGCCGAAATGGAAGGGTCTATAAACTTCCAGCTGATGTTTAACAGCGGAATAAAAATAAAGACAAGGAAAGCCAGCAGGAGCTTTCGCTTGTCTTTTAATAAGTAGGCAAAGGAATACTTAAAATCCTTTATAATATAGGTAGGCTGTAATGTCAGGGCTGTTTTCATACACACATATTTACCCTGTGCCCTGCTGTTGCAAAAACTATTCGCCGGAATCGGACTCTTCATTTGTAGAATCCTCTACATATCCGGGAGGTAACTTAATTTTACTTTTAGGAGGCATCTCAGTTAAGACCTCCTGAACAGTCAGTTCATCCATCTGGTCTTCGCATGCACCAAAAAGCACAACAGCAATAAGTGCGGGCACTAAGAGTTTAGCAATCTTTTTCATTTTCAAGGTAGTTTAGTTGGGTTAGTTATTTGTTATTCTTTTCTGAACTTTAGCACGCAGGTCATAAAAGGGCCTGTTTCAGCAATTACCGAACGATGTAATTATATAATCCTTCTTTTTTAACCATCACTTACATGGCACACCAGACAGCTCGCCTACTGTAAGGCGCCAGCTGGCAAAACAGCCAACGGGGGCTTGGTATAGACAAAAGTGTTTTCCTGTGCCCCATAAAGGGAAAATAGTACTTTTATATTTAACCGTCTGAATATAAAATGGGTCCTGAGCAGGAAGAAAACGATTAAATTATCACCTCTTCTTTCATGGAACTAACATACGTAATTTAAATTTTAAATAAAAAAATTATTTTATTTAACATATGAATTGTTACTATGTCAATACATGGAGTTTAACCATTGTTATGCTTTAACCTGCCAAAAACGAAACATTCTTAAAATCCGTTCTCCACTCCCCACTAATAATTTAAAGGGTTGCTCAGCACCTTTTGCTACAGAATTGATGGTCCTTTTCCTTTATTCCTGAGGTTTTAGCTGAGGGAGAGAAAAATAAAGACATAAAAAAACCCGCAGGTGCGGGTCATTTAAAAGTATTTGAAGCTTTTAGCGAAGCAGGTATAACTTTCCAAAGTCCTGCTTAAAGGCTTTATCGCCCTTAGTTGCCCTGCTTTCGAAATTATCACCGCTATGACGTATAAATACTTTATACAGATAGACACCGTTGGCCAGCTGATCGCCCCACTCGTCGCGGCCATCCCAGGCAAAATCGGTTATATTATGCCCAATCCTGATAGGCCCAAGCTCCTCCATCAGTACTTCCCGCACTACCCTTCCATCTACCGTCATAATCTGAATTTTTATATCATCCGGTACCTCGCTGCCGGTGAGGGTAAAAACAAAGCGTGTGGCAGTTGAAAAAGGATTAGGATAGGGATAAAACCGCGTTATTGTTGACTCTGTAATTACCTCAAAATTAATACTGTATGGTTCCTTTCCGGCACGGTTTCCACTGGCATCCTCCGCCTGTATCTGAAGGGTATACATCCCATCGCTCAGCGCTTCCGGCTCAAATTCAATGCGGAAGCTTTCATTTTCCGTGGCAGGCTGCCAGCGAACTTTTGAAGCGGCCAGGTCCACTCTTTCAAACGCACACCCTTCGCACTCTTTTTTCAGATAAATATAAACACCAGTTGTATCCTGCTTTAGTTTAAACTTATTTTCGTCGCGCAGAATTATACTCACCAGGGGCGTAGGACTTACAATAGCACCATTGGTGATGTACAAACCATCAAAGGCCACATCAATAATTGGCTGCAGGGTGTCCTTTCGTACACTCAACATACCACTCACACCCACCCGGTTATTATTATAGTACATTTCGGGGACAATCTGCGGATTCACCTGCACGGTAAAATCATTCAGCCCATACCAGGAGTCGGTGCCTATAGGCATACTAAAATAAGTAGTATCGGAAGGGCCGGGAGCCGTAACCTGCATTTCAGCTTCTTTATTTTTCTGCTGGTCATTATTGGAGAGCCGATAGTTTACCTGCAGGGAAGTATCGGCAAAGGTTCGGTCTGAAATATTTATAAAGCGGAAAGCCGGATGATACTCCTGCCCTTCCTCCAGTTCAGCATGGAGCGGAAGGCTGTCAGCTGGCAAAAGAACCCCTTCCGGCAGGGGAGAGAATAGTACCTGCCAGTATTTTAACTGCGGAGGAGTAAATTCCACTCCATCTTCAACATCTAATTTCAACTTCAGGTAAGGATACTGCCTGGCATCGATCGACAGAGGAAGCGAAGACTGATTTTCATTTACCACAAACAGCGGTTGTTCCTGCATTTGCGCATTTACTCCTATTACCTGCAAGCTAAAGCGATCATTTACCTCCGATGCCAGCAGACAGGCCAGCTCCCGCCAGTCAGCCGCCGGTCCAATTAAGTCCGTAGTAATTGTTGCCTGCTGGGCCTTTCCTTCCATTATATGGTCCAGCCGAATTGTTTGCTCTGCTGCAGGTGGACTATCTGTTCCTTTTTGGGCGTATACCTCCACCGCACTTCCTGCCGCCATTCCTTTACGTCCGAGCATAATAAAAGGCTCCCCATCGGCCAAAGCAGCCACCTCTTCCGGTGTAGCACCCAGGCTCAGTAATTGGTCCTTTACCGAAGAGGGCCATAGTGTATAATTAACACTCCCCATTGAAAAGAGCAGCACATAATGCCCTTCCGGAACATCTGCCAGGTATTTCTCCAGATTATACCCATCGTTATTGCCATAGACAATATCCTTTTCAATAAAATTATTAACTATTTCCGGGGCCCTTCCACAGCTCTCATCATTGAATACTCCCCCATGCAGGGCAATCAGGGGCTCCAGGTTTTTATTGAAATGCACTGCATTAATTGAATTAGAACGGCAGCTACCCCGTAGCGTACCCAAAATATACCCTACCTCATCTATCTTTAATTCTACCTCCTCAACAGCTTCTGCCGGCGCCTGGGCACCGACAGTAATTACCTCTACATGGCGGCGGATATTATTAAACGTCCACTTTCGGTTTTCTGCCACACTAATATTTTTCAGATCATTGTGGCTAAACTGCCTGCTGTGCCGCTGGGTCCAGCCCTCTTCACCTTCTTTTATATAACTGAAGGAAGAGCGCACCCACGAAGTATCGCCCTGTGCCAGTTTTGTTCGCCAGAAGTAGGTAACAGAATCTGTACTTCCTCCTGAAACCTCAGAAAGACCAGCTTTAAAGTTTATTAAAACATCACCCTGCAGACTGTACTTTTGCAGGGAGCTACTATTGAAGGTCCCGCTCGTATCCATCTCCAGCAGGTATTGATTTCCTTTACCGAATAAATCCGTACCCTGGAAAAACAGCCGGGCCTCAGGCTTGCCTACAATAGCATATTGGTGGGGCAACAGGTTAATCGTTCCTCCAAAATTGAGCAAAACCTCCAATGAGGCCTGATTATTAGTATAATTGATCTCGGGAATTTCAGATTCGGGGTTCAGCTGTACTGAAAACTGGTACATCCCGGGTTTACCCAGCGATTCAGATTGAATAGAATAAAAGAGCGTATCCCGGTAAAAAGGGGCTTTAAACTTTTTACTACTGACTAAAGTGTTATTGCTTCCCTTCTCCTGAATTGTTAAACGCACTTCCATGGAGTCGAGGTATACCCGTCCAAAATTTTGAGCAATAATGGCAACAGCAAAGGAATCGGCAGAAAGCTTTACCTGTTCCCCGGAGTAAGAATGGACATAGAGCCGGTTATTATCTATTTCATAATCTGCTTTCTCTACTCCGAAAAGACGAACAGCCGGATCGCCCTGCAATACCATTTGTTGAGCCTGTGAAATCGCAACGGGGGTTAACTGCCCTTCGGAAAGGAACCTCCGGATGGCCTCTGCCTGGATTTTCCCAACCGAGGCTGCAATGTAATTGGTATCGGCATAAGCAGTCTGATAAAAGTTTTCTGTATACCTCCTCAGCATATCAGTATACCCTATTCCGCTATGGGCTATAAAGCTATGCGCTCCTCGTCCGGCGGTTAAAGTCCAGTCCTCCCCAAAAGTAGGATATTGTGAGGTTGAAAAAATGTCGCCTGCATCGCAACCGTTTACCAGAATGCAGGGATATTTCCCTTTATTCCGATAACCGGAACGATCATCCGATACATAACCTATTTCCATATCCGACAGGTAAGGCCCTGAATGACCGAAAAACGTCACCAGCCCCACTCCCTGATTTACCTGCCTGGTGATATCTATTTCCTGCACTACCACATCGGCGTTTTTAGAAACTGTTTCCACATGCCCGCCCAGGTAAGGCCCCTCTGCTATATTCTCGAACTCTTTTAAATACCGCCTAAATTGCGCTGCCTGACTTTCACTGGCACCACCGCTGAGGTGTACAATATTTTTACGCCTGGTATCAGTTAGTGGACTAGCTTCCATTTCTTTTACCTTATTCAGGTAATTGGCTACCTCCTGAGGGTTATGAGCACCAATGCGGCCTACAGGAAAAGCTGGCATATAGCCTAAACCTTTTAGCTGGGCAGTAAACGGAATATCTCCGCCAGGATAACCGAAGGTAGGTACCAGGTCGTGGTGAGGGCTGGTCCAGTTTGTACTTCGATGGTAGTTATAGTATACGTCCAGCGCCTTTCCAATCAGAAAGAGATAAGCCGGCTCCCCACCATCAGCCATATAAGTAACTAATCTGCGAATAGCCACAGGGCTGATTTCGCCATAAGAAAACTGGTTATACAGCTGATCCATATTGACCAGTAAAGTATCGAATCCTCCTCCTTCGGCCGAAGCCCGGTAGGCTGCATAGGCTTTTACCGGGTCAGGATAACCACCCGCACCCTTCCGCAGGCTGGCATGTGTAACAATTAAATAATTGTGCCGGGCAGCCTCAATTTTCCTGAATGAAACCTTACGGACTGCAGCCGGTTTTACTTCCACACCCGAAAAAAGTATTTCTCTTTCCGTAGCGCCAGGAGGAATAATGGCTGCCACAGTACTGGCATCGAGCCTTTTTAAACCTATCTGGATAATGTTTTCTGGCGAGCTGACATCAAATGCCTTAACACCACTCGGAACATTTTTTACCTCAATATACCGCCTGTTGCCTGTGCCAGCCGGAAGTCGAAATATCTTTTCATATGCTCCCTGCATATCCCACACCTGGGCATAACGGAGCCTGGCAAATGATACTGAAACTCTTTCTCCGGCATCGGTCGCTACTCTTACGACCGACTGGCCGCCCGAAAGCATGTTCCAGTTAAGCTTTTCCTTTAGCCGGTAATGACGCCCCCCGTTAAAACTCGCCTGATGAAGGCCTTGTAAAGAGGAAGCTGTTGCCCCGGCCAGTACGTCTATCGTACGATCCAGGTTATTGCGGCCCTGCAGTAACAGCTCCAGTTCCGGTGCCGGGCCTGCACTTACTATTCCGCTCAGATTACTAAAAGTTATATCCTGCGTTTGCCCGTTACTTATAACCGGACCCGTAAAGCCTTCGCCATAGTCGCCATAGGTAAGGTAGGTTTTGAATTCCCCGGCATAAGGATGCACCAGGCCGGCCGAATAGTCATTCGTATACAGGAGCAGTCTTTCTTCGAAATGAAAAGGTTCCGGGGATAAGCCGTAGGTATTATTCTCCGAGAAAAAACCCATTCGCTTACCGGCCTGATTTGTTAAGTTAAAAGTCAGGAAATAAGCAGTAGAATCGGAGTACAAATTATAATGAGTATGAGGCTGCGCATCGGCAGCAAAGTAAAGTTCTGCATCCTGTGCTCCATCATTTTTTTGTCCGTAAAAAAGAATATAGTCTGCAGGATCAAAAATAAAGTTACCCTCTCCCTCCACAAAAATAGCCTGCTCTTTACCACGATGGAAAAGCTGAAGGTTACGCGGGTTCACTGATGAAACCGGAAAACCGGCGGCCTGCAAGTCCTGGTAACTGATCCTGTAAATCCCTTCCTGCCCAACCGGTATTTTTACGTACTGCTGGTTGTAGTTTATCCACTCATTACCGTGCAGCTGTGCCTCCACAGCTAAAGGCAATAAAAAGAGCCCAAGGCAAAAATACAGAAAGAGCGGACGCATAAACTTACTCATCTTTTTTATCCAGGTTAACCTTTAGGGAGAACACATGAGAATAGGGAGCCGAAGACTGGTCTGCGATATCCGTCAGTGCATAATCAATTATTACCTTGTGCAGTCGAACCCCTATTCCCCCATTAGGGCGAAAAGTGGTGTATTTACTACCGTCGAAGTCTTTCAGCTGCTGAAAGTGACCTATGCCGGCACGTAGGTAAACAAGATCCTGGTAAGCAAGTTCCATTCCCAGTTGGGGCTCAGTAGAGGCTACATCTGTTCTGATCAGCACATTTCGTTTACCGTCGAAAGTGGTAACCAGATCCATTGCCAGAAGGCCACTAAAATGCTCCGAAAAGTAAAACTTCCTGGCAAAGCCAATTACTGCCCGTGGAAGAGTAACTTCCAGAGAGCTTTCCGGAATTTCGTTGCCGGTCTGGCTGTACACATCCTTTAACAGTTCGGAATTATAAGTCCAGGCATTAAAGGTGGTGGTAATATCGCGCAGCATGAGACCAAATGACCAGCGGCCAAGGTGGTACTGCGCCCCGGCATCGAGCCCGAAGCCCCATGCATTGGCAAACCTGCCTACACTCCTGTGCACCACTTTTGCATTTGCTCCTAAGCTAAGCCCTTCCATTAAAGACGATTCCCGTGCATACGAAAAAAGGAAGGCATAGTCGGCAGCGGAAAAGAAACGGATATTATCGTAATTGAGCATTCCATTGGCATCGAACAGGAAGCGGGTATCGGGAATATCGTCGACCCCGAAGCGGATCAGCGACAACCCTATTACACTGGAAGAATCAATTCGGGTTGAGAAGCCGGCATAATCGTACTGGGCAATGCCGGCAAAATACTCGGCATGCATCAGCGACAGGCTGTAATCATTATAGATCGACAGCAGGCCAGCCGGATTCCAGTAACCGGCCGTGGCATCATTTACCAGCGCTACCTGTGCATTGCCCATCCCCAGCGCCCTGGCGCCTACTCCAATCGCTAAAAATTCGTTGCTGTACTTAGGGGCAATGGTCTGGGCAGAAGCCTTGCTCACCCACAATAACCCCAGCCACAGCAGGATAACTATTTTTTTATAATTCATGGAAATAGTATAACCCAACAAACATAGCCAATTCACTGGTTTTCTGCAATTTAATCAGCTACAATAGCAAAAGGAGGTAAGAAATTCCATCTTTTTACCTCCCAGACCACCATCCACTCATCATTTTCTGGCACCGCTCAAAGCTCGAAAACACACTACTAAGTAATAACCAGTTATAAGCAGCATACAGTACCTTGCAACGCACAGTACCTTTTTATATATTTGTATTATAAGTTATTAAAATTATACGCTTATGAAGCTCGAAAACACACAGGTGCAAATGCGAAAGGGAATCCTGGAGTATTGCATTCTTCATATTATTTCGCGGGGCGAAGTGTATGCATCCGATATGCTGGAAGAGCTCACCTCTGCCAGAATAATGGTAGTGGAAGGAACGCTTTACCCGCTGCTTACCCGTCTGAAAAAAGCAGGCCTGGTAGAGTATAAATGGGTGGAATCAAATTCAGGCCCTCCAAGAAAATATTATACCATCACTCCCGAAGGCACTACCTTTCTGGATCAGCTCAGCACAACATGGGCGGAGCTTTCAGCCTCCACGAATAAGATCATCAACCACAGCAACAACAACACCACAACAAAATAATGCGGCTATGAAAAAGAACATAAGCATTAATATCAGCGGCATCATATTTAACATCGAGGAAGATGGCTACGACCGCCTTAAGCGTTACCTGGATGAGATTAAACGCTACTTTGCCACCTACGACGATACCGGTGAAATAGCGGCCGACATCGAAAACCGCGTGGCAGAAATATTCCTGACCAAGCTTAACCCTCACAAGCAGGTAATTACTGCCCTGGACGTGGACAGCCTGATTTTACAAATGGGGAATGTTCGTGATTTTGAGGCCATCGAAGAGCCGGAAGAAACCACCTACAACCACAGTTACGAACACACCTACACCGGCTCCGGAAGTACAGGAGCCGGTGCAGCAAGCGCCACTGCTACTGCAGGAAGCCGCAGACTGTACCGCGATGGCAGTCGCAAAATTATTGGCGGTGTAGCCGCGGGCATTGCGCACTATTTTCGCATCGATGCCTTCTGGATCCGCCTGCTTTTTCTCATCATCCTGCTGGACCTCTTCATTTCTTTCTCCTTCAGCTCTGCCCTGCTCATTGGCTATATCATCCTCTGGATTGTGGTACCGGAGCGCTTCGACCTGGCGGAAGACCGGAAAATGAAGAAAATGTTCCGCAACCCCGACGATAAAGTAATTGGCGGTGTGGCCAGCGGACTGGCAGCTTACTTTGGCGTAGACCCTACCCTCATCCGCATTTTATTTATCCTGCTGATATTCCTTGGAGGCACCGGCCTTATTGCCTATCTGGTCCTCTGGGTGATTACCCCGGAGGCCATTACCCTTACCGACCGTATGCAAATGCAGGGAGAGCCGGTTACGCTTTCGAATATCGAACATAACATAAAAAAAAATTTAAATGTAAAGGAGGGTGAGGAAAATGCAGTGGTTAAAGTACTGCTTTTCCCCTTCCGCCTCCTGTCAGCCATCTTTTCGGGCGCCGGCAGGTCCCTGAGTCCGCTGATTAAGTTCCTGGGCGATGCCATCCGGGTTATAGCAGGCGTTGCCCTTATCCTGATGGGCTTTTTCTTTCTCCTTTCGCTTATTGCAGGCTTTAGCTTTGCCGGTGGCTTTTTCCCTGAGGTGTATCTCGACTTATTCGACCTCCGCTTCCCGGCCATGATTGCCAGCGAAACAGTCCCTACCATTACACTGGTGGCCGGTTTTATCTCTCTTTTTATTCCGGGACTGGCCGCCATCTTACTGGGGATTGCGATTATTGCCAAGCGCTGGCTCCTCAACACTGCTGCCTCCTGGATCATCTTTGCCCTTTGGGTCATCAGCCTTATTACACTTGCTGTTACCATTCCGGCTTTGGTGGCCGACTTTAAAGAGCGCAATTATTATGAAACAGAAACCACCTTTATGGCCGACAGTACTGAAGCCATGTTCCTGGTGCTGCAAAATGAAGATAATATGGATGCGGACGATGTGGATTTAACCATCAAGGCAGGATCGGGAAATGAGTTAAGAATGACTCAGCGCTTCTACGCCAGAGGTCGTACAGAAAATGCCGCCCTTGCTATGGCCAAACAAACGCGCTACGAGGTAGACCAGCAGGGCGATACCCTCCTGCTCAGTCATCACCTCGAGTTACCGGATGAAGTTCCTTATCGTGCTCAGGAACTAGATATAACCCTTTACATGCCCGTGGGGCAGAAATTTAAAATGGATTACAGCCTGCGCAGAATTTTATCCTACACGCTTACTCCTGCCGGCCTTAACGTGAGCGATCTCAGAGGAAATCCCACTTTTGTTTTTAATGAAGATGAGGAACTGATTTGCCTCGACTGCCCTGAAAGAGAGGAAGAGTGGCGCCAGCATTCCGGCAATGAGGAATGGAGAGGACAGGAAACCTACGAAGGAGCCGGAGGAGATTTTATTCGCGAAATCAATGCCCGGGATTTCCAGGAAGTGTCGGTGGGCGATGACTATGAGGTAATTTTTACACAGTCACCCAATTACAGCGTACGCTTGGCAGGAGATGAGGATGCCGTAAATACGGTGGAGTTTGAGCAGAACGGAAACAGTATCAGCTTTAAAAATTCCATGTCCTTTTTCGACTCAAATAACGGAAAGGTCCGAATTTTCATTAGCCTGCCAGAATTGAGAGAACTCGACATGGGGGGCTCCAGTGAAGCCCGGCTGGAAAGCTGGAAGGCGCCACAGATGACTGTCGACCAATCCGGCTCTTCCGAAGTATGGCTGGAAGGAAAAATAGATCAGCTATCCGTCGATATGAGCGGAAGCAGTGAGCTGGAACTGCGCGGGAGGGGCGAAATGTTAGAAGCCGATCTTTCAGGAAGTTCCACCTTAAAGGCCTTAGAATTTCCCGTTCGGGAAGCAACCATAAACCAGAGTGGCTCCAGCGAAGCCAAGGTGACCCCCGGACAGCGGCTGGAGGTAAATGCCAGCGGCGGAAGCCAGACCAGCTATACCGGGAACCCCCAAACCCGCATCAACAAGAGTGGTGGTGCAGATGTGGACAAGCTGGATTAAAACTGATTGAAGCTAAAAGAAGCCTCTCCTCCATTCCTTATAAAAGGTAATTCTTTTTACAGGATATTGTAAAAAGAATGGAGCAGGCAGAAACCGAATGAATAACACTAAACCTATACCACAATGAAAATGATCATTAGTTTGATTTCTATGGTTATGCTCCTGCTCAGTTGTAATCAGGCACAGGATATTGACGCCTACCTTAGCCGCCTTCATGAAAAAGGTCAGCTAAACGGTAATGTTCTGGTGATGCAGAATGATACGGTGCTTTATGAAAAATCCTTCGGCTATGCAGATGGAGCAAGAAACCACCTTCTTACTCCTGAGCACCATTTTGCAATAGGCTCCATTTATAAGGAGTTTCCTGGAGTAGCTATAATGCAGCTAAAAGAGGCAGGGCTTCTTACACCCGATGATACATTATCCTTGTTCATGCCTCACCTTCCGGCCTGGGCCGATAAAATTACTATCAGAAACTTACTGCAATACTCCAGCGGCCTGCCTCGCATCAAATGGGACTCCTATTTCGAAAATAATCAGGTAGCCAGGGAAGATGAGATTGTTCAGAATCTTTCTGACCTAAAAAAGCTTGAGTTCCAACCCGGAACGGATTACCTGTATTCTAATTACAATCCGTTTTTACTGATGAGGATAGTGGAAATTGTTTCAGAACAAAGCTTTCAGGATTATGTGGAGCAGAAATTACTCCGCCCATTTGAAATAGAAGGAATAGTAATAAAGGAAAGCTATCCCTACAGGGACACCAGCCTCATGGCCATTCCCTTTAATGGTAAATTTGAGGTAGACGACTATGAAGTGGAAGTCACCACGATCTGTTCCTCTGCCAGAGGCATGTAAAAATGGTTTTCCCAACTCGATAACTTTGAAATCATCTCAAAAGAGTCTATGCAGTTATTATCCGAAGAAGCTATGGAAGGAGATAACATCCAGTCGCCCCTGGGGCGCTGCGATTGGGAGGGCGACGATATTCAGTTACACTTACACCATGGCTCTACAGAAAATTATGAAGGACTGGTAAGAAACTATAAACAGAATGGGCTCATGATTATCCTGCTCACTAATCAGGAACATAAAAACCTGTACGATATCGCCGATAATATATATGAGCTATCACCAAGAAGTGTAGCTAAAAATTAAGTGAGCCCCGCTTCCTATCTGCGTTTGCGTGTTAAAATTGGAAAGTTCTTGGTAGTTGTTGTGTTTACTGTTGTTGTTGAAAAGGCATCTCTTCGGGGCTGCCTTTTCTTTTTCAGAAATCTCTGTAACTTGGAAGCCATAAAATAGCGTATTCTACCAAAAAACAACTATGAAACTACTGATGATCATGGCTGCACTGCTGCTGGCAGTAACAAAGAGCTGTGAAGATATGCCCGAACAAGGATTGGCAGGACAGGTGCGCTGGTTAGAAGGTAACTTCATGCCTACTATCAGCGAAAATCCTGAAGAAGAGCAAAATAAAAAGCAGGGAAAGCCTGTACAACGGGTACTGCACATATATGAACTCACCACCATGGATGAAGCTACCTCGGAAGGAACCTTTTTTCACGATATCGAAAGTAAGCTGGTGCAAACAGTGGAAACCAATAAAAAAGGAGAATTTGTGGTAGGCCTCCCTCCTGGCCGCTATTCTGTATTTGTAAAAGAAGAGCAGGGCCTGTTTGCCAATTCTTTCGATGGAGAAGGGAACATCAATCCAGTTACTGTAAAGGAAGGAGAAATCACTAGAATAGAGATCGACATTAACTACGCTGCGGCTTATTAATTATCATTCAACTTCCGGGAGTATTAAAGCTATTGATGCTTCCTTCCTTCTTCAGCTGCTTTTAAAGGCAGCTTTTTTATTTTTATCCAACAATTAGTATCATCATAAATAGCTGATGTCTAATTATTTCCATCTATTTTTGTATTAGGCCTGGTTATTTTTTTTAAGCCCATGCAACCTCCCGTGGCCGAGCTGCATCTATCAGGTACAAACGTTCACCAAAGCATGAAATTCAGCATCCGTAAATCTGGCAAAGAAGAAACCCTCCTCAGGGGTTGCCGCGAAAACGACTCCAGGTCGCAACGCGAACTTTACCAGCAATGGGCGCCGAAGATGCTGGGACTTTGCCTGCGATATGTGAAAGACCGCAGCGAAGCAGAATCGGTGATGACAGGAGGTTTTTTGAAGATTTTCGAAAGAATCGATCAGTTTAGTGGTGAAGGGAGTTTTGAGGGCTGGATGCGCCGGATTATGGTTAATGAATCGCTCACCTACCTGCGACAGCACAAGCATACTTTTATGATGGTAGATGCTGAAGAAGCTAGTCTGGAAGTGAGCTTCGAAAATGCTGAGCAGAATTTGCAGACAGAAGATTTAATGGCGATGATTCAGCGGCTGCCAGATGGTTACCGCACCATTTTTAACCTCTATGCCATTGAAGGTTTTTCTCATAAAGAAATAGCCGAAAAGCTGGAGATTAGCGAAAGCACCTCCAAGTCGCAACTGAGTCGGGCACGGAGCCTTTTACAGCAGCAGCTGGCCCGGCATAATAAATTAATAGAGAAACAAGCTATATAGTCATGGAAGATAAAGATTTGGACCGTTTATTCCGGCAGAAGCTCGAAACCTTCGAAGCTACTCCTTCTTCTCAGGCATGGCAGCAGCTTGAGCAGAACCTGCATCACAAGCAGAAGCGCAAAGCCTGGCATTATCTTTCCGGCATTGCGGCCTGCCTCCTCTTAGTTTTTGGAATATGGGGAGCGATGGAGCTGAGTCAGCCATTTAACCAGGCCCAACAACTTGCTACCGAAGAAAAGGAAGAAACTCCTCTTACCGGCACAACCCCTGAAGCACAAAAAGAGGAAATTATAAAGGAGACTTTCACTAAAGCCATTCCAGCTATTGCTGAAATAGAAAAAGAAAAACCGGCCCCAGTGGCAACAAAGTCGAAAGCAGACACTAAAAAGAAGGAAAAGGGCACCCTCCAGCAGGCAGACCCACTGGCTGCTTCCGTCAGCCATACAGCGGCCGCTAAAGATAAGCTACCGGACCTGCAACTGGAACCAAAGCCTTTACAAATAGAAAGTCTGGCAGAAGCAAACGCTCAGCCAGTAATTGAAAGTCCCGAATCCGCACCGGAAGAAATTATTATCCGCTATACGCCTGCTGAAGAGGTAATGGCTGTCGCCAGCATAGAGGAAGAAGGAACATCTTCGGGAGAAAAAGAACTATCTGCCCGTAAGCTCCTTGGTTTTTTCAAAAAGGTAACGAGTAATAACAACCTTGCCGACCTGCGCGAAGCTAAAAATGAACTCCTGAGCCTCGACAGGCTTAGCAGTCCTAATTAAGAAAAGAAACCACAACATTTAATTTTATCGTCATGAAAAAAGTTTTTGCAAGTATACTTGCCCTGGCACTGCTGTACCTGATGCCGGCTGCCGCAGGCGCCATTCAGTTACCCCCGGCACCGGCCGATACCATTACCATTCAAATTGGCAAAACCAAGAAAATCATCATATGGGTAGATAGTAAAGAAGACCTGGAGAGCCTCCAGAACTACGACTTTAACCAGATGATCCGCGACCTAAACAAAACAGTTGACAGCTTAGGCCAGCTCGAACAGTTGATCATTATAACAGATGAAAGCGGTAAAGAATACCAGATAGAGGTTGCCGGCCAGGAAGAGGATGACGAATGGTATGCGCACGAAGCGGATAGCACAGAAGAAAAGAAGCGTTACCACTTCGAGTTTAGCTTTGGCGATGAAGATGACGACGATGAGAAAGACGAAGAGGAGGAAAAACAGGAAAGCAGAAACGATGAGCGGTACTTCGGCACCCGGCACTTCATCAACTTCGACCTGGGAATGAACAACTATCTTAGTCCTGAAGGTGATTTTCCTGCCGCCGACAATGCCATCTATGCTGTTCGTCCCTGGGGTTCATGGTTTGTGGGTATTAACTCTAATTTCCGTACGCACATTGCCGGTCCGCTGGCACTTCAATGGGGAGCAGGGGTCGACTGGTACAACTTCAAGTTCGCCGATGACCGCACCCGACTGGAGGAAACTGAAGAGGGCGTCAACTTCTATATCGACCCTGAGCCTGAAATTGATGCACAGAAAAGCAAGCTTACCGCTGCCTACCTTAATGTAAACGCAGTTCCCATGCTCCACTTCGGGTACAAAACCAAAATGGTACGCGACAGCGATGGCGGAATGTTACGGGTACGCGATTACGATGATGACTCTTTTAGAATTGGCCTTGGAGGATATGCCGGCTATAGAATTGCCAGCCATACCAAATACAAATTTGAAGTTGGCGATGATACAGAAAAAGATAAAGACCGCGATGACTTTTACCTCAATAACTGGCGCTATGGAGTACGCCTGCAGCTAGGCGTAAAAGGAGTAGACCTCTTTGCCAATTACGACCTGAACGAATTGTTTTACACTGGAAAAGGACCTGAACTGCACGCCTTTAGCTTCGGTATTATTTTGTAGAACCTATTTTTTTCTGTGCCAGTCCAAAGTTTGGGCTGGCACAGCTTTTATCTTAACTGCTTCAAGGCCTCATGCACAATTAGTCGTTCCTCCTTATTTAGCTTTAGGTCCCGGTTAAGACCCCGGGCTGTTGGGCGGGAAACGGAAAAAATGAGGAGCAGTATTCCATAAATGGCAGCGTAACCTTTATGCCCGGAAAGGTAAAGGCTCAGCACCGCTAACAGTACAGCTACGGTCAGCATAAGATATTTACGCAGGGATAATTCGTAAAACACCTCTACCCTGTTCTCCAGGCGCTGCAGGGAAGGTTCTTTACCTGCTGCCGAAAAGTAATTTTTAAGCCTGCCCCTGTACAGGATATATGCCCCTGCCGTTAGCCCCACTATAAGGAGCACTGCCGGCACATGCCAGAACCATGCATACACCGGATGGTCAAATAAAGCTGGTGTCGAAAGGCCTTGCAGGTTTAAATACACCCACCCAAAGCACAGCAACGGAAGCCCTACCATCAGGTAAAACAAATTCGACAGGCGCTGAAAGCGCTGCGCAATAAAGGTTTCCTTACCTTGTTCCATGCCATAAAGCTAAGAGCTTCCCCTTAAAAGCACAAAATCCCACACAATTATAACATACCTTCTGCCTCCTTATTTTAACCTGTGCCAGCCAATGGAGAACAATTGGCTACCTTTCTGATTAGAATAATTAAAACTTCTGTTATGTCTGAATCAAAATGGCAGGAGGTCGATCTGGATGAACTGGTAGAACTCCGTCACCGCTTGCACAAACATCCTTCTCTCTCCGGAGAGGAAGCCTCGACTGCCCAGATAATTAAATCTTTTCTAAAGGGTACCAATCCCACCCAAATCGTACAAAAGCTGGGAGGTCACGGACTGGCTTTTGTCTATGAAAGCGATTCCCCCGGCCCTTCAATCGGATTCCGCTGCGAACTGGATGCCCTTCCTATTCATGAAAAAACAGATCTCCACTACGCCTCTTCTACAGAAGGGGTATCGCATAAGTGTGGGCATGACGGGCATATGGCCATTCTCGCAGGTCTTGGCCGATGGATCCAGGCCCATCCACCGCAAAAAGGAAAGGTGGTACTCCTGTTCCAGCCTGCCGAGGAAACCGGGCAGGGCGCTGCCGCGGTGATTAAGGATAAAAAGTGGAAAGAAATAAAACCAGACTGGCTATTCGGCCTCCACAATATCCCGGGCAAGGCAGCAGGCGAAATTTACTGGAAAGAAGGTCACTTTTGCGCTGCCTCTAAAGGCTTATCTCTCCGGTTAAAAGGCTGTACCTCTCATGCGGCAGAGCCGGAAAAAGGCCGAAATCCCGCCAAAGCGCTGGCAAATATAATGCTTGAATTACAGGCCCTGCCTGAGCAAAAGAATACCTGGAAAGACCTTGTTCTGGTAACTCCTGTCTACGCCCGGCTGGGCGAAAAAGCGTACGGAACCTCTGCAGGCTATGCCGAATTTGGTGCTACGCTTCGTACAATTCATGAAGAGGACATGGTACTGTTGAGCCAGAGGGCCCATGAAATTATTGAGAAGTATTGCAAAGCGGAAAAGCTCTCCTGTGAATGTAACTACCTGGAAGATTTTCCGGCTACAGTAAACCAGGCTGAGCCCCTTGCGTATGTACGTAAGGCCATTGAATCTACCGGCCTGCAAAATACTTTGCTCAAAGAACCTTTCCGCTGGTCAGAAGACTTTGGGCACTACCACAAAAGTTGCCCGACCACTTTTGTGGGACTCGGAGCAGGAGAAAAGCAGGCTCCACTTCACCATCCGGATTATGATTTTCCGGACGCGATTATCGGAAAAGGACTACAACTTTTCACCGGAATTATCCGTGAGGTGCAGTCTGCCCATGAAAAAAAGAATTGAAGTAAAACGAAAAACTAAAAATCCTTGCACACCTCTTATATAGAGCTCAGTAAATCAGCCATGCGCAACAATGTATCATACGTGCGCAGCAGGCTACCGGAAGGCACCACCCTATCGGCCGTTTGTAAAGGCAACGCTTACGGCCATGGCATTGAACAGGTTGTTGAAATGGCAGAAGCAGCCGGTATCCGCCATTTTTCAGTCTTCAGCTCTTCCGAGGCAAGGCGGGTACAGCAGAGCATCAGGCACAAGAGCACGATTATGATCATCGGCTACATTGCCAATGAAGAGCTGTCCTGGGCTATTGAAAACAATATTGAGTTTTATGTATTTGAAATGGACCGGCTCCTTGCCGCCATTGAAACTGCTAAGGCAGCAGGCAAAAAGGCCATCATTCACATAGAGGTAGAAACAGGTATGAACCGAACCGGTTTTGAAGAGAATGTGCTGCCACTACTCTTCGACCTGCTCAGGGAGAATAAAGAATACCTGCAGCTACAGGGGTTGTGCACCCACTTTGCAGGGGCTGAGAGCGTGGCAAATTACCTGCGTGTAGAGCAGCAAATTGCGAAGTACCATGTTTTGTACGATCGCTTCTGCAATGAAGGGCTCCAGCCAAAACTACGTCATACCGCCTGCTCTGCCGCCGCTATTAACTTTCCGGAAACCACCTTCGACATGGTGCGTGTTGGCATTATGCTATACGGCTTCTGGCCTAATGAAGAAACCTATATTTACCAGCTACGGCAACAGGAACATAAAGGCAAAGATCCATTAAAACGCCTCATTAGGTGGAAATCCCACATAATGAACACTAAAAAAGTAAAGATGGGTGAGTTTATCGGCTATGGCACCTCTTATCAGGCGCCACGTGATATGCATATTGCCACTATTCCGGTTGGGTATGCTTATGGCTTTGCCCGCTCTCTCAGCAACCTTGGAAGGGTCCTGGTTAGAGGGCGACGCATGCATGTAATTGGTGTAGTAAATATGAACCTGGCCATTATCGACATTAACGAACTGCCGGATATTCAAAAAGGAGAAGAAGTAGTAATGGTAGGTAAGCAGGGGCGACAGGAAGTAACGGTAGCCTCTTTCAGCGAAATGAGTAGTCAGCTTAACTACGAGCTCCTTACCCGCCTTCCGCTTGATATTCCCAGAAAAATAGTAAAGTAGAAGAGTTGAGAGAGGGCCGGTGTAGCAGTAGCAATCAAAAGCAGCAGAACCACTTTCCGCAAATGCACACTGACCGGAGAAGTTCTGGTGAACTTTAAATTTTATTCAGGCGCGTTAGCTGTGCCTCAATGTGGTGGTCTTTCACCAGTTCAGACGCATACTTGTAGCTCCCGCGTGGTACAAATAACTGCAGCTTACCGCCCTTCATCCTGGCAATAGATTCCAGCGCCTTCCACTTGCTTACTAACATTTCGCGGTCCTTTTCATCTTCGTTTTTCACTACTAACTCGAAATAATATTTCTTTTCACCTCTTTTGGCAGAAAAGTCCGGCGTAAGCTTAATTTCCTGATTTACCATTGTAAGCGAAGCAGGGCTGTCGTAGCCTGTGAAATCTGCTTTTATTTCCTCAAAACCCGATTTTTCTGCATATTGAATAATCTTTTCTGCCATTGAATTGTAATCCTCTGTTTCTTTTCTTGTATAAAGCATAATATTCTTTTTAATTTAACCATTCTCCTACACAAGCAGGAGATCCTTTTGTACAGCCTCTCTTTCTGTGGATGGCACCTACATTCCAATCTGGTATAAAAAAAGAAGTAATGACAGGCAGAACACGCCTATTATTCCTCATTTCTCCTTCCGTAATTCCTTTACCGGCCACAGTTATAGCCATCACTTATATTATAACCATTTTTTTACAAAAATCCAAATTTTATATTATATATTTTTAATTTTCAGATGATTAGTATCGGAAAATACATCAAACGCCCCTTAACAGAAAGGCTAAGGGGGCAGGCATTTCATCTCTTTCAAACCAAAGCCCAGGCCAGCTGCCTCAAGTAAAGATAACATGTTAATCCTTTTCACCAGCACGAGAAATGCTTTAGCAGATGTGTTAATATGACACCTAAATATCCATTAGGGAACGTTTTATGGCTTTTTAAGCTTTGCACAAAAGAATGAAACCAAACTAAACCCCGTTTTCCTCCCCTGTTTTTATTCCGAAACTTGCTACCGCTTATCAAAAAAGACGGGCAAAAAGAAAAATTTATTTCTATATTTCCGCAAACAGAAATTCCCTTTTTATATGAAGAAACTTAAATGGAGCGCTCTGGCGCTGGCTACTGTGCTTAGTGCCGGTGCCTGCCAAAGCAAACTATCAGAAGAAGCAACAGAAAATGAACCTGCAGGCATTAACCTGGCCGATATGGACACCACCGTTAGCCCTGCAGAAGATTTTTACCGCTTTGCCAATGGCGGTTGGCTGGAAAGAACAGAAGTTCCGGCCGATGAAGGGCGCTGGTCATCCTTTAATGAGTTGCGCGACCGCAATAATGAAATTCTGCTCGAAGTACTCAACAATGCCCGCGAGAGTGGCAAGTATGAAGCAGGCAGCGACGAAATGAAGGCATTCACCTTCTACCAGATAGCCATGGACTCTGCCCTGGCTGAAGAAGTAGGCGTAAAGCCGCTTCAGCCTCTATTGGAAGAGATTGATGCCATCTCGAATAAAGAAGAACTCCGCAGCCAGCTGGCAGAACTTAAACTTAAGGGAGTAAGCCCTTTCTTTGGCAGCTATGTAACGACCGATCGCAAGTTTAGCGACCAAATGGCCATGCACATCGGACAAGGGGGCTTAGGCCTGCCTAACCGCGACTATTATGTAAAAGAAGACAGCAAGTCGGAAGAAATAAAGGAGAAATATGTAGCCTTTATCACCGATATGCTAGACTACATAGGTTATAGCGAAGAGGAAGCAGAAGAATCGGCCGAAGAGATTATGGAGCTGGAAACTCGCCTTGCCAAAGCTTCCATGGATAATGTTGAGCGTAGAAACCCTATTAAAACCTACAATAAGTTCGACCTCGAAGCGCTGGATCAGCACACACCAAACTTTAACTGGACCGCCTATTTTAATGAATTGGGTGTAGAAGGCGAAGTGGACAGCGTAATTGTTGGTCAGCCGGATTTCTTTAAAGAGGTAAATGAGATTATCGCTGATACCGATCTTTCCACTATTAAAGATTACCTGAAGTGGAATGTGGTTAACGATGCTGCTGCTTACCTGAATAATGAAATTGTAAACCGCAATTTCGAATTCTACGGAAAAGTACTGCAGGGAACGGAAGAAATGAAGCCCCGCTGGGAGCGCTCTCTTTCCAGCACCAATAATGCTGTTGGCTTTGCCGTTGGTAAACTTTACGTAGATGAAACCTTCCCTCCTGAAGCGAAGAAGCAAGCCGAGGAAATGGTAGAATACATTAAGGAAGCCTTCTCTAACCGCATCGACAGCCTTGAATGGATGTCGGCCGACACCAAAGCAAAAGCTCAGGACAAACTAAGCAAGTTTAATGTAAAGATTGGCTACCCGGACAAATGGGAAACTTATGAAGACCTTGAAGTAGGGGAATCATCCTACATCGAGAACATTATGGCCGCCAGCCGTTATGGCGTAAAAGACAACCTGGATAAGTTAGGCGAACCGGTAGATAAAGAGGAATGGTTTATGACTCCCCAAACCGTAAATGCTTACTACAGCCCAACTTATAACGAAATTGTATTCCCTGCAGGCATTCTACAGCCACCTTTCTATAACTTCGAGGCTGATCCTGCTGTTAATTTTGGCGGTATTGGTGCCGTAATCGGCCATGAAATTTCACATGGTTTTGATGATAACGGAAGTCGCTACGATGGTGAAGGCAACATGAGAAACTGGTGGACTGAAGAGGACTATGCACAGTTTGAGGAGCGCACAGGAGCACTGGCTGCTCAGTACGACACTTATGAGCCACTTGACAGTGTATTTGTGAACGGAGAGTTTACGCTTGGGGAGAATATTGGCGACCTCGGTGGTGTAGCCGCTGCTTACGATGGCCTTAAGCTTTACCTGGAAGACAATGGATACCCTGAGGAAATTCAGGGCTTTACTCCGGAACAGCGTTTCTTTATCTCATGGGCCACCATCTGGCGCAGCAAGTACAAAGACGAAGCGCTTCGCAACCAGATCATGACCGATCCGCACTCTCCGGGCATGTATCGCGCTACCGGACCGCTGGTAAACTTAGATGGCTTCTATGAAGCTTTCAATATTGAGCCTGGCGATGCCATGTATAAGCCAGATTCTACACGTGTTTACATCTGGTAAAAAGTTTAGATATAAGACAGGAGATTTAGGCTGTGAGATTATCTCACACCTTAAATCCTTCGGATTAATTAAAGCCCTGGTTTTGCCGGGGCTTTTTTTGTTACTGAAAAGGCTCTTCTTTATTGAATGATACTTTTAAAAAGTTTGACTCCCATATCTGACCGAGGTATATTTAAACATCGGAAAAGCTGATGTTCACTCTTCACCAAAACGTGCTTTTATGAAGAATTTAAGCCTTCCCCACCCCAAAGATATTCTTCCATTTGCCCTTCCGTTACTGGTATTTGGAGTATCAGCCTGGATTGTGCTCAGCGGCATTTTTCTAAGGAATCCGGATGTACTTTCTTTTGCCGTGACAACCAACATGACCATTACTGCTCCCCTGCTCTACCTCTTCCTAATCAGGAAAAAGAAAGTCCCGAATACCACCGCAGTTCCTTTCTTTATTGGCGGCCTTCTTCTTGCTACCTTTCTGCTTCCCGAGTCCTACCATTTTTATACTGACCTGCTCTGGAAGTATGCCTTTCCCTTGATAGAACTTTCTGTTTTGAGCATGGTGGTGTACAAGACTGCTCAGGTTATCCGCACCTTCAGAAAAGAAAGGGGCTCTGTTGATTTTCTTAGTGTGTTTCGTTCCAGTGCTGCAAAGGTGCTGGGCAGCCAGAGGATAGCGAATGTACTTGCCACTGAGGTGGCGGTTTTTTATTATGGCTTATTTAGCTGGAGGAAGAGCAACAGTCTTCCGGCACTACAGTTTAGCTACCATAAAGAGAATGGTGCAACGGCGGTGTATGCTGTTATCATTTTTCTGCTGCTCATTGAGACAGCTGCTATCCACTTTATTGCTGATTTATGGTCACCGCCTCTGGCATGGATATTAACCATCAGCAGCATGTATGCCTGCCTGCAGCTTTTAGGCCATCTGAAAGCCATGCGGCAGCGTCCTGTAGCGATCGGCCGGAAGAGCATCCATATCCGCTATGGTCTGATGGGCGATGGAGAAGTACCTTTTGATAGTATTGAATCCATTCGCTTTGCCCAGGAAGTCCCGGAAGAGAAAGGAGTGTATCACCTTTCCTTATTAAAAATACTGGAGCCCTATAACATGGAGATAAAGCTGAAGAAATCCCTCTCCCTGTTCAGCATGTATGGCATCCGCAAAGAATATCATACCCTTTTACTGAATATCGACAAAAAGAAGACCTTTAAGGAAATAATAGAAGAGAAGCTATGAAGCTAGCCTCTATTACCTACTAATAGGTAGTACAAGTCGGCATAACTTTTACCTACCGGCTTTTACCTATCAGGTACCATAGACGCTGCTTCATTTTAAGATTAGCCACGCCTTTTTTCCCCTTTTCATAAGGTTCTCAAATAATGAACCATCCTTCTTGTAATTCAGTTGAAGGGAAGTATATTTGCACGCTCAAATACAATACACTCCATTGCAGCAGTCCTGCGGCAATTCTATCTGAAAAATTATTTATTGGCGAAAGCCTGTTTGCTTGGTGCAGACCGGCAACATATAAAACTAAAAGAATAAAAATGAGCTTAGTGAGCATTTTTAAACAGAGGGATTACAACCTCAAAAACGAAGTATTGTCCGGCCTTACGGTAGCCCTGGCACTGGTGCCTGAAGCCGTAGCTTTTGCCCTTATTGCAGGCGTCTCTCCTCTTGTAGGCCTTTATGCTGCCTTTACCATTGGCCTTATCACCTCCATCTTTGGGGGCCGCCCGGGTATGATATCCGGTGCAACCGGTGCCATTGCCGTAGTGGCTGTAGCCCTGGTGGCTGAGCATGGAGTGGAATATCTCTTTGCCGCTGTGGTATTAATGGGGCTTATCCAGGTAAGCGTAGGCTTACTGAAGCTGGGCAAACTAATCCGGCTCGTTCCACACTCCGTAATGTTTGGGTTTGTGAATGGCCTTGCTATTATCATATTCATGTCGCAGCTCGACCAGTTTAAAATAGCTGGCGAGGGCGGAGTAATGGAGTGGATGACAGGCAGTAGCCTTTATACCATGCTGGGCCTTGTGGCCCTTACTATTGTCATAATCGTTGGCCTTCCAAAGCTCACCAAAGCGGTCCCGGCCTCCCTGGTTGCCATTTTAACCATTGCTGCCATTGTTATTGGCCTTGGCATCGACACCAAAACAGTTGGCGACATTGCTTCCATTGAAGGAGGCTTTCCGGCCTTTCACTTCCCGCTGGTTCCTCTTAACTGGGAAACTCTTATGATTATTCTTCCTTATTCAGCCATCATGGCTGGAGTAGGCCTGGTGGAAAGCCTGCTCACCATGAACCTGATCGATGAGATTACCGAAACCCGCGGCCACGGCAATAAGGAATGTGTGGCACAAGGTGCCGCTAACATAGTAACCGGATTTTTCGGAGGTATGGGCGGTTGTGCCATGATCGGGCAGAGCCTTATCAATATCAGTGCCGGTGCCCGCCAGCGCATTTCGGGTGTGGTAGCAGCCACTGCTTTACTGATGTTCATTTTGTTTGGTTCCTCTCTCATTGAACAGGTACCTATGGCAGCCCTTGTCGGCCTGATGATTATGGTTTCGGTAGGAACTTTTGAATGGGCAAGCCTCAAAATATTTGGAAAAATGCCGGTAGCCGATGCACTGGTAATGATTGTGGTAGCTGGTGTAACGGTATTCCTGCACAATCTTGCCCTGGCGGTGCTGATTGGGGTAGTTATTTCTGCCTTAGTATTTGCCTGGGAAAATGCTAAACGTATTCGTGCCCGTAAGCATATCGATGAGCAGGGCATTAAGCACTACGAAATTTATGGTCCGCTGTTTTTTGCTTCCATTACGGCCTTTAATGAAAAGTTCGACCCGCTTAACGACCCTGCTGAAGTAATTGTAGACTTCAAAGAAAGCCGGGTGGTCGACCACTCTGCCATCGAAGCACTTAACAAGCTAACCGAACGGTACCAGAAAGTAGGTAAAAAACTTCACCTGAAGCATCTGAGCCCGGACTGTCAGCAACTCCTAGGCAATGCGGGTGAACTGATAGAGGTAAATATCATTGAAGATCCTTCTTATCGTGTAGCCACTAATGCACTGGCCTAACAGTTTAAATCGATTATAGACAATGAAAGCTGCCTCTCAGGGGCAGCTTTCGTTTTATCTAAACTTTACTCTTTTCAGGCTGAACAGCAATTTCCTCCTCCGCCATTTTCCTGTATGGGAGGACAAGGAACAGAGCCATAAGAGCAAAATACACAGCAATCGCCCTTCAGAGGCTTTAGCTGTTCTCCGCAACTATTACAGGAGTAAAAGTACTGGCATGCATTGGTTGGCATTTGCTCTTCCTTTTCAAAACCACAGGAAGGGCAGCGGAGCCTCGATTGTAACGTTATTTCTTTCCTATCCATATAGCTTTTAACTTTCGTCCCTGTTTAGGGTGCCGTACTATACTCTTTAGCTATATCTACTCCTTTTACTTTGGTCTTCAGGTAGCTATCTGAAATTTCCAGTATATCTTCTTCCCAGCTCCCCAAAAGATCCTGTTGAGCATGCACCTTTACAGTATTTTTATCTAAAAATGACCAGCTGCCTTTATCCCCTGAACTGTTACTCCAGCGTCCATCTCTTTCATACAGCACCCATACTTCGCCGTTTTTACCAATTTTATACCAGGTTTTATTCACCAGCAGTGTTTTAGTATCCTGTGGCACAAGCTCATCTTCAGGCATACAGGACGCCAAAAGGGCCAGTACAAAAATAAACAGACCTGCCTTTTTTAGATTTTTATTCATCATTTTTTTGCTCAGCTAAAGTTTTTTAATTTGGTAAAACACCACACCTATCTCCTCTTTCCCTATCCTTCCAATTTCATGCCATTCCTTTTTTTGACTCCTGTTTTTATCAAACAGCTATAAATAAAAGCTGCATAGTTAAGTTATTCTTATGGGGCGTCAGTTCCATTCCATAACGGCAACAAACAGAAAAGAAATTTAAAACCATTAACTTTTTTATTTTCTTTACTGAAGAAGAAAAGAAGCAAAAAGGTGGGTAAAATAAAAGAAACCCAACTTGCTAACGAACGTTAGCTTGTATATATTTGTTAGAGGAATGAACAGTACAAAAACAATGTCGAAAAAGAAACAAGTGGAGCTAACTGCCACTGAATTATTTCAGGAGCGGGGCTATGCAGCCACTTCCATGCGTGATATGGCACAGGCACTTGGCATAGAAGCCGCCAGTCTTTATTCGCACATAAAGTCAAAGGAAGAAATACTGCAGAACATTTGTTTTAGAATGGCACAGAATTTTTTTGATGCAATGGAGGAGGCCTTTGCCGAAGAGCCTGCCACTGCCCAGGAAAAGTTAACCCGTGCCATTGTGGCGCACATAAAAGTCATAACGGAAGATACTTCCGCTTCAGCTGTCTTTTTCTCAGAATGGAGACACCTAAGCGAACCTCACCTTGGAGAATTTCTTCAAATGCGGGAACGATACGAAGGCATCTTTTACAACATTCTGAAAGAAGGAGTAAATAATGGTGAATTTATTGCCCTTGACCTTAAATTCTCCGTTCTTACTATTCTTTCAGCTTTAAACTGGACGCATAACTGGTTTAAACCCAGTGGCAAAATGTCGGCCGAAGAAATTGGAAAGCGACTGGGATTTACCATGCTCAACGGCCTAAAAAAGAAGTAGCCATATAGCCATATTAATATTTAAACTGGCTACTTACTAATAGATTAGCAACTAAACTATAAAAGATATGTACGGCGGAGGAAACACTTTTGAAGCACCCAAGCAAAACGAAATGCAGGCCGAAGACCCGCAAAAGCTGGCCGAATTTGAGGCTCGCATTGAGCGGGGCGAAAAAATAGAACCTTCGGACTGGATGCCGGCTCTGTATCGTAAGCAGCTCATTCGTATGATAGAGCAGCATGCGCACAGCGAAATTATTGGTGCCCTGCCCGAAGGGACCTGGATTACCCGTGCCCCTGGCTTCCGCCGTAAACTGGCCCTGATGGCTAAAGTGCAGGACGAAGTGGGCCACGCCCAACTGTTGTACAGCGCTGCCGAAACCCTGGGCAAGTCGCGCGAAGATATGCTCAGCGACCTCATCAGCGGTAAATCGAAGTACTCGAACATCTTTAACTACCCTGCCTTTACATGGGCCGATACCGCCGTTATTGCCTGGCTCGTGGATGCAGGCGCTATTGTTAACCAGCTTGCCAACTCTCGTGGCAGCTACGCCCCTTACAGCCGTGCGCTGGAACGTATTTGTGCGGAGGAATCCTTCCACCTCAAGTATGGTCACCATGCCGTTATCCACCTGGCAACGGGTACTCCTACCCAGCGCAAAATGGTGCAGGAAGCCCTGAACCGCTGGTGGGCACCGCTGATGCACTTCTTCGGTCCGCCGGATAAAATGTCGGTACACACCGAAGTGCTGATGAAGTGGAAAGTAAAAATGGCCACCAACGACGATATGCGCCAGCAGTTCCTCGATATGTATGTGCCGAAAATATGGGAGCTGGGGCTTACCATTCCGGACGAAAACCTGCGCAAGAATGAAGAAACAGGCAAGTGGGATTATACCGAACCTGACTGGGAAGAATTTAAGCGTGTAATTAACGGAGATGGCCCTTTAAATAAGGAACGCCTTGCGGTACGCCGTATTGCTGAAGAAAGAGGCCGCTGGGTACGCAATGCCCTGCTGAAATCTGAAGCGAATTACGTAACCCCTTTAGCCTAATTGTAACGAGGCAGCCCCTCTCTCCTGAGCGGCTGCCTTTTAATTTTTCCGACATGACCATACAATCCTTAGACCCCCGCGTGAGCCGCCTTGGGCTTACCAGCCTGCAAAACGATGATGCAGAACAGGCCACGGTAAATCAATTCCCCACTTTTCAGGTGTTTACCCAGAAGAAGGAAGACAAACCCTTCGAACATGGTGGCATTGTGCACGCTCCCAATATTGAAATGGCCCTTATCTTTGCCAAAGAGCAGTACAGCCGACGCTTTACCTGCAGTGGGCTTGCAGTAGCCGCCACTACTTCTGTTAAAACAACAGATGTTAGCGAGAATAAAGAAGACATCTATAACCTCATTCAGGAACCTGCTGTAAGCAGTAGCGAAAAGGAACCCTACGAAATCTTTCACCTGAATAAGCGCGGAAAACAAACCGTGTATGCGGGTAGTGTAGAAGCAGGCAGTTTCGAAGAAGCAGCATGGGAAGCGAAAAAAGCTTTTCAAAACGACAAACCTGTTTACAATCTCTGGCTCATCCGCCGCAATGATATCCTTTTTATCGATGAAGAGGACAAGGATATATGGGCGACACTGGGCGACAAAAAATACCGCGACGCCCTGGACTATAAGGCCACCGATAAGATAAAAGCATTTAAAGAAGAACAGAACCGATAAGGCATGAACACTCCCGCAATTAAAGATTTGCTCTATAAAATGGCTGATGATCAGCTTATACTCGGCCACCGCAATTCCGAATGGACCGGTTTCGGCCCTGTGCTGGAAGAAGATATTGCCTTCTCCTCCATGGCACAGGATAAAATTGGCCAGAGCCAGGCACTCTACCAGTTGCTGCATGAGCTGGGCGAAGCCGAACCCGATACCATTGCCTTTACCCGTAATGCGGAGCAGTTCCATAACTGCCAGCTAACAGAGTTGCCGATAGGTGAATATGATTTCAGCCTTATCAGGCACTTCCTCTTCGACCATGCCGAACTGATTCGCTTTGAAATGCTGGCCAACAGCAGATACGAACCACTGGCTCAGCTCGCCCGTAAAATTAAGGGAGAGATAAAGTACCATGTTATGCATGCCAACACCTGGATTAAGCAGCTGGGAAATGCGAATGAGGAAAGTATTTCCCGCCTGCAAAACAGCCTGGAGTATGCTCTCCCCTATGCGCTGGGCATCTTTGAAGAAGGCGCTCATGAAGAAGCCCTCCAATCTGAGGGAATCTTCCCGGGGGAGAAAGCGGTTATGGAAGAATGGAAAAAGAGAATCAGCGAAAGAATTGAGCAGACTGCACTTCGCCTACCGGACTTCAGCCAATTGCAGCCGGTATATGGCGGGCGTAAAGGCCAGCATAGCGAGCATCTGCAACCCCTGCTCGATGAGATGTCGGAGGTATTTCGTATCGACCCTACAGCCGAATGGTAAGGAAAAGTGAGAGAGCAAGAAATGGCATATACTGAAGAAGAAATACGGCACTGGCTGGAAGAAGTAAAGGATCCTGAAATCCCTGTACTTTCGCTCAACGATTTGGGCGTGATTACAGGAATTTCAGTACTCGAAAACGGCAAGGTAAAAGTAGAAATGACGCCCACCTTTGTCGGCTGCCCGGCTATTGACTATATGAAAAGCGATGTAAAGGAAGTACTTGCCAAACATGGAGTGGAAGAGGTAGAAGTCCGGGTATCTTTTGATACCCAGTGGAACTCCAACATGATCAGTGAGAAAGGCAGGCAGGCACTCAAAGACTTTGGACTGGCCCCTCCACCAAAACACAATCTTATTGTGGAGCTTGATATCCTGGAAGAGGTAGAATGCCCTAACTGCGGGAGCCACAACACAGACCTTAAAACTCCTTTTGGCCCTACCCTTTGCCGCTCCATTCATCATTGTTTCGACTGCAAGGAAACCTTTGAACAGTTTAAGCCTATTTAACTTACATTACCTATTCCTAAACCATTTTACCTGCAGGTAAATGGCCAAATAAATCCTCTTTTATTAACTTTTCAGGGTCATTCTTCCTATAATTCAAGCATCTTTATCCTTCCCTTTGTAGAATTTTTCCCCATCATGTAGGAGATTCGACCTCTTTTATTGTTTTATTTTTGAAAGAAAAGTTTAATTTGCACCTTCAGTTTATTCAAAGGTGTATGAAAAAAACGCTACGTATTCTTTTAATTACTGCATTAAGCGCTTCTGCATATACTGCCTGCCAGAGAGCCTCTGAGGAAAAGCAGGCCGAAGAAGAGCTTATATTGATTGATTCGCTGCAACAAACTTTCATTAGCCTAAACGATAGCGCGGCGAACCGTTGGGAGGTTATTTTACAGGCAGAGGAGCAGAAGCTGGCTCAAATGCGCGCCATTCTGGAGGAACTAAGTGCTCCACCTGTTTTCAATAAGTCACGATTGGAGAGCCTCAATAAAAACTTTAAGGAAGTATACGAGATGCGTCTCCAGGAGGCCGAAGACCTGAGCCACGAGCAGATAGACCGCTATGACTCCGCCTCACAGGCACTAAAAGAACAGATTATTGCCTATACTGAGGACCATCCGGACATCAAAAAGTTTCCTCTCGTAACAGAGTTGATCGACAGCATACAGGCTACCGATCAGCAGATACTGTTCCACCGGGTACGCTACGATAATTTTGCCAGCGATCTCAATCACTTCCTGGAGGGCAACAGAGAGTATCTTCCTAAAATAGACACCAGCGGTCTGGCCCAGGAAAGGACTTTATTTCAATTACCAGAATAAGAAAAGCCTGCTTAATTTTTTAAGCAGGCTTTTTAACTGTCAATAAGAGAAATTCTAAAGCTTTTCCAGCTCCTCCTTTACAAAGGCCATCAGCTCTCGTATATATTCGCGGCTAAAGTCAAAGCGAATGCCAGCCGCTTCATACACCTCCGGAATTGGCCTGGTGTATCCCAGCTTTAAAGCCCCCTGGTAATCTTTCAATGCCTTATCAGGATTTTTCTTGTAGTTTTTCCATACTGCCACCGCACCCAACTGGGCCATGCCATATTCAATATAGTAAAAAGGCACCTCATACAGGTGGAGCTGCTTCTGCCACAGGTAGGATTTCGCTTTCTCCAAACCGCTCCAGTCGGTTATGTCATCACTGAAAGAATCGAATATCCTGTTCCATGCTTCTTTCCGCTCCTGTTGGTCATGCTCGGGATGAGTGTATATCCAATGCTGAAACTGGTCGATCGTGGCTACCCAGGGAAGCGTACCAATGATCTGCTCCAGGTGATCTTTTTTAGCCCGAATCAGGTCTTCTTCCTTCTCAAAGTATTCATCCCAGTAATCCATCGTCAGCAGCTCCATCGACATGGAGGCGAGCTCTGCCACTTCTGAAGGAGGTTGCTTAAAATCATTCAGCTCCAGCTCCCGGGAAAGGAAAGAGTGTACGGCATGCCCACCTTCATGCAAAATAGTAATCAGGTCACGCAGTGTAGAGGTGGCATTCATAAAAATGAAAGGAACGCCTATTTCCGAAAGCGGGTAATTATATCCACCCGGAGCCTTACCTTTGCGGCTGTCAAGGTCGAGGTGTTTCATTTCCCTCATTATGCTCAGGCATTTCCCCAGAAAAGGATCAAGTCGCGAAAAAACTTTTATGGTTTTTTCCGTCAGATCCTGGCTATCGCGAAAAGGCCGGAGCTGGTCTCTTCCTTCTGTATCTACGCTATGATCCCATGGGCGAAGGCGGTCCAGACCAAGTTTTTCTTTTCTTTCCCTTGCGATGGCATTCAGCAGCGGAACTACCTCTGCTTTAACCGCCCCGTGAAAATCCTCACAATCTTTTGGACCATAGTCAAACCGCCCCATGGCCTTAAACATATAGTCGCGATAATTATCAAAATCGGCATTAAGGGCAACTCTATGACGGAGGTTCAGCAACTTATCGAACAGCTCATCGAGCTTAAAATTATCCTCCAGCCGACGTTCACTAATTTTACGATAAGCTTCTTCCCTCCTGGCCCTGTCGGTAGATTCGAGAAAATCTGCCGCCTGCTGCAAGGTGAGTTCTCTGCCCTCTATCTCCACAGTCATGTTTCCGCTAATACTACCAAACTCCTGCGAGAGGGTCTCAATCTCTGTATTGAGAGGAATATTTGCTTCTCTGTAAATCTCCAGCTCCGATTTCATACTGCGGATCATTACCGGATACCCTTCTTCCTGTAAAGCATTGAGATAGGGGCTATCCAGTGCTTTCTGATTGAGTTTATGATCTTCCGGCGCAATATTGGGCTGAATCTGGCTTACAAAATAGTTAAATCGTTCACGGGCTTCCTCATCAGTGGTATTAATGGTCATTTTAATATAACGCCAGCCCATATCCTCTGCCAACACCGACTCCAGTTCGCTCCTGTCCTGGAACCAGCGGCGCAGGTCCTCTACCGAATTAATTTCTCTTTCTTCAAGCTCTTTATAAAAAGGGGCTATTTTATCCCAGCTGCTTACGGTAAAACTTTCGGGTAAGAAATGCCGCTTATCGCGCTTGGGTATCTCAATTTGATTGGTATTCATACAAAAATTTCAGTTGTCAGATATAAAAAAGAAAAGCTTTGCCACCCGAATTGTTTGGCAAAGCTTGTACAAAAACAGATTTGGCTCTACTAGCCGATTTCAATCACTACATCGTCGGTAACAGGGCGTCCTACACAGGTAAGTACATACCCCTCTTCGAGCTCAGACTCGGACAAGCCTTCGTCTTCGTCGAGTTTTACCTTTCCGCTAATACACTTTCCACGGCAGGCAGTACACAGTCCACTCTGGCAGGAGTACGGAAGGTCAATATCAAGATCCAGCGCAGTTTCCAATATGGTTTTATCAGGCTCTACGGTAAACTTATGCTCTTCTCCATCCAGTATCACCGTAACTTCTCTACTCTTGGGAGTATCATCGCCTGCAGCAGCTATCGGGTCGGCAGCACCTTCTACTCTTTGGGTTTTACCAGCTACAAAGCTTTCGCGGTGCACCAGTTCTTTTGGAATAGCTAATTCTTTAAGCGTTTCTTCCACATTCACCATCATCCCTTCCGGTCCACACATAAAGTATTCTGTTTGGGCCGTATCCCATTGTGGCAACTGTTTTAGCAGCTCCTTCAACAGCGCTGGTTTTAAAAGGCCGGTGGGGCATTCCCAGCTAAATGGCTTTTGCTCCAGTACATGAATTACCTGCAGGCGGCTTTTCCACTTCTCCTGGAGCTCATCGAGCTGCTTTTTAAAGATAATGCTTTCTTCGCTACGGTTCGCATATATGAGCGACACCTGGCTTTCTGATTCCTTCTCCAGAATCGATTTGGCAATCGACATCAGAGGGGTAATACCACTACCGCCCCCTAACAGTACAATGTGGCGCTTTTTGTTCGCATCAGGCACAATGGTAAAGTTTCCCATTGGCTCCATCACCTCCAGGGTATCTCCTGCCTTCAGCTGGTTATTCAGAAAATTGGAAACCACCCCGCCTTCCACTCTTTTTACCGTTACACCCGGGTGCGGATCGGTATAGGGAGAAGTACAAACAGAATAGGCTCTGCGGACTTTCTTTCCGTCGACAGTAGGAATAAGGGTAAAAAACTGGCCTGGCTTATAGGTAATAGGCTCTTCGGGTTGTTCAAAAAAGATGGAAATAGCATCAGCAGTTTCCTGCACTACCTCCTTTATCTTCAACTGATGATACTTAATATTCCCCCTGGTGGCCACCTGTGGCTCCTCCTTTTTCTCCGGACCTGATTTCTTAAAAAAGCTAAATGCCATTTTATTTAAAAGTAGATTAGTTACACATCAAAACCGGCGCAACAGTTTTGCCCGGTTATTTTAGCTATCGCCTGTAAACATAACAGCCAGAAGTGAGTGCAGGTTTTATCCCATGTTTAATTCTGGCTTTTTGGATATTACAGCTCAGTAGCTGCAATTACGACGCCAAAATTAACAAATCTTTGCTAATATCCCTTTCTGTTCTCTCTTAAACTCCACCACACCAGCTGGATAATTCCCCATTTCCTTACGGTTTCTAAACAGAATCTTTTAATTTTGGGCTTTAATTTTCTACCATGAATTTATCGACACTTACTGCCATTTCTCCTATCGACGGACGCTACCGCGATAAGCTTAAAAACCTTTCTCCCTATTTTTCAGAATTTGGCCTTATTCACTACCGCCTGCTGGTGGAGGTAGAATACTTTATTGCACTCTGCCAGCTTCCCTTACCACAGCTGGAAGGGTTTCGGCCGGAAGAGTTTGAAACGCTCCGCCTCATTTATAAAAACTTTGGCAGTAATGAGGCCAAGGAAATTAAAGAGATTGAGAAAACAACCAATCATGACGTTAAAGCGGTAGAGTACTTCCTTAAAAAACATTTCGACCTGTTGGGCTTTGAGGCTTATAAGGAGTTTATCCATTTCGGGTTAACCTCGCAGGATATTAATAACACAGCTGTTCCGCTCTCGCTCAAGGAAGCTATGCAGGAGCATATAATCCCGGAGCTCAGAAACATCCATAAAACTCTGGGCCTTCTGGCGAGGGAATGGATGGACCAGCCTATGCTCGCCCGTACCCATGGCCAGCCCGCATCCCCCACTACCGTAGGTAAAGAAATACAGGTTTTTGCCGTACGACTCCGGGAGCAGCTACATATGCTGGAAATTATCCCTTATGCAGCCAAGTTTGGAGGTGCTACCGGGAACTTCAATGCCCACCATGTGGCATTTCCTGAAACAGACTGGGCAGAGTTTGGCAATGACTTTGTAAACAACATTTTAGGCTTAAAGCGCAGCCACCCTACCACACAAATTGAGCATTATGACTTTCTGGCCGCTACTTTCGATAACCTGAAGCGTATTAATACCATCCTGATAGATTTTAGCCGCGACATCTGGCAGTACATCTCCATGAACTATTTTACCCAGCGTATAAAAGAAGGTGAAGTAGGCTCCTCGGCTATGCCACACAAGGTTAACCCCATCGACTTCGAAAATGCTGAAGGCAATTTAGGCATTGCCAATGCCTTGTTTGAACACCTCGCAGCTAAGTTACCCATAAGCCGCCTGCAACGTGACCTTACCGATTCGACTGTACTCAGGAATATTGGAGTACCCCTGGCGCATACCCTCCTGTCGGTCCTCTCTATACAAAAAGGAATCCAGAAACTCCAGCTAAATAAAGCTGCCATTGATGCTGATTTGGAAGATAACTGGGCGATAGTTGCAGAGGCTATTCAAACTGTTTTAAGACGGGAAGGGGTGGCGAACCCTTATGAACAGCTAAAAGCACTGACACGTAAAAATGAGAAGATAACAGCCAACACCATCCGTCAATTTATCGATTCACTGGAGGTTTCAGCTGAGGTAAAGGAAGAGCTGAGAAAAATCAGCCCGCACAATTATATCGGAATTCATTAGCAATTAAAAAGCTGTTGGGGATTATTCCCCAACAGCTTTTTCACTTTTTAGATAATTTCACTTCCCCTGCTCTATTATTTTTTTAATAAGCTGATTCAGCTCCTGTATCTGTTCGAAAGAAAAATTGCTGCGGAGCATTTTTAAGTGACTGCTCGTTACCATGTCCGGATCTTCCACACATAAGTTAGCATAAGCGACTGCAAGTGCCACCTGTGCAGGCTCTGCTTCTATCTCCGGTTCTATGCATTCCTGTAAACCGATAGGTAAAGCCTTGCCTGTCGCATGGCTGATAACTTCCCAAACAGCCTGTACAATAGCAGTGCTTAAAATTTGATTGGAGGGTTGAAAATGATTCGGGCCAGGGTCTGTTAAGTTACTTGCTTCCACAAGAGTAAGAATGGTTATGCTTTCAATGATAAGGCTTATTCCTTTAAATTAAAAATCAACCTCTCACGAACCTTACATACTGCAAAAGGAAAAAGCTGGCAATAAAGCCAGCTTTCTTCATTCCTTATTCTTATTTTCGTTAACCCATATAATCGCCAGTTTTCTGGCGGCACTCTTTCACCTTTTTCTTTAATCTCAGGCTCCAGAAAGGACCATTTTTAAACATTAGTAAAAATCGTGTACCCAGGTTATGCAGGAATACCCCTGCCTGACTTTTGCTTCCGGGGCCTTCGCCGGGTATTAAAACATAATTAAACCCCATTTTTGAGGTTTGGTCTTCCACGCACTTGTTCCCTATTAAAAGACCATTCACGTTCCGTTTATAGATGGTAAGGTAGTTCTCTGGCCTTTCCGGCAAACTCTCCGGAGTAGCTTCCCAACTGGTATTAGTGGTAGGAGACGGCTTCTCCTCCCGCTTTTGAGCAAAAGCAGTGAGAGGAAAGAGTAAAAGGCAAAGAAATAATATGGGTTTCATTTTAAAAATCACAAAATCAGAAGGAATTATCGGCGAAAAGAGTTAACCTTCTATGATAGGCACTTCCTGCTGAAAATCATAAAGTGTTAGCTCACGGAGGCGGTAATAGGCGATCCAGAATTCCCGTAAAGCAGCAATGTAACTCCTTCTTGCCTCATCTTTTTCCTGTGTGGCTATGTTCAAGTCGGTAATACTGATTTTCCCAATCAGGTAGCGGTTTTTAGACAGTTCGTAGCGGCGCTGGGCAATGTCATCGCTTTTCTCGGCGATTTCTGTCTGGATCCGCAGCATTTTAAAAAGTTTTACCTGCGTATAAATCTCCTGCTCAAAGTTAATTTTCTCCTGTGCAATAGTATAATCAATCAGCTTCATATTGGCCTCGGCAGTCTTTACCCTGGAGCGCTGCCGGCCCCAGTCAACTACCGGAATGGAGAATTCCAGTAACACCCCCTGCTGATCGCCCGGCGAATGGTACACATCGGTAAACTCCAGTCCCTGGTTGGTAAGGCCGAAGGTAGCCCGAAGGCTCGCATCGAGTCCGCTGTCATTTTTTGCCCTTGCCAGGTCGCGCTCTGCCTCCAGCTCCTGTCGTTTAAAGCCAATAGCATCCTGTCGATTATCGTTAGCTTCCTGTAGAGCCACGTCCACATCCACCTCAAACTCCGGGATTAGCACCGGCGGAATCAGGAGCAGCTGATCATTATTGTTGAGTCCGACATAGGATTTCAGCCGAAGTCCAGTCGTTTCCAGGTCGAGCTTTGCCTCTGCCACCTGCTGCTGGGCCCGCATTAAGGCGAGTTCCAGTTGCAGCAGCTCTCCTTCCGATACCTTTCCCAGATTATAGCGGCCTTCGGCAATTTTATAAATGGTATCGTTATTGGCCAGGTTCTTCTGTGCTATTTCAAGGCTGGCCTGAGCCAACAAGAGGTCGAAAAACAGGCTGGTGGCATTGACCGCAATCTGTTCCAGCTCCTCTACATATTCCCGCTGTGACTCCTCATAGCGGAGCGGTTCAATTCTTCTGTTCCAGCGGAGGGAGTTAAAGCGAAAGAGTGGCTGCTCAATACCAATGAAGGCAGGGTTGCCGCTGTAGCGTTTGAAATTTTCGGCAAAGTTATCGAAACGAGTCAATTGTGAAGTTAAAAATATTTTACTTCCCGTAATACCTATCTGCTGTTCCAGAGAAAGCTCCACCCTCCCGAAATTCTGATGAACTTTTGTAAAGTCGTAAGAGCCATCGGGCTGTATGGTAGGAATAATGCCGTTATTGTACTCCTCCAAGCCGTTTATTACCAGCTGGGGCTTATAATCCGACAGATAGGTGCGGTACTGCCAGTAGCGGTTTTCGCGCCTGGTTTCTACCTGTAGGGCGGCTGGCGACTCCTCACGAGCCATTTCCACAATCTCAAAAAGGCTGAAAGGTTCTTCCTGTGCCTGACTCTCCAGGAAGGGGAATAAAAGGAGAAGAACAATGCCTGACAGAACAATTTTATTCATAACGAAGCGAAGTAATGGGATTTTGACTGGCTGCTTTACGGGCAGGGGCAATTCCGAAGATGAGGCCGACTGCTGCTGCCACACCAAAAGAGATTAATACAGAACCTACAGAAACGATGGTGGGTATTTCGGCGATACTCGAAATAATAATGGCCATTGAAATACCAAGGAGTACGCCAATGATACCTCCACTAACACTAATCATGACGGCCTCGAACAGGAACTGCAGAACTATGTCCTGCTTTTTAGCCCCTATTGAAAGTCGAAGTCCTATTTCCTTAATCCGCTCCATAACGGAAGCCAGCATAATATTCATGATCCCGATACCGCCTACCAGCAGTGAAATACCCGCAATAGCCCCTAGAACTACATTAAAAATATTTTTAGTGCGCTGCTGTTGCTTGAGGAGCAGTTCAGGAATGGTAATCTCAAAATCGACCATTCCATAGTGCCTCCGCTCCAGCAGGCGGGCAATTACATCGGCAGTGGCATTGAGTTGTTCAGTGGCACCTACCTGCACCACAATCCGATCGAGCTGGTGGTAATTCACATTTTTTCTGGGGGCATCTTCCGATTCACCTCCTCCTCCAATTATGATAACATTACCGCCCACGTCACCCCCTCCCTGCTGTAACATCTCATTTGTTACTAAAGCACGGTTTTCGTACCTGATAAGCATGGTTTGCAGGGGAGTGTATACATCCATGTTGTAATCACGGATGCCAAGATTTTCGATACTCTTTTTGGATATCACCCGTGGCTCCAGCACCCCTACTACCTTAAGCCAGTGGGGCCCTACTTTAATCATTTTCCCGATAGGACTCTCCTGGCTGAAAAAGCGGGTTTGAAGCCCTTTACCGATAATGCATACCGGCTCCCCATTTTTCATCTGAAATTCATTAAAGTGCTGACCGCTCGCAATATTGAAATTCGCCAGCGAAAAATAGTCATTATTGACCCCAACGAGTTTGGCTGAGCGCCTTACTCCATTTTTGATGATGTAGGTTTCCAGCAATATCTCCGGGCTTATCCGGGCGATGGAAGGAAGTACCTTTTGCAAACTTTCCATATCGAGCATGCTTAGCCCGGGCGAAAACTGATTTTTTTCCGCTGCTATTGCGGAGGCCTCCAGTACCTCCTCCTCATTCTGCTCTACAATGGGTGTGATAATAATATTATTGACCCCTACCAGCTTTATCTGCTCCAGAATTTCCTGCTGAGCACCATTGCCAATGGCCAGCATGGCAATGACTGCCGATACGCCAAAGATAATTCCTAAGGCGGTAAGTACAGAACGAAGCTTGTTGACCAATACCGCATCGAGCGCTATATAGAAGTTTGCCCAGGCAGTTTTTTTCATTGTACGGAACTGCTTAGTTTTTCTTCATTCTCCTTCACCTCTTCCAGTAGCACTAAAGGACGGTCAGCGCCATTCTGTGGAACCGATAGATAAAGCTGATCGCCCTCCTCGAGGCCGGCCTGCACTACAATTTCGTTCGCATTGGCCTTTCCTACCCTTACCTGCTGCCTGCTGATGTCCATCCCTTCCTTCAGGTATACAAATGAAAGGCTATCGCCCTGGCTGTGCAGAGACTCCAACGGAATATACAATACATCGTCCAGCACTTCTGCGATGATATCATTACTGGTGGTCATGGCTGGTCTCAGGGTAGTATCGGTCTCAAATATTTCCACATTTACCTCAAAAACCTTCGCATCTGAATTGGGTCTTTGCTCCCCTACATTGGCCACACTAATCACTTTACCGCTAAGCTTTTTATCCGGATAGGCATCCAGACCAATATTTACCGGCTGCCCCACCTTTACCTGCCGGATATCGACTTCATTAACATAGGTGCGGGAAAGCATCTTCGACAGGTCAGGCAGGGTTGCCACCACCGGATCCCAGGCACCTACGGTAGAACCGGCTGCTCTTTTTTTACCATTGTACTCTCGTTTGTAAATAACCATTCCATCCTCGGGAGCTTTAATCATAAACTGATCAGCCAGCTTTTGAAGAAAATCTGCCTCATTTTGAGCTTCGGCCAGTTCTGCGGCTGCTTCCTGCATTTGCGCCACTGCCTTTTGCCGCTGAAGCTGGTAATTCTCCTTTGCCTGTTTAAGGGCGCGATGGGCTTTTTCCAGGTCAATCTCGGCCTGTTTTATGGTGGCCGGCGGTTCGTATTGCGACTGCTCTACCACCAGCTTCTGCTCTTCTACCGCAAATTCCAGGTTAACCAGTTGGTCGCGGGCTTCGCGTAGCGTGAGGGCAGTATCAAGCTTTGTCTGGGTATATTCCGATAGGTTCTGCTGCAGTTTATTCTGGGTTTCGCTGATACGGTCCTGAAGTTCTGAGCGATCGAGGCTTGCCACATAATCACCTTTTTTTACGGTGGTTCCCTCCGGCACAATATCCTCGATATTAACCTGCCACAGGCGTGCCTGCCGCAGCCCGTTTGGCCCCCTTACCTCTGTAGAATTCTTTGCTTCCAACTCACCGGAAGTAGTAATTACTATTTTAAATTCCCCCCTTTCAACCTTGGTTAGTAGCTCCCCATCATTCTCCGCCTGCCGGTTGCCAAAATATATAAGGCCTCCTACTACTACCAGAATGGCAAGTGCGGCCGCAATGAGAATGTTTCTTCTGTTCATCAGATAACAAAATTTTCAGGTAATATACTTTAAAAATTTAAAACTCTGCAGGCATGCAGTAGTCAATATTAGCAAAAACAATACAAAATATATAAAATTTAAAAGCTAAATATTATTAAATTTAAAGTGGAAGACTATCATTTCTGTAGGATAGCCCCGCCTAATGCCTATATTTGCGATTATGATTAAGAATATTATCAGTCTGGTCATCCGAAAGGTGCCCCGCCCTTACCTGCAGCTGGTCAGCCATCATATTGCAAAAGGGCTTTCCCTATTCTACCAGGGAAATGATGTAGAATGTCCTGTTTGCCAAAAACACTTTCGGAAGTTTTTGCCTTACGGGCGGAAGGCAAGGGAAAATGCCCTTTGCCCAAACTGCCTGGCGCTTGAACGCCACCGGCTAATGTATCTCTTCCTCCGGCGGAAAACCAATTTCTTTACTGCTCCTTTACGAGTGCTGCATGTCGCCCCGGAAATTTGCTTTATCGGGCGATTTGAAAAACAACAGAACCTTGAGTATACCACTGCCGATATAGAATCGCCTCTTGCAAAGGTAAAAATGGATATCCATGCCATTCCTTTTCCGGAAAACAGCTTCGATGTTATCTTATGTAACCATGTAATGGAACATGTGGCGGATGACGGTCTGGCCATGCGGGAATTGTACAGGGTACTCAGGCCCGGCGGATGGGGCATTATTCAAATTCCACTTTTCCACCCTCTGCCCGAAACAACCTATGAGGATGCAAGCATCACCAGTCCTGCTGCCCGCGAAAAAGCATTTGGACAGAATGACCACGTGCGACTTTATGGAAAGGATTATGCCGATCGCTTAAGGGCTGCAGGCTTTATGGTAGAAGAGAACTGCTATACCAAAGAACTTCCCGTGGAAGAGGTTGAGCGTTACGCCCTCCCCACAGATGAGATTATTTTCTATGTAAAGAAGCTGTAAAAGATCGATCTCTTTTTGGCTAAGAAAAAAGACCGGTTTATCCGGAAAAAATCTAAAAGTGAGAAATAAGCAGCCGGATAACCCGTTTATTCTGTCCGGGTCCTCTGCTTACCCTCTGTAGCCGCAAGCTTACTTCTTTCTTATTTTCCGTTCCAGCTCTTCCCAAAAGCCAATGCCATAGGCCCATAATTGTACAAAGGCAGCACCAATACTGAGCATACCTACTTTTGCACTTTTGTACTTCATTCCCGCATCGATCCCAATCAGCAAAAAGTACAGCAGCAGAAAAGAGGTTGCCCCAGCAAACAGGAACGGACTTAGCAAAGGAAGCAGGAGGTAGAATAAAAGGCCTGCCACAAAGGCTGCCGGAAAAGCATGTACCAGCTTTAGCTCCTTAGGGTAAAAACGGGAAATGTTTATTCGGGCCCTCCCGAAGAAATGGAGTTGTTTATAGAACTGCTGAAGGCTTGTGCGCCTTTTATGGTAAACATACGCCTCCTCAATAAGGCCGGTACGGAAACCCTGCTCGATTATTCTGATACTGAATTCGATATCTTCGCCCATACGGGTAATAATGTACCCTCCGGTTTTTTCCCACACCTCACGCGAAATGCCCATATTAAAACTTCGGGGATGGAAAGCAGCCAGTCGTTTTTTACTTCCCCTGATACCTCCGGTAGTAAAAAGAGAAGTCATACTATAGCTTATTGCTTTTTGTAAAGGAGTGAAAGAGGGGTGCGCCCGGTCTGGCCCTCCCCAGGCATCTAAGGGTTCCTTTCGGAGGTGTGCTTCTACTGCCTCAAAATAATGGGGAGGAATAAGGCAATCGGAATCGAATACGACAAGATATTCTCCTTTTGCATGGGCAAAGCCGAAATTACGGCTAAAGCCCTGCCCGCTATTTTCCTTATAAAAATAGCGTAGCTCCAGGGCGCTTTTCCATTTTTCTGCTATCTGATCGGCTTTAAGTGTAGAGCCATCTTCCACCACCACTACTTCAAAGTTGGTATAGCTTTGCCGGCTCAGGCTTGCCAGCAGCTCATCCAGTTCATCGGGCCGGTTATAAACAGGAACAATTACAGAATATTTGGGCATGCTTTATTTCTTCAGTCCAAGCCGGTCGATAACCAGGTAATCTCTTTTCTTTGCCGTATTCATCGTCATCATCTCGGCCAGGAAACCAGCCAGAAAAAGTTGCACGCCAACGACCACTGCCACCAGTGCCAGGAAAAAAAGCGGCTGGTCGGTTACTTCACGCACCGGCTCCTGATGCTCAACAGCGATATGATACAGCTTATTACCAATTATCCAGACGGTAATAATAAGGCCCAGCAGGAAAGATATTGTACCCAAAGAGCCAAAGAAGTGCATTGGCCGCTGCTTGAATTTAGATACAAAGGTGATAGACAGCAGGTCCAGAAAACCAAAAATAAAGCGTTCCAGACCAAATTTTGTAGACCCGTATTTCCGCGGGCGGTGAGCTACTACCTGCTCTCCTATTCTATCGAAACCACGCCATTTAGCAATAACCGGTATGTAGCGGTGCATTTCACCGTAAATATTGATATTCTTTACAACCTCTCTGCTGTAGGCTTTTAAGCCACAGTTAAAATCATGCAAATGAATATCGCTGATTTTGCGGGTAACCCAGTTAAAGAATCTGGAAGGAATGGTTTTACTGATGGGATCGTAACGCTTCTTTTTCCAGCCTGATATAAGGTCATAACCCTCCTCTTCAATAAGACTGTAAAGGGCAGGTATTTCATCCGGGCTATCCTGCAGGTCGGCATCCATGGTAATAACCACTCGCCCCCTGGTAGCTTTAAAACCAGTATTTAAAGCGGCCGATTTGCCATAATTCCGGTTAAAGCGAATACCCCTGATATTCGAATTACCGGAAAACAGTTCTTCCACCACTTCCCAGCTTCGGTCAGAGCTTCCATCATCTACTAAAATCACTTCATAAGTAAAGCCGTGCTCTTTCATGACACGGCTTATCCAGCTACACAATTCAGGTAGTGATTCCTCTTCGTTAAAAAGAGGAATCACTACCGAAATATCCGGTTCTTTCATCATACTTAAAATTCAACAGAGGGATCGGTATTTTTGGTGAAGGCCGAAACAATTAAAGACACAATAAATGAAACAACAATGTAGGTTAGGATTCCGATAAAGAACAAGGCTACCGGCGACATCATCATTTCTGAAATTTCCATCGCCTGTTCTATCTGGGCATCTGACATTCCCTGTTCTTCGAGCTGAATACGGGCTATTTCCATTTGCCTGGCAATTATAGTTTCGTCAATAAAGGTCATATAGATGACACTAAAAAGAGAGCCAATAATTCCGCTGACTAATCCAAGTACTACACCAAGCCCTAACCCCTGGCCATAGGACATAAATCCATTGCCCTGATCTTTAAAAGCTTTATGAGTTAAATAAATTCCAACAATAAAGCTGATTACCATAAAGATGGTGCTCAGCCCACTATCCTGCTGCAGCTCGGCAAGAAAAGTAATCAGGCTAAAGACAATGAAGACAAGACCAGTGTAAAGTCCGCCTTTCATGCCCACTGACCAAACACCTGGCTGAGTCTGTGGAGCTGTTTCGTAAGTTGAGGTTGTTGTTTCCATTTTATTTTGTGCGTTTAAAGATGATTGCGATGATGGTGGTAGCCAGAAAACCAATAAACACCTTTTTCAGGAAATCATCAGCTACCAGGGAGAAAACGGTTGTTCCCTTCAGACTAGCGAGGGTTTCTTTATACGCATCAGCCCCTATCTGTTCAACCCACTTCTCCGAATCTGCGGTTAATATAGCAATATTTTCCTGTTTATGTGATAGAAAAAGTGCAGGATCTATTACTTCCAGAAACAGCCCTAGAAAAGAGGCCGAAAGGAGCGCAATCAACAGGTAACAAACAAAACCAACCGTCATTCCCTGCCAATAGAACATCGTCCCTCCAAACTTATAATCGCGAAGCTCCTTAATGGAGAAGAAAATAAATATGGGCAGCAAAATAAAATCAAGGGGGCGGACATCCGAAATCGGGTCTGCCCCGGAATAGTAAAGAGTGAGGAACAGAGCGATAGCAATAAAGCCGCCGCCAATTCCGTACTTAAGCGGAACCTTATAGAGTTGAGATTTATCCATTCGTTTTTACGACCACGGCAGAATGAAAATGGTGCATTCCATTTGCAATAACCCCCAGTGCTTTGCCTCTGAGCGTTTGATTAAAGAAGGGAGAATTGATGCCTTTTGAGAAGTTAGTTTCTTCTGTAAACTGCCACTCAAATTCCGGCGAGAAAAGGGTAAGGTTAGCCGACTCGCCTGCTTTTATTTCAATGGAGGGCAATCCTAACAGGCGCCTTGGAGCATGGGATACTTTTTCTGCCAGCAGGCTGGCATCAAGCACTCCGGCTTTAAGCAGGGAAGCATAGAAGGTCTGCAGCCCCATCATTCCAAACTCCGCCAGGTCAAATTCAAGCTTTTTGCTTTCCGTGTCCTGCGGCTGGTGGTCCGTTACTATGGCATCGATGGTTCCGTCTTTCAGGCCGTCAATAAGCGCCTTTCTGTCCTCTTCCTGCCTTAGTGGTGGGTTCACTTTATAGTTCGTATCAAAATCCAGCAGAGCATTATCGGTAAATACCAGGTGCGCTACCGAAACATCGCAGCTTACTGCGAGCCCGCGTGCCTTGGCATTACGCACAAGATCTACTCCTGCCGCCGTAGAAATACCACTGAAATGTAAACGCCCCCCTGCATACTCAAGCAGCCGAAGGTCCCGTTCAATCGCCATTTCTTCTGCTAAAACTGGCATTCCTTTCATCCCCAGAAGGGTACTGTTTATTCCTTCGTGCATTTGCCCTCCCCTTACCAGACTTGCTTCGGTAGGATGATTAATCAGTAACCCATTAAAATGTAGCAGATACTGAAGGCTCTTCAGTAAAAGGGCAGTATTGGTGATAGGACGGGTACCATCGGTAAATGCCAGTGCTCCCGCCTGCCGTAAATCCATCATTTCGGCCAGCTCTTCTCCCTTTGCCCCTATACTAACTGCACCCAAAGGATATAACTGGGTGAGTCGCTGACTATTCCCGGAAAGTATGTAACGGATACCCTTTTTATTATCAAGAGCAGGTTCGGTATTAGGTAAAAGAGCTACTGCAGTAAAACCACCATCTGCCGCTGCGAGAGCCCCACTTTCCAGATCTTCTTTATGTTCCATGCCCGGGTCATTAAAATGAGCCCGCAAATCGCACCAACCCGCAGAAAGCCAGCATCCGCTTCCATCAATCTCCAGCTCGGCTTCTGCAAGTGAGGAGGATGGGCCAATCTCTGCTATTTTCCCATCCACTACGGAAACATGGTAGCTTTCCCCAGGATTAAAACCTTTGGCCGCTATTTGAACATTTTTAATAGATATCCTCATTTCAGAAATCTGATTAGCAGCACTTCAGCAAGAAGCGCCAACAAAGCTAACAATAAGGTCCACTTCCACAAAGCCTCTCCTTCAAATTTCTCCTCTACACTAGCGCGGATGTTGTCCAGGTCAATATCCTTAATTACCTCCATTTGTGGAATTTCAGATACTTCTTCTTCAATCTTTTCTATCCTCAGCTGGTCTAGTTTTGACTCTTGCTTACTGTGGTTAAAAGCCAGCTGATAGACCACTTCATCATCCATCAACAGCTGGTAATATCCTGGCTCAATCACATAAGAAGGAAGCTCCAGCTGTAACATCCGGTCATTCAGCCGCTGGTTGGGAATAATTTCCTGTTCTTTCCTTTTCAACTTGTATACTTTATCTCCTTCCGCTTCCGCTAGCTGTAGCCTTATAAGATTATCATCGGTGGTATGGTAGAGCTTATTGCTCAACTGCAAACTATTGAAAGCCACCTTGTACATTACAGGTACAAAAAGTGCATGCTGATGAAAATTGGTAAACTCCTCCTCCATGGGTGATGCCAGCAGGTAAAGCTGTTTCTGGCGACTCAGGAAAGGGTGGCCACTTTGCAGCTCCAGCAATTCTTCGCTATTTCCCTGCCAGCTTACCACCGGTCTGGCCTTGGGCATATTAAACGGCTCATCTGTTTCCTCGAAGATATCCTGGAAGAATGGGTGCTCCAGAGGTACAGGCGAAACCCTTACCGCCTCTGGCAACTGTACCTCTTCCAGAGCAAGGTTTCCGGCAAGTAAACCAACGGCATCAGGCATTCCTTCCTCTGCCGAAATAAATAATATGCTGCCTCCCGATGACTCAAAGTCGCGCAATGCTGCCCCCAGGCTCTCTCCTAAACTGCTGAGCCCGTTTACTACCACCAGGTCGGCCGATGAAACAGCACCAACATTGAGGTTTCCCGGATGAGAGGATTCAAAGAGAAAATAGCTTGTATCGGCATATACTTTACTGATAGCTGTTTCACCTGGCTCATCAGTAATTTCCAAAACCTTAACTTTTGATGCCTGCTGAATTACAAAATGAAAGGTATTATCGAAGGTAAGCGGGAAGTCCTGAAAAGATAAGGTGGCAGGAGTAAAAGGCTGAAGAGGAAAATTTAACTGAAAGCTCAGATTTGCCTGTCCTTTTGCCGGTATACTAACGGTGCTATTGGCCACCTGCTGTCCGCTTACCGAAAGGCTCACCGGAACATCCTCTACCGCTTTCATCCCTTCATTGGCCAAAACAACATGAATTGTATTATCGCTGGCGGAGAAAATCACGGGCTGATCCAGGTAAACCGTGTCGACATGGAGATTTCCCGCCTGCTCAAATTCAATAGGTAGCAGAGAAATTTGAGTAAGCGTATCTAACTCAGGCTCTGCCTCTCGAAACCAGTGGTGTTCCTGAAAGTCAGACAGTATAAACACCTCTCTCTGTGCATTCTCCTCTTCCATAGGAAGTATCTCTAAGCGATTCAACACTTCCGGAAGAGAGCGATTGACTCCACTAAACTGAACTTCAGTAAGGCGGTCGGCAATGGTTTCTGCAGAAGTATAATATTGTGCCGCAGTATTAAAATCGTTGGTCAGGAGTCTGAAGCGGGTTCCCTGCGGATATGAATTTACCAGTTCCTGCGCCAGTTGCACAGCAGCATCCAGGCCGCTTAAATCTTCTGCCACCCTATTGGAGAGACTGTAAGAATTATCGAGATAAATATCTACCAGACCAGCCTTTCGGATACCTGCAGCAGAAGGCAGGTAGGGCTGTGCAAAGGTCAACACCAGGAACAGGATAAACAACAAACGAGCGAACAGCACAAGCAGATGCCTGAACCGGAGTTTAGCCTGACTTACCTTTTTTACTGACTGTAAAAAGCGGGTATTGGAGAAATAAACTTTTTTAGCTTTTCTGAAATGGAAAAGGTGAATAATCACAGGTATTGCCAGGGCAAACAGTCCGTACAGAAAAGCTGGGTATAAGAAGCTCATGAGATGTAAAAATATAAAAAGAGTTGGAAGGCTAAAACAAGAATGGGATTAAGATGCTCCATAACTTATTCTTTTAACTCTCGTCAGCGGGTTTTATTTTTAATGAGGCCTTTCCATGTCTGATAAAATGGACCTTTTTATTTAACTGCTGAGCAAAATAATTGGTAATCCAGAAGCACAGGCAATGCCTATCCAATTGAGAAGGGCATAAAAAAACCCTCACATC
>NZ_ANNU01000022.1 GCF_000346615.1 Nafulsella turpanensis ZLM-10
AGATTTAATTGCCAAAAATAGTTGGTGAATCGCCTTCATTACACTTGTAATATCTTGATTTACAGGGTGTAATAGATATAAATTAATTAGCTCATTGAAAACCGGTTCAATGAGCTTTTTTTTGTATATGGAAAGTACAAAAAAAGATGCTGTGCTTGTGGCTTTACTTCGAGTATAAAATGGGGCAAACAAGCAGGCAAGCAGCGCTATAAATGCAAGAACTGTGGGATTCTATTTACAGGTTCTAATGCAGGGGTAAAGAAGGCAAACCAGTTTGTGTGGTTTGAGAAGTGGGTAATCGAAAGGTGTACTCTAAAGCAGCTCTCCCAGAGAAGTGGCTACTCTGTCAGGAGCCTGAACCGCTACTTTTATCAGTACCTGCAAGAGCCTCCTGTTTTGAGTGTCTATCCTTCAGAAAGAGTGAATCTACTAATTGATGGCACCTATTTCAATGATGACCTCTGCCTGATTCTCTACCGGGACAACACCATTAAATTTACCCAGCTCTATCGTTTAACTGATGGAGAATGGTTTGAGGAATTGGCTGAAGACTTGGCCAATCTGCTTGAGTTGGGTGTACAGATAGAGAGCATTACCTGTGATGGCCATAAAGCTCTACTAAAAGCTATCAAACATGTTTGCCCCCAGGTTACCCTCCAAAGATGCCTGGTGCATATTCAGCGAATGTGCCTCATCTGGTTATCTGGTAAGCCTAAAAGTGAAGCAGGAAAAGAATTGCGGAAAATAGTTGCTCAGCTTCATTTAATAGAAGATGTACTCCAGCGGGATTATTGGATTGTGAGTCTTTTAAAGTGGCATGAGACTTACAAAGACTATATCAGAGAGAAGAGTATCAATCCTGAAACCGGCAGATATTGGTACACCCATAAAATGGTCAGAAGAGCATTTATGGTCATAAAAAGAGCTCTTCCCCATATGTTCCGGTATTTAGAAAATAAAAGAATACCTAAATCAACGAACGGGCTGGAATCCTTCTTTGGCCATTTAAAAGGACATGTTAATGTTCACAGAGGGCTGTCCCGCCTCCACCGCAGGCAATTCATCCAGTGGTATCTTTATATGAAAAACAAAGAGTAGGTTTTCTTAGCCATAGGCAACCAGAATGACAAGAAAAAAGCCTCCCCAAAAGGGAGGCCATTCCAGTTGGTAAATCCTATTGCTGGTAGGTTGCTCCTCAGCAGAGCCTACTTCCTCTTCAGATTTACATTCTTAAATAAATACAATTTACAGGTAAATGTCACCAACTATTTTTGGCATCATTACCT
>NZ_ANNU01000023.1 GCF_000346615.1 Nafulsella turpanensis ZLM-10
CTCTTCAGATTTACATTCTTAAATAAATACAATTTACAGGTAAATGTCACCAACTATTTTTGGCATCATTACCATAAAAAAGGAATGCACACTGAAGCGCATTCCTTTTTTACTTTTAAAGCCTGCTTGTCTTCTTATTAGCTGTAAGTTTAATATAAGGTCTTGTCGTCTTTTGCCTGCCAGCGCCTGAAGGCTTCCAGTGCCTCCTCTGGTAATAACTGCTCCTGTGGTAATTTACGGTTCTTCAGGGGCAATTCAATTTCTTCATAAATAAACTGATCGTCGAATCCTATTTTGGCAGCATCGGCTTTGGTATTACCAAAATATACGCGCTCCGGTCTGGCCCAGTAAATAGCCCCAAGGCACATAGGGCAGGGTTCGCAACTGGTATAAAGCTCACATCCCTCCAGCTGAAAAGAGCCGAGTGCCTGACAGGCATTGCGGATAGCAGTAACCTCTGCATGGGCAGTAGGGTCATTAGCCGAAGTAACCATGTTGGTTCCGGTGGCAATTATCTTTCCGTCTTTTACCACCACTGCGGCAAAAGGGCCGCCCTTGCCCGAAGTTACATTTTCGATGGAAAGCCGAATGGCCTCGCGCATAAAATCTTTCTTTTCCATAGCATAAAAAAAGCCTCTTTAAGAGGCTTTAAATTTAAAGATTAGTATTCCTAATTATTTGTACCTGACGCTGCTAACCGCCTCAAGGGTTCTTTGTACATTCGGTAAGATAGCCTCAATAAGTGTTGGAGCATAGGGGAGCGGAACGTCCCTGCTTACCACTCGCTGAACCGGAGCATCCAGGTAATCGAAGGCATATCTCTGAATGTGGAACGCAATTTCAGCAGAAATACAGGCTAATGGCCAGGCTTCCTCAATACACACAATGCGATTGGTCTTTTTAACAGAGGCAACTACTGTGGCAAAATCTATTGGCCGAACAGAGCGAAGGTCAATTACTTCCGCTTTTACCCCATTTTTGGCTAATTCATCGGCAGCTTCGAGAGCCACTTTCATCATCTTTCCAAAGGAAACAAGAGTTACATCATTTCCTTCTCTTATCACTTTTGCTTTTCCAATTTCTATCAGGTATTCCTCCTCAGGAACTTCTCCTTTATCGCCATACATGAGCTCCGACTCCATAAAGATAACCGGATCATTATCGCGGATAGAGGTCTTCAGGAGCCCTTTGGCATCGTAAGGGTTAGAAGGAACGACCACTTTCAAACCGGGGGTATTGGCATACCAGTTCTCGAAGTTCTGGGAGTGTTGAGAGCTGAGCATCCCGGCATTTCCTGTAGGACCGCGGAATACCATTGGGATATTAAACTGTCCGCCTGACATTGACATCATTTTGGCAGCACTGTTTATTACCTGGTCAATGGCTACGAGGGAAAAGTTAAAGGTCATGAATTCGATAATAGGCCGGAGGCCATTCATGGCCGCTCCTACTCCTAAACCGGCAAAGCCAAGCTCTGCAATAGGGGTATCGATGACACGTTCCGGTCCAAACTCATCCAGCATTCCCTGGCTCACTTTGTAAGCGCCATTATATTCAGCCACCTCTTCTCCCATCAGGAAAATTTTCTCATCGCGGCGCATTTCTTCGCTCATGGCCTCACGTAAGGCTTCTCTAAACTGTATTTCTCTCATCTAATTTGTGCTTCGTTAAACAGTTGCAGTAAAAATAGCTATTCGGTGCCGATTCTGCAATTTTAAAGGCGAAGTAAGTACATAAAAAAAGCCCTTCAAGAAGAAGGGCTTTTAATTTTACAGAGCTTATTGCTTATCTTAATGTATTTCTGAAACGCTCGTTTTCCTGGAAGTCAGAGAACTCAAGATCCTCAAGCGCAGAACGCTTTAATTCGGGATCAACAGTTACTGCCTGCTGCAGCATGTTGTAAGCAGCGTCTTCGTTACCTAAACGTGCATTGGCAATGGCCGCTGCATAGTATGCTTTTGCAAGTTGGTTATCCAGCTCAGTTGCTTCTGTAAAGTTGGTGAGGGCATTGTTATAATCCTCATTCAGCAGGTAAGCAAGGCCCAGGTTGTACAGGTTCTCAGCTGTTTCTTCTGCATTAGAAAGGGTGCTGATAGCTGCCTCATAGTTACCACGTGCGATTTCCAGAGCGCCTTTTACTCCGGCAAGACCGCGTGCAGTTGCTTCCGTAGCCTCAAAGGTTTCGGCCTGGGTAATGGCTTCGTAGGCCTTATCAATGTTGCCTTGCAGGTAGTAAGCTACCGCAAGATTGTTGTAAGACTCTGGATTTTCCTGCTGGCGGTTAGCCAGTTCGAATTGGGTTACAGCATTTTCGATAAACTGGTTACGCTCGGCTTCAGAAGTGGCATTTACTGCTCTTTGCAGATAAACAGCGCCTAAGTTGTTATGCGCAATATAATTATCGTTGATTTTAGTAGCAGCAAGGTAAATCTGCTCTTTCTCATCTAAAGAAGGAGTAAGCGTTGCCGCATATGCTAACTCTTCGGCAGATAAAGTATCAGGAGAAACAGTACCGGCAACAATCTGGCGGGCCAGGGTAGCAATTTCGGCATCTGTTTTCTTTTCTTTTACAGTAAGAATTTCTGCTTTTGCTGTACGAAGGAGTGGATAAACATCCTTAAATACTTCAGCGTATCCTTCGATCAGGTGGAGTTTATCTTCCTTTTCAGTAAAAGTACCCGGGCCATTCACTATGGCAAGCATTTTTTGCTTCTGCTCTTCAGGAATTCCGTCATAAGCTTCAAGCGCTACTACGAACGGTTCCCACTCCAGTACTACAGGCTTCAGGATAAAGTTGATAGAATCAGCAAGTCCTTTATAGTCGTAGCGACGCATGTTGCGGCGGTAGAAGTCTTCAATAACCTTTGCACGATTTTCTGACAGATTTTCGTTTATACGCTCAGGGCCTTCAGGTGAGTGCGTACCAGTAATGGTTACTGTGCGAGTGATGTTCTTTTCGGCAATAAAGCTTTCTAAAGAATCGCCGCGCTGGCTGCGAACCTCGCTTGGGCGAAGGTAAGAACTTCCCTGAGGGAAGAAGAAACCAATAACAGTTGGAATAAGCTCTTCCTGGTTGTTGTAGCCATGGAAAGCATAAGCAGAATAATAATTATCCTGTACCAGTTCTGAAGTGGTGATGATACCTTCCGCAATTTGCATACGGTCAGTTTCTTTAGTTTTGTTGTTTTTAGGATTACGGGCAACTCCCATTACTTCCAGTACACCCTGCTTCATTTCAGGCTCATAAGCAAAAGAAATTTCTTCTGTTATTCGAGGCTGCTCTTCGCCGCTGTTCGGGAAGTCTTCGGCACGGAATACAATATTTTCCAGCTCTACTTCCTGTCCGTTATACACATAAAAAGGCTTGATGATATATTCCTTGCCTTTTTTAAGCATTTTAACTGGCAGGTTGGCCGTAAGGGTAAAGGTAACAGAGTCGCCATGCAGCTCCAGTGGACTTGGCTCCACTACCAGCTCCTGCTCATCCGCCATCTTCACCATCCGGTTAAGCGAACAACCCGAGAGGGCAAAAAATGCAAATAGGGTTACCGCAAAAACAAGTTTTCTCATTCGCGTCATGATTAAAAGTTTTGGTTGGTCTTAAGCAATATTAAAATTTGAATTGTGTTGCAATCTTACAAAAATTATCGATAAATTTATTACTGTTGTTGTAACTAATTAGTTCGCCAAAGAGTTTAAACCTACAATTCTTATAATTATCATATGGATAAGCTAATTAAGTTTTTCGAAGTTCAGGCATTCGGTGTTTGTACCCGTTTGGGCGAATATATGGGCTTGTCTATTAGTAGTATTCGTTTATTCTTCATCTATGCCTCTTTTTTAACTTTTGGCTCACCTGTATTGGTTTACCTTGCTTTAGCTTTTATTATGAATATTCGTAGAAGTATCCGCCGGCACAGGAATACCATCTGGTACTAAAGTGCTTGGGTTTATTTCGAATATTATACTGAAGCGTTTTGTATTTTACCAATGTTCTTCCTTTTCTCTCCTAATTGACGAAACTTTCTAACCCTCCTAATATAGTAGAGCCATAAAATGGACCCCTTAAAGAGTGGTGCTTTTTCCCCTTTTACTTTCTTCTCAGTAATTCTCTTCTGTTTCGGACTGAAAAACAATGAGAAAAGTTGCACATGGGCCTTTAACACTGCAGCACCATCTTTTGTTTGTCCCTTTTGTAAAAAATGAAGAGCGGCGAGCCAATCCAGTATTATCCGTGCAGGTAGTTTCCAGCCAAGGGCACTGTAAGAGCTGTTCTTCATTAGCATCCACAGGCCATTTCTAAAGTTAAGAAATGTTTTGCGGGGGTTGTTCTTTGGCAATGTGCCGCCCCCAACATGGTAAACGCTGCTCTGCCCGCAGGCATATACCTGGTAGCCTGCCGTGTGGAGGCGCCAGCAAAGATCTATTTCTTCCATATGGGCAAAAAAACGTTCGTCGAAGCCTCCCATCTGGTGGAAAATTTCTGCCCGAATCAGAAAGCATGCCCCGCTTGCCCAGAAAACAGGAATATTGCTATTATATTGACCCTCATTCTTTTCAAGCGTATCGAAAATCCTGCCTCGGCAAAACGGGTAGGCAAGGCTGTCTAAAAAGCCTCCTGCTGCTCCGGCATATTCAAAATAAGCTGGTTTGTGGTACGACAGGATTTTAGGCTGGCAGGCGGCAATTTGCGGGTTGGAATCAAGCAACTTTGCCATGGGCTCCAGCCATCCTTCTGTAACTTCGACATCGGAATTCAGGAGTAGGTAATAGTTCGCTTTTATTTGCTGTAACGCCTTATTGTACCCTCCAGCAAACCCAAAGTTCTGCTCCAGAATAAGTAGCTCAACCTCCGGGAATTCCTGTGAGAGCACCTCAATAGAATCGTCTGTGGAGGCATTATCGGCTACAATTATTCGATGACCGGTACTATAGCGAAGGAGGGAGGGCAGGAACTTTCTTAAATAGTCCCTGCCATTGTAGTTCAGGATAACAATTGCAATCTTAGGCTGCATTAAAACATTCCTCCAAGGTCCAGGCCAGGTATATTTGGAACGAGCCCTTCTGTATTTTTTCTGATTTCTTCGCGTGCTAATTCTTCGACCTCCTCGAGTGCTTTATTGGTGGCAGCCACAATAAGGTCCGACATCATATCCAAATCCTCGGGCTTTACCAGATCTTTGTCAATTTCGAGCTTTACCAGCTGACGCTTTCCGTTAGCGGTTGCTTTTACCATTCCTGCACCGGCTTCGGCAGTGGCAGTGATGTGAACAAGATTTTCCTGTGCTTCCTTGATCTTGGCCTGCACCTCCTTCATCTTGCCCATCATTTTCATCATATCAAACATATCAGTATATTTTAATGGTTTGTGTTCTATTTACTTAACTCGGCCCAAAGGCTCTTATCTTTTAAAGCCGAAGTTTTCGTTCTCAATGTTTATTTTCTGATTAAAAAGACAGCTCCCTGTTCGGTGTGACGGGTTCCGTCGATTGTGGTAACAACTGCCTTAAAAATATAGGTACCGGTCGGGAGTTCTTCTCCATTACGGGTCCCGTTCCAACCCAATTCATTATCATTTGTCCGAAAAACCAGCGCTCCCCAGCGATTATAAATTTGCAGGTCCACCTCCTTCACAAACAGCCCTTCTGCTTTAAAAACATCATTTTGCTCATCGCCGTTTGGGGTAAAGGCGTTAGGGAAATATCCCCTCATGGGAATATCGAAAAGATTGGAGCTGCTGGCGGGCAAGCCTGCCTCTAAAGGGGTTGCATAAATCCTGAACTGACTACGGGGCTCGTTTAAAACCAGCTGAGTAATTTCATGCTGGGTAGAAAGGCCTACAGGGGTGGGATTGGGAGTGCCTCCATCTGGCGGATAAACTTCCAGTACGTAATTCTGCACCCCATTGCTGTAGCCGGTATACTCATTCCAACCCAGAAGTAACTCTTCTACAGATACAGAAGTGCTTTGCAGGTAGAGCGCACAAACAGGTTCGCTCAGTGCCGATTCATTTCCACAGGCATCGATGTAGCTAAAGCGGTAACAGGTATTTTCGCCAGCTGCCGGTAGAGAAATAAATGAAGTGTCAGCTTCATTTACCAGGCGCTGGTTAGCATCGGTGGTATAAACCATTAGCCTGATATCCTTCTGTCCTGCTATTTCAGGAAGCGAAAACTGCACAGTGGAAGCACCCAGCCATTGGGAAGCAATGTTTACCGGAGCTGCTAATTGTCGCTGAACTTCATTGGAGACGGGAGTACCTTCCGTTAAACTGCTAATTCCCCCTGTATAATCAAGACGAATGGCGTATTGATAGGGTAAGCCACAATCGATGAGAGAATCAAGAAAGATTCCGCTCGTAACTGGGGCTAAGGTATCAATTGCCATCCCATTTCTTAGTATTATAATTCTTTCAATATTAGCTGTACTGGCCGTGGTAAAGCTCACCTGATTTCCATTGTCGGCAGCCTCTACCTGAAGCCGGGCAGTACAGATTGGTTCGGAGTAAAGCAGGCCTTCGTCTGTGCAGGAACGATCCGTTTTTATCCGGAAGCAATAAAAGTTTTCTGCGGGATTTAAGTCCGTTATTACAGTTTCTGCACCCTCCATTTGAATGGGGTAGGTTTCAAATGGGCCGGTGCCATTTATCTGGTATTCCAGCCTGTACTTTACGTTTCTTTGCAGTGGATAGGTAAGAGTGATACTGCTGTCTTGCGAACTGACTGTAACATCTGAAAATTGGGCAGCTTCTACTTCATCATATACCAGAACCTGCTGTGGGTAGGAGGAGTCGCAATTTTCCATATTGACTCCTTCGCCGGAATAAAAACCTTCAACGATAACAGAGTGGCTGCCGCTTGTGGCATAGGCTAATTCTGCTTCATAGTTATTAGAAGCATTTAAGATAACAGGCTCGCCGCCTTCGTCTGTGGTAAGCTCAAAATAGTCATACCCGTCGGAATTGGGGATTACCTCCACTTTTACCTTATTATTTCCACAGCTGTAGGCTTCAAAATATGGACTAACAGGGGCTTTTACTTCAACTTCTAATGAATCGTAAGTAGGATTCCCAAATTCATCACTTGCCAGCATTTTTACGGTAAAGGTTCCGGTTTCATAATAAGTGTGGCTCAAGGTGGTGGTTATTGGTGAGTACCCTGAAGAATCACCAAATTTTACCTGCTTTACATAATCTTCTGGGTGTCTTCCAGTATTATAGGTAACTCTCACTTCCAGAGGGATGCATCCTTTGATGTAGTCAATTGTGAAAAATCCATTGTCACTACTTACGCCCTGCCCATAGCTCCAACTAGTGGAGCAAAGGAGAATAAGAAAAATGATATAGGTAAAGATACTTTTCAAAAAATAAGAGTTTACCTCTGAAAATACGATTTAATCTTTCACATAGCAAGGAAACAGAAGCTTCTAATTTTAAGAAAGTATCTGCTGAATAGCCGCGGGGATATTAACATTTTCCTGCTGCCCGCTCATCATGTTTTTAAGAGTGATTTCTCCCTTCGCTATTTCTTCCTCGCCCTGCAAAATAACGTAAGGGATGTTCTTTTTATTGGCATATGCCAGCTGCTTCTTCATCTTGGCCTCTTCAGGGTAAATCTCAGCCCTGATGCCGGCGGCTCTTAATTTACCCAATAACTGCAGTCCCTCAGAAAGAGTTTTTTCGCCAAAGTTGACCAGCATGGCCTGGGTGGAAACGGTACTCTCTTCCGGAAACAAATTGAGTTCTTCGAGTACATCATACACACGGTCCACCCCAAAGGAAAATCCTACCCCTGACATGCCAGGTAAACCGAAAACGCCGGTCAGGTCGTCGTAACGCCCGCCGCCGGAGATGCTTCCCATTTGTACCGAAGTGGGTTTTACCTCAAAAATGGCCCCTGTATAGTAGGAGAGGCCACGGGCAAGCGTCAGGTCTAGTTCCAGCTTTGGCTGTGCGCCAAAAGCTTTCAGCAGTTCAAAGACTGCCTGTAATTCCTTTACACCTTTTAAGCCCGTTGTAGAGCTTTCAAGCAGTTGCTGAAGGGCATCCAGTGAACTGTCTCCTGCTTCCTGCAGCGCCAGGAGGGGTTGTAGTTTTTCGATGGCTTCGCCAGAAAATCCTTTTTCGCCCAGCTCCTTAAAGACTCCTTCGTGGCCAATTTTATCGAGCTTATCAATGGCGACACAAAAATCTGCTTCCCTGCCTGCAGCCCCTATTACTTCTGTAATGCCAGTGAGCACTTTGCGGTTATTAATTTTAATGATATAATCTTTAAGGTTAAGCTTTTCAAAGACTTCGGTAATCATTAGTACTATTTCTGCTTCGCATATAAGGGAGTCTGTTCCGATAACATCTGCATCGCACTGGTAAAATTCGCGATAGCGGCCTCTCTGTGGACGATCGGCCCGCCACACCGGCTGGATTTGGTAGCGCTTGAAGGGAAAGGTGATGTCATTCTGGTTCATAACCACATAACGGGCAAAGGGAACAGTGAGGTCATACCGCAGCCCTTTTTCGGCAATCAGTGGGAGTAGTTGTTTGCTTCCTTCCCGATAGTCTGCTTCGCTGGTCTTTTTCAGGAAATCACCTGAATTGAGTATTTTAAAGAGCAGCTGGTCTCCTTCATCTCCGTACTTGCCGGTAAGGACGGAAAGGTTTTCCATGCTGGGGGTTTCCAGTGGCATATAGCCGAACTTTTCAAAAGTATGGCGGATAGTATTAAAAATATAGTTCCTGCGGGCCATCTGGAGTGGGCCAAAATCGCGGGTTCCTTTAGGAATAGATGGTTTTTGTGCCATTGCAATTATGCTGCTAAAGTTTGGGATGGCAAAAATAATGGAAATTCTCCAGCCCGAAAGAAGCAAGGAGTATTAATTGCCTTTAAAAATGGGTTTGCCTCCTTACATACCCAACTATAATGAAAATTGTTTTTGATATAATTCCCTGATGTACTATATTTGCACCTCAATTAAAACTTTTGATCTAATGGCAGTTACCAGACTTAAAAGAAAAGGACGTAGAAATAAAACGAATTCCCTAAAAAGAACCACCGCTATAAAAAGGTTAACCGCTACTCCTGTAATTAAAAATGTGGATGTAGAGAGCCTTAAAGAAGGGTTTGCAGGTGGTGATAAAAAAGCTTCTGCAAAAAAGCAGGAAGAGCCTAAGAAAGAAGCTGCCGCAGATAAAGAATAGTCAAAAGCTTTTTAAAAAGTACTTTGAAGGCTGTCCTCCCCGGGCGGCCTTTTTTTTGCCTAATTTGCTTTCACAGCTCCTCGTTTTCCTAATTCAATTACCTGCATCTGGCTTACCTGTTTTTCATTTATCTCAAAACGGAGGAGGGTACGCATTTGGTGGAAGCCCTGCTGACCGGCCGCACCGGGATTCAGGTAAAGGAGCCGATTCAGTTCTTCGTCTGTAGCCACCCGTAAAATGTGAGAATGGCCGCAAATGAAAATATCCGGCTGCCACTCTTTTAATTTCGGGCGAATACCCTTTGCATAACGGGGAGGCTTTCCTCCAATGTGGGTCATCCATACCTGCATACCTTCACATTCGAAACGTTGATGTTCCGGACATCGAGCCTGTAATTCTTTCCCGTCGATGTTCCCCCAAACCGCTCTGGTAGGTTTAAAAGCCTCCAGTTTATTGAGTACCTCCAGGTTGCCAATATCTCCTGCATGCCAGATTTCGTCGCACTTATCGAAATAACGAAATACCTGCTCATCGAGGTAAGAATGGGTGTCGGACAGGAGACCTATCTTCATAATTCTAGGGGTAAACCTTCTTTATTTTATTTTCTCAATCCTTCTACTAAAGCTTTATGCTTTGTGTTTATATTCCTGAATTACAGTTTACTATAGGAGCTACGAAAAGTAAAGCTTCAAGTTAAAACATCTGTAAACAATTTCAACACCAGCCGGTATTTAAGACAACTAATGTAGTACCGCCAAAGTAAAGGTTTATGCAGAATTTTAAAAATAAAACGGCCATCGTAACTGGTGGCGGACAGGGCATAGGGAAGGCTATTGTTCAGGCTTTTTCGCACCATGAAGCCAATGTGGTAATTGCAGAAAAGGATGAAGAAGCAGGCCCGGAAGTGGTGGAATGGTTATCTGCCAAAGGGGGTGATAAAGAAAAGCTCCACTTTGTTCCCTGCGATGTTTCGAATGAAGAAGAGGTGAAGAACCTTATAGTGCAAGCGGTGCAAAAATATGGCCGAATTGATTACCTGGTGAATAATGCCGGACTTTCCCGGTTTAAGCCTTTTCTGGAATTAAGTGTAGCGGAGTGGGACGAAGTGCTGAATACTAACCTTAGAGGAGCTTTCCTTTGTGCAAAATACGCAGCTCCCTACCTGAAGAAAACACAGAAGGGCTCCATTATTAATATTGCTTCTACGCGTGCGCTGATGTCCGAACCCGATTCAGAAGCATATGCGGCATCTAAAGGTGGTTTGGTGTCCTTAACTCACGCGCTTGCACTAAGTCTCGGACCCGAGGTTCGGGTAAATGCCATCAGCCCTGGCTGGATAGAGGTACGGGACTGGAAGAAGAAGAGTCAGCGGGAAGAGGTGCGCCATAGCAGGGAAGAGGATAGCCAGCATCCGGCAGGAAGAGTAGGAGAGCCTGAAGATATTGGCCGTGCCGTGGTTTTTCTTTGTTCAGGTGAAGCCGGTTTTATTACAGGGCAGAATATTGTGATTGATGGCGGAATGACCAAAAAAATGATTTACGAAGCGTAGCAGTTCTGGAGGGGCGGGTTGAGAAAAGGTGAGATTTTATCCCTGCCCTTTTCCTTCCTATATTCTGTCTTTGCTGTCTGCTCTATGCCTGTTCGTCTTTTTGCTTTTCCTTTTTCACCTCCGGCAATTCAGATGCCTGAATATATCCCTGACCGATGGCATGGCGGGCAGCTGCCTCTGTATCTTTCACCAGCAGCATTTGAGCACCCAGGCTCTCTGCCTCATCAATAATTTTAATTACTTCTTTATCTCTTCCCGCTTCTGAAACATCGCGTATGTACGCCGCCAGCACTCTTTTTGGATAATGCTTTATTACCTCCAGGTAAATTTCAGGGTCTTTCTGCCCACTATCCCCAATGAGAATAAAGCGAAGATCGCCGGTACAGGAAAAAATCTTCTCAATTTCCTTCAGCTTATGCTCTTTATGGCTGGACTGGAATAATGTTTCTGCCTTCAATCCTAGGTCGCGAAGCATAAGGGGCCCGGCAGGAATTTGCTGAATCTCCAGGAAATCTTCAAGCATATCGTAAAGATTCCAGGGACTGCTGGAAACGTAATAAAGCGGGTTTTTAATCTTGTCTATCTCCGCTCCTTCATGCAGAGCCCTGTAAAAGGCGGCCACCCCTTTAAAGGGTAAGCGGGTTTTTGCATTATATAAAAACGTCTTTTGCATCATCCTAACAAAGCTGGTAGCAGAGGTTTGAAGGACTGTGTCATCGATATCGGAAATGACTCCGAAATCGGCCTTTTGTTGAGGAATATGGATAAAAGAAGAAGCCTGAACAGGGCCTTTGTTATTGCCGATTTTATCCAGCAGGCGAAACTGAACAGGATGTTCAGTCTGCTCAGTATCTATATCTGTTGGCACAGGTAGTTGAAAGTGAAAATATCCTTCCGCATCTGTCGTGGATTCCAGGTGTTGCCCGTAAAATTCTGCCTGAATGCGGGCACCAGGTATCTCATTACTTTCAAACCGCTTATACATGGCCCGGAGATTATGCCATTTATTATCCTGCTCACGGGCAGGACGAATGTTTCGGTCTTCTATTAACCTCCCGCTGACATAGGCTTCTTTCCTGTCGCCAAAACCGCGATATCCCATCAGGAGCAAGGGGCCGATACGGTTATATTTTCGCAAATAAGACCAGCGAACTTTATCGAATCCGTGTTCTACATAATAAGCAGCTTTGAGAAGAGGTGTAAGCATGAAAAATGTTTACTTTTATATGATGATAAAAATCAGAAATATGTTTATCAGGACGAAACTGGTACACTGGCTTACCTTTAATTTTGCAGCAGCCATTACCCTTTATCCATTTGTGCTCGTGGCGCCTCGGTACCCGCTTAAAAAAGCCTGGTAGTGCATGAACGGATTCATTTGCTGCAGCAGGCCGAGTTACTTATCCTTCCTTTTTACTGCCTGTACCTTGCAGAGTACCTAATAGGTTTGGCAAGAGGAAATTCTCATTACCAGGCTTACCGGGCTGTTAGCTTCGAAAGGGAAGCTTTCCATAACGAGCATAACTCCCATTACCTGAAGGGGCGGAAAAGCTGGGCATGGCTCCATTACTTGTAAATCCTTATACATCCATACTGCTTAAAGAATAATAGCCACTACCGCTTTTTTGTTTGATTTAATGGTTTTGTCTGGCATGATTTTGGGATGTAGTTCAGTGAGTAGTAAAAAATTCTGAAACCTATTGTATATCCCGAACGTTATAAAGATATCTTCTTTATTTTATTTCATCAACCTTTGTAAATATGCGACAGACCAAATTAGTTGCCAGCAGCGAAAAAAGTATTTCTGATGCTGTGCAAAAGATAATCAGTAAAGCAGTTTCCTTTTCCGAAAACATTAAAAGCCTGCATATAATTGAAGATAGCCAAATTCCTGCCACTGAAGGAAAATTTCATCTGCGCGGCCACGTTCGCAAAAGAATCTGACCGTTTAGTCTGTAAAAGTTTCATTGATAGCCTCCAGAATAATCTGGCAGGCTTTTTTTATCTCCTCATCCTGGATGGTCAATGGAGGAGCAATGCGCATGCTGTTATTGCAATAAAGAAACCAGTCGGAGATTAAACCTTTCAGCATTGCTTTGTCAATGACTGCTTTCAGCACTTCGAAAGATTCAAATTCCACTGCCATTAAAAGGCCCTTTTGCCTGATGGCTTTAATGGCAGGGTGGACTAGTAATTCAGTAAAAAGTTTTCCTTTTTCGACAGCTCCTTCGTACATCCGCTCATCCTGGATGAGCCGAAGAGTAGCAAGGGCGGCAGCAGCGCTAACCGGATGTCCTCCAAAGGTAGTGATGTGTCCCAGAATCGGATTGTTCCGTAACACTCCCATAATTTCCTGCGAAGAAATAAAGGCGCCAATAGGCATGCCTCCGCCCATACCTTTGGCGCATAATAGAATGTCGGGCACTATATCATAATCTTCAAATGCCCAGAAGTGGCCCGTCCTGCCAAAGCCCACCTGCACCTCATCCAGAATCAGCAATGCTCCCACTTCTGTACAGCGGTGGCGTAAGGCCTGCAGGTATTGGGGATCTGCAAAGCGCACTCCTGCCTCTCCCTGAATGGTTTCGATAATTACTGCGGCGGTATTGTTATTGATATGCCTTAACTCATCGACCAGATTATATTCTATGTGCCGCACGCCCGGTATGAGTGGGCGAAAGGCTCTTTTAAAATCTTCCTCTCCACAAACAGAAAGGGAACCCTGCGAAGACCCATGGTAGGCCTTGCGGCAGCTGATAACTTCCGGCCGGCCGGTAAAACGCTTTGCCAGTTTAAGGGCTCCTTCTACTGCTTCGCTGCCTGAATTTACAAGGTAGCAGCTATCGAGGGGAGCTGGAAGGCTATTTGCCAGCGCCTGGGCAAGCTCCACCTGTGGGGCCTGTACAAACTCTCCGTAAACCATTACATGCAGGTACTTATCGAGCTGTTCTTTAATGGCCGCAATTACTTTTGGGTGTCGGTGCCCTACATTGCTTACCCCAATGCCCGAAATCAGGTCGATATAGGCTTTCCCTTTTGTGTCATATACGTATACACCTTCTGCTTTTTCCACTTCCAGTAATAGTGGAAAGTCCGAAGTTTGGGCCAGGTGGTTTAGAAATAGCTGTCTCTGAGAAATCATAAGGCAAAGGTACGCATTCATGAACAATCCTGCCGCACAGGCCTCGGATTTATAGTTGTTTGCAGGAGCGATTGGGAAGGTAATAGTTAAAAAAGTTTGATTTTATAAGGGATATTACCTCCTGTTGTATTTTTCTCTAATTATAGATTATTTCGATAGAAGAAATGAACATCTGAATAGGATATTAGGGATGAATAAGATAAGTAGGGTTTTTGTATTCGTTTGGCTTGTATTTATCCTGCAGGCAAAGGGCCAGGATAGCCCAACGCAGGCAACAGAACGTGAAGGTTTTCCAAAGAAAGAGCTCACTGCCATCAATTCTGCTTATGCAGAGGCACGCCCGCTTATTTCTGATAATGGCAATACACTGTATTTTAGCCGTCGCCACCATGAGGGGAACAAGCGGGGAAAAAAAGACTTTCAGGATGTGTGGGTTTCTTACCGGGATACGCTTACTGATCAATGGTCCGAGCCACAGAATGTTGGCTCCCTGATTAATAACAGAAAAAGTAATGCCATTGCCAGCCTTAGTCCCGACGGAGAGGAGGGGATTTTCTTTAATACCTATCGAAAAACCCGAAGAACCCCCTTAATCCGGAGTCGCTTAAAAGGGTCGGACTGGACCAAGCCGAAAGGATTAGAGATTGAGAATTTCATCAACATCAGCAGCTATGCCGATTACTTTCTGGATTATAAGCAGAACGTTCTCTTTCTGGCTATTGAAGGAGATTCGGTAATAGGAGAACAGGACTTGTATATATCTTTTCCTAATAGTGAAGGCGGGTGGAAAGAGCCCGTAAACCTTGGAGGAGTAATTAATACCTCAAAAGCAGATTTTGCCCCATTTATGGGAGCCGATGGCCGTTCTCTTTTCTTCTGTTCTTATGGGCATAAAGGGGAGGGTGGAAGCGATATTTATATGTCCGTAAGGCTGGACGACAGCTGGCTCAACTGGTCGGAACCGGTCAACCTGGGGCCGGCCATTAATACAGCCCTGGAGGAAACCTATTTCTCCATTACCAGCGATTTTCAATATCTCTATTATACTTCATACCATCCTAAAGAAGAGAACAGGAATATTCTAAGAGTTGAGTTGCCGGAGAATTTTACCGCCATTAACGGACCGGTATTGGTTAAGCTCGATAGTGCAGCCATTTCTAAAATTATGTTGAGCGGTAATTTCAGGATTGATGAACTGGGGCAGCGCACCAACTTTCAGGGTCTAAGCTTTGCAGGTTGGCCTGCTGAAGAAAAGAAGGAAGAAGTAGATGTCGTAAATATAGCAGCAGCTCTCGAAGACTCCATTTATAAAGAAATAACCGCAGGTATTGAAAAAGAAATTACACCAGCAGGTAATCCTGCTTCTTTAGTGGCTGAGGGAGGCCTCGAAAATGTATCAACAGGGTTCGGGAAGGATATTAGCATCGGCTCCGATGGGGAAAGTCTTTCAGTAGCGGCAGCGGAGCTAAAGTCTTACCTGGAAAAGTCCCTCCCTAATCTGGACCTGGTAATGAGGATAGAAGGGAATTTGATTGAATTCAAAATAGCGCAAAACCTAATGTATGAGTTTAATAGCGTGTTTGTTACTACCGATTATGTCCCTCGCCTGGCCCGGATAGCCAGAATAATGCAGGAGAGACCGGAGTTACGCATAAAACTGGTAGGGTATACGGATAATATTGGTTCGGAAGAAGTAAATAAAAGGGTAGCTATGAAAAGGGTTCAAAACCTGATGTACTTCTTTAAAGAGAGAGGCATTGATACGGGTAGAATAGAATTGATAAGTGGCGGGGAAGATAAACCCCTGAAAGAGAATGAAGATGCAGAAGGCAGGGCCTGGAACAGACGGGTAGAAACAACGATTCAATATCAGGAATGATAAAAAAAAAGCCTCACAATTCGTGGGGTTTCTTGTTAAGAAGACATGACAGCAGTTAGATATAGAAAACTTTGGATTAAATTTTTGGTCGTTCTCTTTTTAACTATACTGGGAGGCGCAGTGGTATGGTATGCTTATCAGGCCTATGAGGCAAGGCAACCGGTTCCGGCAGAGGAAGTAGAGGAAAAGGTGGAGCCAATTGAAGAGGAGCTATAAAAAATGCTGCCCCTGAAAGGAGCAGCATTCAAATTTCTGTAACCGTAGGTTTCCTCCGGGGCAGTTTTACTTTCTTTCTACTACTTTGAGTGCGGCATCCACAATGCTTTGGGTATTGAGGCCGTATTTCTCCATTAGTTCCTCTGGCGTACCACTTTCCCCGAAAGAGTCATTTACTCCCACCATTTCAAGGGGCGAAGGAAGCTTCAGGCTAAGAACCTGTGCTATGCTATCGCCCAGTCCGCCATTGAGCTGGTGTTCTTCAGCCGAAACAGCACAGCCGGTTTTCTGAACACTCTTCAGGATAGCCTCCACGTCGAGTGGTTTAATGGTGTGGATGTTAATGACCTCTGCATTAATTCCTTTTTCCTGCAGAATGGCTTCTGCCTCTATGGCATGCCAAACCAGGTGGCCTGTGGCAAAAATGGAAACATCGCTCCCTTCAATAAGGTGTAGCGCTTTGCCTATTTCAAATTTTTGATCGGCAGGAGTAAACACTGGCACCTTCGGACGGCCAAAGCGGAGGTATACCGGGCCTTCGTACTCTGCAATAGCCATGGTGGCGGCTTTCGTCTGGTTATAATCACATGGATTAATGACGGTCATGTGCGGGAGCATTTTCATCATTCCAATATCTTCCAGAATCTGGTGAGTAGCCCCGTCCTCGCCAAGGGTAAGGCCTGCATGGGAAGCACAAATTTTTACGTTCTTGTCGCTGTAGGCAATCGACTGGCGAATCTGGTCATATACCCGGCCGGTGGAAAAGTTAGCAAAGGTTCCGGTAAAAGGGATTTTTCCGCCGATAGTCATGCCGGCGGCGATGCCCATCATATTCGCTTCGGCAATACCCACCTGAAAAAAGCGGTCGGGAAATTCTTTTTTAAAATCACCCATTTTTAAAGAGCCGGTAAGGTCGGCACAAAGACCTACTACCTTATCATTTTTGCGGGCTGCTTCTACTAAACCGGCACCAAAACCGGAACGGGTGTCTTTTTTTTCGCTGTACGTGAATTTTGTACTCATCTGCCAAATAGGTTTATATTGGTTGTTGCTCCTGATTTAATTTCGAAGTCACGGATTTTAGTATACCTGCTTCCCTGTGCCTGGCGGGCCCGAAAAACAAGCCTGTACTGCCCTGGCTGCAAAGCTAAGGAATTTACCGATTTTTTCTCATCTAATTGGTGAATTAGCTTTTGCCCATTTCCCTCTTCCAGGACAAAAAGATCCCCGATCCCGGAAAAATCTGCGCGGATATTGGCTATGCCCGGGGCGGGCAAATCCAGATTTATTTCTTTGCCTGCTCCTAACTCCAGCCCGTAAAAATAGGTGCGGGGAAGGGTAAGGACTTCAACATCGTACTGGCCGGCCAGGTACTTCTGGCTGCTGCCCACAGGCTGGGTGTACAGCGTTTGTGGCTGCTGGTGCCGCCTTACAATGGCCTTTACACCACCCGGATACTCATGGTGATTCTTTTGGGAGAGGGTTAGCTGTCCTCTTGGCACTTCTACCATGAGGGTATTATGCTGGCCTCCTTTTAAGCGAACTGCCTTCTTTTCCATAGGGGGAATTGTATGCAGCACTACATCATATGGAAGTACCGGGTCCACCTCTATGGTGTCAGTAATGCCGCGGCTGTCGCGGTAGTGCACGAAATTCCGAATTGCCTGCTGTGTGTAATGGTGCTGCAGCGTAACGGTTATATCTTTTTCCCTGGGCTGTCCGGCTTCGTTAAGCAATTCTACTGTAAGGGTGGTTTTGCCCAGGCTTTGGGTGAGTGTTTTACGGAGCGCTTCGCGAAATTGGGAAATGCTGGAGGCGTCGTAATAATCGCCCATGCAATCGAACTGCTGTTCAAAGCCTTCTTCTGCTCCCAGGGCAATTACGAAGGGCTGCAAAATAACCTGTTTCTCCTGAAGCTTCCTGGACACTGCGCAGGGATCGCCCCCACAGGATTCCAGTCCGTCAGTAATCATGATAATAATGTTTCGGGCATTAACATCGACAGGGAAATCTTCTGCCGCCTTTTCAAGAGAGTAAGCAATAGGGGTGGTGCCCTGAGGAGTTAGGTGGTGGAGCTTTTGTTTTATTTGCTCGTGGTTTTCTGAACTAAAAGGAACCTCCAGTTTTGAGTCGGAACAATTTTGATAGCGGCTTGGGTACAGGTGGCCATAAGCACGAAGGGCCAGCTCGAGGCGGGGATTTACTTTCAGGGAGTCGATGGTTTCGGAAAGCAGCCTTTTGGCAATATCCATCCTGGTTTGCCGGCCCTCCCATTGAGCCAGCATACTGCCTGAAGCATCCAGGAGAAAAAGGATGCGGGTTTTTCCCGACAAAGCCTCCTGCTCACTTGTTTGAGCGGAAAGAGGCTTTGCCAGTAAAAATATCAGGCCTAACAGTCCTGAGAGAAATAGTTTATTCAAACAGATTAATAGTCGCCAAGCGTTTCTTCAAGTTGTGCAAGGGCTTTTTCCAATTCTTCATCATCCGGAGCTACACCATGCCACTTGTGGGTTCCTTCCATAAAGTCGACGCCGCTCCCCATTTCTGTTTGCATCAGCATCATAACAGGCTTTCCTTTACCTGAAAGAGACTTGGCATATTCCAGCTGGCGGATTACATCTTCCATATTGTTTCCATTACAGGTGATCACACTCCAGCCAAAAGCTTCCCACTTTTTGCCTAAATCTTCCAGTCCCATAATCTGGCTCACGCGGCCGTCAATTTGCTGATCGTTGCAATCGATGGTGGCAATAAGGTTGTCTACCTTGTTATGGGCAGCATACATGGCGGCTTCCCAAATCTGGCCTTCCTGCTGTTCACCATCTCCCATCAAAACAAAAACGCGGTGCTTATCGCCATTTAATTTTTTAGTTTGAGCAGCGCCAATGGCCACCGATAAGCCCTGACCCAGAGAGCCGGAAGCAATCCTTATACCAGGGAGACCTTCCTCTGTAGTAGGGTGCCCCTGCAGGCGGCTGTTAATTTTACGGAAGGTGCCTAATTCTTTTGTATCGAAATAACCTTTGCGGGCAAGAGTGCTGTACCATACCGGCGATATGTGTCCGTTGCTCAGGAAAAAAAGGTCTTCATTCGTTCCATCCATGTCAAACCCTGGCTTCAGGTCCAGTACATGAAAATAAAGGGCTGTAAAATAATCGGTACATCCTAAAGAGCCTCCTGGGTGTCCTGATTGCACGTTATGTACCATCCGAAGAATGTCGCGGCGGATTTGGCTGGCCAGCTTTTGGAGTTCGTCGATGTTTGGTTGATTCTTCATGGGAGCTTTACTTAATAATTTGAGCGGTATGGTCTTTGGTCTTTACTTTTTTGATGATGTCTTCGATGGTTCCTTTTTCATCTATGACAAAGGTAGTGCGTAGCGTGCCCATATACTTACGGCCATACATATTTTTTTCTTTCCAAACTCCATATTTTTCATGAAGACTCTTGTCCTCGTCCGACAGGAGCGGAAAGGGGAGTTCCTGCTTTTCGATGAATTTACGGTGGGAGGCCCCACTATCGGTGCTCACTCCCAGTACTACATATCCCTGTTTTTGCAAAAGTTCATAATTATCCCGAAGGTTACAGGCCTGGGCTGTGCAGCCTGGGGTTTGGTCTTTCGGATAAAAATATAACACAACTTTTTTGCCGCGGAAGTCTGAGAGAGAAACTTCCTTTCCATCCTGATCTTTTGTAGTGAATTCAGGGGCCTTCTGGCCAGTTTCCAGTTCCATAAATATTAAAGTTTGCTTGAGTATACCTGTTTGTTACCGGCCAAATCTGTTACCCGCAGCTCTACAGGGCCTTTAAACGCCTTCTTAGGGTCTAATTTTTCCGACCAGATGACCTGGCGCTTGTGGTCATAGTTCATTAACACCCACTCTCCATCCACAAAAGCCTCAAAGCTACCGATGCCGGAAAGCTCATCCCAAATCTTAAAGGATAAGCTATTGCTATTTACCCGCACCGGGCGAATTTCGGGTGCCACACTATCGGTTAAGAGGGTATATTCTCCAAGGCTTCTGGTACGAAAGCTAAACTGTTCGCCCTCCCAGCTGCCGCCTTCCCAGCCATAGTATCCATTAGCAGAATAGGAATAGGCATGCGTACGGGTTTTATCGGAATACTCCTGTTGTGGCTTCAGTTTTAAATAAATGCTATTTTTCAGAGGTTGCACATCTTCTCCTACTCTAAAAATTTCCCTGCCTGCTTCCTGCCGGTAATTGGCTTCCAAATATAAAGTATCGAAAAGGGAGTTGCCAGGAAAATGAAGATCCATGCCGGAGAGGTACAGGTTATACTCCTGCCCGGCAGGGACTAAAGCTTTAAAGTTAAAGTGTTTACTTTCCTCACAAACATTAACTGAATCGGGCAGTCCGGCACGCAAATCCCAAAGGTATACCGCCTGGTCCGCTTCCTGGTAGGCAGGTGCCAGTTCGTAAGCCATACGGTTGGCATAAAGAGTGGCAATTTTGCTGGTATTTTCCTTTATCGGGGCATAAAATTTTAAGGTGTTGTCAAGTATACTGGCTTCAGCTTCTCCTTTAATTTTATTATGGGTAAGCTCTTCTGCGGGTGCCTTGGCTTTTAATTGTAGTTTCAACTCCCGAATATTACCGTAGGCATCGGATAACTTGATGTTTACATCGTAGAGGGAATCTGCCTCTCTGGCTATGATGGCCCCTCCATTATTGTTAAGCTTATAGAAGGAGAGTTCATTGCCATCTGCCCTGTAAAGGCGGATAAACTTATCGCCCGTTTTTTTGCGGGTGGAATAATCGGTATGTACTTCAATGTGCCTGGTTTCAGCAAAAGCAAATTTATCAAGGTTATGGCTAAAAACCTCTTCTCCGTTTATACTCATTTCTATACACGGGAAGCCATTTGAATTATTGGCGCCGTTTAGTTTATCATATGCTTCAATCTCCAGCCCAATCTTTCCCCAAACCTCAATTGGTTTAGAAATTGCATAGTCATTTCCCTCCAAAACCGGGTCGAATTCGAGACGGTCGAACTGCTGGTTTACCCGGCTTCCGGTAGTAAGCGGTTTAACGGCTACACCATATACCAGCGGAGAAATGTCGTCTTTAATTTCTTCAAAGCCATAGGTAAGAGGGTTCAGAACATCCTGCCGGGCATCTCTTACTTCAAAGTGCAGGTGAGGTCCACCCGATGAGCCACTATTGCCGCTGAGACCGATAACTTCCCCTCTTTTAAAGCTGAACTGGTCTTTTTCCGGGAACAGCTCAATATCAAAAGTTTTCTGCTGATACTGCATCTCGCGTACATAGTCAGCTATTTTATCGTCAAAAGTATCGAGGTGACCGTAAACGGTGGTCGTACCATTTGGGTGGGCCATATATAAGACGTTACCATAACCGCTGGTCGATACTTTAATCCGGCTAATGTAGCCGTCGGCAGAAGCATGGACCGGAGAGCCTATTACACCACCGGTTTTAATATCAATACCCCCATGAAAATGGCCGGGCCGAAGTTCGCCCATGGTGCCAGCCAGGTAATTGACTTCTCCGGGCCTTATAGGGAACAGGTAATAGCCTTTTGGTATAATATCCTGCTGGGCAAAAGCCATGGCTCCAGCACACAAATTGAATAGGATTAAAGTCAGAACCTTATTTAACTTCAAAGTCTAAGAGGGTTTTATTTTCAATACTTGCAGATAAGCGATCGCCTACTTTAACAGGCCCGACCCCTTCGGGAGTTCCGGTGTAAATTAAATCGCCTTTTTTTAACGTAAAAAATTTCGATAAGTATGCGATGATATAATCAAAAGAATAAATCATATGGCTGGTATTACCACTCTGCCGTTTCTCGCCATTCACTTCTAAAGAAAACTGGATATTGTGCAGGTTTTCAAAATCGCTGACTGGCAGCATGTCAGAAATGGGGGCAGAGCCATTGAATCCTTTGGCAATGGTCCACGGCAGCCCTTTCTGTTTTGCTTTTGTCTGCAGGTCACGTGCGGTAAAGTCAATGCCAATACCTAGCTGGTCGTAGTATTTATGCGCGAATTTTTCTTCTATATTTTTTCCTTCCCGGCAAATGCGGATTACAATTTCCACTTCATGGTGCACATCCTGCGAAAAGGAAGGGTAATAGAAGGGGGTACCGTTTCTCAGAAGTGCAGTATCAGGTTTAAGGAAAATAACGGGTTCTTCCGGACGCTCGTTTCCCAGCTCTTTTATATGTTCGGCATAGTTTCTGCCGATCCCAAAAATCTTCATTGGCAAATTTTTTGTAGGTATCTATTCAGCACCATACAAATAACTGAAAAGATAGCTGTATTTCAAACCGCTCACGTACTGGTTTAAAAACAATTTAATTGATGGGCTATTTATTACTCTTAAACTTAAATAAACAAGAACTGTTATGAAACCAACATTTTTAAAGTACAGGAATTATGCCATGAGCATTTTACTCCTGTTGGTACTTCTGGCCGTAGAAAGCTGTTCCACAGTGCCATTAACCGGCCGCCGGCAGTTGTCGCTGGTACCTGCTTCAGAAATTAATGCCATGAGCTTTCAGCAATATGAACAGGTATTAGATACCAGCCGCCTGTCTTCCAACCAGGAATGGGCTAATATGGTACGCTCAGTAGGGAGAGATATTTCACAGGCGGTGGAACAGTACATGCGGGAAATTGGAGAAGCCGACAATGTGGAAGGCTTTGAATGGGAGTTTAACCTGATAGCAGAAGATATTATCAATGCATGGGCCATGCCTGGCGGGAAAGTAGCCTTTTATGAAGGTATCATGCCCATTGCACGTGATAAAACGGGTGTTGCGGTGGTAATGGGGCACGAAATAGCACATGCAATTGCAAAGCACGGGGCAGAGCGGATGTCTTTAGGACTTGCGCAGCAGTTAGGTGGTGCAACCTTGCAGGCAGCGCTATCCCAGCAGCCGCAAATGACCCAGCAGTTAGCCATGACAGCTTTTGGGCTGGGGAGCCAGATTGGGGTACAGTTGCCTTACAGCCGGGAGCATGAGTCCGAAGCCGACCGCCTTGGGTTAATGTTTATGGCGAAGGCTGGTTACGATCCGAGGGAAGCTCCACGCTTCTGGCAAAGAATGCAGGCGAAAGCAGGTGGATCTCGTCCACCGGAGTTTCTCTCCACCCACCCGAACCCCGAAACCCGTATTAATCAGCTAAATAAGTATATGGATGAGGCAGTGGCTGTCTATCAGCAAAACAGGTAAAATATAGCATCTGGACCAGGTAAAGGAGGCAGAGAGCTCTTACTCTTTACTCTATCTGGTTAACAGTTTTCTCATCAAGAGTGGCAGAAAAGCTAAGTCCTTTTCTGCCACTCTTTTTTTTGAAGCGTATCTACTTATGACAGGAAGGGAGCTTCTCAGATTTTCTGCTTTTAATCAGAATTTGAAGGCTCCGTTTCCAATCCCACTGAGGGAGAGAGGTTGATTTTGCTCCTTTTCGGTCAATTTTTAAGAAAAATTAAAAAAAATCAGGAAAAAAAGCCTGAAAAATTCAAACGATTGTAATTAGTCTCTTCGCCTTTTTTTATCCTAACCCAATGAAAAAGAGCCTGTTCATTTAGTAGCAATACCAAGGGGATGATTTTTGTTTATGGAATTTTTGTTATATTTGTACAGAGTTTTGTTGATTAAAATTCTGTCAAAACGATAAAAGTAGATGTTTTATTTGTTTGATGTCCTGACTTTTTAGCCTTAGTAGCTCAGGATTTTCATGACCATTAAATGGTCCCGAACTTAAATAGAAACCCAACTTTTTAACCAGCAGCCAGGCGTTCAGAGATTCTTAGTTCCTGTTTCAGGACTTGCTTTGTGCCTTCATATCTTTTCAGTTTTTCTAACCTGCTTTTGTCCTGAGGCAAGAGTGTAAAACCCGTATGCGTAATGATGAAAGATACCCGCTCTCTATACCTGCCAGAAACTGAACACGATGCCTGTGGTATCGGCTTTATTACAAATCTTCACGCCCTTCAATCGCACAAAACGGTAGCCAATGCCCTTCGAATGCTTGAAAATATGGAGCACCGTGGCGCCTGTGGCTGTGAACCCGAAACAGGCGACGGGGCAGGAATCCTGCTTCAGATACCCCATGCCTTTCTGTCGGAAGAGTCTAAAAAAGAAGGGATTGCCCTTCCACCTTCAGGCGCTTACGGGGTAGGTATGGTGTTTTTCCCGGCCATAGAAAAAGTGCGGGACCGCTGCAGGGAAGTATTAGCGGAAGCCGCTGAAAAGTTAGGGCTGAGGATAATCGGCTACCGGCAGGTGCCGGTAAACCGGAAGGGAATAGGCGAAACAGCCCTTAGTACAGAACCTAAAATTGAGCAGTTGTTTGTCGAATCCATGGATTCGCAACTGCAGGAGGATGCGCTGGAAAGAAAACTCTATGTATTCAGAAATTATACCACTCACACCATCGGCCATACGGTAGAAGGAAATTACGGCGATTTTTACTATGCCAGCTTATCATCCCGAACCATCATTTATAAAGGGCAACTAAGGACCGATCAGGTAAGGAGCTATTATCTTGATTTACAGGATGAGCGGGTGGTATCGGCTCTGGCCCTGGTTCATTCGCGCTTTTCAACCAATACTTTTCCACAATGGAAACTGGCACAGCCCTTCCGCTATATTGCCCATAATGGTGAAATCAATACCATTCGTGGGAATGTAAATAAAATGAAGACCAAGGAAGCGCTCATGAGCTCTCCGCTCTTTAGCAAAGAGGAGCTGGAAATGTTGCTTCCCGTCTGCAATGGCGAGCATTCCGATTCGGCCAATTTCGATAACCTGGTGGAGTTGCTGGTGATGGGGGGACGCTCGCTGCCTCATGCCCTGATGATGCTGGTGCCTGAAGCCTGGGAAGATAACCGCCTGATGTCAGCCAGAAAGAAAGATTTTTATAAATATCATGCTTCTCTAATGGAAGGATGGGATGGTCCTGCCTCCATCTGTTTTACCGATGGAAGAATGGTGGGAGCTATGCTCGATCGAAACGGCCTGCGTCCTTCCCGCTACTGCCTATTGGGCGATGGAACTGTTATTCTGGCTTCCGAAGCTGGTGCTTTACCTGTAGCGCAGAAGGAGGTACTGGAAAAAGGGCGTTTGCAGCCAGGTAAAATGCTGGTTGTGGACCTGGTAAAAGGCCGACTGATCAAAGATGCGGAAATTAAAGAGGAGGTCGCGAACCGTCGTCCCTACCGGGAATGGTTGCGCCACAACAGGATAAAACTCCGTGAATTGTTGCCTCCAAGTATTCCTGCTTTTAAGGTTGAGGAGGAAAACCTGATGCAGCGCCAGCAAGCTTATGGCTATACTTCTGAGGATTTAAAATCTATTTTAGCACCTATGGCCAGCCTTGGAAAAGAGCCTATTGGCTCCATGGGGGCAGATACTCCTCTGGCTGTGCTTTCTAACCAAAGTCAGCACCTGTCCAATTATTTCAAGCAGCTGTTTGCCCAGGTGAGTAATCCGCCAATTGATCCCATCCGGGAGCGAATGGTTATGTCTCTTTTTACCCGCATTGGAGTAGGCCTGAATATTTTGGATGAAACCCCGGAACATTGTAAGCAGGTCCATATTTCTCAGCCGGTACTTACCCACGAAAACATGATGACGATTACCCAGCTGGAGCAGCATGGGTACCGGCATAAGCTTATTTCCGCCCTCTTTATGGCCGATGGTCAGCCTGACCGACTCGAAGGGGCAGTTGACCGCATTTGCAGGGAGGCTGAAGAATCAATTCAGGATGGCTACAACATTCTCATAATTTCGAATAAAGGAGCAGATGCTACTCAGGCTCCTGTACCCTCTTTACTGGCAACAGGGGCTGTGCAGCACCACCTGATTCGAAAGCGCCTGCGAACAAAAGCAGGTTTGGTAATTGAGGCAGGTGATGCCTGGGAAACCCACCATTTTGCCACTCTTATTGGGTATGGAGCCAGCGCAGTTTTTCCTTACCTGGCTTATGAGTCGATTATAACACTCAATAAGCAGCAAAAGCCGTGGGAAGGGCAGGAAGATAAAAAAGCGATTGAGCAATACATCAGGGGAATTAACGGGGGCTTACTGAAGATTCTATCTAAGATGGGCATTTCCACCCTGCAGTCCTACCAGGGCTCCCAGATTTTTGAAGCACTCGGGTTGGGAGAGGAGGTAATCAGGAAATGCTTCGAGGGGACTATTTCGCGCCTTGGAGGAATAGGCTTCGATGGAATTGCCAGAGAGGTGCTGGTACGCCACCAATTTGCTTATCCGGAGCAAAAAATTCATCGCCTGCCAGCCGGAGGCTTTTACCAGTGGAAGCGCGATGGAGAATTTCACCTGATGAATCCTGAAACAATACATCTTCTGCAGCACTCTACGCGCCGGAACGACTTTGAGCTGTATAAAAAATATGCGCAGTACATCAACGACCAGACAGAGAAAGCCTGCACGCTGAGAGGGCTCCTCGATTTTGAGAAGCGTGAACCTGTTCCACTGGAAGAAGTGGAGCCAAAAGAAAATATCCTGAAGCGTTTTGCCACAGGAGCAATGTCTTTCGGCTCCATTTCTCATGAAGCGCATTCTACCCTGGCCATTGCCATGAACCGGATTGGCGCGAAAAGCAATAGTGGCGAAGGTGGGGAAGATGAGGCTCGTTTTGCCCGAAAAGCCAATGGGGACTGGGAGCGTTCTGCCATTAAGCAGGTAGCATCGGGTCGGTTTGGTGTGACCAGTTTTTACCTGAGTAATGCCGAGGAGCTTCAAATAAAAGTAGCGCAGGGTGCAAAGCCTGGTGAAGGCGGACAGTTGCCGGGCCACAAAGTAGATGAATGGATTGCCAAAGTTCGGCACTCTACTCCCGGCGTAGGCTTGATATCCCCACCACCACACCACGACATTTATTCTATTGAAGACCTTGCACAGCTTATTTTCGACCTGAAGAATGCCAACAGGGAAGCCCGTATTAATGTGAAGCTGGTATCTGAGGCAGGAGTAGGTACAGTTGCGGCTGGTGTGGCCAAAGCGAAAGCCGATGTGGTACTGATATCCGGTGCTGATGGAGGAACCGGCGCTTCGCCACTCAGTTCTATTCGCCATGCCGGTATCCCCTGGGAGCTTGGGTTGGCTGAAACGCATCAGACACTGGTGAAGAACAATTTGAGGAGCCGCATTACCGTGCAGGCCGATGGCCAGATGCGTACCGGGCGCGATCTTGCCATTGCAGCCATTCTGGGTGCGGAGGAATGGGGGGTTTCCACAGCTGCCCTCATTGTGGAGGGTTGTATTATGATGCGGAAGTGCCATCTCAATACCTGTCCTGTGGGCATCGCTACCCAGGACCCTGAACTTCGGGCGCTCTTTACAGGTAAACCGGAGCATGTGGTAAATCTTTTCCATTTCCTGGCCGAGGATTTACGCGAAATAATGGCTTTGCTTGGTTTCCGTACGGTCGATGAAATGATTGGTCAGACAGATGTCCTGAAAATCCGCGATAATATTGAGCACTGGAAAATTAAGGAACTGGATCTTCGACCTATTCTTTACCGTGCTCCTGCTGGTCCGGAAGTAGGTTTATTTAAACAAATGGAGCAGGACCACCCAATAAATAATGTGCTGGACTGGCAGTTAGTGGAAGCAGCAGGGAAAGCATTTGAGCAGGCAGAGCCGGTAAGAGCTTCTTTTGAACTTATAAATACCGACAGGGCCATCGGCACTCTTTTGTCGAATGAAATCTCCAAGAAGTTTGGAAAAGAAGGCTTGGTCGAAGGAAGTATTCATTTCCGGTTCAAGGGCTCGGCCGGACAAAGCTTTGGTGCTTTTGCCGCCCCGGGGCTTCGTCTGGAGCTGGAAGGAGAAGCCAACGATTACTTCGGGAAGGGCTTATCCGGTGGCCAGTTAATTGTGTATCCGGATGTCAGCTCCTCCTTTAAGCCGGAAGAAAATATCCTGATTGGGAATGTGGCATTTTACGGAGCTACCTCAGGAGAGGCCTATATTAACGGGCTGGCAGGCGAGCGCTTTTGTGTTCGAAACTCTGGCGCTACGGCAGTGGTGGAAGGTGTGGGCGACCACGCCTGTGAATATATGACGGGCGGAACGGTAGTGATTCTGGGAGAAACCGGGCGGAATTTTGCTGCAGGAATGAGCGGGGGAATGGCCTATGTCTTTGACTCCGAAAAGAGACTATTGCAGCGCTGTAACAAAGAAATGGTGGATTTTGAGCCGATAGAGTTCGATGATGAGAAAATACTTCGCCAGCTGCTGGAAAATCACCAGAAGTTTACCGGAAGTAGCCTGGCCAAAAGCCTTTTATCAAATTGGAAAGAATCGCTCAGCCAATTCACTAAAGTACTGCCGGGAGAGTATAAAGCGGTATTGGAAAGTAGAAAGAACAAGTTAAAGCAGGCTGTTTAAAAAGAAACTACTATGGGAAAGATAACAGGATTTAAAGAATATAAGCGGGAATTACCGCCACAGCGGGACCCGAAGGTGCGGGTAAATGATTTTAATGAGCTTTACGAAAAGGAGAATGAACAGCTAAGAAAAGAGCAGGCTGCCCGTTGTATGGATTGTGGAGTCCCCTTCTGCCATAACGGCTGCCCCCTCGGTAATAATATTCCTGATTTTAACGATGCCGCCTATCGTGGCGATTGGGAAGGAGCGATTGAAGTGCTGAGCCGCACCAACAATTTCCCTGAATTTACCGGCCGCATTTGCCCTGCACCCTGCGAAGCCTCCTGTGTATTGGGTATTAATAAGCCCCCTGTAGCCATTGAGTTTATCGAAAAGTCTATTGCTGAAAAAGCTTTTAAGCTGGGGCTGATAAAGGCGGATCCACCACAAAACCGGACAGGCAAAAGGGTGGCTGTGGTAGGTTCCGGTCCGGCAGGACTTGCCGCAGCTGCACAATTAAATAAAGCGGGGCATGAGGTAACCATTTTTGAGAAGAATAGCCAGCCTGGCGGACTGCTTCGCTATGGGATACCGGATTTTAAAATGGAAAAATGGGTAATTGAGCGTCGGGTACAGGTCATGGAAGCTGAAGGAGTGCAATTCAGAACCAATACCCATGTAGGAAAAGATATATCTGCGGAAGAGCTTAATAATACTTTCGATGCCGTAGTGCTTTGCTGTGGTGCTGAAGTACCGCGTGATCTTCCTTTGAAAGGTCGGGAGCTCCAAGGCGTTCATTTTGCCATGGACTTCCTTACCCAACAAAACCGCAGGCTGAATGGTGAAGCAATAGGCGCAGAAGAGATTTGGGCCGAGGGGAAAAACGTGGTGGTTATTGGTGGTGGCGATACGGGTGCCGACTGTGTGGGGACCTCTAACCGGCAGAAGGCACAATCGGTGAGCCAGATTGAGCTCCTGCAACAACCTCCACTGGAACGGAGTGAGGAAAACCCATGGCCCCAATGGCCGCTGATTCTCCGGACTTCCAGCTCTCACGAAGAAGGGTGTGAGCGTAACTGGGCCATGCAAAGCAAGGAATTTGTAGGGGATGGAGAAGGACGGCTCCGCGCTGTTAAAGTGGTGGATGTGATGTGGAGAAAAGATGAGAGTGGCCGAATGGCTTTTTTTGAAGTGGAAGGGAGTGAAAGAGAAATTCCCTGTGAGCTGGCCCTTATTGCTATTGGCTTTGTGCATACCCAGCCAAAAGGGCTGCTGGAAGAACTGGGCATAGAACTGGATGCACGAGGCAATGTGTATGCCACAAATTATCAGACGAACATTCCAAATATTTTTACAGCAGGCGATGTGCGCAGGGGGCAGTCATTGGTAGTGTGGGCGATATCCGAAGGTAGAGAAGCTGCCCGTGCTGTAGATACTTACCTGATGGGGGAAACCGCCCTGCCCTCTAAAAATAAATCGGCAATAGATTTGATGGTTGGTTAAGGAAGGAGAGAACCTGTTTATTTCAAAAAAAGGCAGCGCCCCATTAAGTAGCGCTGCCTTTTTTGATGTCATTTTTAAGTGGGTATTCCCTGTTATTCCTTATGATGGTTATTAACTAAGCGGTTCGTTTGCGACAGGGTGCGAAGCAGTTTCCGGACCTCTTTGTATGAATGGGTCCGGTACTCTGCAATAGAAGGCGCACTTCCTACTTTTATGGTTAGGGCATGTTCAGGCATTACCCTAAAGGTGTCTTCGTCCGTCCAGTCATCGCCAAAACTCATAATAAAATCGGCATCACCATACTTTTCAAGCCACCTGCCTGCAGCCTTTCCTTTATTTACTTCAAGGCTTTTTACCTCAACAATACACTCACCATCAAGCACCTGCAGGTTCATATTAGGAGCCAGGTACTTCATATGGCTGGTCAGTTCCCTCATTCTGAGTTCTCCAAGGCCTGTTTCTACCCGCCGATAATGCCACACGAGGGAATAGTCCTTTTCTTCGAGGAAGGAACCCGGCGTGCGGCCAACGTAATCTTCCAGGATGGGGCGAATCTCGTATTTCCATCGATTCTCCACTTTGTCAATCAACTGAAAATCCTCGCCTGCCTCTTTTAGCCAAACGCCGTGCTCGGCCACCATATCAATATTGAGGTGTCCCAACCAACACTTGAGGGTATTTCTGTCACGGCTACTAATAATGATGATTTTATTCTTTTCATCCTGCGACAGCGTCTTTAAAACCTGCAGTAACTCTTTATCGGGGCCGGCAGCGGTAGGGTCGTCGGTATAAGGACTTAGAGTGCCATCGTAATCTGCAAAAATAAGTCTGCGTTTTGCCGAAGCATAGCGCTCACTGATTTCTTCCGTAATTTCGGCATCGAGCAGCTGAGTAGAAAGGAGCATCTGTCTTTCCTTAATATAATGGAGGCGATCCATAAATACCTTAACCCAATGGTGGATATTGTATTTCCGCAGACTGCTCTGCATGGTTTCAATCCGGCGTTTTTGCTCTGCCTTGGGCATGGTAAGGGCGGTATTCAGCGCCTCCACCATTTGGTCCACATCGTTTGGATTGATAAGAATGCTATCGAGCAGCTCTTTGGATGCCCCTGCCATCTCACTCAGGACCAGCACGCCGGTTTTATCCAGTTTACTGGCAATATATTCCTTTGCCACCAGATTCATGCCGTCGCGCATAGGGGTTACCAGACCTACATCGGCCATACGATAAAAGGCCGAAAGAGAATTGAGCGGAAAGGAGCGATAGAAGTAATGAACCGGGGTCCAGTTTAAACGACCGAATTGCCCGTTGATACGTCCAACGAGCTCGTCGATTTCTTCCTTAAGCTCTTTGTACCGCTCCACCTTATCGCGCGAAGGAACGAGTACCATCAGGAGAGAAACCTTTCCCTTCCAGTTCGGATATTTTTTGAAGAATTCCTCAAAAGCCAGCAGGCGGTTGGGAATCCCCTTGGAGTAGTCGAGGCGGTCAATGCTTACTATAAGCTTTGTTTCTCCGATGGAAGTGCGATAGCGGACTTCCTTTTTAATAGTTTCGGCCGACCCGGCAGTTTCGTGGTATTTTTCGTAATCGATGCCCATGGGAAAGGCATCTACCAGCACCCGCCTGTTTTCGACCTCAACCTGCCCGTTTGTATGCGAAAGGGAAACAATCCGGTTTACGGAGCTCAGGAAGTGGCGCATATCGTCATAGGTATGGAAGCCAATCAAGTCGGCACCCAAAAGCCCGTTTAGCAACTCTTTACGCCAGGGCAGTAGCCTGAAAACTTCGTAAGAAGGGAAGGGGATGTGCAGAAAGAAACCAATGCTGCTTTCCGGCAATTTATACCGGACAAGTTGTGGAAGAATCAGGAGCTGATAATCATGTATCCAGATGGTATCGCCCGGTTCTGCAATCCGGATTATTTCTTTGCAAAACTTTTGGTTAACCGTTACATAGGCCTCCCAGAGAGACTGTTCATGGATGGCATAATTATTAAAATAATGGAAAGTAGGCCAGAGGGTTTCATTGCTGAAGCCTTCATAATAGTCCCGGATTTCCTCTTCGGTGAGGAAAACAGGTCGCATATTGTTTTTTTTGAGCTCGTCGTTAATCTTTTCTTTTGTAGATTTATTGTCTACATACAAGCCTGGCCAGCCAATCCACACATTATCGCCCTCTTTGTAAATTGAGCCCAATCCTGTCGCCAGACCGCCTTCACTTGGCTGGTAAACCAGCTCATTATTGACCTTCTGTATTTTGACCGGGAGCCTGTTGGAGACAATGATAGTTTTTGCCATTATTTGAAAGAATTAAAAAATCTAAGTTGTGCTTTAAAAAGAAAGCAGTCTCATGTAAAAAATAGTGCTGTCTTTTTCCTTTATAGTTTAGCTATTTTTTTGTTAAAAAAGAACCAGGTTTTTGAAAAATTTAAAAAGCGTTGTTTAAAGATTTGAGCCTCAATTCGGTTAACTTTTTTTTGGTGTCAATCGGAAACTCTCCTCTCATCATCCAGTCGTACAGGCCAGGTTCTTCTTTAAGTACTTCGAGTACCGGGCGAAATTTGTGTTTCCCAAAATTAAATACTTCCACCCCGTCCTGATTATATACGAACCTACCTGCTAAATCGACCATTTGGTGATTAAAAAGTTTGTGTAACTGCTCTACATCGTTTTGTAAAATTCCAATTTTATTACCCTGGCTGTCCTCTACCGTTTGTCCTTCATAGCGCTCGATTTGCGCCAGAATAACGTCTAGTGTCGCTTTGGTATCCGCTTCGGCACTATGTGCATCGGCTAAATCTTTTTCGCAATAAAATTTATAGGCTGCAGAAAGTGTACGTTTTTCCATTAAATGGAATATTTTTTGTGCATCAATCAGCTTCCGGTTTTTAATTTCGAACTCAATGCCGGCCCTTGAAAATTCCTCCATCAGAATGGGGATATCGAACTTCAGGTGGTTAAAGCCTCCCAAATCGCACCCGTTCAGTACTCTGTTCAGTACCGGGGCTATTTCCTCAAAACGGGGCTCGTCCTTTACATCCTTATCATAAATACCGTGTATCATGCTGGCTTCGGCCGGAATGGGGACGGTTGGATTAACCCGGTAAGTATAGGTTTCCTGCTTTCCATCCGGAAGCAGCTTTATGACAGAAATTTCCACAATGCGATCGGTACACACATTGATGCCTGTAGACTCAATATCGAATACAGCCAGAGGGTTTTTTAGTTTTAGGTTCGATGGAAAATTATGCATCATGCTTATTTGTACCTGTTAAAGGGTATTTTATGAAACCAGCTTGTGTTAAATAAGTTTGTCGGCCAGCTTCTGTAAATCAATTCCACCAAACTGCGCGGAGCTCATCATCAGTAGGTTAGTGTTAGCCAGCGGTTGAGTTCTGATAAAATCCTCGAGCTTTCGGACATCTGAAAAAACCTGGAGCTTCTCATGGCCAAACGCTTTTTTAATATCCTCCTCACTAATAGGGGCCATTCTTTTCTGTTCTACTACATGAGGGTTATAATATACCACAGGTGTGTCGGCAGCTGCAAATGAATGGTTATACTGAGGAAGAAAATCTTTATTGAGGCTGCTGAAGGTATGTAATTCAAGGCAGGCCAGCAGATGGCGATTAGGAAATTGCTCTTTTAGCGCTTTTACACTTGCTTCCAGTTTAGAGGGGGCGTGGGCAAAATCGCGGTAAATGGCCGTTTGCTCATTCTTTTTTAGGAGCTGCATTCTTTTAGCTGCGCCTTTAAAGGAGCCAACAGCCTCGTAAAACTGTTTGTCAGTTATGCCTATACGCTTACATACCTGGTAGGCTCCGCTAATATTCTGCATATTATGGCTGCCAAACACCTCTATTGGTAAATCGCCTACAGGGGTTTTCAGGTAAAGCTGCTCGCCTTTTTTTACAGTAGGGTGGATGCCATACATAAGGGTATTTACATCTTCGCGCTGTTTATTGGCTATGATGGTGGCAATATTATCTTCGCTGCAAATTACCAGCGAACCGCCTTTTGGGGTAGCATCGGCAAAAAGTTCGAACTGCTTCACATAAGCTTCTTCGGTAGGGAAAACGTTCATGTGGTCCCAGGCAATGCCGCTGATTAAGCCAATATGGTGATGGTAGTGGAGAAATTTGGGTGTTTTATCGAGAGGAGAAGTAGTATATTCATCGCCTTCAATGATGATTAGGGGGGCATTGGAGAGCTTAACCATCCCATCAAAACCTTCCAGTTCTGCGCCAACCAGGTAATCGAATTCGCGCTTATTGTGGCGCAGCACATGAAGAATAATAGAGGTAATGGTTGTTTTGCCATGACTCCCGGCAATTACTACCCTTTGCTTATCGCGACTGTGCTGGTAGATATACTCAGGGAATGAATAAATTTTCAGCCCTAATTCCTGCGCCTTTTGGAGTTCCGGGTTATCAGCACGGGCATGCATTCCCAGGATAACTGCATCCAGATCGCTATGGATTTTACTGGCATCCCAGCCATCACTGGAAGGGAGTAATCCATGTTTTTCAAGATTAGAGCGGGAAGGGTCGAAGAATGCGTCGTCGGAACCTGTTACCTGATGACCTGCTTTTTTTAAGGCAATAGCCAGGTGGTGCATTACACTTCCTCCAATGGCTATAAAATGAATTTGCTGACTGTTTTTATTCATGAATCGGAAAATATTGAGTATCCAAAGTTAGAATAAAATGGGCTCCGGGCAAACATTAAATATTAGGAATGTTAATAATATGTGGACAAGTTTGTCTCAGAAATGATAATTTTGCTCCATGGATTACGCAAAAGGGACAGCAGGAAAAAAGTCGTCAGGTGGGAAAGAGTTTACCTCCTCAGAGCCAGGCGCATTGATGGGAAAACTTCCTCCACAGGCAACCGACCTGGAGGAAGCGGTATTAGGTGCCCTCATGTTGGAGAAGGAAGCGATTACAGCAGTTATCGATATATTAAAATCCGACAGCTTTTATAAAGACCAGCACAAAGTTATTTATGAAGCCATTGTAGACCTTTTTAATGATTCCGAACCGGTTGATTTACTTACCGTAACGAATCAGCTGCGTAAGCGCGGAAAGCTGGAATTTGTGGGAGGACCGTTTTATATTACAGAGCTAACCACGCGGGTAAACTCGGCGGCTAACATCGAATTCCACGCCCGTATTATTTCCGAGATGGCTATTAAGCGAAAGCTGATTCGTATCGCCGGGGAAATACAGCGCGATGCCTACGAAGATTCGAATGATGTGTTCGAGCTGCTGGACCGTACAGAGTCTGCCCTTTTTGAGGTTTCGGAATCCAATATCCGGAAGAACTATGCCGATATGCGATCCATTATGCGTGATGCTATTCAGGAGCTTGAGGCTAAAAAGGAACATACCGACGGCTTAACCGGAGTGCCAAGCGGCTTCAGTGCGCTTGACCGCGTAACCTCAGGCTGGCAAAAGTCCGACCTTATCATTATCGCTGCCCGTCCTGCCATGGGTAAAACCGCTTTCGTGGTTTCGGCCATGCGAAATGCGGCGGTAGAATTTGGAAAACCCGTGGCCATTTTCTCCCTGGAGATGTCCGCTGTTCAGCTGGTAAACAGGATGATTTCGGCTGAGGCAGAGCTGGAAAGTGAAAAAATTAAAAAAGGAAACCTTGCCGATTACGAGTGGGAGCAGCTGGTGCACAAAACAGCCCGCCTCACAGAATCACCCATATTTATTGACGATACCCCAGCCCTTTCCGTTCTGGAACTACGTGCAAAATGTCGCCGATTAAAAGCCCAACACGACATCCAGATGGTGATTATTGACTACCTTCAGCTGATGTCGGGTGATAGTAGTAAAAGTGGTGGAGGCAAAGGAAACCGCGAACAGGAAATTGCCTCTATTTCGCGGGCCCTCAAGAACCTGGCAAAAGAACTAAGCGTGCCGGTAATTGCCCTCTCCCAGCTTAGCCGTGCCGTTGAAACAAGGGGTGGAGATAAGCGACCGATGCTTTCCGACCTTCGTGAATCGGGTTCCATCGAGCAGGATGCTGATATGGTAATGTTTCTTTACCGCCCGGAATACTATGGCATCATGGAAAGCGAAGAAGGTATGCCGCTGCAGGGAGTGGGTGAGGTAATTATCGCCAAGCACCGTAACGGCTCGCTCGATACTGTACAATTGAAATTTATCGGCAAGTATACCCGCTTTACCGACCTCGACGGACAAGGCCCTATGAGTGTAGGTGGGATGGGTAATTTTACGCCCGTCAGCTCTCTTGCCGGCGGCAGCGGCGGCACCATTACTTTGGGGAGCAAGCTTAACGAAGATGCCAAAGGTAAACCTGGTGGTTCTGGCTTTGGCTATACCAGTTTCCCTGAAGATGATAATGCACCTTTCTAAACTCCGGCTATCATGAAGAAAGAGGAGCAGCCTAATAACCCCCTCCATGGAAAAACGCTGGAAATGATTCTTAATCATCTGGTAGCGCATTTCGGCTGGAAGCAGCTTGGGCTGATTATCAATATCAACAGCTTCAATCATGAACCCAGCATCAAGAGCAGCCTTAAATTCCTGCGCAAAACTCCCTGGGCCCGCAAAAAAGTTGAGGATTTATATCTGGAAGTGGTGAGTCGGGAGCCCGGTGAGTGAAGCCATTTTATTATGTATAGCTAGGGATAAACCACAGGTTATCCCAGGGCGCCCCGAAGGCTCCGCTAAACTGGCGGCAGAGGGGAATAATGAAAGTTTTTCCACTCCTTATCTCCGTAATTAGTAAGGCTGATGGATATTAAGCTTATACTACTGCTGAAAGCCTAGAAGAGTTAAAGGCTAACAATATAATCTGTCAATTTTTATATTGGGCAACCGGCCAAAAAGAAATATCTTGGAGAATTTTCTCTTTAAGGGGTATCTTCCCTCTTTCTTTGATCTTTATTCTGTCATTAATGCAGCAGCCCTATTAAAAAAGGTGAGTATTTATTAAACTTTTTAAGTCAGTGTGTAACTGGCCAAAAGAAATTTTTGAAAAGCAGGGTCAGAAGATTCTGGGAGGTGCCCGTGAGGTAGGAAGAGAACTATCCCAGACCAATATTTAAAGGAAAATGGTGTTTAGCCGAGTTTTTAAAGTTTAAAATCAAATATCCCATTATTAATTCGTATAGTATCACAACCTAATTTGGTCAGCGTAGTATTAAATCTTCCGGAAATTATCCTGTTGATTGTATCAAGTTTAGTAATTTCCAGAGTTCCTTCTCGGTAAGCAGGAACATCATCTGAATATCCCTTCCCATCCCCATAGTAGCAATCCTCATCCTGGAATGTAATCATCCCGGTTTCTGGATCATCTAAACTGTAAACCCCTTCACTATTAACCCCGCTCATAGAGAGAAAAATGCTTTCGTCCTGCGTATCTGTAACTCTATAGGCCTTAATAAACAAAACACCACCACCATATCTTTCATCAATGTTATAACTTACCCTCAGGTTGGTCGAAAACAGGTGGGGTCTACCCTTTGGGAGCCACAGTTCTCCATTAACATAGGCTGCAAAAATATCCTCCCCACTTTCAGAATATTCAGGCATAACTTCCTCTGTTTCGCAGGAGATAAGAAGAAATAGAAGTACCATAAGTGGAAGAAGCTTTAGTTTGGAAAGTAGCATAGCTCATGTGTTTGGTAGTGATATCTTTAGTATACCATTTCTTAAACAAAATCTATAATTTATTATTTAATTTACTGTTTTAATTATTCTTTCCCCTAATTACGCGTGTTTAGCGTAGAAGGAACCAGTTATCGCTCAGTTTAATAAATGACATTCAAGTAGGACCCACTGGCGTGCTTTTACAACGGATGCTAAATAACTGAGAAGGTACACCTTACAAACGCGCACCAGCTCAGCTGTAGGAGTTTCTTCTTCACATTTTGCCCTTCCATCCTTTCTTGCCTAACCCCCAATAATTTGTACCTTTGCGACCAGCTATTGCTATTTTTCATTTTTGCGCTTTAACCTTTTTAATATGAAAGCACTTGTCTTAGCCAGTCCCGGCCAAATTTCCGTTATAGATAAACCGCAGCCTGAACCCAAAAGAGGAGAGGTACTGGTGCACCTAAAATCAGCAGGGCTCAATCATCGCGATCAATGGATACGCGAAGGGAAATATCCTGGCATTCAGGAAGGGGTAACGCTTGGTTCAGATGGAGCTGGTCAGGTCATCAGGGCTGGTAGCCCTGAGGGTGAACCATGGGTAGGACGTGAGGTAATTATTAACCCCAATGTGGGCTGGGGTGGTAATCCTGCGGTACAGTCGGCAGACTATAAAATACTGGGTATGCCGGTCGACGGCACTTTTGCTGAATATATATGCGTTTCAGTGGATCGCCTGGCTGATAAGCCGGCCCACCTGAGCACAGCCCAGGCCGCGGCGCTTCCCCTTGGCGGCTTAACTGCTTTCCGGGCTGTATTCACAAAAGGGGAGCTAAAGGCAGGGGAGAAGGTGCTGATAAGTGGTGTAGGCGGAGGCGTTGCTCAGTTTGCTTTTCAGTTTGCCATGGCTGCTGGTGCAGAAGTATGGGTAACCTCCGGGAGTCAGGAAAAAATTGATTATGCCGTAAAATTGGGTGCTAAAGGAGGTTTTAATTACAAAGAAGAAGGGTGGCATAAAGCAGCTAAAAAGGCGGCTGAGGGGGGCTTTGATCTTATTATCGACAGCGCCGGAGGAAATCCAATGGTTCAGCTGATCGATACTTTGCGACCTGCAGGGCGGCTGGTGTATTATGGAGCTACTTTAGGCGTTCCGGCCAATATTCCTCTGCATAAAATGTTCTGGCAACAGATTCGTTTGCAGGGCTCTACCATGGGAAATGATGAAGAGTTCCAGGAGATGATCCGCTTTGTTGAAAACCATCAACTAGAGCCCATCATGGAGGAGCCGCTGCCGTTTGATAGTATAATGGAGGCTTTCGATGCCATGAAGGAGGGAAGGCAGTTCGGGAAGCTGGTAGTGCTGATTTAGTTGTATCGTTCGGTGGAGGAAAAAGAAAACAAAGCTTACTGCCCATTAATCATTCTCGAACTGCCAGTTGGTGTAGGCGGTTTGCAGCTCCCGTAAGGCATGAGAATCCCCAGCCTGTCGAGCTTTAATAATACCGGTTTTGTAGACTTCCTCCGCCTTATCCTGAAGGTCTAAATCTGTGTAAAGGGCGGCAGCATGGTAATAAGTTGGGACGTAATCCGGATGCTCCAGCAGGAGCTGCTCAAAATAAGTTAAGGCGGTTTGTGGAGCTTCTTTTACATATTCCGTAGCAAGGGCGTACAGGAGAAATGGATCATTCGGATCATCTTCTAAAAATTTCTTCAACTGACTGATTCGTTCTGCATGCATAACATTTTTGTTCTATTTTGATTTTTTCTGTAAATCCGTAACTTCGGGTCAAATTTAAGGTTATATTTTAGCATTCATTAATAATTTTTAGTTTATGAAGATACTTGTTTGTATTACTCACGTACCGGATACTACTTCCAAAATCTCTTTTTCGGATAATAACACCAAACTAAATTCAGCAGGCGTACAGTTTATCATTGGCCCTTATGATGATTATGCCCTCGCCCGTGCCGTTGAGTTGAAAGAAGCCAGCGGAGGCACTGTAACCGTTCTTAATGTTGGTGAAGCTGATACTGAACCTACCATCCGTAAAGCCTTGGCCATTGGTGCCGATGATGCCATCCGCATCAATGCTTTCCCAACCGATTCCTATTTTGTAGCACAGCAAATTGCCGCGGTAGCAAAAGAAGGAAATTACGATCTTATCCTGATGGGGCGCGAATCCATCGACTTTAATGGTGGTATGGTGCACGGAATGGTAGCTGAAATGCTGGGCCTCCCTTCTGTATCGCCGGTTATGAAGCTGGATATTGATGGTGGAAAGGCCACCCTTTCCCGCGAAATTGAAGGTGGTAAAGAAACACTTGAGCTAAACCTGCCATTTGTGGCCGGTTGCCAGGAACCAATTGCCGAATGGAAAATACCGAACATGCGCGGTATTATGTCGGCCCGGACTAAAAAGCTGGAGGTAAGAGAGCCTGCACAGGCCGAAACCAAAACAAAGCTTGACAATTATGAGCTCCCTGCCCCTAAAGGCGAGGTTAAAATGATCGACAAAGATAATGTGGATGAACTGGTTCGCCTGCTTAAAAATGAAGCGAAAGTAATCTAATCTTCTGTCAGACTCTCTTACTTATTATTTTATCGTGTACCTAAGAAATTTTTATATATGTCAGTTTTAGTATTTATAGAAAGTGCCGACGGGGCCATCAAAAAATCATCACTGGAGGCCATAGCTTATGGCGCTGCCATGAATCAGGGCGATGTTACAGCTCTCTTCCTTGGCCAGATTGACCAGGCAGAGCTGGAAAAAGCAGGAAATTTTGGTGCTGCAAAGGTGCTGCATGTAAACGATGAGCGCCTGAACAATGGGATCATACAGGCTTATTCAAGCGTATTGGCACAGGCCATTGAAAAAACAGGCGCCAGGTTTGTTGTGCTGGCAAAATCTGCCTTAGGCGACCCGGTAGCTGCGCGTGTAGCCATTAAAATCAATGGCAGCTTTGTTTCGAATGTAACTGGTTTGCCCGATACCAATGGAGGCTTTAAGGTTACCCGTAGCATCTATACAGGCAAAGCCTTTGCCAATGTAGAGATGACTTCCGATGTAAAAATTATCGGGATCAGGAAAAATGCCGTTGAGCTGAATGAAAGTGGAAGCAGTGCTACCATTGAAACCTTTGATGCCCAGTTGAGCGATGCAGACTTTGGCGTACAAATTAAAAATATTGAAAAGCAGGAAGGTGATGTATTATTGCCGGAAGCCGATATTGTGGTTTCAGGAGGAAGAGGCCTGAAAGGACCGGAAAACTGGGGCATGATTGAAGACCTGGCTAAAACTTTAGGGGCGGCTACAGGCTGCAGCAAGCCGGTTTCAGATATGGGATGGCGCCCCCACCACGAACACGTGGGCCAAACAGGTGTAAAAGTCAGCCCAACACTGTATATTGCAGTCGGAATTTCAGGAGCTATCCAGCACCTTGCCGGGGTCAACTCCAGCAAAGTAATTGTCGTAATTAATAAAGACGAAGATGCTCCGTTCTTCAAAGCAGCCGATTATGGTATTGTTGGCGATGCTTTTGAGGTAGTTCCAAAATTAAATGAGGCCTTAAGAGCCGCCAAATAATAAAAATCGGAAAGTGGAGAAAATAAAACTAGATATTCTGGGTCTATCCTCCAGTCAGTCACAGTCAGGTTCATTTGCACTGGTGTTGGGTGAAAGCAATGGGAAGCGCCGCCTGCCAATAATTATTGGTATGTTTGAGGCACAGGCCATTGCCATTGAAATAGAAAAAATTATCCCAAACCGGCCAATGACCCACGACCTCTTTAAATCCTTTGCCCAAAGCTTCGACTTTGAAGTGGAAGAAATTGTGATATCGGATTTAAAAGAAGGGGTTTTCTTTGCCAAGGTGGTATGCTCAAATGGAGTGAAACAGGTGGAGGTGGATGCCCGTCCTTCCGATGCCATAGCCATTGGCCTGCGCTTTAATGTGCCTATTTTTACCTACGAAACCGTTTTGGCCGAAGCCGGCATTGTTCTCACCGACGAAACGGAGGAAGAGGAAGAAGTAAAACCAAAAAGAGAAGCACAAAAGAAACAAAAGCCCGAGCGGGAACAGCTGAAGGATGTTTCAAACGATAAGCTGAATAAAATGCTGGATGAAGCCCTTGCCAAAGAAGATTATGAAAAGGCTGCCAAAATCCGCGATGAATTAAACCGCAGAAACTAATTTTCTCCCGACTTAAATAAAATGAAAGGAGCCATTGCCAGACAGGTAATGGCTCCTTTTTTCTTCCTGAAAAATAGATGGAAAGCGGCTACTGTTCCATAAAGAATACCCCCTTTCTTAGCATCTGAATGTTTCCTTCCTTTTAACCATCTGTGATGGTAAACCTGGAGGAGGTAAAGGATGGGGCAGGTTAATCCTCTTCCCTAACCCGGCTTCGCCTTTTGCTTTGCTGAAGGCCCGGGCACAATAATAATTTTTTTATTCTCTCAGATAATTCTAATTTTAAGGCCGCAAACTTAAGAACATAGTGGATTATATAAGAGCGTTCATTGGTATTCTTGCCTTTATTGGAGTTGCCTTCCTTTTTTCCCGAAATAAAAAAGCAATTGATTGGCGCCTGGTGGCAATAGGTATTTCCCTCCAGGTAATTTTCGGTCTGTTAATTACCCAGGTCGGTTTCGTTGCCGAAGCCTTTTCTGCAGTTAGCGAAGCTTTTGTAATTTTTCTGAATTTTAGCGAAGAAGGCGCCCGCTTTCTCTTTGGTAGCCTGGTAGACCCTTCCGGAAGCTGGGGTTTTATTTTTGCCTTTAAAGTTTTACCCACTATCATCTTTTTCTCTACTGTAACGGCGGGTCTTTATTACCTGGGTATCTTACAGAAAGTAGTATTTGGTATTGCGTGGATAATGGCGCGAACCATGCGCCTTTCAGGTTCTGAAAGCCTTTCTGCCGCCGGTAATATATTCCTGGGCCAAACGGAAGCACCGCTACTGGTAAGGCCGTTTGTCCCCAACATGACCCGCTCTGAGTTAATGTGTTTGATGACGGGAGGTATGGCTACCATTGCCGGAGGAGTGTTAGCCGGATATGTTGCTTTCCTCGGCGGAGATAGCATTGAACAACAGACCCGTTTTGCTACTTATTTGCTGAGTGCCAGCATTATGAATGCTCCTGCTGCCATCGTAATTTCTAAGATTTTAATACCGGAAACCCAGCCAGAGCAAATTGATACTGAGCTTAAGGTCAATACCGAAACACTGGGAGTTAACCTTATCGATGCCCTTTCGGCTGGAGCGGCCGAAGGCCTTAAACTCGCTCTTAATGTAGGTGGAATGCTGCTGGCTTTTATCGCTGTAATTGCAGCGCTTAATTATCTGTTATTGGAAATCGGCGACCTTCTTAACCTAAATGCACTTATTGCAGGCAGCACTGAGGGAGCTTTTGAAGGACTTTCGCTTGAATACCTATTGGGCCAGATTTTCAGGATATTTGCATTTATAATGGGTGTGGAGTGGGAACAAACCTTGAAAGTGGGAAGTCTCCTGGGACAGAAAACGGTTATTAACGAATTTGTGGCCTACCTGAGCCTGGCAGATATGAAGGCTGCAGAGGTATTGAGTGAGAAGTCCATCATCATTGCTACTTATGCCCTTTGTGGCTTCTCTAATTTCAGCTCTATTGCTATTCAGATTGGCGGCATTGGAGGTATGGCACCTAACCAGCAGGGGGAATTGAGTAAGCTGGGGATGTGGGCCCTTTTGGCTGCTACCATTGCCTGTATGATGACCGCCACCATTGCCGGTGCGATGATGATTTAAAAAAATTGTTAAATGTTCATTGGAATAATGAAGCGAAGCTGGATTAAACCGGCTTCGCTTTTTTATTAATCAGGTAATTTAAGCAGCAATTGAGGGTCCGGGCAGAGCCTTTTATACTTTTCAAGCTCCGAAGGTGCTGCAACACCCGGAAAGTCGCCGGAATTTCCACCCAAATCCAGAATTAGCTGGAAGTGCAGGTGAGATGGCCAGTCACCGTTTTCCGGGAAAGGTCCTAACTCTGTAAACGCACTTCCTTTTTCAACCTTTTGACCAGCAGAAAGACTTTTGATGGAGGCCCGGCTTAGGTGCCCGTATAGGGTGAAAAAGCGCATACCTTCAAGTTCATGAAGTAAAATTATAGTCGGACCGTAATCCCCGAAAGCATCATTATCCTGCAGACTGTGGACCCGGGCTTCCAGAGGGGCATAAACAGTGGAAAAAGCAGGCGCCCATATATCAATGCCGAGGTGAATGCTCCTGTCTTCACTTCCGCCAAAAACATCACTTCTTCGATAAATGGCCCTGTTCTCAAGATAACCGCCTATGCCCATTTTGCCACCCTCCGCTTCAATGCTCCTGTTAATAAAATTTTGAAACGCTTGGGTATCTTTCAAATTAACCTCCTGCAATTCTTGGTTAGAGGAAGAAAGGTCGAGGTGTATTACCTGCTCCCGCTTTTCCGGCCAGTCCAGCACAGCTGAGAATTCTCTTTGATGTTTCCGGAGGAGGGAGGATAAACTAACCGTTTGATTTTTCATGTTTTGTAAAATTCAGTCGGTAAATCTAATAAAAATTGCGAAGCCTTACGTATGCTTGTTTTTCAATTCCAACCATTATAGCTTAGACTTCGTCTTTTCGGCAGAAGTATCCAATATTCAAACATGATGAAGCAGCCTTTATGTTTATTAATGACATTATTACTACTCCTGACTGCCTGTAGTAAAGATGAACTAACTAAACCGGTAGAAGTTAACCTGCAGATGTTAATCGAACAGGAAGAGGTGGTAACTGCCCGTATCAGTGAGAAAAATACGTTAAATGTGGAAGGGGGCCGCTATCTTTTGTCAGGACTGGAGTTTGAAGGATACAGGGAGAGTGGGGAGGATTACTTTTTCAGTAAAGAATTTGAAGATGGACTGGAAGCTGACCTGCAGGCAGGCAGGCCCTCAGCTGTATTTGCTTTTGATATGCCGCAGGGAGTATACCAGCGGATTTCCATGGCACTACATATAAAGAAAGCAGAAGTGGATGATGAAAAGGAAGAGGATGATGATAAACCCTTCAATGAGGATGCTTCTCTTATTTTAAACGGATATTATACTAATTCCCGGGAAGAGCAAATTCCGTTTATTTTTGTTTATAACTTCGATGATACCTTTGAGTATAGTTTACCTGTAACAGGAGCTGAAGAGGTGGTTTCAATCAGTAACGGGAGAAATACCAGTGCAAAAATAAGATTCAATCCCTCTTACTGGCTCCAGCAGGTCAATGGCCGAATGCTACAAAGTGCTAATTTAATTGAAGTGGAAGGTGAACCTACCATCCTTATTTCAGAAAACAGCAACGAGCACATTTTTAGTTTGCTGAGCAGCCGAATCGAAAAGGCCTCAGATTTAACCTTCGAATAAGAAGCTTCATGCCATCACCAAAAGAATTGACAGATGAGGAGCTACTGAAAGGCTGCCTTCGTAAAGAACGGAAGTACCAGGAGCTACTTTACAGGAGGTATGCCAAGAAAATGTATGCTATCTGCCAGGCTTATGCCCGTGATAAAGAAGTGGCGCAGGATATACTGCAGGATGGCTTTGTGAAGGTTTTTACTAAAATTAATACCTTTAATCCCGACAATTCTCTCGAAGGCTGGGTAAGGCGTATCATGACCAATACCGCCATTGATTACTTTCGGCAAAATAAAAAGCTCGACAGGTTTATTGAACTGGAAGAGCAGCACAGTGAGGAAACCTCTGATGATGCTGTCAATAAAAAGATCAATGTCGATGAAATTCTCTACTACCTCGACCGCCTGCCGGATGGTGCCCGCATGATTTTCAACCTTTATGCTATTGAAGGGTATTCTCATAAAGAAATTGCAAAGCAGCTGAATATTAGTGAAGGCACCTCTAAATCGCAGTTCAGCAGGGCCCGCGGTCTTATTAAAACTTATTTAAGTGGTTTACAAGGAGGTGTGGCATGAAAAAGCAAGATCAGTTTATCGATTGGCTGCGCGATAAGGTCCTGAACAACCCGCAGGAGCCTCCAATGGAAGCGTGGCAGCAAATTGCCGAAACCCTCGATGTGGAAGATGCCTGGGAGAATATTGGAGAGGAACTTGATGTGGAAAGTGTATGGGAGAAGGTTGATCAGCGCCTCTACCGTTATGAAAACCTGCAGTTCTTCGAAAGAATAAGTTATGGCCTTTCAGCCCTTGCAGCCATTCCTTTACTTTTATTTTCTTTATGGGCGCAGGAGCCTGAAATTGCTCATCTGCAAAACCAACATTCTTTTTTAGAAGAGAGCCCGGTGGGAAGTGCAGAAGAGGCGGCCGGAGAGCCCATTGTTGATCAGGAACCGAATGTTACAGCCCAGCCAGCAACCCGAAAAACGGCAGAAAAAAGTAATTCTTACCCCATCCAGACGAAAAAGAGAAGTGCAGCTTCAGAAGCTGAGATTTTTGTGAAGGAACCTTCTGCTTCTGGAAAGAAAGCTATCATTGACGGTGGCAAGGTAGCTGAGCCTGAGCAGGAGGCCAGTTCAATTGCTTCAGATAAGGCCAACCTAATGCAGAAGGAGCTTCAGGATGTGAAAATTGCGGCAGAGGTACCAATGGCAGCCAGAAAGGACCAGGATTTAAGTGTACCCGAAAAAGTAACAGCAGCTATAAATTTAGTTGAAGAAGTGGGACAGGAAGTCCCTACGGATAAGGCTGTTCTTCCAAAAATGACAGTCGGAATGGGGGCTGCAGCCAAAATATCCTGGTTCATGAATGACAAAACCCGTGAGGCCCTGGAGCGGGAGTCCCTAACCACGGCAGTACCTGCCGTATACACTGACTTATTCCTTTTGTACGGTTTCCGGATAAATGACCAGATGATGCTACAGGCAGATGTTTACCTTTACGACTGGGGTGGACAGCAGTATAAGGAATACCGGAATGGTACTTACGGCAAGGTAGAAAATAAGCTCCTGTACAGGAGCCTTGGTATAACGGCCCTGCAGCAGGGCCGCAGAGTGGGCTATGGCCGCCATCCACTTTTTGCATACTATCAGGCCGGGATTTACGGCGGGCTGCTACAGGAGGCAAAAGAATATGCTTTTACCGGAACTGTAGACCGGACGGAGGAATTTAGCCGCGTACACTTCGGTGTTCAGTTTGGCTATGGTTATAATTGGTATGTTCTGGAAAATTTGGCCGTTTCATATGGAGTACGTGCTCGTCTGGATGTGCTTAATGCATATTCCGGCACTAGTGCCATTCCGGCAAGTTTCCGTAGAACCAGAAATGCTTCACTGGATTTTAACCTGTCGTTGAAGTATCTCATCGGGAAATAAAATTTTCCTGAACGTTCCAACTATGTGTAGCAGTAATACGTCTTTCCATCAAACCAACTATTAAATTCATGATAAAAGGAAGAATACTTTCAGCATTAACCGCTGCGCTCATCAGCAGTTCCATTCTTTTTTCCTGTTCAGATGATAATGAGTCGCAGGGTACCCTTAGCCTGAGTCTTACCGATGCACCTACCGATGCAGAAGATATTGCAGGGGTATATGTTACCATTACTGGTGTGGAATACAGAGCCGAAGGAGAAAGCTGGCAGCCGCTGGAAAATTTTGGAGAGCCCTACAAAGTAAACCTGCTGGACCTGACAAATGGAGAAACAGCTCTGTTAGGCGACTTTTCTGTTGAAGCAGGGAATTACGATGGACTTCGTTTTATATTAGATGCCGCTGAGAATGGTGGTTCCGTTAACAATCCTGCCACTTATCTGGAATTTACAGATGGGCGTCAGGTGCCGCTCTTTGTACCTAGCGGAACCCAAAGCGGGTATAAAGCCAAAGGCACTTTTAGTGTACCTGTAAACGGAACAGTTTTTATTACGGCAGATTTCGATGTGCGAAAATCTGTTGTAGAGGCAGGCGCAAGCGGTAAATACCTACTGAAGCCAACCATCAGGTTGGTGGTAAATGAGCAGGCAGGCACAATTAGTGGCACTGTAGGTGAACTGGAAGAAGGAAAGAGATATGTTGTGTATGCCTACGAAAAAGATGCTTACACAGAGGCAGAAGCAGCGGAGCCTGCTGAGGGAGAAGCTCGTTTCCCTACTGCAGTGAGCAGTACAGTTATAGCGAGCGATACAAAAAGCTTTGAGCTCCACTTTTTAGCCGCAGGTGAATACCAGCTTGTAATTGCTGCATATGCAAATGACCTCTTTGAAGAGGTGGTATATGTATCGGAGGAGCTATTGCTGGTAGAGAGTGAAAAAGTAGTAACAGTAGATATTACTTTATAATTTTAAATTGTGATGATGATGGAAGGCGTCGGGGAATTTTCTCCGGCGCTTTTTCTTTTTCCAACCATTTGCCACTGGCGTTCGTCTTCCTTACGAAACCATAAAGAAGATGCTATGAAATCATTTAACTTCTTTCATGTGGCGCTGGGAGCTTTCCTTTTTCTGGGGTTTATTTCTGTCCTTGATAATGGAAGGGCAGAGGCAGGATTAGGTATATTCAATTCAATGGAAGAGAAAATCATGCACCATTGGGTTATCGCAGAGGCAATTGATGCGGAAAGTAAAGATGGTTTGGATGGGGTATATAGTGGCTTAAGCTGGCAGTTTCTTAATAAAGGAGGCTTCGTGGTTTTTAAAGACCAGGTGATTGATCAGACAGGGAACTGGCAGATAAAGAATAATACGCTTCAAATAAAATATGATTCGGCTGAGGAAGTGCAGCAATTTACTATTAGCCACCTTGGCCGTAATGAGATGCAGCTAAGTAGCAATAATGTTCAGTTAAAACTCTTAAAGTTAGACGATTAGAGCATGAAAAAAGGCTGGGTTTTGTGCAACTAAAATCCTGATGAAACTTTCTCTCTATCGTTAAAAAAGCCTTCCGGAATTTCCGGAAGGCTTTGATTTTTTATCAGAACTCTGACAGGAGCTTTACACTCCTACACTGGCCGCTTTTGGAGCTCCGGCCATAATTTCCTCATTTGCATAATCGGAGAACTTCTCAAAATTCTTATTAAAGGACTGTGCCAGCTTTGCGGCTTTGGCATCATAGGCTTCTTTGTCTTTCCAGGTATTGCGGGGGTTCAGGATTTCTGAAGGCACACCTGGGCAGGAGGTAGGCATTGCCACTCCAAATACAGGATGTTTTTCAAAATCGGCCCCTTCCAGCTGGCCTTTTAAAGCAGCTGTAATCATGGCGCGGGTAAACTTCAGTTTAATGCGACTGCCATCACCATAGGCGCCACCACTCCAGCCAGTGTTAACCAGCCATACATTTACCTTGTTCTCATCCATTTTCTTACCCAGCATTTCGGCATACTGGGTTGGGTGTAAAGGAAGGAAAGGGGCACCAAAGCAGGCAGAGAAAGCTGTCTGTGGTTCGGTTACCCCTGCTTCTGTTCCGGCTACCTTTGCCGTGTAACCAGAAATAAAGTGGTACATGGCCTGACCTTTACTTAATTTTGAAATAGGAGGTAATACCCCATAAGCATCACAGGTAAGGAAGAAAATATTTTTAGGCACCCCGCCTACAGAAGGTTCTACCGCATTGTCTATATGATAGATAGGGTAAGCTGTACGGGTATTCTGGGTTACGCTGGTATTGGTGTAATCAACCGTACGGGTACCGGGGAAAAAGCGGGTGTTCTCCACAATAGCTCCCCACTTAATGGCATCCCAAATCTGGGGCTCATTTTCACGGGTAATATCGATGGTTTTAGCATAGCATCCGCCTTCGAAATTGAACACTGCCTTGTCCGTCCAGCCATGCTCATCGTCTCCAATCAGTTCACGGTCTGGATCTGCGGAAAGTGTGGTTTTACCAGTACCGGAAAGGCCGAAGAAAACGGCAGTATCGCCCTCAGCTCCAATATTGGCTGAGCAGTGCATGGAGAGAATTCCCTTGTCCTGAGGGAGGAGGTAATTTAATACAGAGAAGATACCTTTCTTCATTTCACCTGCATAGGCAGTACCCCCAATCAGGATGATTTTCTTGCTCAGGTTTAGGATAGCAAAGTTTTCCTGACGAGTCCCATCCACAGCCGGATCGGCTTTGAATTCCGGAGCACAAATGATGGTAAAGGTAGGGTTAAAATTTTCCAGCGCTTCTCTTTCCGGGCGCAGGAACATATTGTGGCAAAACAGATTTTGCCAGGCCTGGGTATTAATTACCCGCAGATCCAGGCGATGTTCGGCAAGGGCACCTGCATAGGCATCGCGAACATACAGTTTTTTATCTGCCAGAAAATCTGTCATCTTTTTATGAAGAAAATCAAAATTCTCTTCAGAGAAGGGGATATTAATATCGCCCCACCAAACCGTATCGGCAGTCTTGCTGTCTTTTACGATGAAGCGGTCTTTTGGTGAACGACCGGTAAACTCACCTGTATCGCACATTAAGGCACCTGTATCCGTCAGTACCCCTTCTTTATTAGAAAGGGCCTCTTCTACAAGTTCGGCTGGAGTTAAATTCCAGTGAACTTCTTTGGCACGGGAAATACCTGCTTTTTCTAAACCGTTCTGATTGGGTTTAAGTCCGAATTCTTGCATATGCTTTTTATGTGAAGTATATATTAAAAAATTAATTTCAAACGTTTGCACAAATATAATAGGAAACTTTTACCTTATATAGTCATTAAATAAAATTTGGGCATAAGTGTTTAGAAAATGCTATATTAGCCTGCCGACATAAAGGCGTAAAATTTGCTAAAACAGAATTACGATTGTAGATTTAACCGTTTTTTAAAATTTTGTTATCAATTTTGATAGAATAACTTATTTATGTCTGATCTAAAAAATAAAATTTCAGGTGGTCATGCGCCAGCTTTTATAGAGCCGCGGGAAACCTTGTTCGGTCACCCTAAAGGTTTGATGGTTCTGTTTTTTACAGAAATGTGGGAGCGCTTTAGCTATTATGGTATGCGCGGCATCCTGGTTTTATTTCTTGTATCTGAAACAAAAGGTGGTTATGGCTGGACTAATGTTGAAGCTTTAAAGCTGTATGGTATATATACGGCTATGGTCTATTTCATGTCCATTCCTGGTGGTATACTGGCCGATAAAGTATTTGGACAGAAGAAGGCGGTAATTATTGGAGGTTTTACCCTTGTGGCAGGTCACCTGCTGATGGCTTACCCGCCAATATGGGCATTTTATACCGCGCTCTGTTTAATTGTAATAGGTACAGGCTTGCTTAAGCCTAATATCTCCACCATGGTGGGCGGTTTATACCGGGAAGGGGACAGTCGCCGCGACTCAGGTTTTACTATTTTTTACATGGGTATTAATGCCGGTGCTTTATTGGCCTCTCTTATAGTAGGTTATGTTGGAGAAGAGTATGGCTGGCACTATGGTTTTAGCCTTGCCGGCTTTGGCATGATACTGGGCCAGATTGTATTTATTTGGGGACAGCGGTATTTGAAAGGAATAGGTGAGCTGGATGACAATAAAATTAAGGAAGAGGATAAAATTTTTACCAAAGAAGAAGCAAAACCAGCGAATGGTTTTATGGGCTTCAGTAAAAATGAGTGGGATCGGATAATTGCCATTATAATTTCCTTCATTATTGTAATTGTCTTCTGGGCAGCTTTCGAGCAGGCTGGTGGTTTAATGAACCTCTATGCGCTGGAGTATACGGACCGCTGGGTAATGGGCTGGGAAGTACCTGCTGCCTGGTTACAGGGCTTAAATGCCTTCTTTATTCTGACCCTTGGTGGGGTGGTAGCTGCCATCTGGCTGGCTTTGGCCAGGAGAGGTAAAAATCCTCCTTCTATTTTTAAAATGGGTTTAGGTACTTCTATTTTAGGAGTTGGTTTTATTTTTATGGTATTTGCCTCTCTGGAAAGAAATGCTTCCCCTGAAAATCTTTCTTCTTTACAATGGCTTGTTTTAGCTTATCTCTTCCATACTATTGGTGAGTTAGCACTATCGCCGGTTTCCCTTTCTTTTATTACCAAGGTAGCACCAAAAAGAATTGTTGCTTCGATGATGGGTTTATATTTTGCTGCCACTGGCATGGGTAACTATGTTGCCGGCTGGATAGGAGTGTGGGCGCAGACGCTCGGAGAACTGGAGGTGTTCTCTTACATCGCTGGTTTTACCATTGTGTTAGGTATTATTTTGATGTTGCTTACGCGGAAAATCAATAAACTTACCCATGGAGCTGAAGATAACCATGAGGAGGAAAAAGGAGCTCAGACAGGCCAGTTACTACAGGCAGAAGCATCTTAAGCTAAGAAAATAAAAATGAAAAATAGCGACTCTCTTAGGGCCGCTATTTTTTTATTCTTTTAGTATATATCCGGTAGGAAAAATAAAAACATTTGGGCAGGAAGGGAGAAGGTAGCTTTAATAATGCTGTTTTAAGTGAAGAATATGTTCTATTGCTTTTATATTTTCAGGAAATATACAATATTTAGTACCCTCATCTTATAGAGTGTAGCATAGGCTATGAGATTCGATGAAATTAGTCAAAAATACAGAACTGCTTAAATGGATCGATTTTTTCTGGAAGGTACCCCTAAAACACCAAAGCTGAGTTTTAACGGAGAAAGCGGCCTGTTTGAAATTTCTGGTCGTTCTATTCCTGAAAACTCAATTGAATTTTACCGGCCGGTGCTGGACTGGCTTGACCAGTACATTACCCATCCGGTGGAGCATATTACCCTCATCGTGAAGCTTGAGTATTTTAACACCAGCTCCTCAAAATGTCTGGTAGATATTTTCCGAAGGCTAGAACGAATGTACCAGCAGGGCACTTATATCCACGTAAAATGGTTCTATGAACCAGAAGATGAAGATATGCAGGATTCCGGCCTCGACTTTAAAGAAATTACCCGCCTGCCCCTGGAAATGATTGTGGTAGACGGAGAAACGGATAATTAATAACGATTATTTCGTGTGGGTGGGGTGTTATTGGTAGCCCTGCCAAAAAACAGGTAAAGGAGTACCCCTAAAAAGGGCAAAAATATCACCAGGGCTATCCAGATTAATTTCATCAAACCATTCATAGGCCTCTTAAGTATATCTATGATGGCCCATATCCAGATAAGCAGGAGAACAATTCCGATAATGATGGCAACAAAGCCCAACTCTAGCAGCCACGAAAAATCATCTTGCAGTAGTATCATAGTTTCATCTGTTTAGATAATCCAACTAGGATAGTCCTAAAATGTTAAAAAAAAGTGTTTGCTCTACAGAAGGAGCTACCTCTCCTCCTCTATAGAGTCTTATCTCTACGAAAAGGTAAGCACAACAATTCTACTCATTCTTCCTTTAAGAAAAGAGCTCACCTGGTGGAATAACTTCAATCCAGTCTTAAGCCTGGCAGGTGGGGGTATTGCTTTAGGTTTTCTTAAGGAAATGACTTGATAAGGATTCTTCCTGAATGAAAAGGTGCCAAAGAAATTAATCTGCTAAAATAAAATCCAACTAACAGGAGTAGAGCTTCTTTATCATCCTTTCGATAAAAAAAAGGAGCCCTCCTGAATCTGAAGAGCTCCTTTAAAGTTAATTATAACAGGGTCTGGATGATACTACATCATGCCGCCCATACCGCCCATACCGCCTGGCATTCCGCCTCCGTGCGCATGGCCTTTGTCTTCTTCAGGTTCGTCAGCCACTACACATTCGGTAGTGAGCAACAGTCCTGCAATAGATGCTGCATTTTCAAGGGCTAAGCGAGTTACCTTTGTTGGGTCAATTACACCGGCAGCAAACATGTTTTCATATTTGTCTTCACGGGCATTGTATCCATAATCTTCTTTTCCTTCGCGTACTTTCTGAATAACGATAGAGCCTTCGCCACCAGCATTCGAAACGATGGTACGAAGCGGAGATTCCAGCGCCAGACGGATAATATTTACACCAGTCAGCTGGTCTTCGTTTTCTGTCTGCACATTTTCAAGAGCGTCGATAGCGCGGATGAGGGCAATACCACCACCAGCTACTACACCTTCCTGTACCGCAGCGCGGGTTGCATGGAGGGCGTCATCAACGCGGTCTTTTTTCTCTTTCATTTCCACTTCAGTGGCAGCACCAATGTAAAGGATAGCCACACCGCCAGAAAGCTTGGCAAGACGCTCCTGCAGCTTTTCTTTGTCGTAATCAGAAGTGGTAGACTCTACCTGGGCTTTAATTTGGTTTACGCGGGCTTTAATATCCTCTTCGCTACCGGCACCGTTTACAATAGTAGTGTTATCCTTATCGATAGTCACTTTTTCGGCAGTACCTAAATAGTCAAGGGTTGCGCTTTCCAGCTTATATCCACGCTCTTCAGAGATTACTGTACCACCTGTAAGGATGGCGATATCTTCGAGCATTGCTTTACGGCGGTCGCCAAAGCCAGGAGCCTTAACGGCAGCAATTTTTAAGGCACCACGAATTTTGTTTACAACAAGGGTAGCAAGTGCTTCGCCGTCTACATCTTCAGAGATAATAACCAGCGGTTTGCCTGTTTGAGCCACCTGCTCCAATACAGGAAGGAGTTCCTTCATGCTGCTGATCTTCTTGTCGTAGATCAGAATATATGGATTGTCCATTTCAGCAATCATTTTCTCCGGGTTGGTTACGAAGTATGGAGAAAGATAACCGCGGTCGAACTGCATACCTTCCACTGTTTTTACTTCAGTTTCGGTACCTTTTGCTTCCTCTACGGTAATTACCCCGTCTTTACCTACTTTGTCCATTGCATCGGCAATCATCTGGCCAATCTCGCGATCGTTATTGGCAGAAATGGTACCTACCTGGGCAATTTCGTTAGAGCTGCTGATGGTTTTGCTCTGTTTTTTCAGGTGCTCAACCACGGCTGTAACCGCTTTATCGATACCGCGCTTCAGGTCCATTGGATTGGCGCCTGCCGCTACGTTTTTGATGCCATGCTGAAAGATGGCCTGGGTAAGAACGGTTGCGGTAGTGGTACCGTCACCTGCATCGTCGGCAGTTTTAGAGGCTACCTCTTTTACCAGCTGGGCACCCATGTTTTCAACGGCGTCGCTCAGCTCAATTTCTTTTGCTACAGATACACCATCTTTGGTTACAGTTGGAGCACCGAATTTCTTGTCGATGATAACATTCCGGCCTTTAGGTCCTAAGGTAACCTTTACTGCATTTGCCAGGGTGTCAACACCTTTTTTAAGTCTGTCTCTGGCTTCCAGATCGAACTTTATTTCTTTTGCCATGGTATTGTAATTTTATTTGTTTCTGAAAAAGATGAATAAAAATAAGAGATGAGTATTAGATGATTGCAAAAATATCTGACTCACGCATGATCAGATAATCCTTACCTTCAACGGAAATTTCTGTTCCGGCATATTTGCCATACAGCACGGTGTCGCCAGCCTTTACGGTTAAAGGCTCGTCTTTTTTACCATTACCTACGGCAACGATGGTTCCGCGCTGTGGTTTTTCTTTTGCCGTATCAGGGATAATGATACCAGAAGCAGTTTTTTCTTCTGCAGCAGCAGGTTCTACCAGCACTCTGTCTGCAAGGGGTTTAATGTTAACGTTTGACATCTCTTTTCTGAGTTTAAATTATTGTAGTTTATAAAAATGTCTAATAAAAATGCTGATAGCTATACAGCATTTCCTGTGCCAAATCCGTATAATCAGTTGAATCGGTCTTTTATCAGTCATTTTTTCTGAAAAAGATCCCTTTTTCCATACATCTATGACAAGGTGGCTGACAATAGGGCAGGATTGCTCTGTCAACTTTATTTCATATATTCTGTAATAGATTTAATTGATTTATTATGAAAGAATTACCGCATGACTGGCTGACACAGGGACATATCGATTTTGAGTACAAAAAATACCTCCTGCTGGCTTATTTACAGGAAGTAAAGAAACAGTTCCATGAACAGCGTTTGTATCCATTTCTGTCAGATGTTGTTTTCCACTATAAAAACATGCTTTCTATCAGGGAGAAGGGTAAATTACTGAAGGGCGCTTTCCCTAAAAAACTCAGCAAGGCAGATATGCAAAAGCTTGAGCTGATTTATGAAAGTTTGGTGGACGATGAGCCACTTATGCAGGAGATTAATGACATACTGTCATTCTCTATTCCGCAGATGAAGGCAGCGCTGGAGGAAGGAAAGGAGGTTTATGAATTTGTGGAATCAAAAGTTTCTCTTACACCTGTAGGGGTTTTTCCATTGTATGCTAAAGAAGGATACCTGCTTATACAGGAAAGGCTGAATGTAGAGACACAGATATTCAGATACGAGCTAACGGTATTTGCAAGTGCAGAAGAAAATTACCGGGCTCTCCACCTGCATTTCCTCGATAGCGTTCGCAGGCGCATTGGTTACACTTTTGAGCATATGAAAATGGAACTCGTTCGCCGCTTTCCTGAACTGCCCAATCCTGCTACCTACCTTTTGGATGCCGACATTCTTTGTCCTTACCAGGAAACTCTTATTCCTATTGCCAAACGAAGATTGGTTCGTCAGCTATCGCAGCATGCTGCATAAGGATGGATAGTGGGAATATGCTGGTAAAGCCCTCTGGGCCTTAACCTGTCATCAAAAAAAAAGCCCTCTGATAACAGAGGGCTCAATATTTCTATAATCTGCTATAGCTTATTCTTCTTCCTCTACAGGCTCATCCAGTTCTACGCCGGTATCAAGTGCACCTTCTTCTTCAACAGGCTCTCCCTCTAAAGCTCCTTCTTCAAGCTCTTGGCCGCCAAGGCCGGGAACTACTGTTTGCTGCTCCTGTGCCCGCTGAATGTTCGGGCTAACAATGCCACCTTCTCTGGTTCCATCGATAAAGAAGCTGGTCGAAAGGGTAAGGGCTAACATGGCAATGGCCAGGCCCCAGGTAATTTTCTCTAACAGGTCTCCGGTGCGCTTAACACCCATTAACTGGCTGGTACCAGAACCTCCAAACTGGGAGGATAACCCGCCGCCTTTTGAGTTTTGGGCAAGAATGACCAGCATCAATAAAAGCGCAATAATTACAATAAGAATAACGATTAAATTCATTATAAGGAGGTTTTTAACTTTTCAATACAAGATGCAAAATAAGCCTTTTTTTGCGGATATTTCAAAATTAATTTCTCATAAATATCAATGGCCTTTTCTGTTTTCCCCTGCCGCACCATTATCTGGGCAAGATTTTCGGTGGCCAGGTCGTGCGGAGTTAAACTATAATGGCTGGTAAGGTCATCTTGCGCCTGCTTTTGGTCATCCATCGACCGGTACTTTCGGGCTATGGCGGAGCTGTTTTGAATAAAGCTGTCAATCAGGTTGATTTGCTCTTTTCGCTTAGGATCATCAATTTCCTGTTCCTCGCGGTTCTCGATGATTTCCTGCAGGCGTTCCGGAAGTGGCTGATGAACTTTTTTCCTGATGTGCGTATCATCGGCAGCGGAGCCTGTTTCCTGTATGCTGGCCTCGCCTGACACCTCGTCCTGGTGTGTAAACTTTTCTCTTTGTTCCCTGAGCTTCCGAAGGTTTTCCTGAAGTTCTTCTAAAACCCCTGCTCTTTCCGGGATTTCAGGAACCACACTGGATTCTGCTACTGGTTTTTCTGCAGTAGATTCTTTAGTAATAATGGCAACAGGTACCTTTACTGGTTTATGCTCACCTTCTTCCGGGTAAGGAGGAGTGGTCAGTGCTGCTTCATTTTTCGGCTGAACAAGAGTGTTTTCCATTACCATTTTCAAAACTGACCGGTCCGGAATATACAATGCGGCAGTTGCAAGGCTAGTCCTGGCTTTGTCGGTTTGCTGAAGGGCTTTGGCCTGCAGGATGTGTACAAGAGAGGAGTAGGGGTAATTCCTTGCTAGTTCAGCCAGTATGTCAGCATCTCGCGCCTTTAGCTTGGCGGGGTTTTCTACAAATTCAATGAAATGGCTCTTGTTCACTGTTCAGAGGTTGAAAGGTGCTCCTTAAATATACAAAATTTTTACCAGTTGGCTACCGTGTTGTTGAATATATCGAAAATAATGGTTTCAGAAATTTCATCAATCAACCTTTGCTCTTCTGCAGCAAAATCTGTTTGTTGGGGGTCATAATCCGCATGGAAAGAGAAGTTTCTTTCGAAGCTTTGCTCTTCCTCCTGGGTATTGATGAAATTAACCGCGACAGTAATGGACAGTCGCTGAAGTCCTGCCCGATCGGGCTGGTTATTCCCCGAGGCGGTAGGTGCCACCGGGTTGAGCTGCCAGCCAACAATACTTCCATCCAGCTGCAGGTCACCGTCGGCTTCAACAAGGGCTAAATCAGTGTTACTCTGGAAATAGTCTCGAAGTCGTTCAGTAAAGTTCTGGCTCAGGTTGGGCGGACCATTTCCGGTATCGTTATAAAACGGCTGTATTGAAATGGTTTTAATAGTAGGTGGTAAGGTTGCCCCTGTAAATGAATAGGCGCCACAGGCTTGCAGGAGAACTGCCAGAAAAAGCATAGCAAGGAGAGGGATGGCTGCCTTCTTTGTTTTCAGGAGGCTCCTCCCGGAATGGGCGGGGCCCAGTAGGCCGGCGCCATTATTCACTGATTTCATACTGTTTGATTTTCCTGTAAAGTGTTCTTTCTGATATCCCGAGGTCCCGGGCGGCATATTTCCGTTTGTTATTATTCTTTTGAAGGGCCCGGATGATCATTTCTTTTTCCTTTTTTTCCAGTGAAAGAGACTCTTCATCTGTTTCTTCCGTTTCATGAGAAATGTCTTCGACTTTCGCCAGTTCATAGCGCTCCCGCTCCCGTTCCTCCCTTTCTCTTTCCTCTCCTGAAGGATGGTCAATCCTGAGGTTTCCCTGGTGGAGGTCATCGTAAGAAGTAGGGACTTTCATATTATGAAACAGCTCCTGGTGGTCTTCTATTATATCGCTGCCGTAGTTTTCATTCTGGAGAACATCATGAACCAGCTTTTTGAGCTCATTAATATCCCGCCGCATATCGAAAAGTACCTTATACAGAATTTCCCTTTCCGAGAGGCCATCATCCTGTTTGTTTCCCTTGGTCTTGTAAAGAGTAGGTGTAAGATTGGTTTCCTGAGGAAGGTAGGATTGGAGGGTTTGGCTATCAATTTCGCGGTCCATTTCAAGAACTGAAATTTGCTCTACAAGATTCTTTAATTGTCGGATATTACCCGGAAATCGATAGCTTAGGAGAAGATCTACAGCAGAATCATCCAGCTTAATGGGTTTTACGCGGTATTTTTCGGCAAAGTCGGAAGCAAACTTCCGAAAGAGCAGCTCAACATCGGCTCCCCGTTCCCGCAGGGGGGGTACATAAATAGGAACAGTGCTAAGGCGGTAATAAAGATCTTCGCGAAACTTTCCTTTTTCCACCGCTTCAAGTAAACGGACATTTGTGGCGGCTACCACCCGGACATCCGTTTTCTGTACCTTTGAAGAACCTACCCTGATAAATTCTCCATTTTCGAGCACCCTTAACAGGCGCGCCTGGGTGCCGAGGGGCATTTCTCCTATTTCATCCAGGAAAATAGTACCTCCATCCGTTACTTCGAAATAACCTTTACGGGCATCGCTTGCGCCGGTAAAAGAGCCCTTCTCATGGCCGAATAGTTCTGAATCTATGGTGCCTTCGGGTATGGCCCCGCAATTAATGGCAATAAACTGTCCGTGCTTTCGGGCACTGAGGTGGTGGATGATCTTGGAGAAAGATTCCTTACCTACACCACTTTCGCCGGAAATCAGCACAGTCATGTCCGTGGCTGCCACCTGTGCAGCCATTTTTATGGCATGATTAAGCAGTGGCGAATTTCCGATAATGCCAAAGCGCTGTTTGATGCTTAATATTTCCTTTTCTTCCACTTAAAAAATGCTTTTACTTTCTGCAACAAAAAAACTATTCCACCACTTCACCGAATAAAGTGGCGGCTGTACAGTCGGTAATTTTTACCTGTACATACTGACCCTTCTGATAATTCTTTTTATCAAAAATCACCACCTTATTGGCACTGTTCCGGCCCTGTAACTGCTGGTCGGATTTTTTAGAGGTTCCTTCAATTAAAACCTGCTGAATTTGCCCAATATCGAGCTTATTGCGCTCCAGCGAATGTTGCTGCTGTTTCTGAATAATTTCCTGCAGGCGTCTTTTCTTCACATCCAGCGGAATATCATCGGCATATTTTCTGGCTGCTAGCGTTCCGGGGCGCTCTGAATAAAAGAACATGTAGGAGAAATCGTACTTCACATAATCCATCAGGCTTAGCGTGTCCTGGTGCTCTTCTTCAGTCTCAGTACAGAAGCCGGCAATCATGTCGGAGCTAATGCCACATTCCTGCCCAATTATCCGGCGGATGGCATCAACTCGATCGATGTACCAGTCCCGGTCGTAGGTTCTGTTCATGAGCTTTAGCACTCTGCTGTTTCCGCTTTGAGCTGGAAGGTGAATGTAGTTGCATACATTTTCGTTTCGGGCAATGGTATGCAGCACCTCATCAGTTATATCTTTTGGATGAGAGGTAGAGAAACGCACCCTGAGTTCCGGGCTTACATCAGCTACCATTTGCAGCAGATGAGCAAAATTTACTACCTCAGAAACCTCTCTTTTTTCCAGCTGGGCTTTGTTGTTTACTTCCGGCGACCATTTGTAAGAGTCGACATTCTGCCCTAACAGGGTAACTTCGCGAAAGCCCTGTTCAAAGAGCGCTTTTGCTTCTGCAACGATAGAGTGTGGATCACGGCTTCTTTCGCGGCCCCGGGTAAAAGGTACTACACAAAAAGAACACATATTGTCGCAGCCTCTCATAATGGAGATAAAGGCTGTTACTCCATTTGAATTCAGCCTTACCGGGCTAATATCAGCATAGGTTTCTTCGCGAGAGAGGAAGGTGTTGACTGCTTTCGTGCCTTCATCTACCTCTCTGATGAGGCCTGGAAGATCGCGATATGCATCAGGTCCTACCACAAGGTCCACCATTTTCTCTTCTTCCAGCAGCTTGTCTTTCAGGCGCTCGGCCATACAACCCAGGATACCAATCATCAGGCCCGGACGGTTTTTCTTGAGCGCATTAAAGTGAACAAGACGATTCCGAACGGTCTGTTCTGCTTTTTCACGAATCGAACAGGTATTTAAAAAGATCACATCTGCCCCGTCCACCTCGGAAGTAGTGTCGAAACCATCTTTTTGCATGATGGAGGTAACAATCTCGCTGTCAGAGAAATTCATCTGGCAGCCATAGCTTTCTATGTAAAGCTTTCGGCTTTTGCCTGTATTTGATTCTTCACTTACTTTAAATCCACAGCTCTCTTCAGGGGCTGTGGTTTCCTGACCGGCCAGTAAATCAATATCTTTAATTAATTGCTCCATGTCTTTTTCTTAATCTTTTTGGGCTCATTCCACTCTTTCAGGTTATTTGCTGCACACTTTTAAGGTTAAAGCGCTTCAATTCCGGGGGAATAAGTGCCTGCAAATATAAATAAATACGATCGATTGTGACAATTTGTCAGCAGATATAATCGGGTAAATTTCCCGCCGGAGTAGGAGCAGGAAATGTGAAGGACATCTGGTAAGGATTAGCTAAATTCTTCAGCACCCAGCACCTTTAGCAGGGCAGAGGCTTTTAGCAGGCACTCTTCATACTCCTTTTCTGGTATTGAATCGAAGGTAATGGCACCGCCTACCTGAAAGCTCAGGGACCGGAGAACGGCATTGTACTGCAAACTCCGGATTACCACATTAAAATCGAAATCGCCTTCCGGGGAAATAAAGCCTACGGCGCCGGAATAGAGGCCGCGTTGACTGCACTCGTACTGTTCGATGAGCTCCATCACCTTTCGCTTTGGAGCGCCTGTCATGCTGCCCATGGGAAAGGCATTACGGATGGCTTCAGTAAAAGAAATACCAGTTTTTATCTCTGCTGTAACAGTAGAAATCATTTGGTGAACCTGGCGAAAACTGTAAATGCCAAACAGCTCCTCAACAGTTACGCTGCCGGTAACTGCACTCCTGGCCAAATCATTCCGGACCAGGTCCACTATCATCATATTCTCGGCCAGTTCCTTTTCGTCCGAAGCAAGTTGTGCTTTCAACTGCTCATCTTCTGCTGAGGTTTTTCCCCGGCGGATGGTTCCTTTGATGGGTTGTGAAACAAGCTTATTCCCTTCTTTTTTCAGAAATCTCTCCGGCGAAGCCGCCATCAGGTAGAGGTCCTGGAAACGCTGAAAGGTAGCGAATGGAGTAGGAGACAGGCTGTTCAGTTGAAGGAAGGTATTTAAAGGATCGAGAGCAAGCGGGCGTGCAGAAAACTCCTGGCAGAGATTGAGCTCGTAACAATCGCCCTCTTCAATATGCGACTGAATGGTCTGCACTTTCCGCAGATACTCTTTCTTTGTCATATGGGCCCGTAACTGAACCTGAGTTGCAGGGAAGGATGGTGTTGCTGGTTTGGTTTGAAGAATTTGCTGGTAGATTTCTCTGGCCGTGCCTATGCCTGCCCTGATGGTAACTTCACCTTCTCCAATTTGCAGAAGATAATCGGGTTTAAAGAAGGTGCAGGAAGGAAACTGAATAGCATCGGGGTGGCCGCTTTGGAGTCCATGGATGTGATTTTTCAGGTCGTAGGAAAAATAGCCAAACAGCCAGTCTTTTTGCTCCTGGTATATTTGGTGCAACAGGTCGAAAGGAGCGTGTCCTAAGGACCAGCAATGGGTTCCGCTGCTGACTGCCAGTATGTGCGGAAAAGCTGCATGAGGATAGGGAATGTTATTAGAGGTAAAATAGCTGCAGTAAGGGAATGTTACAGCCCAGGCGAGCGCTCTTTCTACAAAGGAAGGAGTAAGGGCAAAGGAACAGGAGGAAGTGGTGCTTTCTGCTTGCATTTGTATAACCAGGGGCGGAACAGGCTGCAAATATAAAAGAAAAAGGCTGCCCCGGGAATACCGGAACAGCCTTTTGTAATTTTGCTGAATTTTTTTCTTATTCTTCAGTGGCGACTACTTCAAAGCCAACATTTACATCATTGTAAATAAATTTGTCTTTTGCAATATTAACCGGGTCTGTTTCATCCTGGTAGTTCAGGTTCCAGTCAGTGCGGTCAATTACAAAACGTGATTTTGCTTTAACTGCATTTTCCTCCACTTCAATTTCGGCAGGGATAGTAATGCTTAAAGTGGTATCGCGCATGGTAAGGTTCCCTGTAATGGTGTGGGTTGGGTTTGCCAGCTCGTAGCTGCCAAAGTTAGAGGTTACCTCTTCTTCAACCACTTCTTCCTCCGCTGGCACTTCTTCTGCTACATAAGGCTCTACAGCAGTAATCACAAATTTGGCTTTAGGGAAATTTTCTACATCAAAGAAATCAGGAGAGGCAAGGTGTCCTGTTAGTTTCTGCTTGTATTCTCCCTCCAAATCCTTTACTTCAAGGCGGGTGAGGTCCATAACAATAGTACCACCTACTACTTCATCATCTTTAAGCTGAATGGTTCCTTCTTCAATTGCAATGGTACCATAATGTTCTCCACCTGGCTTACGTCCTCTCCAGATTACTTCGCTCTGTGCTGGTTCGATGCTGAGGCTGGCTGCTTCTTCGATTTCAACTACTTCGTTCGCTTCGCCTACTTCGGCTTCGGTACCTTCTGAACCGCCATTGCAGGCAGCAAGGGCCATGGCGAAAGATAAGAACAAGGCTGATTGTTTGATCATTTTCATTGACTTGATTATTTATTGGTTTAGGATTTTTCCCAATGTTAAAATTTCTGTAAATGTAAAGACATTCCCGTGACAAATCAAACAAAATGAAAAATTAATGTTGCAACTTCGAAATTATCGTCAATAAAAAAGCCTGGATATTTTATTCCAGGCTTCAAATAACTACTGTTGATAAGGATTATTCCACAACCGGGCCAGGTAAGCCCAGAGTAGGATAGTTCGCAAGCTTTGGCTCCGGAATATCTGCGTTGTAAAATTCATTGATTTCGTCGATGAACTTTTTGGCCACAAGGGCATATCCTCTCTGAGTCAGGTGAATACCATCAAGGCTAAAGGCATTGCCGGTAATGAACTGTGCATTGAAAGAAAGGCCCTGTACAGTATATCCATCTGCCACCTCATCAAAGAAAGAATTCATATCGACAAGGGCAAAGGTATTTTCCTGGGCTATGTTTTCAATTATATCATTATAAGCTTCGATGGCGGCCTGCACTTCTGCAATTTCCGTTACGTCTAAAATGTATTGGTCAGCTTTTGGTAAAGCGGCATTTTCAGGAGTCAGCTGTCCTTCGGCAAGTGCAGTGAGGAGAATCAGCTCATCACTCCTCATTTCGCGGATGCCAAGCGGATTCATTGGGTTTTCATCTTCAATCACAAAAGGGTTTGGCCCTTCGGCGAAAACAGGGTAGAAGCCAGCCTGCTGAAAACCTGCAACTGTTTGCTGGAATCCAGCCTCTCTTTGAGCAACCACCTCCGGGGTATTGAAAACACTATCTACGGCAGCAGCACCTTCTGCACCCAATACTGCTTCCAGGTTATCCATATTATTGATGGAGGCCTGGTAGGCCGCCTCAATTTCGGCTTGGACCCCTTCGGAATTGAAAGTGATTTCAACCTGATTGGCCAGTTCTGCATCAAAGGCAGCTTGTGCTTCGGCGGGAGCTTCATCATTTAGCAGCTGATTAGCCAACCCGCTTATTTTAGCCTGGCCTTCTTCGGTGGTAATATAATTCTCTGCATAAGCCTGGGCTTCCGCCTCGGAAAGTCCCTGATTTCTGGCTCCCTCATATGCCTGTAAATAAACTATTTCGGTTGCAACTCCCTGGGCAACCAAAGGCCGTGCCTGTGCTTCAATTTCTCTGCGGGCGCCTGCTTCTATTACTCCCCTAATAATTTGGGTTTTAGCAACGGAGTCAACAGAAGCTCTTATTTGCGGATCAATCATGGCCGAATAGGCTGCATTTGCCTGGGCAGCCTGATCGGCGCTTAGTACCAGTTGATTGTATTTTACCGTCGTGAACAAAGGTGTTTTGGTGATGCCTGGTATGTTGGCCAATGCACCTTCTATTTGAGAATTGCTGCCTGTCAGCTGGTTGATAATGCCCTGATAAGCGGCTTCGAATTCTTCAACAGGAGTGATGACACCTGTACTACCACCCGAGGAAGCATAACCCAGAACATCATTATTTCCTATCCATAGTGTAAAGAAAGTCGGGTTAAGGGCCACTGCATCTTCTATTACGGAAGCAGTTTGTGAAGAGGCAAACCTGGTGAAATATGGGTTAGGGTATCCGGGCGCAAGTAGGTGGGCTACTTTTGCACCGGGAACTCCTAAATTGTTAAAAGGGCCCTCCACCGGGGCAAAAATTTCAGCTTCTGTAAGTCCACCGCTTGCCGGAACAATATTGGGGGTGCCGCTTTGGGTCAACCCCTTAAACTCAAGGGTACCGTTAGCAATTCCCGCTGGTAGTAAGGGTTGAACAAAATGGAAGTCAGAGGTAACGGCAGCCATTTTATCGGCTATGATGGCAGGGTAGGAGTTGATTTGGCCGTGCCTGTTTAAGGCTCCATCAGCATAACCAGCTGTTAGGGAATTTCCTAAAGCCACGTAGACGGAGAAGTCTGCCTCACCTCCACCATCAATTATTTCCCGTTCAATTTCAGGTTCACAGGCCGTAAACAAACCCAGGGCAGCTACTGTGACTGAATAAGTGATATGTTTAAATTTCATAGTCTGTTGTCAATTAAAATTTGTAGGTCAATGTTAATCCTGGAATAACGGCAACTGATTTATAGGTACCTAATGGCAGGTCGCCCGCTTCCGGGTTAGCTATATTATCGCGCTGTTCTTTATTGATGTAAAGAAAGGAAGCATCAACCACAAAGTCTTCACCAATATTTAATCCAAAACCGGCGGTTAGTCCAAGGGTATTTGCATCAGGTGATTCAGGAGTCAAAAAGCCTTCCTGTACCGGGCTTTGGTCATAATATGCACCTGCTCTAAGCTTAAACAATTCGGATACAGCATATTCACCCCCGAGGCGGTAGGCGTAAGAAGTCTCATAATTCCTGGCAGCTACTGTGGTAGTTTCTCCACCTACCGGATCCTCATAATTAAAAACAAGTGCTTCATAGGCATTCCAACCGGTTCTGGTAATATCTGCACCTACCATAAATCTTTCCGTAGGTCTGTAAGAGAAACCAATAGTTAAGTTGCTGGGCAGTGGCAGTTCTGAAGTAAAACCGGTTTCAGAAGGGATTTGGGAATCTGGTACCAGGGGTGATTTCACAAAGGTGGCTGTTCCATTTTCTACCTTCATATTCACACGGCTACGGTAATTTATTCCTAAAGAAAATTCTTCTGAAGGTTCAAAGTAAAGGCCAAGGTTATATCCAAAGCCAGAGGCGCTTCCATCAAGTTCTGCGCTGCCATAGTCATTTCCGCCAAGGTACACTGCCTGGATGTCTCTTTGCAGGTTTACCCCTCCAAACGAATAAATGAATCCAACTCCAAGGGAAAGTTGCTCTGTTATTCTGTAGCTTACGGTTGGCTGAATAAAGATAGCCTGCAGCGACAGTTGGGTTAAATTAAAGCGTCCGGCCCAGTCATCCTCCCAAATTACAGTACTTCCATAAGGGGTATAAACACCTAGGCCAAACTTAAGCTTACTTTCTTCTCCTCCAAAGGTGGCAAAAACATGGAAAGGAGTGCCTACAGGATTTTCCGTACGGTAAACTTCTCCAGACTCAAAAGGCTGAAAGGCAATGCCGGAATAAATAAGGTTGGCCCCTACCTGAACTCCATTTTCGCGCATCATGGCGAGAGCTCCAGGGTTAAAGTTGATACTCGAGGGGTCCGGCCGGAGGCCTACGCCAATATTGCCCATGGCCGTTGAGCGATTGCTTTGCAGTAACACCTGATAGCCGCTGGCCCACACGCTCCCGCAGAAAAGAGTAGCCGCTAAAAAGGTTAAAAGAGTTTTTTTCATGTTAAAAATTAAAATTTGAGGTTAGTTGCAAGAATGAATGTTGGATTTTCTTTCGTGTCAATTTAGTGGTAGAAAGTGGATTAGGTGAAATTATATTCTGCATGCAGAATATAATGCCAACTTAAATTTTTCTACCATTTTTTGCTAACATTTTGAGGAAAAAATTTTTGCGTAAGAACGTCCTTCATACGATTGAAATGGCTTGAAAGATAGATCCTGCTCCATGATTTTATCGACTGTGATTTACTAGTATGATGCTGATTTATAAGATTTGGTACTACACATTAGAGCGATTCCGCTTGTTCATAATATCAGCTATAATAGGTTTTGCATGTAGCTTTCCATTCTCAATAAAAATTTTAGCAGTTTCTTCGCCGCCTACTACAGAGCCGGCCATATAGATGCCTGCCACATTTGACTCATATGTTTGAGGATTTAGCGCCGGAATGTAAGCAGGACCATTAAGTTGAATACCGGTCTTTTGCAGCAGCTCTACATCGGGCCGGTAGCCAGTCATCAGAAAGACAAAATCAGCAGAGAGCTTTTTTGTCCGGTTGGTAGGAATATGCTCCACTTCCACAAAATCTTTTGTAATTCGCTTTACACGACTACTGAAGAAGGCCTTCACCTCTCCATTTTTAATCCTGTTTTCAAGGTCCGGAACAATCCAGTATTTAGCTGTTTTGTCAAGGCTTTCAAACTGGTGTACCAGGCTTACCTCTACCTGGTTTCGGTACAGGTCAAGGGCTACCTCTATGGCAGAATTGGCACCGCCCACCACTACTGCACGGGTGTTGGTGTAGCGGTAGGGCTCATCATAATAATGCGAAACATGCGGCAGATCTTCCCCCTCAACCCCAATGGTTTTAGGTATGTCATAGTAGCCCGTGGCGATGATAACTTTTCTTGCATGGAATACTGCCTCTTCGCACTTTAACTGAAAACCCTGTCCAGCTTTAGTTATTTCCTGAACGGTGGTAAAGGGGCGAATATTTAAATTATAATGATTGGCTGCACGGCGGTAATATTTAAGAGCTTCCGTACGGCTCGGGCGAATATCCTGCGAGATTAAAGGCAGCTTTCCTATTTCAATATTTTCGGCCGTGGAAAAGAACTTCATGTCGTGCGGGTAGCGACGGATAGATTCCGTTATGTTGCCTTTTTCAATGATAAGATAATCAAGGTCATAATGGGCCGCTTCTATTCCGCAGGCAAGGCCACAGGGGCCGGCACCAATGATAATGAGGTCGTAATTATGCATTTTAAAGAGTTTTGCCAAAGTTAAAGGCAGCAGATACGAATTGCAAAAATCAGGAAAGACTCACCTTGTGAAGCTCGAGTCGGGTTAGGGCGGCACTTTTTTCCCAAAGCTCTTCGGCATAGGCATCATTTAAGGCAGCCTTAGAGGGTTTTTTTATCTTTTTGTCTTTAAAGTAATGGCCGCTAATATGTTCCGGTGCCTCGCTGCCGGCAAGGTAAAGAGTGGTGGCAGCTCCTTTTTCATTGCTAATGGCAAAGGGCTGGGAGAGTATCAGGAGGGCTTTAAATGCAGCTGAAGCACTGTTTCCGAAATTGGAAGCTACAAAGCCCGGATGCAGGCAGTTAACTGAAAGTTTACTTCTGCTGGTAAGAGCAGCCAGCTGGCGGGTAAACCAGATATTGCAGAGCTTGCTGATGCAGTAGGCATTTAAACCACTGTATGGATGGTGTTTGAGCTGCAGGTCTTCCATATCGAAGCGGGCAAAGCGATGAGCTTCGGAAGAAACGGTAATGATACGTCCAGCCTCACTGTGTCGTAAAAGGTCGAGAAGCAGTAAAGTAAGGGTAAAAGGAGCCAAGTGGTTAACCGCAAAAGTAAGTTCGAATCCGTCGGCTGTTTCCAGGCGTTCATTACCTGCAATAATTCCGGCATTATTAATGAGTATGTCGAGCGAAGTAAAGCGGCGGCGGTATTCATCGGCTGCATCATGGATTTGCTGTTGAGAAGAAAGGTCGCAGAGGATAATATGGATGTCGGTATTACCACTCACCTTGTATATTTCCTGCCTTGCCTTTTCTGCCTTTTCTTCATTTCTGCACAGCATGACTACCCTGGCTTTTTGTTTTGCCAATTCTATGGCAGTAATTTTGCCGATGCCAGAATTTGCTCCGGTAACCAGACATGTTTTTCCTCTTAATTTCATCTTTGCTTTACTTTTTGATTTTCTACAGAAAAGCTTCCTTCATGCCCGACTTTTATTATCTTGAGGCCACTTTACCTTAACAATAGAAGATAGAATAAAATGTTTGAGTTCGATAAAGAGAAAGTATATGCCAAAGAAACTGAATCGCGGGTAGTGATTCGCTTTCAGGACTGCGACCCACTGCGCCACCTGAATAATGCAAAGTACTTCGACTATTTCTACAATGCCCGCGAAGATCAGGTGCCAAAGCTTTATGGCCTGGAGGTAATGGACTTTTATAAAGCGTATAAAGCCGCCTGGGTGGTATACCAGCACCAGATTGCCTATGTTCGGCCGGCCATGGTAGGAGAGTGGGTCAGGATTATGTCGCGACTCATCTGGTTCAACGAAAATACTATTGTGCTGGAATACTACATGACCAACGATGCGGAAGATGAGCTAAAGACGGTTCTCTGGTCGACCATGAGATATGTTGATGTGAAAAGTGGAAAGAGTACTCCACATGAAGGAAAGGTGCTGGATTTTTTAAAAGCAACCCTGATGCCAAATGTTCCCTTCGAGGGAATGGAAATGAAAAATCGCATCCGCCAGATAAAGGCAGGTTTACAGCAAAGGAGTTAAAAAAATGTTTTGTTAGCTTAGTGGTTCACCCAAAGATTAGTACATGAATTTTTTTGTAAAGGTTCTTATTTCAGGCCTGGCTGTATTGCTGGGAGCTTACCTGCTGCCGGGAGTGGCTGTCGATAATTTTATTACGGCTCTTGTAGTAGCCCTTGTGCTGGCATTATTAAACAGCCTGCTCAAACCCATATTAGTAGTGCTGACCATACCTGTAACTATTATTACATTTGGACTTTTTCTGCTCGTGATTAATGCTATTATTATTTTACTGGCAGAATGGCTGATAGAAGGCTTTTTAGTAGACGGCTTCTGGTCTGCCTTGCTTTTTAGCTTTGTGCTTTCGGCATTAACCTGGGTAGCGGAGAGTTTTCAGGACAAAAGATAGGTTCTAGGCATAGTAGTTTTCCTGCTCATGTTCAAACAGCCGGATAAGGCCCCTGCCGCTCATATCTGTCAGCAGCCTTTCTGCCCTCCGCCTCGAAAAGTTAATCAGGTGTGCCAGCTCTTTTGCTGTAATTTTTTCATGTTCCTTCAAATAGGAGAGAATAGCATTTTCATTTTTATTCAGATGAGGAGCGGAAGGAATAAGAGGTTGCTTTTCCATCTGGCGGATAGAATGTTTGCCCGCCGGAAGGCTTTTATCATTCAGCCGGGTGTACACCTGCCAGGCTCCTCCTTTATTTAAACTGGCGTGTGGCTTTTCCATGCTTTGAGCTACCATTACAATTAAGACCGTCCGTTCATCCTCATCTTCTACTTCTTCGTACTGAAGCTTTATGGGAGGCTGGCAAAAATGGAGAGCTGCCTGTTCGAGCATAAATTTTTCTTCTTCAGGGTCAATACCGCTTACGGTGCGGTCGTCCCGGACGCCTACCAGAATTATTCCGCCATTGGTGTTGGCAAAGGAGCACAGTGTTTTGGCAATTTTGTCGCAGCTGCTAATCTTCTGCTTAAAGTCCAGGCTTTCCCCTTCTCTTTGCTTTAATAAATCAGCTAAATTATGTTGCATCAATGAGATAATTTCTATATTTTCAATTAGGCTGTGTCTGAGGAATCAAAATTTAGATGTCATGCCGACCTAAGGAGTCGGGCCGATGCCGCATCTTTCAATGCTTGATAACCCTCTGAGTTGTCTATTTAATCGGACCGCCGAAGCGGAAAGATTCCTCCTATTGTCGGAATGACAAAAAATGTGTTTAAAGTATTCACCCGACACAGCCTAGTGCAGGGTTGAAGGATTTTTTAATAGCGTAAACTATTTTTCATAGAAAACACCCTCTTTACCAAGATAATTCTACCGGATTTATAAATTTGTTCTTTCATCAAAATAACCTTTTCAGACTTATCATTTATGGAAACTATTAATAGAGGCTTTGAGCCGGAAGTGCTGGAAGAGTACCGCCGGAAAATGGAACGCTCGAAGAAACGTTTTATCATTGTTGATTCGGAAGACAACAGTGATGAGTATGTAAATTTTAACTTCATTGGCCAGTACGAGGGAAGGGAAGTAGTGTTTGATGCCGTTATCTATACACTTCGCCTCCATTATCACAGTGAGTTATACGAAATTGCGGAGCATAAGGCAGCCCAGCGTTTCCCTAATTTCAAAAATATTCGCTACGAAGAAGATGAAAATGGGGATTTTAAAGCCCTCAATGCCGAGCAGGAAGAGATTGGTCTATACATGGCGGAAGTAATGATGGAGCTTGAAGAGGAAGAAGCAGTGAAAGTTCAGGAGCATGTGGACCTGGACCCTTATGTGGATTTTGGCGTGGGCCTTGATGCGGTATTAAATGTGGAGAAAGTGACGGATAAAGTAATAGATCGCTTTATTCAGCAGTTCAACGAAGGAACACTTGCCCTGGACGATACTCTTTACACCTTTTCCGAGGAAGAAGATTCGGAAGTAGAAAGATAGTTTTTCTGCTTTTTTGGCTGTTATGCTAAAAATTGCCTGGTCTGCTGTTTATGCCCATCCATTGCCGGCTAACCACCGTTTCCCGATGCTCAAGTATGAGCTTTTACCGGAGCAGTTGTTATATGAAGGAACAGTGGCCCAGGAAAATTTTTTTGAACCCTCACTACTGCCAGAGGAGGAAGTAGTTGCTACGCATGACCCTGCTTATTGGAAGAAGCTAAAAGAGCAGAGCCTGAATAAAGCGGAAATCCGCCGTACGGGATTCCCGCTTTCCCCTCAGTTGGTGGAGCGGGAACTCACCATTATGCAGGGAACTCTGGAGGCGGCCCTCTTTGCCCTTCAGTATGGTATTGCCATGAATATCGCCGGAGGAACCCATCATGCTTTTACCAATAGGGGAGAGGGTTTTTGTCTGCTGAACGACATGGCTATTGCTGCCAACTATCTGCTAAAGAAAGGGCTCTGCCGGCAAATCCTGGTGGTGGACCTGGATGTACACCAGGGAAATGGCACGGCCCAAATCTTCAGAGACCAGCCTGCTGTTTTTACCTTTAGCATGCATGGGGACAGAAATTACCCTCTACATAAAGAGGCCTCTGATTTTGATATTCCTCTGCCGGATGGCACCACTGATGCCCACTATTTAAAGTTGCTCAGCACCCATTTGCCAGCCCTGCTGGATCGGTTGCAACCAGACTTTATTTTTTACCAGTCAGGAGTAGATGTACTGGCCACAGATAAATTAGGCCGATTGGGTTTGAGCCTGGATGGCTGTAAAAAACGAGATGCCCTTGTACTGGAGCTGTGTAAAAAGAACAATATCCCTATTGCCGCAAGCATGGGGGGCGGTTATTCTGATAAAATTGCGCATATTGTAGAAGCCCATGCCAATACCTACAGACTGGCCCAGCAAATTTTCTTTTAAAGATTTATTGAACCGCTGGTTCACCTCCAGGCCCCAGGAACTTACCCTTCCTCTTCTTTTAAAATGCAGTGTTTGAGGGTGAGAGATGCTGGAGAAAAAGAGTTTTGAAGAAAAACCTTTAATTCACTGCTAACCAATTTCGATAAATCGCCGTATAAACATCTATATGAATACCGAAGCGATAAAACTACGAAACAGTGTTGGGTTTGTGCTCCCTTTCACCATTCTTCTCTGGTTGGTAAAGGGTTTGGAATATGCTGTGGGACTGGACTTCGGCTTCTTTGGAATTCTTCCCCGCACGCTCTCCGGCACCATGGGCATTATTACCGCCCCACTCATTCATGGCGATATACTGCACTTATTATCTAATACCTTTCCGCTGCTCCTGTTAGGGGTGAGCGTTTTTTATTTTTATGACAAGATTGCCCTGGAGGTCTTTGGCTGGATTTATTTCATGTCGGGCTTCTGGGTATGGATGGCCGCCCGGGATGCTTACCATATCGGAGCCAGCGGCATCGTGTATGGTCTGGTGGCTTTTTTATTTTTCAGTGGCTTATTTCGCCGCGATACCCGCTCACTGGCCATTTCCCTGGTAGTAATTTTCCTGTATGGAGGTATGCTCCATGGGATCTTTCCCACCAACCAGGAAATTTCATGGGAGTCCCACTTATTGGGTGCCCTTGCAGGCTCGTTCTGTGCTTTCTTTTATCGCAATGTAAAACTTAGGGAAAGGAGTGATGCTATGGCTGATGAAGAGACCAGCCTTGTTGCTGAAAGTCCTAAGGAGGCAGCTCTGTCTTACCTCGATTACCAGAAGGCGGTTGATACCTATCCTTTGCAGGCTGCCCCTGTGCAGTCCGGCTTTTTTCCGCTTCCGGAGAAGCCTCCTGCCGGTCCTGCTGAGGTAAAACCAGCAGGAACAGTAAAGAAAAGGTTTATTTACGTGATTTCCGCAGCCAGAAAACAAAAGAAAGAAATAACCGTCTATTCTCATTGTGTTTCCCTTGCACCCCCTCAGTGGGAGCAATCTGCTACCTCCGCCTGATGGGGCATTATAGAAATCCACTCAGGAATAAAGCTAAAGCTATCATTGATCATCATTCAAATAAGTCTGCCATTTTGTAAAGAATCGGCTTATAAAATAGCTTCAGTTCTGGTTAATAAGCTTTTTGAAAATTATTCTCCTGCTAAAGGAACCTAAAGTTTTAAAAAGTTGCTGAAATGATATATTTTGCAGCAAATTTAAAACTTATTATCATCGTGAAAAACGTATCCTTAGTTCTGAATCTTGTTTTAGTAGTGGCGGTAGCCGTGCTGTTTTACCTGCATTTTTCTGGTAAACCTGCGGAAGGAGTTGAAGTAGTAGCCGGAGCAGGTCCTGCCAGGTCAAAAGCAGTAATTGCCTATGTAAATTCAGATTCCCTGCTGAACAATTACGACTTCTCAAAAGAAGTACAAGCCAAGTTAAAAGACATGGAAAGCAAGTATGAAGCAGAGTTTGCCAACCGTGCCAAAGGTCTTGAAAATGAATTTGCCACCTTCCAGCGTAATGCCCAGTCCATGACCATCAATCAGGCTCGTGCCCGGGAAGAAGAGTTAATGCGTAAGCGTAATAACCTTTTGCAATACCAGGAAAGCCTTGGCCAGCAGCTGGTACAGGAACAGGCTCGCTTAAATGAAGAATTATACGATAAAGTATCTGCTTACCTGAAAGAATACGGACAGAAGGAAAATCTTGATGTGGTGCTGACTTATACCAAAGGTAGCGGAGTTCTTTACGCAAGCGATAGCCTGGATATTACAAAAGCCGTGATTGCAGGTTTGAATGAACGCCATAAAAATGGAAATGCTGCCGTTGAGGAAAAGAAAGACGTAGTAAAATCTACAGTAAAATAATCAACTGAGCCTACATGCCAGAAAGTCAGGAGCCCGGCCAATCGCCGGGCTTTTTTATTTCAGTCGTAAAGAAAAAGGAGGGGAAGAGTTGCCATGAAAAAGAAATGCTTAAATTGATGTAACTTTTCAATTACATAACATGAAGAAATTTTTCCTACTTATTCCGGGCATGCTCCTGGTACTTGTGGCAGTATTTTACTTCTGGGGGAGTAATAACCGCTTTCCCGAAGATACTTACCATGCCCTCCTGCATTACGGTCCTGTAACCGAAGCCAAATCGGCCAAAGATACCCTTTCTGTTATGACCTACAATATTGGCTTTTTATCCGGCATGGATAATAACCTTCCCGTCCCAGCCAACCCAGGTCTTTATGCCGATAATTTAAAGAAGGTCCTTAATCTTTTTGAGCGCCTGCAACCAGAGCTGGTGGGTTTCCAGGAAATAGACTTTGGCTCTGCCCGTTCTTTCGATGTGAACCAAATGGACAGCCTGGCTAAATACGGAAAGTATGCTTTTGGAATGAAGGGAGTAAACTGGGACAGAAATTATGTTCCTTTTCCATACTGGCCACCCTCTGTTCAATATGGCCGGATGCTATCGGGGCAGGCCATCCTGAGTAAGTTTCCGCTGATGGATGGACAACGGATTGTGCTGAATAAGCCTGAAGCTGCGCCTTTTTATTATAATGCTTTTTACCTCGACCGACTAATTCAGGTAACGAAAGTGGCTATAGGAGAGAAGGATACACTGGTGCTGATGAATGTGCACCTGGAGGCTTTCGATAAACAGACCAGAGAGCAGCAGGCAGAATATTTACTGAACGAGTACCGTAAATGGGCCACAAATTATCCGGTGATTCTCCTTGGCGATTTTAACAGTCGCCCTCCATATGCCAGCGAAATTATTGAGCAGGAAGAGACCATCAGTTTGTTTCTGGAAGAGCCAACCCTTGGGAATGCCATACCGGAAGAAGTTTACAGAAAAGCAGAGAAGGAATTCTTTACTTTTAATTCCGAAGCGCCTTACGAGCAGATTGATTTTATATTTTATACCAGGAAAGATATTAAGCCGGTAGAAGTGCGGGTGGTAAAAGAGGCAGCACAAATCTCGGACCATTTACCGGTACTTATGCGCTTTGTCTTTTTAAATCATTAAATATGCACCCTAGCCTACAATACCAGTGGCAACGATTGGAGGAAGTGCGCCAGCAATACCAGCAGTATGTACAGAAGGAAGGGCCAGGGCAACTTCATTTTAAGCCTTCTCCTGATGCCTGGAGTACGTTACAGGTTCTTAGGCATGTAATAAGTGTGGAGCAGCTGAGTGTTGCTTCTCTTATTAAAAAGAAAGACAGCAATAAAGCGAAGAAGAAGACCCTTGGAACCAGTTTGAGATCTGCTATTCTTCGACTTTTGCTTAAAAGTCCGCTAAAGTTCAAAGCCCCGCCCATACCTGAGCTGGAATCAGGTGAGGAGCAGGATGTGCCGACCCTCCTGAAAGATTGGGAAGCATCGAGAGAACAGCTAAAGCTTTTTCTGGAAGATTTTCCGGAAGCCAGGCTGGATTATGAGATTTACCGTCACCCCCGATCCGGCTGGTTAACGGTTATACAGGCCCTGCAGTTTTTGGAGGAACATTTGCGCCACCACCAGCAGCAACTGAAGAGAATCCGCCTGTCTCCTGTTTTTCCCGCCTGAAATTTTTAAAGAGACCCTCAAACATTCGAATCAGGAAAAGGATTTAATAGGTATGATTGAACAATTTGCTTATCTGACCAAAGAGGAGCAGGACCTGATAATGGATGCTCCTGCGCTCATAACCGCTATGGTAGCGGCCAGCGATAAAGAAATAGACAGTAAAGATAAAGAAATAGACAGTAAAGAGGTAGAGCGTGGCCTCGACTTAATGAAGTGGAAGCAGTTTCGTGCCCGTCCTGATTTGCTCAACTATTACCAGGAGGTGAGCCGGCAGTTTCCGGAAAGGTTAGATGCATTACTCAAAAAGGAACTTCCTACTGATGAAGCTAATCGCAATCAGCAGATTGAAGAAAGGCTAAGAGGCCTGAATAAGGTACTTCCAAAATTTGATAAAGAGTTTGCTGAACAATTGTATGCCAGCTATCGTGAACTGGCAAAGAGAGTGGCAGAGTCTTCCGGAGGAGTGCTGGGTTACCTTTCCATAAACTTTAATGAAGCGAAGCTCATAAAGCTGCCCATGATTGATGATCCACGAACCTACAATGTCTAAAATATATTTGTAAAACTAAGCGGGTAACGGAGGTTGAATGTTTGAAAGGCTTAGCAGGAGCGTAGTAGTGCCTGCACGTTTAGTTTTGCTGATGTGGCTGGTTTATTTTTTTGAGATTAGCTGGCAGGTGGACCTGGCTTTTCTCGGAATTTACCCCAGGACCTTTCCTGGCCTTTTAGGTGTTTTTTGTGCCCCCATGCTGCATGGGAGCTTCTGGCATCTTACTTCCAACACCTTACCGCTCTTGTTTCTGGGTACGACCCTTTACTTCATTTACGGCCGGTTTGCGGACCAGGTATTCTTTTATTGTTATTTCATGACAGGGATTTTAGTCTGGCTGCTGGCAAGACCTTCTTTCCACTTAGGCGCAAGCGGTTTAATCTATGGGCTCGCCTTTTTCCTTATCTTTTTCGGCTTCTTCCGAAAAGATTTTCTGTCTTTGATAATTTCTATTATTGTTCTGCTCATGTATGGTGGCCTGTTTTACGGTGTGTTTTCCTTTCAGATTGGCGTTTCTTGGGAGTCACATTTATTAGGGGCCATTGTAGGCTTTATTCTGGCACTGCTGTACGGAAGGAAGAATGGAAAAGGGCGGAAGCAGGCAGACTACTTTTACTAAAGCGGCCAAAAATTAAGGGCTGGTATATCTGCACAAAAAAAAGGATGAGATACAGAACGAACTCGCTTTCAGGGAAGGGATAAAAAGTAAACCTGCTCTTCACTTCCTATTGGAAAGCAAAGAACAGGCTATAAGTGATGCTATTAAGCTTCAGAGACTTTGATTTTCTGAATTTTATCGCCGGCTTTTATTTCATCGATAACCTCCAGGCCATCTACCACTTTACCGAAGCAGGTGTGGTTTCGGTCGAGGTGCTGGGTATTCTGGCGGTTATGGCAAATAAAGAACTGGGAACCTCCGGTGTTTCTTCCGGCATGCGCCATTGATAGCACACCCTTATCATGATACTGGTTGTCGCCGGTCAGTTCGCAGTCAATAGTATAGCCAGGACCTCCGGTGCCATTTCCTTTAGGGCATCCTCCCTGAATTACGAAATCAGGTATAACCCTGTGGAAAGTAAGACCGTCATAAAAGCCTTTTTCTGCCAGGTCAATAAAATTTTTCACCGTTTTAGGAGCATCTTTTTCATAAAACTCCACCTTCATATTTCCTTTGTCGGTAATGATTTCTGCGGTTTTCATAATAATATTATAATTAAGTAAAAAGTAACTTTATCAGGAGATTGCCTTGGGAATGAAATCGGCAGCATACCTGCTGATTTCAGATTTTCCGGTGCTCCGAAAGCCGGGTTTTGCCTTCCCTACTCCTTTAACTTCTCCAGCGTATTATTAATTTCTTCTTCAGTGCATTTTAACCTTTCTTTACAGAAAGCCATGAGTTCTGAAGCTTTTTTTACCAGCAGGGAAAGTTCATCAACATCTGGCTCTTCGTTTTCAATTTTATGCACAATTTGTTCAAGTTGTGCCAGGGCTTCTTTATAGCTTATATTTTCTGGACTCATTTGGTTGGGTTGTGTTTCGTGACCGTACTGATAAGTTCACCCCGGCTGGTCTGGGTTCTTAATTCATCACCTGCTTTTATTTCGCTCGCCTTTTTTACTAACTGCCCATTCAGGTAGGTGATACTGTAGCCTCTCTTTAAAGTGTTTTCGGGATTCAGTAGTTCAATGTTTTTTTCGATATGCTTTAGCTTTAACTGCTGTTGCTTAATGCCAGCCGTCGTACAGCGCATCCAGTTAAGGTTAAGGGTGTGGAGTTGGCTGTGGCGTTCTTTTATAAGAAGCTGGGTGCCTTTCTCCAGGTTCACAGCCAGCCGTTCAGCCCTTTGTCTCGCTTGTCGGAAGGAGTAGAGACTTTGGGTTTGGAGTGTTTTCCCGAAATATTCCAGGCGGCGGCCCTGGTCCTGCAGTTGTCGTTGGGCATAGGAAAAGATAAAGTCGGCCAGGCCGAGGAACTGCTCTTCGAAGCGGCGGAGGTTTCCTACCAGGAATTCTGCGACCGCGGTAGGTGTTTTTAGCTTGGTATGCGCCACCAGGTCAGCAATGGTTTCGTCTCTTTCGTGTCCGATGCCGGTAAGAACAGGAAGGGGAAACTGTGCCAGGTGCGCAGCCAGGTTATAGGAGTCGAAGCAGTCAAGATCGGTGCTGGCTCCTCCACCACGGATTAACACCACCAGGTCGAAATCATTTTCCCTGGCGTAAATTTGCTCCAAAGCCTGAATAATGGAAGCAGGTGCCTGGTCGCCCTGCATGGTAGCTTTAAACAGGCATAAGTCGAATTTGTAGCTATAGGAATTCAGGACAAGCTGGTTAACAAAGTCGCCCCAGCCGGCAGCGGTAGGTGAGCTGATTACGGCAATACGCTGTGGTGCATGTGGAAAGGGCAGCTGCCGGTTCATCTCAAAAACACCGTCTTTTATCAGGCGGTTAATTACTTCCTGCTTTTTTCTTTCTCTTTCGCCAAGGGTGTAGTTAGGGTCAATATCGCGCACATTAACGCTCAGGCCGTACAGTTCGTGGTACTGAACTACTACATTGGCCAGTACTTTCATGCCTGGAGCAAGTGATTTTCCGGTAGCGGATTCGAACCAGGCGCTGATATTACGGTAAGAATTGGCCCAGCAATTGGCCTTGAGTTTGGCAACCATCCGCTCATCCTCCTTATCGATTAACTCCATATAGCAATGCCCCCGCTGGTTCAGGCGCAGCTCTCCGATTTCGGCTACCACCCAGTAAGAGGGCTCCAGCTGGTTTTCGAGCGTGCTTTTAATGAGCTGGCTAAGTTCTGCTAATGAAAGATGTTCCTTGTCCATATCTATTACAAAGAAAAGGAATTTTCTCTAAAGGTAGCCAAAATGTTGAGCCAGAGAAGGGAGAATTTTAGCTTCCCGATAAGGTTATTCTAGTTCCGAAAAAGGCAGGGAACCGGCCCAAAGGGTAGCGGCTTATGCGCCCTGCTTATTCCGCATTAATAATGGCAATGTCAACCCCGTTGGTCCAGCCAAAGCCATCCTGCAGCGGATACTCACCGCCGCCACCACTCTGGGTTATATTTACGACATTGTACTTTTCCATCATTTTTCCGGTTTCCAGGAAAACCTTCCGGTTTATGCGCAGCCAGCGGGTGGAAATCTCCTGGCTCAGTTCCTGCATATCATACCCTTCTAAACCTTTAAAAGCCATCCATTGGAGAGGGGCCCAGCCATTCGGGTAATCCCACTGCTGGCCACTTTCTACCAGCGACGTAACCAGCCCTCCTTCTTTCAGGAAATCCGACTGAAGTTTTTGAGCCACTAAACGGGCATGCTCTTCACTGGCCAAACCCTGGTAGAGAGGGTAAACGGCTGCCAGTGTAAGGGTAGGATTGATCTTTTCTGCGACAAAATCATAATCAACATAAAACTGTTTTTCCTCGCTCCACAGCCACTTTTCGATGGCAGCTTTCCTTTCCAGGGCCCGTTCATCGAAAAGCAAGGCCTCCTCATCCTTTCCTTCGGCAAAATAGAACTCGGCAATGGTCGATTCGAGATGGTGTAGCAGGCTGTTCAGATCCACCGGCACAATATCAGTTGTATTTATGGTAGCAAGGGATTTTTCGTCGCGGCACCAGCGGCTGCTAAAATCCCAGCCCGATTCTGCCGCAGCCCGGATATCCTGAAAGAGCTTTCCTCTTTTCTCAGGGGCCAGTCTTTTTGCAAGCTCTACATCTTCGATATACGATTCCGGCCTTGGTTCCTTTTTCGGATCAAAATAACGGTTCAGAATACTGCCATCCGGCATCCGCACGACATGTTTAGTGGCATTGGTTTCTTCATTAAGTTCGGAGAGGCCGTGCATCCAGAAATCGTATTCCTTAAGCAGCTGGGGTAAATAAGTTAAGGCCTTTTCAGTGCCATAATAACACTGAAAGAGCGTAACCATGCTGGAGAAAAAAGGTGGCTGTGAGCGGCTCAGGTAGTAGTTTCTGTTCCCGTTAGGAATGAAACCGATGGTATCGATAAGGCAGGCAAAGTTTTGGAGCAAATTTTCCATCATATCCAGTCGCCCGCTTGCTGCCAGCCCATGCATGGTAAAGTAACTGTCCCAGTAATAAATTTCGCGGAACCTGCCCCCCGGAACAATGTATTTATAAGGAAGAGGAATTAAGGTGCTGTTTTTTTCTTTTTCATCTGCAGGCCTGCTCAGGTAATCCCAGTGGTTGAGAATGTGCTCATCCATGGACAGGTGAGGGTTGGTAGTAAAGTGTGATCCTGCTTTTTCCGGCAGCTCAAAATTCTGAAGGATAAATTCGCGAAGGTCGAAACCTTCTTCTTTTTTTTGCTGATGGTATTTTAGAAGAACCTCCTCAGGAGACTGCTTCGGGACGCAGTCCACAAAAGTTTTAGAGTCAGAAAAAATATGTCCTAGCTGAACAGCTTCAAAAAGCTCTTGTAGCTGCTCATAAGGCTTATATCTGTTGGTTCTTTCCTTTATTAACTGGCTGTAGGGCATTTGCAATTTTAATAATAATGAGCAAAAGGGAGAGCCGCCTCGACCATGGGTGCAACCAAAGTGTAGCCGGTCTTCCGGAATAATACCTGAGGAAAGAGGAGGTAATCAGATATCCAGAATAAAATCCATAAACCCGGCATTTTGTCCTTTCGGCCTCACCACCAGTAATGGAAACTTCTCATTCATTTGTATGGCTCTTTCAGCAATACTGCCTAAGAAAAGAGCCGTTGCCGCTGTACGACCTTTGGCTCCGATAACAATACCGTCGGCCTTAATTTCTTTTGCTTTTGCATATATATCGCTCATTTTATTTTCATTTTTATCGAGCGAGTACACATCCTTAACTTTTACATTTCTGGTGTCAATGTCTTTAACAAACTTTTTGTAGTCCCTTTTAGCATGCTTTTTCATTACTTCCGAAAATTCTTCGTAGGTTTTGCCGGTATAGTGGTAGCCAGCCGGAACGGAATACACATTCTGGACAATGAGCTGAATATCGGGACTATTTCGTTCAGCAATGTTGATGGCTGCTTCCAGGGCAAGTTTAGAGTTTTCAGAAAAATCAGATGGAACCAGCAGCTTTTCTATTTTTGGAGAGCTTCCCTCCGGAACAATCAAAAGGCTACAGTCGGAGCGGCGAGCCAGGCGCTGAACCAGTACACCTGTTCCTTCCAGGGATTTTTTCTTTCCGGCTAACACCAGGTCAATGTCCGAATCCTTTACCATCTGGAGGATCTTTTTTGCCGGCTGTCCGTCTTTTACCAGGTACTGTGCCTTTATTCCTTCAAGGTTTTCAAAGTTTTGTTTTACAAGCTCTTTCATCTTCCCGCGTCTTTCTTCCACTGCATTTTTAATAATGTCAGGGAACTCTCTGAGAATTTCAGAGGGGATATGGAAGCTTCGCAGAATGTTTACGAAGTATACCCTTTCCGCACCAGCAGAGCGGGCAATGTAAGAAGCAAATTGTATTAACAAAGGGTCGAGTTCGGAAAGGTCAAGGGCTACCAGTATTCTTTTAGTAGGAGACATGTGTAAATGCTTCGTTTGCTTATTTTTAGTGGTTCAAAGTTAGATAATGTTCAATTTCTATCCTGCATAAAAACAGGATTTTTACTACTTCTTATGGATAGGCCAATAAGGCGTCGGCTAACATTTCAATCTGCTCTTTAGAATGCGTAGGAAAATTGGCAATTCTAATATGTTGGTTCTTATATTCGCCGTAGCCTGTACTTACTTCCATATTTTTACCGGCCAGGTAATCCAGGAGCCTTTTATGGTCCATATCTTTCTGTAATTCAGCAACAATGGTTGTTTTTGACTGGCACTCTTTATTCCTTACAAAAGGCTGCAAATAGTTACATTGTTCAATTGCCTGGTACAGAACGGCAGCTTTGTAATTTGTTTCCTGCTTAATCTGTCCAATGCCTTTAAGGTTCATGTCTTCTGTTACCTGTGCCAGTAAATAAACATCGAGCACATTGGGAGTTTCGGGTGTTTGGTATTTTACCGAATGGGCAACAAGGTTGGGTAAACTGTGGTAAGAGCCGATGGAGAAACCTTCATCCTGTTTCTGCTCTGTTTTGCGAAGACAGCGTTCATTTACAACCCAAACTCCCAGGCCGGCAGGAAGGCCAAATCCTTTTTGCACGGAAAAAAACAGGCTGTCGACCAAGCTTACTGGAAAAGTAAGGTAAGGAGCGGAGGAAACCACATCAACCGCCAGCAGGGTGTCTGGAAAGGCTTTTCGAATAGCTGCGATATCGCCTGCCGGCTGCATAGCCCCGGTGCTGGTTTCGTTGTGGGTAAGGGCAATAAATTCAGTATTGTCCGGGAGAATCAGTTCCTCAGGTTTGCTGCAGCTTCCCGGCTGTGCGTTAAATATTTCAGTCTTTATTTGAAGAGCCTGGGCAGTTTCGGCAAAGCGTTGGCTAAAAGCGCCGTTTACCATATGGCATGACCTTTCTGTTACACAGTTTTGCAGGAGTCGTTCCCATGCTTCGGTACCGGAGCTTAAAAAAAGGACATAGTAATCTTCTGGTATTCCCAGGAGCTCCCGGAGGTTACCGGCTGCTTTACGGTAAATATTCTGGAAGTCAATGCTCCGATGAGAAAGCGACGGAATTTGTTCTCTCAACGCATTTTTAAGATGTTCCTCAGCCGTGAAATATAAGGCCGATGGCCCGGCGGTAAAATAAAGCTTTCTACTCATAAACAATAGTAAAGGGATAATTCGTTATCAGTCCAACCCTCTCCAAGGGCAATTGTTGGTGACCCCGGCAAGTATCTGAAAACCTTTGATATATAAAAGAGGCATCTGGTTTTCAGTCTAAATTATTTGAACTAATTTTGTTGGACAATCGTACAAGAATAGAGATTGTAGCGCTGTAAAGCTCATAAAAATATTCCTCACACAGGTCAGGCTCGTTTTTCAAACCTAACAATTACTAAATAACGAGTGAAGCCTGCCGGAAAAACTGGACCTCAACCCTGGTTTAGCCAGGGTCATTCCCACTACGGTGGAAATGTTAACAGTGGATAGTTGCCTCGGTCGGGCAGCTCAAAACGTGTCTTATAGGAGGTTTGATAAAACCCTTACCCTGGCCTGTTGTGGGGATTTTTGTTTCTCCATTAAAGGACTCTTTTAAAGTGTTATACTCTGCTTTTATATCCCGTCATTTTATCCTTTTTTTCTTTTTAATTTTATGCTCCTGGGCCTGTTCTTCTCCAGAAGAAGAGCCGCAGGAACAAGCTGCTCCTCCCGTAACGGGAGATTATTTGTACAGGAAACCTCCGCAAAAGTCCGACGGCTGGGAAATAGCTAGCCTTAAACAGGAAAATATGGCGGAAGAACTGGTGAACCGCATTGAAGGGGACCCTTCCCTCGGGATTTCCGGGGTGCTGTTGAGCCAGGGAGGAAAACTTGTTCTCGAAGAATACACAGACCCTTTGCTGGCGGATTCCCTGCTTCCGATTGGCGAAAATCGCCTCCTGATGATTGCCACCCTTACTGCTATTTTTGAAGCCGAAGCGGATGGACTGCAACAACATATGGTTAGTTTATCCTCATCTGTTTATGCAGGAAGGCAAACGGTTCCAGACACTTCTGTTGCCCTCCAGCAGTTGCTCAAAATGCGAGCAGATCTCCTTTGCCGACCTCAGCAACAGACTTTCCAGGATGTGGCAAGCAAAGCTCATGGCGACGATTACTATTACTGCCCGGCAAATTACCTTGCAGTGATGCAGTGGCTGGAGGCAAAAACCAATGAGCCATTAAGCTTTTTTGCCGAAGGAAATCTCTTTGAGCCTTTAGTTATTGACAGGTATCGCTGGGATGGAGATGAAATTGAACTTATACCCAGAGATATGCTAAAGCTGGCGGCACTTTATGCGCAGCAGGGACGCTGGCAGGGGAATGAAATTTTCCAGGATAAATGGGTCCTTCGCCTGCAGGAAAAAGCCTATGATGAAAATGCACAAGGCCGCTTCCGCTATGGCTGGTGGCAGCATCGCCTGCTGTCTGAGGGCCGGCAGTATGCTCTGTTCTACTCTAAGGGAGAACATTACCTTCTGGTATTTGTGCCTGACCTGAATGGGGGGCTTTTACTTATAGGTAATTTTGATAAACCGGTTACGGAATACTTTAACCTTATTGCTGAACAGGTTATTCCTGCCTTAAAACCAGAATAAGCCTGCTCCCAAGGAAGCAGGCTTATTCTGGCTTTTCATGCCAGAGGGGAGGCTCATTCATCAAGGGAAAATGCCTAAATCGAGGTAGCTGATGGCAATTCTGTTGATGGCAACAATCATGGCTGCCGTGCGCATGGATTTTAGGTTCTTTCTCTTGAGCATATCTCTTACATGCTGGTAAGAGTTAACCATGGTTTCTTCCAGTCCCGACATTACCAGGTCTCGTTCGTCGGCACCGCGAACAAGGGTTTTCCGGATGTTTTCTGATAAGGTGGTGTTAGTCGCCTGCTCTATGGCCTGAACCATGCGCAGATTGTTCATCTCTTCCCAGCGCTTGTCCATTTTACCGAAGGATACTCTTGAAAGGTTTTTAAGCCACTCAAAGTAGGAAACAGTTACCCCGCCGGAATTCAGGTACATATCCGGAATGACCATTACACCCTTCTCCAGCAGGATGTTTTCCGCATCGGGTGTTACGGGTCCATTGGCACCTTCTCCCACAATTTTGGCTTTTATGCGGGGTGCATTTTCTCCTGTAATCTGGTTTTCGAGGGCGGCCGGTACTAAAATATCGCACTCATATTCCAGCAGCTCATTAGAGTTTTCAACATTCTTTGCATTTTTATAATTAAGAATGCTCTTTGTTTCGCGCCGGTGGCGGAACAGGTCTTCCACATCCAGGCCATTTTCATCATAAACACCTCCCTCGTATTCGGCAATGCCTATAATAAGCGCGCCTTCATCCTGTAAAGCCTTGGCGCTGTAGTAACCAACATTGCCAAAGCCCTGAACGATTACTCTTTTGCCTTCCAGGCCGGTCGTTAAGCCCAGTTCGTCCATATCCTCTTTGTAACTTACGGCCTGACGTAAGCCAAACATCAGCCCCATGCCGGTAGCTTCGGTGCGGCCTCTAACCCCGCTTTGGGTGAGAGGTTTACCGGTTACACAGCCATTTGAATTTACCTGGCCAGGATTAAAAGTAGAGTAGGTATCGGCAATCCATGCCATTTCGCGGGCGCCGGTACCATAATCGGGTGCCGGAACATCGATGGCGGGACCAATAAAGTTCTTTCTGATGAGCTCTGAGGTATAGCGTCGGGTTATTTTTTCGAGCATGTCCACACTATAATTCCGGACATTAATTCTTACCCCACCTTTAGCTCCGCCAAAAGGTACATTTGCCAGGGCGCATTTGTAGGTCATGAGAGCTGCAAGGGCTTTTACCTCGTCTTCATTTACAGTTTCTGCGAAACGAATACCTCCCTTGGTGGGTTGCTTATGCTGAGAATGCTGCACTCTATACCCTTCCAGTACCTGGTAAGTTCCATCTTCCATTTTAATAGGAAAGTTGAACTTATAAATGCTGTTACATGATTTTATTTGCTGAATAAGCCCTGCCGGGTGTTCGGTATGTTTGGCAGCCTTATCTACAAACTGGTTAACATCTTCGTAGAAGCTGTAATTGGGATCGGTCGCCATAGGAATGATTCTTGTTTGAAAAATAAGTTTCTGTACAATTTATAATGAAAAAAAGCCCCTACTGTTTGTCAGTAAGGGCTTTTTCTTTCCTTTGGAGATAAATTTCAATACAGCACCCTGAATTTTATGGTATTCTTGATGCTCTTCAGATCCCGGATAACATCCTGGCTGTACTGCTTATCAATATCTGTTATTACATAACCAATATGCTCATTAGTTTTAAGATACTGGCCATTGATATTGATTTGGTGTCCGGCTAACACATTGTTTATGCCTGCGAGTATACCTGGCGTGTTGTGGTGGATATGGATGAGGCGGTGCGCATTTTCAAGCCTTGGGAGTTGTAAGTTTGGAAAATTAACGCTGTTGGTGGTGCTACCCGTATTGATGTAATCGATGATTTTGCCAGGCACGAACTGTGCAATGTTTTCCTGTGCTTCCAGGGTGCTGCCACCGATGTGAGGACTCAGGAGCGTGTTTGGAAGCCCCTTCAGTTCTGACATAAAAGGCTCATCATTGGTTTTAGGTTCTTCAGGAAACACATCTACGCCTGCGCCGGTTACTTTGCCTGATTCAATAGCCGCTTTTAAGGCGGCAATATCTACGACATGGCCCCGGCTCAGGTTCAGGAAAATAACTCCTTCTTTCATTAGGGCAAATTCATGAGAGCCAATCATGTTTCGGTTTTCCTTCCGCCCATCTACATGCAGGCTGATGATGTCCGCTTTCTTCAGTAACTCCTCCAGGGAGCTGCACTTGGAAGCATTTCCCAGCGCCAGCTTTTCCACTACATCATAATAGTAAACATCCATACCCAGGTTTTCGGAAAGGACACTGAGTTGCGAACCGATATTGCCATAACCGATGATTCCGAGTTTTTTTCCGCGGATTTCAAAGCTGTTTCTGGCTGATTTATCCCATTGCCCCTCATGCATCTTGTGGGATTTGTCTGGCAGGTTCCGGATAAGCATAATAATTTCACCGATGGCCAGTTCTACCACTGAGCGGGTGTTGCTGAAGGGGGCATTGAAGACAGCAATGCCCCGGCTGCTGCAGGATTCCAGGTCAATCTGGTTTGTGCCAATGCAGAAGGCTCCAACGGCAATGAGTTTATTGGCATGTTTCAGCACTTTTTTGGTGACCTGCGTTTTACTGCGGATGCCTAATATGGAGACTCCTTTAATGCGCTCGCATAGTTCATGTTCGTCTAGCCCACCTGGGTGAACTTCAAGGCTGTAGCCTTCCTGCCTGAGTAGTTTCTCTGCAAGTGGATGGATGCTTTCGAGGAGAAGTACTTTAATGCGGTGTTTTGGATAGGAGTAAGCCCTGCTGAGTTTGTTTAGAAACAGGACTTCATCCAGGCTTGGAGTAATATGATCGGCTTTATCGACAATGCTGTTTCGCTCTACATTTTCGGTGAAGGCGTAAAAACGGTTGGCCAAACCCGCTGCTTTTATTTCATAATCGGTATAGCCATCGCCAATCACATATACATCGCCTTCCAGTTCAAGTTTTTTAAGTTGTGCTACTTTACCATTATTGCCTGCCAAGGCATTTTCCAGATCAAAGCCGGTTATATTTCCTTCCTTGTCATATATAAAGCTGTTGGCAAAGATGTGGTCCGGCCTGATTCCATAGGGAGCAACTACAGGTTCTATAAAATCACGGAAGCCATTGGAAACGATGTATATCTGTTTGTTCCATGCCTGTATAAAATCCCGGTTCCGTTTAAAAGATTCACTCACTTCGTTTTTCAGCCTTTCTACTAGCGCATCGATATGTTCTTTTTTTGCTTCCAGCAGGCTTAACCGCTGTTCGAGCGATTCTTTTACAGAAAGGCTCCCATCCATTCCGGCATCTGTAATTTCCTTTACCTTCTGAATTCGTTGGGGTTGTTCCGGGTGATGCTGGAGTGAAATTTCGGCTAACACATCGAGTGCCTCAACTTTTGTAAAAGTGCTGTCAAAATCAATGACAAAGTATTTGTCGTTTTCCATGCAAAAAGAGCTTTGGCTTTAAAAAAATATTAAGGGTAATTTAAAAGATATTTGATTAGGGGGAAAGCAGATTCCTGGCTTTTATTTCAGGAAACGGTGGTAATTTCCTGATTCATAAACCCATGTAACCATCAGGAAGTTATGTTGCTGCATTTTCTGGCAGGTGGTGACTCCACCTTAATAAAAAAGTCTTTCAGAAGGGAAATTCCCTCTGAAAGACTTTAAATGTTGACACTTCTCTTCGCCAGTAGAAGGGACTACTCCTGTACCTGCACTCCCTTCCAGAAGGCAATCATGCCTTTTATTTCGCGGGCCTTTTCTTTAGGATTAGGGTAATACCAGGCTGCATCCTTGTTTTCTGCACCATCCACTTCTAAATGATAGTAGTGGGCTTCTCCCTTCCATGGGCAGGTAGTGGTGGTTGAGCTTTCTTTCAAAAATTCGTCTTTGACCGATGAGGCAGGGAAATAGCGGTTTCCTTCTATTTCAAGAGTCCGCTCACTTTCGGCAATCACTTTGCCGTTCCAGATAGCTTTCATGGCATGTTTTTTTGGTCATATGCATTAAACCACCAATACTCTTATTTGTTCCCGTTTGTTATTCTGGCTTTCCCTTCTTTTTACTGGTGGGCAACTGTATTTCTTTAAAGTCGAAAGGTGCTTTAATGGTAATTGTTTTTCCATTATTTTCTCCTTTTACCTCTTGACCGTCCAGCAAAATTTGCGCAGGCGTATAGGTGAGGCCATGGAAAACAATATGGTACTCCTTATAGCTTGGGCTAAAGTTACCTTCCCTGTTTTGCTGGAGCACGAGCACATCATCTTCGCTTTCGCCGCTCATGATAAAGGTTACCACATTGCTTTCACCTTTTTCATAGTCATAGCCATCCCCGGCATCTTCATACAAGGTGCTTTCAAGATAAGCGGTGGTATAGTAGGCATGGAGCTCCAGGCTCTCTGGTTCTACTTCGCCCACAAACTGCATGGCAGGCCCAAGAGGTAATACAGTACCGCTTTTAACAAAGAGCGGGAAGGTGCGGGTGCTTACCTCTGCCCATATTTCTTCGCCAAGGGTGCTGTAGCGTTTATCGTCCCAGAAGGAATACCACTCGCCATGTGGGAGGTACATCCACCTGCCTGTACTTTCCGGTTGGGTAACAGGGCAGGTAAGGAGGTGGTCGCCGAGGGCAAATTCATCCTGGCGGTAATAAGTATCCGGGTCGCGCTGGTCGAGCATAAAGAGCGGGCGCAGCATAGGGGTGCCATGAGTAACATATTGCCAGAAAACCGAATACATGTAGGGGAGCAGGCGGTAACGAAACTCCAGCGCTTCCCGCACAATCGATTCTATTTCAGGGCCGAACGACCATGGTTCCTGTGCCCCGTGGTCGCCGCTGGAGTGGGTGCGGAGGAAGGGGTGGAATATGGCCAGCTGAATCCAGCGGGCATAAAGCTCCCCGGACGGGCTTTCCACGAATCCGCCAACATCCGATCCAATAAAGGAGAAGCCGGATATGCTCAGGCGCTGGCACTGAACGTTAGCCACTGTTAAATGCTCCCATGAGGCAACGTTGTCGCCCGTCCAGCCGGCAGCATAGCGTTGTCCGCCGCTATAGGTGGAGCGGGTGAGGGTAAAGGGACGCTTCGGATAGGTGAATTTCTTCACCCCTTCGTAAGTGGCGCGGCTCATCTGCATTCCATAGATGTTGTGCGCTTTGCGGTGGCTGCAGGGGTTTCCATCGAAATCGTGGCGGATATCGGCAGGGAAGGTTCCTTCTTCAAATACTGCCGGCTCATTCATGTCATTCCAGACACCACAAATTCCCTGGCCAATCAGTTCTTTGAATAGGTCGCGCCACCACTCCCGCACATCAGGTCTGGTATAATCGGGAAAGTTGCAGATGCCAGGCCAAACGCTGCCCCGGAATAGAGGTCCATCGGCCGTGCGGCAGAAATAATCTTTTGCCAGCCCTTCTTTATAAACCTCATAAGCCGGATCGATTTTGATCCCCGGGTCAATGATACAAACCGGTTTAAAACCATCCTTCTGTAAATCTTTTAGCATGGCTGGCGGGTTAGGGAAGTAATCCTTGTTCCAGGTAAAGCAGCGGAAGCCATCCATATAATCGATGTCGAGGTGAATAACATCGCAGGGGATTTTACGCTTCCGGAATTCGCTTGCCAGCTCCCTAACAACGGTTTCAGGATAGTAGCTCCACTTACTTTGCTGATAACCCAGGGACCAGAGCGGTGGAAGCTCCGGACGGCCGGTCATATTGGTGTAGGTTTCCGATACCTCAAGGGCCTGCGGACCATAAATGAAATAGTAATTCATTTCCCCTCCCTGCGCCCAGAAGCTAAAGGCATTTTGCCTTTCTGCTCCAAAATCGAACCAGGTACGGAAGGTGTTATCGAGGAAAATTCCATAGGCTACCTTATGGTGCAGGCCGATGTAAAAAGGAATGTTCTTATAAATAGGATCCGTATTAGGCCCATAGGCATACGTATCGGACCCCCACAAACTATGTCGCCTGCCGCGCATTTGTAAAGCACAGGGTTTGTCGCCAAGGCCATGGAACTGCTCGCCGCTGTTCATTTTCTTGGTGCACATTACGATATTACCCGAGTAGTGGCTGTGCTTTTGCCAGTGGTAACCTAACTCATCTTCCAGAATAGAAAGTCCGTTTTTATTGGTTATTCTGGACCCAAGGGTTTGCTTATGAATATAAACATTCAATTCCTGAGTCGCTATCAGAATTTCTTCACCTGCTTCGGTTACTTCTAACTTTTTTAAGGGTGGATTAAAACCATTATCGATGGCATAGCTAAAATCGTTTTCAAAAATTCCATAATTGGCGTAACGGAACCGGATGATTTTATCGCTGATTACGGTGAGTTGAAGGGTGGTATCTTTGCAAAAGAAGTGAATGATGTTTTCAGTTTGCTGCCAGTTTAGCACTGCTCCCGGAAAATTCTTGCTCTTTTGAGAATCCTCAAAATTTTCCATGTAGTTGCCATGCGGCAGATTGATATTGTTCATATGCAAAAGGCGATTATAATTAAGGGTAAAGTGATGATTAAGAACAAAAAGGAATTAATTAGAATTATTGATTTATCAGACTTATAGTTTTGAAACTGAAGACTTTGGTCTAATTTAAGTGCATACTTTGATTTTTGAATTTTTTAGTGCTGTTTTTTTTAATAAGCATCCTTAGCCGGGGTCGGGTTTTATGCATTTTTTTATTGTTGCCTGATCATTATTGTTGTAAAAACAGCAAATGGCTTTTTATGTTACTCTTGTAAGGAAAAAGTAAAAAAATGAGGCCTGGCGGTAAAGAGAAGAGCGAAAAACAATGTGCCCTTTGCGAGCGCTTTGTTCGCTTGGTAAGTATGCATCATTTGGTACCTAAGCAGAAAGGAGGAAAGCATGGCGAAACTGTTCCTTTATGCCAGCCCTGCCACTCCACCATCCACTATACTTTTTCTAATACCGAGCTTGCCGGGCTGTTTAATTCCGTTGCCGCCCTGCAGCAGGCCCCACGAATGGAAAAATACCTGAACTGGATTCGAAGAAGGGGCATTGAAAAAGTAAGTAATAAAAGAAGCCGCTCCTAAGCGGCAAGTGGAATTCAGGAACAATTTAGTCAACATTAGTTATAAAGGGGAAGAGAAGAATTTTAGCCCAAAGAACATTTTTTATATGAAAAATTACGAAGGCAGAAAAAGAGTCGTTATTGAGCATATTGCTCCGCAGGTAGATGGAGGGAAATATCCGGCAAAAAGAACTGAGAATGAACCTTGTACAGTAACCGCCGATGTCTTTAGCGACGGCCATGATTTAATCCGGGCAAAACTGCTGTATCGGCAGCAGGGAAAGCGGAAATGGCAGGAAAGCCTGATGGAACCCTTGGGCAATGATGTATATGCCGCAACTTTTACTCCCGATACAGTAGGTATGTGGGAATTTACCATTCAGGGCTGGGTCGACCATTTTGCCAGCTGGAAGTCTGGTTTAAAAAAGAAGTTTGAAGCCAACCAGCCTGTGGAGGTCGAACTGCAGATTGGGGTTCAGCTAATGGAAGAGGGCTTATCAAGACTTTCAGGGCCCCAGGCCAAAAGGCTTCAGAAGAAAATAAAAGAGTTTGCCGCTATTGATGCTCCTGCTGCCGGGGTAACTGCGGCCTTCGATGAGGAACTGAGCGAACTGATGTTTGCTTCCCATTATAATAATCCAGACATCAGCCAGTATGAACCTCTTTTGCTGCTCGATGTAGAGCGGGAGCGGGCCCGCTTCAGTGCCTGGTATGAGTTTTTTCCTCGCTCTACCTCCAGAGAACCAGGCCAGCATGGAAACTTCCAGACGAGTAAGGAAATACTACCTCGAATTGCAGAAATGGGTTTCGATGTGGTGTATCTTCCGCCCATTCACCCAATAGGCGAAGAACATCGCAAGGGCCGTAACAATGCTACTGTAGCCCAGCCAGGCGATGTTGGTTCTCCATGGGCCATCGGAAGCAGGGAAGGAGGCCATAAAAGCATTCATCCGGAGCTGGGTACGATGGACGACTTTGTGGACTTTGTGCAGGAAGCAAACCGGCAGGGGCTGGAAGTAGCACTAGATTATGCCTTACAATGTGCGCCCGATCATCCTTATGTAAAGGAGCATCCGCAGTGGTTTAAATGGCGACCCGACGGCACCGTTCAGTATGCCGAAAACCCACCTAAAAAATACCAGGATGTGTTGCCGATTAACTTTGAAAATGACGATTGGCAAAATCTCTGGAAGGAATTAAAAAGTATTATCGATTTCTGGATCGACAAAGGAGTAAAAATTTTCAGGGTAGATAATCCGCACACCAAACCATTCCATTTCTGGGAGTGGATGATAGGAGAGGTAAGAAGAAAGCATCCTGAAATCATCTTCCTGGCGGAGGCTTTTACCCGTCCGCGGGTTATGGATCGCCTGGCAAAAATTGGCTTTACCCAGTCCTATACCTACTTTACCTGGCGTATATCGCAGGAGGAGCTAAAAGAATACATGGGTGAGCTGACTACGGCACCTCTCAAAGACTTCTTCCGGCCCAACTTCTGGCCCAACACTCCTGATATACTCCCGCCGCACCTAACCAAGGGTGGCCAGCCTGCCCATATTGTGCGCATGCTCCTGGCTGCCACACTTTCAGGAAACTGGGGCATGTACGGTCCGGTATATGAGTTTGGTATGACACAGCCTATGCCTGCCAAGGAAGAGTATATCGACAATGAAAAATATGAAATAAAGAATTGGGACTGGGAAGCCCAGACACCTATCAGGGATGCTATAACGCGTATTAATCGTATCCGGAAAGAAAACGACGCCCTGCAGTATACCAATAATATTATCCTGACAGATACTGATAACCCTAACCTTTTTGCTTTTGTAAAGAAAAGCCCTCATACAGATAATATTGTTTTAGTGGTGGTAAATCTTGATTTTCAATGGAAGCAGTCGGGCTGGGTAAAAGTACCGCTGGTGGATCTTGGTTTATCCACCGAAGCAAATTACAGGGTCCACGACCTGTTCAGCGGGCATTCTTACCACTGGCAAAAGGAGTGGAATTACGTGGAGCTCAATCCGCAGGGGGTACCGGCTCATGTGTTCCGTCTTGAATTTGAACAGGCTGAAGGACCGGGGCAAAAAGCTAACACTAATAATTTTTATTCTGAATAGTAATTTTTAACCCATTGATGGGAATATGAGAGATAAACAAGGACTCGACGACAAGCTGCACTGGTACAAAGATGCCATCATTTACGAACTGCACATCAAAGCCTTCAGAGACAGTAATGGCGACGGTATAGGCGATTTTAAAGGTCTGCTGGAAAAGCTGGATTACCTGGAAGACCTAGGTGTATCCGCCATCTGGCTCCTGCCATTTTATCCTTCGCCCCTGCGCGACGATGGCTATGATATTGCGGATTACTACAGCATTAACCCCAACTATGGTACCATCAACGACTTTAAACGGTTTTTAAAGGAGGCGCATGCCCGAAACCTAAAAGTCATTACAGAACTGGTTATTAACCACACCTCCGACCAGCACCCATGGTTCCAGCGGGCCCGCAGAGCTCCCAAAGGCTCACCGGAACGGGAGTTTTATGTTTGGAGCGACGACCCTAATAAGTACAGCGATACCCGTATTATCTTTACCGACTACGAACCCAGCAACTGGACCTGGGACCCGGTGGCAGAGCAGTATTACTGGCACCGCTTTTTCCATCATCAGCCCGACCTGAATTACGATAATCCTGCCGTGCAGGAAGAGGTGTTCAAAATGTTGGATTACTGGTTCGATATGGGTGTTGATGGCTTCCGGCTCGATGCAGTCCCTTATCTTTTCGAGCGGGAAGGAACCAATTGCGAAAACCTGCCCGAAACCCATCAATTCCTAAAAAAACTACGCAAGCATGTCGACAGCAAGTACGAAGGTAAACTGCTGTTAGCCGAGGCAAACATGTGGCCAGAAGACTCTGCCGCTTATTTTGGAGAGGGTGATGAGTGTCATATGAACTATCACTTCCCCATTATGCCGCGCATGTTTATGAGCGTGAAGATGGAGGATCGACATCCGATTATCGATATACTGGAGCAGACGCCGGAAATTCCGGAAAACTGCCAGTGGGGAATGTTCCTGCGGAACCATGATGAGCTTACGCTTGAAATGGTAACCGATGAGGAGCGCGATTATATGTATCGCATGTATGCTAAAGACCCACAGGCAAAGATAAATCTGGGCATCCGGCACCGTCTGGCCCCGCTGCTCGAGAATGATCGGAGGAAGATAGAGCTGATGAATGTATTGCTCTTCTCCATGCCAGGTACTCCGGTTCTTTATTATGGGGATGAAATAGGCATGGGCGATAACTACTACCTGGGCGACCGCGACGGGGTGCGAACCCCCATGCAGTGGAATGCCGACCGCAATGCCGGTTTCTCAGGGGCGAATCCTCAAAAACTGTACCTGCCGGTAATTCTTGACCCTGAGTACCAGTACGAATCAGTAAATGTGGAAGTGCAGCAGCGTAATTCCAACTCCCTGCTCTGGTGGATGAAGCGGGTAATCGCTATGCGGAACCACTATAAGGTATTTGGGCGTGGCAGCATCCGCTTCCTTTCTCCCAAGAATCCTAAAATTCTGGCTTTTGTAAGAGAGTATGAGGATGAAGCAATTCTGGTGGTAGCCAACTTATCGCGCTACTCACAGGCCGCGGAAATTGATATGGCCGATTTTGCCGGCTACACACCTGTGGAGGTCTTTAGCCATAATAAATTCCCTCAGATAACAGAAGCTCCTTCGGTATTTACGGTCGGACCCCATGGATATTACTGGTTCCTGCTGGAGAAAGAAGCTGAGAAGGAATCGGATGATAATCGCCTGCAGAAATCCATACTTACAGCCGATAACTGGGAAAGCCTTCAGGAAAGCAAACTGAGGAATAAGCTGGTAAATAAAATTATTCGCCCTTCCATGTTACGGGCCCGCTGGTTTGGCGGTAAAGCCAGAACAGTGGTAAGTGTCGAAGTGGTTGAGCAGTTATCGTTTACCCACCAGGAGACACCATTTTACTGGTTTGTGCTGGAGGTAAGCTATAACGAAGGGCTGCCGGAGATGTACCAGATACCGGTAACCTATTGTACTGCTGCCGAAGCAGAAGATAGCAGAAATGAACAGACAAAAGGACTGTTGGGAAGGATTCAGCTCGGAGGCGAAGAAGTGGTTCTATACGATGCTGTTTACTGCCCTTCTTTCCGCCACTTTTTAATGCACGAAATGAGTAGCGGCAGTCAGTCCACTGACGAGATGCCCCTCTTCCGTGCTTCGGCTGTAAAAGAAGTAAAAGACTTCTATAAAAAGGAAGAAATTAACTCTAAAATACTAAGTGCAGAGCAGAGTAATACTTCCATGATTTTCAATGGCAGGTATTTTATGAAGCTCTACAGAAAGCTGGATACCACCCTAAATCCGGATCTGGAAATTACCCGCTACCTTACCGAAGAAGCCGGCTTTGAATACACGCCCCGCTTTATGGGTTCTGTAGAAATAAAGAGGGAGGGAAGCAAGCCAATGGTAATGGGCATGGTGCAGGAAGCTGTGGAGAACCAGGGCGACGCCTGGACCTATATGCTGGATGTACTGAAGCAGTATTTTGAGCGGGTGCAGGCAAAAGGAGAAGATAAAAAGAAACTCCCGCCTTTAAAAGGCAGCCTGCTAAAGCCAGTATCTCTTGAGAAAGTACCTGAATCTCTGGCAAATATAATTGGTGGTCCATATCTGGAGCGAATAGACTTGTTAGGTAGAAGAACTGCCCAAATGCATAAGGCTCTGGCAGCGCCCACCAACACCCATGATTTTGGAGATGAAGAGTTCTCGCTGCACTACCAGCGCTCCCTTTATTCCTCCCTGCAGTCCCTTACCCGAAACAGCTTCGACACGCTATCCTCCACCCTTAAAAAGCTGCCAGAGCATGTGCAGAGCGAGGCAGTTGAAATTTTGAACATGCGGCAGGAGGTACTGAACAGGCTGAAGATGATTTACGACCATAAAATAGATGCCCTTAAAATTCGGGCCCATGGCGATTACCATCTTGGGCAGGTGCTCTTTACCGGAAAAGACTTCTTTATTATTGATTTTGAAGGAGAACCGGCCCGCTCCTTTAGCGAACGCCGTCTTCGCCGTTCGCCACTGCGCGATGTAGCTGGTATGCTTCGTTCACTGCATTATGCGGCTTATGGCGCTTTGCAGCAGTTCGATACCCTTCGGCCTGAAGAAGAAGAACAGCTGGAAGGATGGGCTGAGCAGTGGTACCATTATAATGCCGGTTTTTACCTGAAAGCTTACCTCGATGAGCTAAACGGAGAGGGCCTTGTACCGGAAGATGAAGGAGACCAGGAGCTGATGCTGAACACCTATCTGCTGGAAAAAGCTATCTATGAATTGGGCTATGAATTAAACAACAGGCCCGATTGGGTGCTTATACCATTGAGAGGGATAAAGTATATCATGGAAAAATCTGAAAAATAAACCTACCTGATATGGCAGAAGAAACAAACAATACAGATAAAAAGCAGGAAAAAACCCGTAAAAAATCGACTACCAGTAAGGCAGCCGATAAAACAACGGTTAAAAGAGCAGCCACCAAAACAAAGGCGGAAAAACCTGCAGCTAAAACCACCGCACGTAAACCTACCGAAAAGGTGCAGAATAACGACAGCTGGAGTTTGCTGACGGATTTTGACATCCATTTATTTCGTGAAGGGCGTCATTTCAGCCTCTATAAGAAACTGGGCGCCCATGTGCGGGAATGGCAGGGCCAGAAAGGGGTGGTTTTTGCCGTTTGGGCACCCAATGCCCAAAATGTTTCTGTAATAGGCCACTTCAATGGTTGGGACCGGAACAGCCACCCAATGTATGCACGCCTGGATAGCTCCGGTATCTGGGAGCTGTTTATACCCGATTTAGGACCTGGCGAAGTATATAAATATTTCATTCGTTCCAATAATGGATATGAGGTAGAAAAAGCGGACCCTTATGCTTATCGTACCGAGGTGCCGCCGCAAACAGCTTCTGTAGTTACCGACCTGGAATATAAGTGGTCAGATAAGCGCTACCTGAACAGCCGCGAAAAGAAAGCAGGTCAGTCTCAGCCCATGTCTGTTTATGAGGTGCACCTGGCTTCGTGGATGCGGGTGCCCGAGGAAGACAACCGCTCCCTGACGTATCGCGAAATGGCAGATAAGCTGGTAGGTTATGTAAAGGATATGGAATTTACCCATGTAGAATTCCTGCCGGTTATGGAGCATCCCTTTGGTGGCTCCTGGGGTTACCAGGTAACGGGGTATTTTGCCCCCACCAGTCGTTTTGGAACACCGCAGGATTTTATGTACCTCATTAATGAATTTCATAAAGCGGGAATAGGAGTCATTCTTGATTATGTTCCTTCGCACTTTCCAAGCGATGAGCACGGCCTGGTATACTTCGATGGAACCCATTTATATGAGCATGCCGACCCGCGTAAAGGTTTTCACCCGGACTGGAATAGCTACATCTTTAACTATGGCCGAAATGAGGTAAAATCTTTCCTGATTAGTAGTGCCCTCTTCTGGCTCGATATGTACCACATCGATGGTTTAAGGGTAGATGCCGTGGCCTCTATGCTTTACCTCGACTACTCCAGGAAGCAAGGGGAGTGGATACCAAATGAACATGGTGGAAATGAAAATCTGGAAGCCATTCAGTTTATGAAGGAGTTTAATGAAGCGGTGTACCAGAAGTTTCCGGATGTGCAAACCATCGCCGAGGAATCTACCTCCTGGCCTATGGTATCGCGGCCTACTTATGCAGGCGGACTGGGCTTTGGGCAGAAATGGATGATGGGCTGGATGCACGATGCACTTACCTATTTCCAGCGGGAACCTGTGTACCGTCAGCACCACCAGAATGATATTACCTTTAGCCTTTACTATGCCTTTTCCGAAAACTTTATGCTGCCGCTCTCTCACGATGAGGTAGTACATGGAAAAGGATCTCTTTTATCAAAAATGCCGGGCGATGACTGGCAGCGCTTTGCCAACCTCCGTACCTTATTCTCCTTCATGTACACCCACCCGGGAACTAAGCTTATTTTTATGGGAGGTGAAATAGCACAGCCCCGGGAATGGAACCATGACAGCAGCCTTGACTGGCACCTGCTGGAATACAACAATCATTTGGGAATGCGCCTGATGGTAAAACGGCTGAATGAAATCTACCGGAATTATTCACCTCTATACGATCAGCAGTTTGTACAGGAGGGCTTTGAATGGATCGATACCAATGACTCAGCTAATTCTGTCATCAGCTTTATCAGAAAAGATGCTAAGGGAGAGCACCTGGTGGTGGTGTGTAATTTTACCCCGGTAGTGCGTGAAAATTATTCTATTGGAGTGCCGGCTGCAGGTGTATACCAGGAGATATTTAATTCAGACGATACAGTTTGGGGAGGTAGCGGCGTGTTAAACAGTGAGGCATTAGAGACCCAGGAAGTGCAAAACCATGGGAAGGATCAATCCATTTCCATGACGCTTCCACCACTGGCCGTCAGCATCCTTCAATTTTCAAAATCCCCAAAAAGGTTGTAACTTCCCGTTCAGCCATTTTTGAAATACCCCCTCTTGCTGTTCAGGAGAGCAGCAAGAGGGAATATAATACCATTAATCTTTTTTATGAAAGACAATCCCCTTACCCTGGAAGAGGTCATGCAGATGGACCTGCCTCCAATCATTTTATATTGCGCTCCTTTCTTTTTTATTTTTGTTGCCCTTGAGTGGTATATTGGTATCCGTAAACAGCAGAAGCTTTATGACCCAAAAGATTTTGCTGCCGCCACCACCATTGGTCTTGTAAATGTTTTCTTTAATGCACTAACAAAGGCTGCTACTTTTGCTGTAGTATTGTTCGTGTACAACATGGTGCCCTGGAGTATTCCACCCACCTGGTGGTCGTTTATTGCCTGTTTTTTTGTGCTGGATTTATGCCGGTACTGGGCGCATAAAGTAGGACATGAGCATCGGTTCTGGTGGGCGACCCATGTTACACACCACAGCTCCAAACAGTATAACTTTTCCGTAGGCTTTCGCTTATCCTGGATACAGCAGATTAAAATCATTTTCTTTTTACCGGTGGTTTTAATGGGCTTTCACCCCTTGGTTTTCTTTATCTGCCACCAGGTTGCAGTGGTATACCAGTTCTGGATTCATACTGAGCTTATCCGTAAAATGCCGGCCTGGTTTGAGTTTTTCTTTGTTACGCCTTCGCACCACAGGGTCCACCACGCTACCAATCCCCAGTATATTGATAAGAACTACGGATCCACTTTTATCATCTGGGACAGGATATTCGGTACGTTCGAGCCTGAGGTAGAGAAACCAAATTACGGCATTACCAAACCTGTAAACTCCTATAACCCTATTTACCTGGTGTTTCACGAAGTAATAGATATTTGCCGGGATTTACGTTATGCAAAATCACCTAAGCAGTTCTTCCAGGTATTATCCAAAGGTCCTGGTGTAGAGGTGGTAACACCTCCTGCAGCAAAAGAAATAAAGCTTCCTGTAGAAAATGCAGATGGGGTAAAAGAGAAAGAGATTACTGCGGAGGCACAGCCCGTTAAGAAGGTGAGTGTTTAGGCCCGTAGTAGCAAAATGTAAAACGCTCCTCAAATGAGGAGCGTTTTTTTTATTCTTACTTTTTCGATTTTTCTTCTTTTCTCTCCCGGCCATAAAGCCTGCATAAACGGGCAATATTTTTGGCCAGAAGAGGATTAGCTTCTCCTTTTTGCATTCGCCATTTCCAGTTGCCGGTTGCAGTAGAAGGCCGGTTCATAATGCCTTCTTCTCCAAGGCCGAGGAAGTCCTGCATGGGAACTACCGCAATATAAGCGACCGAACTCATGGCCATTTGTATCATTACTTCCTGTACCTTTTGCGGCTGAATCCTTCGACCGCTATACTTCGCCAGTTGCTGCTTTTCTTTAGCAGACGCTTTATCATACCAACCTCGCACAGTATTGTTGTCGTGCGTGCCGGTATAAACCAGGCAATGGGGAATATGATTATGTGGGGCATAGGGGTTATGCCCCGGCTCGTCCCCGAAAGCAAACTGAAGAACGCGCATACCAGGTAATTTAAACTGCTCCATCAGGTCCCTTACCGGCTGGTCAATTTCTCCAAGGTCTTCGGCAATCAGGGGGAGGTCAGGAATTTCTTTTTCGAGCTTCCGGAAAAGGTCCTCGCCGGGTCCTTCTACCCAGTAGCCGTTAATGGCTGTTTCTTCTGTTGCCGGTACCTCCCAAAAAGCCGAGAAAGCCCTGAAATGATCGAGCCTGAGCAGGTCGTAAATATAAAGAGAATGCTTAATCCTCCGGACCCACCAGTGATGTACTTCTTTTTTTCGCTCCCTCCATTTAAAAACTGGTGTTCTCCATAGCTGACCAGTTTCGCTGAAGTAATCTGGCGGTACTCCGGAAACAACTTCCATTTCCAGTTGGTCGTCCAGCTTAAACAGGTCGGGGTGAGACCAAACATCGGAACTGTCGTAACCAACGTAAAAAGGTATATCGCCAAAAATTTTAATGCCTCTTTCGTTGCAGTAATTCTTTAGCCTGAACCATTGTTTGTAGAACAGGAACTGGAAATATTTCTCCTGCTCGGTTTCTCCTTCCAGTTGTTGCTGTAACTGCTGGAGGGCTTCTTTTTTTCTGAGCCTTACCTCTTCGGGCCAGTCAGTCCAGCTTTTTATGCCGAAGTGCTTTTTTAGCGCTGCGTAGAGGCTGTAATCTTGCAGCCATTCATTTTCTTTTTTACAGAAGGTTTTGAACTCATTCTGAAGATCAGGTGAAGCTCCTTCCTTGAAATATTGCCAGCTACGCTGCAGCAGGTCCGTTTTAATGGCAGTCGCACGTGAAAAATCAACCTGATCCGAAGCTTTCTCCTCTTCAGGTAAATCAGTGGTCTGTAGCAGGCCCTCTTCAACCAAATGCTCCGGACTAATGAGCAGGATATTTCCGGCAAAAGCAGAAAGCCCGCTATAGGGGGAGTGGCCGCTGCTTTCTTCTGTAGGACTCAGTGGGAGAATTTGCCAGTATGTTAAGCCTGACTTTTGCAGGAAGTCCGCAAAAGCATAACTTTCCGGTCCTAAATCGCCTATACCAAAAGGAGAGGGAAGGGAACTTATGTGCAGTAATATTCCTGCGCTTCTGTTGTGGTTCATTTTGCACCTCCTTTAAGAAAGGCCACAGGAAAATCGCTCAGGAGTTCTCCTATCGTAAGGTATTCATCATTTAGCTGGTGAGTTTTGCCACTTATTGAATTTTTCCATTGTTTTGGCAGCTCAGCTGGGTTCAGCAAAAGCCTTGTATCCTCCCAATCATTCCGGGTGGGAAAATAAGTCATACCACCGGCCACCAAGGACGGGTAAAGCGGTGCAAGAACGAGACAATACTGCTCTTCAAAAGTCCGGGTAAAGGCCAGGACTTTATCTTTATGTTTCCCTTCTACCTGAACCGGATGGTAAGTTCCCTTTGCAAAAAGGTCGGGGTGTTGTTGCCGGAACTGAAGACATTTATGGGTGAGGTAAAGCTTTATTTTGCCGTCTGTCAGTTCTTTTAGCTTTGCGGTTCGCAGCTCCTTTTCTTCCTGTTCTCCGGCCTCTAATATCTGCTGGAGAAACTGATCGCGGACCGTATAATTCACTGCTCTGCGATTGTCAGGGTCTACCATGCTCAGGTCGGGCAGTTCTGTACCCTGGTATACATCGGGTATGCCGGGAGCGAACATTTTTATCAGTACCTGGCTCAGGCTTTTATACAGTCCGGTGCGGGCAAGAATTCCTGAAAGGGGTAAAAAGCTGTTCATGAAGGTTGTATCGCCAAGCAGGGCCCTTATAAAATTCCGGCATGCTTCTTCATAAGCCGTGTTTGGACTGGACCAGTTACTATTTCGCTTTCCCTCCCGGAGTGCTTTCTCCAGGTATTGGTCCATTCTGTCCAGGAAGCGCTGGTCGTGCTCTCCTTCGGCAGGATAAAAGGCCAGGAGACTCTGGTAAATGAAATATTCATCGTTTGGCTCCGGTGCTGCCTTTCCGTCGATATTACGCTTTTTCTGCTGGTTTTGCTGGTGCCATTCCAGGGCAGTTTTTTGCCAGTATTCCGCTATTTCGGTGAGGGCATTGAGTCGCTGGCGGGCATCTTCGCCTCTTTTAGTATCGTGGGTGGCGGTGCTGTTAAGGGTAAGCGGGAGATTTTCCTGTCGCTCTTTCATCTTCTGGTGAAAGAGGGAAAGTTCCAGGCCAAAGTGTTGTGGCTGACCCCCGACCTCATTTAGGGAGGCAAGGCGATTGTAAATGTAAAAGGTGGTATCCTCCAGTCCTTTGGCTTCCAGCGGACCGCTAATTTGTTGGACTCTTCTGATAAACCGGAGACGTTCTTCATCCTTATTTCCTGTTGCTTCCGGCGAGAAAATCTCTTTTAAATGGCGGAGCGCTGGTTTTGCTGCTTCGCTTACCTTCTTTTCTGCTTTGGCAAAAGTTCTTTCCAGTACTTTCTTATCTGTTTCAGTAACAGGAAAATTACTGAAATAAGTACGGTAAACAGGGAAGGAGAGGAGCAGGCAGGAAAGCGCTTCTTCTGCCTCTTCTTTGCTTATTTTAATAGTGTGCAGGCCTAACTGGTGATACAGGCTTAGCAGGTTATGAAGTTCGCCCTTCATCCGGTGCTGTAGAATTAGTTTTTTATTATTCCATACCAGCTCTTCCCATTCTTGTTCGGTACTAAAGCTTTTGTACAATTGGGTAAAGGTTGGTTCTGCGGCAGGATAAACGAAAAGGGCATTAAGCTGCGAGAGAAAATCGTAACCAGTGGTGCCCTCAATTGGCCAGTCTGCGTCGATGGTTTCCTCCTGTTCAAGAATTTTTTCAATCAGCAGGTATACATCCGGACCGGCTAGCTTTCGAAGATCCTCCAGGTATTTTGCCGGATTGTACAGTCCGTCGATATGGTCTACCCTGAGTCCCTGGATATAGCCTTTTTCAATCAGCTCTTTTATATGCCGGTGGTAATCATTAAAAACCTCCGGTAGTTGTATGTTCAGGCAGATAAGATCATTTACGGTAAAGAATCTCCGGTAATTGATCTTCTTTTCAGTTTCCTTCCACCAGCAGAGCCTGTAGTATTGTGCATCCAGTATTTTTTTCAGTGCAGCAGGGTCATTATTTACTTTCTCCAGCAAATTTTGCACGGTAGCTGCCGATTTTTCCAGCGATGCTATAAAGTCCTGCACCTTGGCAGGGGCACCATTCTTTTGCAGGTCTTTTGCTAATAACTGTAACTGCTCCGCCTCATGCCATTCTGCATTTTCCAGCAGTAAGGAATAGGCGGGAAGGCTAAGAGGGTAGAGGTTGTCGTAATATGAAACATAACAGCGGGTTCCCTGAAAAAGGATTTTGATTTCTTTATTTTTCAGGCAGTTTTCCAGGGTATCTCCCAGGAAGGGGGTCATAAACGGTTCTTCACCTCTTATATCGTTCCAAAGGTCGAAATGGTTGAAGTAGGGAGAGTTCGGCCCTTTTTCCAGTACATCCATCAGCCATCGGTTGCGGCTATCGTAAGCCATATGATTAGGAACGATATCCTGCAGGCAACCCATTCCTTTTTCCTGCAGCAGCTGGTGGATTCTTTTCCATTGCTCCGTATCGCCTATAGCGGGATTTAACTGATGCGGATCGGTTACATCATAGCCATGGGTACTCCCTTCTCTGGCCGTAAAAACCGGGGCAAAGTATAGGGTGGAAATTCCTAACCTTCCAAGATAGGGTATAATTTTTTCCAGCTGACTGAAATTAAATTCATGCGAGAGCTGGAGCCGGTAAGTGGCAGTAGGGGTATATACCATCTGCTTTTGCTGTTTTAAATCTTTAAAAAATGGCCTTGAAATGAAGTCTTTCACCACCATGTTTGGCTTAAGGAAAAAGTGGCGCACACGGGAAGCCTGTAAAAAGGAAAATTATTTGTAGTTACTCGCTTCTTCATACACCACAGCCGAAAGTGGCGGGAGTGTCACCTCCTGTTCTTCCAGGAGCTCTCCGGGAACTTGCCGGCCCTGGCCTTCCCAGGTTAAATCATCTGTGTTAAGCAGCAGACTAAAGCGTCCTTTTAAGCCGAGGAGAGGAATGGTAATGGGCAGTGAAGAAAAGTTCAGCAGGCTTAAAATAGCATGCCCTCCTCCGGTTTTTAACAATCCGAGACAGTGCTTGTCCGTTGCGGTTAATACCTGCATTGAATCGCGGCTACTACTCTGGTAAGCCCTGTTATTTTTGCGGATGTTAATTAGCGCCCTGTACAGCTCCCATAATGCAAGTTGGGAAGGGTTTTGCCGAAAACCCCAGTTAAGCTTTGATGCCTGAAAAGTGTCTTCACTTTGAGGGTCGGCAGGTTCTCCTTTGCCATGAAAGTCGGCAAACTCTTTCTTTCTGCCTTTCCTTACCGCTTTCACCAGGTCTTTATCCGTATGGCTTACGAAATAATTAAAAGGCGCTGTTTCTCCCCATTCTTCGCCCATAAAGAGCATAGGAATGTAAGGAGATAGCAGGTAAGAGGCGGCTGCCAGTTTCAGCGCATCATAGTTAACGAGCTGGCTTAGGCGTTCGCCCAGCATCCGGTTTCCTGTCTGGTCATGATTTTGGGCGAAGACCACAAACTGATGGAAAGGGTGATTATCGGCTCTGGTGCCAAAAACCTTTTTGCGGTGAGGCGAATATATGCCATTGTACACATAGGTGTTTTTGTAGGCGTTTACCAAATGTTCGAAACGACCAAAATCTGAATAATAGCCATTGGTTTCGCCGGTAAGCCAGCTATGCAGCGCATGATGGAATTCATCGACCCACTGGGCATCCATGGCAAAGCCACCTCTTTCTCTGGGGGAAATAAAGCGGGTATCATTAAGGTCGACCTCGGCAATCAGGAAATGTTCGCGGCCACTTTCCTCTTTTAGCTGGTCAACAGCCTCACTGAGCTCCTGCAAAAAGTGCTTTGGACTAAAATCTTTAATGGCATGGACGGCATCAAGGCGAAGACCATCTACCCTGTAGTCACGCAGCCACATCAGGGCGTTTTGCAAAAAGTAATTTCGTACACCATCCGACCAGGCATCGTCGAAATTTATAGCCTGTCCCCATGGGGTATTATATTTATCAGTAAAATAGGGGCCGTATTGAGAAAGGTAATTACCTTCAGGACCGATATGGTTATACACCACATCCAGGATAACAGCAATACCTCGCTGATGGCAGGCATCGACCATGCTACGGAAGGCAAGGGGCCCACCATATGAATTTTGTACGGCATATAAATCTACTCCGTCGTACCCCCAGTTCCGGCTACCAGGAAACTGGGCAATGGGCATAATCTCAATGGCATTAATGCCTAAATCGACCAGATAATCGAGCTTGTCAATCACTCCTTCGAAGGTGCCGGCAGGACTGAAAGTGCCGACATGGAGTTCATATATTATCAGCTTTTCTTTCGGAATTCCTGCCCAGTCGGCAGTTGCCCAGGCATGATCCGATGCCACTACCGCAGAGGGGCCATGAGGGCCCTCCGGCTGAAAGCGGGAAGCAGGATCGGGTAGGGGATCCTTGTCATTTACTTTGTACTTATACAAGGTTCCTACCGGTAAATCTCTCACTTCTGCCTTCCAGTATCCCCAGTCATCCGGTTCAAGCGGAATGGAAAGCTGGACAGGGTCGAATACTTCTACGGTAACTCTTTCAGCCTCCGGGGCCCAGACACTGAACAGACATGTTTTAGTTTCTTTTTGATATTTTGCTCCTACAAATCGTGTCATACAGTTGTTTTTGCTAATTGGCTGCAAATGAGTCGGCTGCGGCTCTGTTTTTTAACTGTGTGGCAAGCCTAAAAGTTACGTTTTTTACTGAATGGATTGCTTGTTTAATTAAAGTTTAAACACTAAATTTGCAAAGATGATTAGTTGAGGTTTAGCTTAAGAGAATTTCTCATGAAAGGGCTATTCTTTTAGGGTTTAGTTGAAAAAGGGCTGCTACAGCCCTTTTTTTGTGGAGAACAGGAAGTAGGGGAGCTTAAAAGCTTTTTGCCTGGAGAGGTTTTTCTTTCATTGATGATGTTATTCCTTTTTATACAGGCAGAGCCGGTATAAGAATAAAAAAGGCGCTGAAGTTTAACCTCAACGCCCTTTGTATTTCATGCTTTTTTTATCTGTTACAGTAACTTCTGCAGGTCCTGCTTTGGAAGATTTAGTAATCCTACTTTTGGAAGCCTGCGGGTAAGCTCTCGCCAGTCCTCATTTTTTTTATAAATTTTCTGAAGCATTTTAGCCGCTTCCTGCACCTGTCCGTTATTGGCAAGTGTAATCGCATGCCAGTACTGCATTTCAAGGTTTTCAGGGAACATGGCTTCTGCCTGGCTGTAAAGGTCTTTGGCTTCTGCCATGTTTCCTTGCTCAACAGCTACATCGCCCTGGTTCATAAATTCGTAGGCACGGTAGGTTTTAAGAAGACGGGCAAGTTCTTTGATGGGCTCCGGGTGGTCATCTACCCGTAAATTAATGATTTCGTCATTCCAGGGTTCGGCGGATTTCTCCCCTTTAACTACCAGAAGAACAGCGGACTGTTTCCCGCGGATATCGCCTCCCTGCCTTTCAGCTGCTTCCAGGGCTTTAAGAATTCGTTCCGGAAAGGGAAGTGCTTCATTTTCTTCATATGCCGCAGCCATGGCAGGCCATACTTCAGGGGTCTTCATCATATTGGCCTGTACTGAATAGTTTTCGCCTGCAATATCACCTGCATAAGGGATACAATCCTCGCCGGTATGAACTGCCACACGGCCCTGAGCATCTAGTATGGCTACCTGTCGAACCTCTCTGCCTTCATCTGTGCTTAGAAGTATATCGAGTGCTTCCTGCGGGCTTTTTCCTTCTTTCAATAAGGCTAAGCCTCTGGGGCCAAAAGATTTATTGGTGAAGGATTGAGTCGCTACCACTCCTACACCGGCTTCAGCCCAGGAAACTGCAGTGCCAACAGAAAACCAGTGGCTCTGGACCGCAACGGCCATATTTCCTGTTTCCGGGTCCATGGCTACAATAGAATAGGTATGGGCAAGAGGTTCTTTAGTGGAGTAAAACTGTGCTTTGCCTGCCAGAGGATAAAGGCTCATAAGCAAAAGAAATAAGGTTAATATTCTTTTCATTTTTTTAATTATAAATCTGTTTTAAGAAACAAAGTCCAGGGGAAAAACGCTTTTGACAACTACTTCATCTGGATTCTGAAGATAGTAAAAAAAGGCTGCCACATGACAGCCTTTCTGAAATAATTCCCATTATAAATGTTTAACCTAAATAAACCCTCAGAACAAGTACAATGACAATCAGGAGGATTGAAAGTACAGCATTTGATTTCCTGGCACCTGCTTTATGATGGGGAGTGCGGCCAAAAGCAATATTGTTTAGCTGTTGTGGAGCTGCAGCCACAGTAAATAAACCCGCCCAACAAGAATGGCAATACAAATAAATTAGAAACTTTAATAGGTCGGGGTGGGTCTATTATGGTGATTTAATCTTTTTTCAGAATTACTGTGCTATACTTTGGAAGCGAAACTTTATCCATTTCCCTGGAGGCATCGGCCTCACTGGTAAAGAAAAGCTGATCATATTCAAGGTCAGGGCCGCTTAAGCTGAATTGTTTTGCTTCTCCTGAAAGGTTGTGGAGAATCAGGAGGTCCTCTCCCTGGCTCATTCTTCTGAAAGCGACCAGCTCTGGCACTTTTGTATGCGCCTCCTCGAGAGAACCAAAAGTTAAGGCCGGGCTGCTATTGCGTAGGGCAATCAGGTTCTTGTAATGGTTATACATAGACTCCGGATTATTTTTTTGAACGGATAGAGCCTGAACGCTGGTGTCGGTGGAGTAAGTGGGTTCTATCCAGCTGGCCCGAAGGGCATCCTCTTTTTTCGGTTTCCACAGGAAAGGCTCCCGTATATGCTCATCCGGTTTTTTACCCAGCATTCCTATTTCTTCGCCATAATAGATATAGGGCGAGCCCGGAAGGGTAAAGAGGAGGGCCGCGGCCATTTTTGCCTTTTCCGGATCCGCCTCAAGCGCACTCATAATGCGGTTCTGGTCATGGTTGGTCAGAAAAATGGCATCAATAAAGTCATCCGTAACACGGGAGTAGAAGTCGCGTATGGCTTTATGTTTTACGACCAGGCTATCTGCATCTCCTTCGGCTACTGCTTCGGTTATGGCATAACTCATATCGAAGTTAAAAAGGGCATGAAGGCCTTTTAGGTAGGGGGCCACCTTTTCTGTAGAATCCCACACTTCACCTACCAGATATACATCCGGCTTTACTTTTTCCATTTCCGCCCTGAATTCCTGCCACCATGCATGATTATCTTCGGGTCTATCGTCCGGAAAGATATGGCGGGCTGCATCCAGCCTAAAACCATCTACCCCCACCTCTTCCAGCCAGTAGCGACCTATTTTAAAAATTTCTTCTTTTACTTCAGGGTTATCGAAGTTAAGGTCGGGCATTCCTCCCCAAAAAAAGCCATAATAGCTCTGGCTATTACCTGGAGCCTCATGCCATTGGGTGATATTGTCGGAATCGAGCGTAATTTCTTTTTTGGCGATTTGGTCGGCAATAGAATCTTTATCTGCCCAAACATAATAGTCGCGGTAGGGACTGTCGGGGTTTTTGACGGCAGATTGAAACCAGGGGTGGTCGCGTCCTGTATGGTTTACCACAAGATCCATAATTACTTTCAGGCCCCGGGAATGCGCCTCGTCCACAAATTCCTTAAAATCCTCCATACTTCCGTAATCGGGATGGATGCCGTAGTAATCCGTAACATCGTATTTGTGATAGGAAGGGGAAGGGTTAATGGGCATCAGCCAGATGGCTTTAACGCCTAAATCCTCCAGATAGTCCAGTTTGCCTGTCATCCCTTTTATATCGCCGATTCCATCATTATTAGAATCGGCGAAACTCTGGACAAATATTTCATAGGTAACTGCATTAGGCCACTGGCTTACATCTTCTGTCAAAGCGGCCACAGGAGTGGCTTTCTCCTGGTTTACAGATTCAGCGGATTGATTTTTGCAGGCAGACAGGGCCAGAATCCCTGTGGCTGCCAGCAAAATACTTGTCTTCAACATTTTTATCACTTTGGAGTAAGGAAAGTTCGCCTGCCTATGCCTGGTTTCTGTTAAGGCAGTTCAGATCTTCGAAGGACTGCTTGAGGCGGCTGATGAAAGCTTTTTCTGCTTCCCTTAACCAGCGACGCGGGTCATAGTATTTTTTATTTGGTGCATCATCCCCTTCCGGATTACCCAACTGGCCCTGCAGGTAACCTTTATTGGCTTCGTAATAATCACGAATTCCTGACCAGAAAGCCCACTGCATATCCGTATCGATATTCATTTTTACGGCACCATATTCAATGGCTTCACGTATTTTTTCGCGGGGAGAGCCCGAGCCGCCGTGGAAGACGAAATTAACCGGATTGGCCTTAGTGTTAAATTTTTTCTGAATGTACTCCTGAGAGTTTTTTAAAATTTCTGGAGTAAGCTTCACGTTGCCTGGTTTATACACCCCATGCACATTGCCAAAAGCAGCTGCAATTAAAAAGCGGTCGCTTACTTCTTTCAGCTTTTCATATGCCATGCCCACTTCTTCGGGCTGGGTATATAGTTTAGATGCGTCCACATGACTATTATCCACGCCATCTTCCTCACCGCCGGTAACTCCTAGTTCTATTTCAATAGTCATGTCTATCTGGTGCATGCGTTGAAAATATGAATGGCTGGAGTGAATGTTTTCTTCCAGCTCTTCCTCTGAGAGGTCAAGCATATGCGAGCTGAAAAGTGGACGGCCGTGCTGTTTATAATAGGCCTCGCCGGCATCAAGTAAACCATCGATCCAACCCAGCAGCGGTCGTGCTGCATGATCGGTATGCAGAATTACCGGCACTCCATATTCTTTAGAAAGGATATGTACATGGTGGGCACCGGCAACTGCTCCGGCTATTGCTGCTTTTTGCTCCTTATTATCTAAACCCTTACCTGCATTAAAATGGGCACCTCCATTGCTGAACTGGATAATCACCGGCGAGTTTACCTCGCGTGCGGTTTCCAGAACGGCATTGATAGAGTTTGAGCCAATAACATTGACAGCTGGCAGGGCAAAATTATTTTCATTGGCGTAGTCGAACAGGTCTTTTACTTCCTGACCTGCCAGTACGCCTGCAGAGAATTTCTTGTTATTCATAAAATTTCTTTTCCGTGTGTAGACTAAAATTACTACAGAACTATTCTTTTTGCCATTACCGGACAATAATTCTTCTTATTTCTTTAAACTGGCTACCACTCACCTCAATAAGGTAATGGCCTGGCTGTAACTGTTCAAGAGGAATAGTATAAATTTTAGCTGTATGTTTTGGCAGCTCCTGTTGTATCACTATTCTTCCAAGTTGGTCAATAATTCTTAATTTAAGCGCCTGGGCCTGGGTATACTGTGAAGAAAGCTCCATCAACAGCCTATCTTCTGCCGGATTTGGATAAAACTTCAACTTACTGTCCAGTAGTTCATCATTAACAGCTGTAGGGCTTTCATAAAGGGCGAAAGGAGTAGGGTTTTCATATTCGTACACCAGTTTTTCGCTGAAGAAGACATGGAATTCACCCGCTTCCAGCTCTAAGGAGGCCAAGGTGTTATTTACCTGAAGCGAGTCTCCGCTAAAGTACGACCACCAAAGGCCTGCCTGAGGAAAGCTTACCACCGCATCTTCTGCTGTAAGGCCAAAATTGCCCACAATTACCACGTCCATTTCTTCACCAAACAGTTTAAGTGTCCGGACAGCACCGGTTTCAGGCATCTCAAAACTTTCTGTTTCAAAAACCGGATAGGTTGTCTTAAGGTGGTTTAATGCAGCCATGGTATGGAAAAGAGCAGCCCGTTCCGGATCATCCGCATATTCCCAGCGGATAGGTTTTTTCCCCACCCTGCCATTAAAGTCGATGCTTACATCATAACCGAGCTCACCAAACTGCCATATCATTTTTGGTCCTGGCACAGGAATGAAAAAGGCTGCGGCCAGTTTTACGCGGTCCAGAGCGGTTGCCAGCTCTGCCGTTGAATAAGCTCCGTTGCTGTTACCGTATTCAAGTGCTTTATAAATCTGCCGTTCTTCATCATGGCTTTCGAAGTAGCCGACAAGATTAGGGTCTTCCCAACCGCGCTCCTGATAGGAAATCCAGCTAAAATCGCTTTGATCATTCTCAATCTGCCAGCCCATAATGGCTTCTCCATAGCTGTGATGCATATTACCCCAGAGCAGAAAGCCATAATTGGCCAGTTCTGTTTCTTCTGAATTATCGGCAAAATGTTCCAGAATAAGGTAAGCGGTAGAATCTATCTCCCAGATTTCGTCGGCCATTCTTTTTAAAATGGCAATTCTGGAAGCATCATACACCGCCCATGGACCATAATCGTTTGTTTCTTTTTGCGTAAAACCTTTGGAAAGGTCGAAGCGGAAGCCATCGATATTGAATTCTTCCAGCCAGTAGCGGGTCACCTGATCTACAAAGGCCTGGGTATAAACACTCTCATGGTTCAGGTCGGTAAAGAAGTCCAGCGGGTGAGGCGTAACCGGGTTAAAGAACGGATTATCCTCAGCGGCCGTACCACCTTCCCACCACATCTTCAGGAAGGGGCTCGGGAAATCCTGGTGGTTGAGCGTAATGTCAAGAATTACTGCAATGCCCCGCTGGTGGGCAAGGTCGATAAGCTCTTTCAATTTTTCGGCCGGGCCATACCATTTGTCTACCGCAGTCATGAAAGTAGGGTTATAGCCCCAGCTGTCGTTGCCGTTAAATTCCATAACAGGCAGGAGCTGTATGGCTGTTATGTTGAGGGAATCCAGGTAATCCAGCCGGTCAATAATTCCCTGAAAATTTTCTGTTGTAGTAAAGTCGCGGGTCAGCAGCTCATAGATGATCAAATCTTCAGGTTCAGGCCTGGTGTAGTTTTGGGCCTGCCACACAAATTCGTCTTCATTGATTTTAAAAACACTCAGCCGGTCTGTTCCTGCTTCGGCCGGAAAAGGGCGAAGGCCGGGGTAGCGAGTTGCATCTATGTACTGGTCGTTTTGAGCATCCAGTACAAGTTCGCTGAAAGGGTCAGCAATATCAATTTCACCATCAACCAGATAGTAGTAGGCATATTCCGTGTTAGGATCGAGGTTAGGAACCTTAAGCCAGAAAGTATCTCCATCAGGTGTTACATTCATCTGGTAGGCAGGATCAATCTGGAAGTTATTAAAGTCTCCAAGCAGGAGAACATATTCTTTCTGTGGAGCGGTCAGCACAAAAGTAACAGAATTATCGGCATGTACATTAAGGCCGGGCTGAACTCCTTCTGGCAAGGGAGCTACGTTAGGCTGGGGCAATACCTGATAGGAGAAGCTTATTTCTTTAGTTTCAGTAGCGGTATTGGCCACAATCCGCACCTGGTGGGTTCCAACAGTGGAGGTTGGTAGCGGTTCGTTTACAGCAGTAACATTGGTGAATTCCTTTATCATGGCACCATCGAGGTAAAGCTGTATATCCGCTGCTTCACTGGTTTTCACCGATAGGGGGAATGAAGAATTTAGCAGCGTAAAAGCTTCTCCATCCCTAATCTCCGGGTTCTCAACTTCCAGGTTAAAACCACTGGGATAGAGATCCACATAAAAGTTTTCGGTCTGAGCCGAACCAGTGGCATTTTTTAATACAAGGCCCAGCTGAGTTACTTCAGCTCCTTCCGGAATAGGGTAAAAGTCAGAAGGGGTAAGGGTTATTTGCCAGATGTCATTACCGAGTGGCGTCAATTCAAAAGGTTCCGGTAATGGGGCACTCCAGGTTGTTTGTTCGGCAGGGGTATACCGAAAGGCATCATTTTCGTCGCCGGCCCCGGACCAGAGAAAAATTTCACCTTTCTGAGATAATTCCAGAAGAGCAGCTGCCCGCGGATCAGTGGCCTGCTTCAGGTCAAAGGTAAGGGTAACAGCCTGATCGGCGGAGGGAAACTCGGGATCAGTGGTTACTACCTGAGCCAGTGTAAAAGAAGGAAGGAAAAAGAGAAATATTAAAAAGAAGGGGTAGATTTTTTTCATACTAGATTGAAATTAAAATATGAACCAGGGATTTAAAGAATCCCTGGTTCATTAGTTTGTTATTCTGTAAGCAGCATATATCGCCCAGTGAGATCATTAAAGTAAATAGTATAATCTCCTGCCGGAACGGCTATATCTGCCCCGTCCTGGACACCAAGTCCGAAAAGTCTTTCCGGTTCGCTGGCAGCTCCCCAGTTTACCGTCCAGGCATCATTAGCTCTGAATTTGAGCATGGTATCTTCCTCAAAACTGTATTCGGTGAACCAGATATGAGGATTGAACGTGGATTGTTCGAGCGGAACAGAAACTGACCAATCGTTGAAAGCTCCAATAATACCGATGGTATTATAACTAGTCGCTGAGGATGCATCGTAGGGTTCCTGAGAATACGTTAAGTTCAGGGTGTCGATTACGATGGTATAGTATCCATCAGCAGGTATTTCAAAAGGAGCAGGATCAGGGTCATCTTCTGTAGGACGGTATAATACGCCTCCGGCTTCATCACTTCCCCACTGAGGGGCCCACTGTCCGAGCTCACTTAAGAACTTTAATTCCCCGGCTTCTAAAAAGCCTGTATATATGAAGGTATGCTCTTCGGTATCACTAAGGAAAGCAGGCATGGCTGCGGTATTGTCCCAGTCGTTTTCGGTTGCCGATCCAATCAGGTAAATTGTTTCCTGCACGGGTCCTGTTACAACCGTAGGGGCATAAGGAGTTACCTCTATGGTGCTAACATTTGAAAAGGCAGGCTCAACATGCTCAGAAACCGCTGCTTTTATTCTGAAGTGAAGCTGATGTGCTTCACCTGGCGTTAAACCAAACTCCCTGGCCATGGCATTTAACTCCGCAACGGTGTATGACCAATCTGTGGCATTATCTAAGGCTTCCTCAACTGGCTCAGCGAAATTCCCCCCAGCCGTATCAATTTGGAGAGTGTAATCAATGGCGGCATCATACCCAAAATCAGACTCGGTCCAATTAAAAGATATCGCTTCCGTCTCTGCTTCTTCTTCAGTAAGGATTAGTTCATTTGTTGAAACAGAAAGAGCAGGGGCGGTGCCTGGCTGAAGAATTACCCGATCTTCCTCTTTTTCACAGGCCATCAGTGTGACGAGAAAAAGGCCGAGGAATGTTAGTTTATTATAAATGATTGTTTTCATAAAATTAAATTTTCATGATTGAAGTAGGAGTAAAGGATGCAGTTAAACAGCATCCTTGTTTTGGTTTACTCGTAACAGTCAATTTGGTCAAGATTTGGGTTGGCAATGATATCATCAAAAGGAATAGGATAAAGCACCCTACATGGTTCAACTGCCTGTCCTTCCATTACACCACCTTTCCAGGGCCAAACATATTCATTACCAACAAACAGGCCGTAACGAATTAAGTCTGTTCTTCTGTGGGCTTCCCAATACAATTCCCGGGCTCTTTCGTCCAGAATAAAATCCAGAGTTAATTCCGCTGGCGTAATGGTTCCGAACTCACCTTCATAAGCTCTGTTTCTGATTTGGTTGGCTAAATCTACTGCAGTACCAACATCTCCTCCGCTTCCTCCCCGAAGCACTGCCTCGGCATATATTAAATAAACATCAGCCAGGCGAAATAAGGGAAAATCAGTATCCACAAAGGCAAGGGTAGGATCAGAGCCCGGTTCACCTTCGGAGGTTATATTTTTAAACTTTGTTACAGCATAACCATCGGTAAAGGTTGAGATATCTGTAATTTCAAGTTCCTGGCCATCAGTATAAAACATAGCACGATCATCTTCCTCTGCAGGAGGAAAAAGCGCCACCAGCTCTTTCGTGGTTCTGAGACCACCCCAGCCACCGTTTACACCATAATCAGCAGCCACCATGGAACCGCCGATAGCAGCATGGATGATAAAGTTAGTTCCACCATAGGATTGACTGTTGATACCGTCAAAAGCAATTGGTAAAATAATTCCCTGGGCATTGTCATTATCCGCCAGGAATAATTCTTCGTATTCCGGGTGCAGCGTAAAACCAGCATCAATTACTTTTTTGGCGTAAGTAATAGCTTCGGTATAAAGGGCTTCTCCGGTGTAAACTTCTGCATTTAAGTAAAGCTTGGCGAGAAGGGTCCAGGCAGCAGCCTGGTCTACTCTTGCATATTCATTCTGCATGGGGGCAGCCAGTTCACTTTCAATTGCAAGCAGCTCCTCTTCTATATAATCAAAAAGATCTGCCCGGCTTATCTGTTCCGGTGAAAAAGCACCTACCTCATCTTCTTCTGTAACAAAAGGAACGCTTCCATAAAGATCCAGCGCATGCCAGTAGCTAAGGGCTCTAAGAAAACGAGCTTCCGCACGATACATTCTTGCCAGTTCTGCGTCCTGGCCTGTAATTCCGCGCCCGCTTAGTTTTTCATCAGAAGTTTCCCTAATAAATTCATTCGCAAGGGTTATCTGGTAGTAGATCCGGTAGTACATGGCCTTAGAAAGGGCATTACTGGCAGTCCAGTCCATAAGATTCAGGCCGGAAACACCAGGGTCATTTACCCAGGCCAAAACGGCTTCATCTGTGGGTAATTCCTGTAACATCCAGTAGGTTCGGAAATAGCTGGAGGCGCCTTCATCTATACCTGCTACATCTCCTCTGCCGGCCGGCCCTTGCTGGCCGGTAAGGGAATATCCACCATACAATTTTGCCAGAACATTTTTGTAATTGGCAAAATCTTCATAAACAACAGCAGAGGTAACCTCATTTTTCGGCTCCAGGTCCAGGTCATCAAGACATGCAGTTGCCGAAAAAAGCACCACTGCTGCCATGATTGTTCTTTTTATATAATTTTTGATCATAGTCATTAAAATTTTAATTAAAACCCAAGGTGTAAGCCCAGCGCATAAGTCCGTGGTCTTGGATAAATATTATTATCAATGCCACCCGCAATTTCCGGATCAAGACCGGTGTAATTGGTTAGAACAAAAACATTCTGAACATTCACATTCATTCGCAGGCTCAGTCTGTCATTAGCTACTCTGCCAAAGTTATATCCCAGATTGATGTTGTCCATCCGAAGGAAAGAACCATTCTCCACATAATAATCCGATAGGAGAACGGTTTCGCTTGGGTCCTGGAAATTAGTTTCAAGCACATTCCGGGTAACATTTCTCAGGTAACCAGGCTGTGCAAAATTGGCATAATTTGCATTTAATGAGTTGATGTTGTTGTACAGGTAGTTTCCTGTGTTGCCGCGGGCAACAAAGCTCAGGCTCCAATCTTCAAAAGCAAACTGAGAGCTGATTCCATAATAGAAATTTGCATTTGGTGCTTGGTACCTGTACCTGTCCAGCTCTGATATTTCCCCATCTCCATTAAGATCTGCAAAGAGGCCTTCTATAGGAGTCCCATTTTCATCATAAACCTGCTTATAGACAAAGAAAGTATAAGGAGAAAAGCCTTCTGTATGGATTTGTACAGTATTACCAGTACCTCCACTAACTCCACCAACAGGAATACCTGTTGTATTGGCATTATCCACTCTACTCAGGTTGGTGATGGTAATATCATTGTAAGACCCATTAAGTCCAACTTCCCAGCTAAAGCGCTCATTGTTAATGGCATAAAAGTTAAGTACTGCCTCAATACCCTCAGATTCAATGTTACCCACATTGGTAAGGATACGGTTTGAAAAGTTTGTACCAGCAGCTACAGGTACATCGCTTAACAGATCTTCAGTTTGTTTGGTGTAGTAGTCAAGGCTACCGGTAATTCTTTCTTCGAAGAAGCCAAAGTCCATTCCTGCATTATAAGTGGTAGTTTCTTCCCACTTTATATTTGGATCATAAGCCTCCGGCCGATACATGGTATAAAATGTATCGCCGAACTGGTACTGTGCCCTAATATCACTAAAAGTATATCGGGCAAGGTACGGGAAATCACCAAAAACATCCTGTTGACCAGTTACTCCATAACTTACACGAAGCTTAAAAGTGGAGACAACATCAGAATCAACAAGGAAATTTTCTTCATTTACTCTCCATGCCAGGGCCAGAGAAGGAAAAGTGCCCCAGCGGTTTTCTTCACTAAACCTTGAAGATCCATCTCTGCGTACGGTGGCCGTAAGGAGATAACGTTCATTATATACATAGGTCGCGCGGCCAAAGAAAGATATCAGGTTGTTTTGAGGGAATGAAGTTAAACCAGCAGCTGCCCCATCAATTGGCTCTCCGGTAATGTCTGTTTCCGCAAAATCAGGATCCTCTCCAGAGAACGACTGGTAAGAGTATCCGGCAGTGGCATCAATCCTGCTATTGATTTCTTCTAAATCTGAGGTATAGTTTAGGTAGAAATCCAGCAACTTGTTCATTTTTGACTGTGCGTATGGACTAATGCGGCCATTAGTTATAACAGCCGTAGGATAGGTAGCAGGCAAAACCACTTCTCCTTCACTTTCAGTCACGTCATACCCTAAGTTAAGATTCGCTCTAAGGTCCGGGATATTGTGGAATTCATAATCAAACTGGATATTGCCAATACTCCTCAGCACCTGCCCGTAATCATCCTTTAGTTCCAGCATGCTGAGTGGATTAATGGTGGCATTATCATTAAAATCACCAGGAGCTTCTTCCCATTGGAAGTAACCTCCAAAAATTTCGCTATCCATATAAACTGGCTGGGTAGGATCCATGGCGATGGCCGATCCTACTGCTCCCTGATCAGCGAACTGGCTATTTGTCAAAACACCTCTTACATTAATGTCGACATCTAAATGTTCATCAAGGAAAGTAGGACTCACAGTAAGGGCGGCAGAAGTTCGCTGGAAGTTAGATGTTAAAAGAATACCATCCTGATTCAGGTAGCCTAAGGAAACTCTGTAAGGAACAGATTCAACGGAGCCACTAACGCTCAGGTTATTATCTGTACTGTAGGCATTACGATAGATCAGATCCTGCCAGTCTGTACTAGCAGTTCCAAGCATTGCTTTCTGGGCTTCTGTACCATAAGTATTTACTGCATTTCTGTATTCATCTGCTGTTAAAACTTCTATCTGATCTGTTGGAACAGAAATTGAATGACTGGAACTGAATGTGACGCTTAATTTTTCCCCTGCTTTTCCATCTTTGGTGGTAATGAGGATAACGCCATTTGATGCACGAGAACCATAAATGGCAGTTGCGGAAGCATCTTTTAAAACATTTATGGCTTGAATGTCCTCTGGGTTAATAAAACTTAATGGGTTGCTGGCACCCGCAATGGTAGCATTATTTAAGGGGACCCCATCTACCACTATGAGAGGATCATTAGAGGCATTGAGTGAAGCGCCTCCCCTGATTCTAATCTGGCTTCCTGAACCCGGTGCACCGCCACTGGAAGTTATTTGCACCCCAGCTACCTTACCCGTGATGAGTTGAGCAGGGGAGGAGACAAATCCTTCCACGAAATCCTCTTCAGTTATGGCCGAAACAGCCCCTGTCAGGTCGCTCTTCCTTTGCGTACCATAGCCTACTACCACTACTTCGGCAAGGGTTTCGATGTCTTCCATTAACTGGATGTCAATTTCGCTTTGGTCAGCGACTACCACTTCTTCGGGGGTGAACCCTACAAAAGAAAAAATCAGGGTATCACCTTCTTCAACACGTATCTGGTAAACTCCATTGAAGTCGGTAGTGGTACCCTGTGTTGTTCCTTTTACCCTGATGGTAACGCCCGGCAGGGCACTTCCATCGCTAAAGGAAGTTACGGTGCCCGATATTGTTTTGGTATCCTGGGCCCAGAGAAAATGGGAAGAGCCGAAAAATACCAGCACCAGTATCAGGCAAAGTTTACTGAAAGTATATTTGTGCTTCATTTACAATTAATTTGGTTAGAAAATTGAGTATATGCTATAATTAAAATACCTGGATTTGTATCGAATCTTTTCAGATGATGGTGAGGTCCTGAGATACTACAATATTTTAAAACAAATGTTTTTTTTAAATGCTGCAAACGTTCCCGGTAAAACACTCAAAAATAAATTCTAAAAAGCTGAGTGTCAGTTGTGTTAAAAATCAAATCAGTGTAATAATACTATAAATTATCAAGATTACAAGAAGCCCGGAACAGGTATTTTGCCATTTTTTTACCACAATCGTTACCGCAAACGTTTGTGTCACCTTAATTCTTTCAACCTTTAATTTAATCTTTATTCCTTTATTAAAGATTTGCTTTAAGTAAAAAATTCTTTTAGGTTTATTAGAATAGTTCAATATTTACTCCTGCTTTTTGGGGCCAAACCCTCTTTCCTTCGATGGGATGAAAAGTGGGTTTTCAAATTGAAAAGCAGGCTGTAAAATATTTCGTTTTTGCGAATCCCCTTCCCTCCAGGAAGGGGCCTAACTTACGGCTGGATTAATGTTCATTTCAGCAATGAAGCTTTTTTTAAAGATGGGAGAGGACTCAACAGTTTAGATATAAATCGAACAGGAGTGAAGGGTAGGAAAAGTTGTAAAGGTTTGGCCTTCCTTTTCATTTTTATCTAACAATTTTGCGTTAAAAAGAATATTCGCTTTAATTAGCGTCTGTTTAATAAATTACGTGTTATATGAAACACATTCAGGTTACCATCAAAGATATTGCCCGCGAGTTGAAAATTTCCCCTTCAACCGTTTCACGGGCTTTAAAAGATCATCCGGATATTAGCCTGGCGACAAAAAAAGCGGTACGTGACCTTGCTGAGAAGCTGGATTACCAGCCTAATTCTGTTGCTCTTAGCTTACGTAAGAGCAAGACTTTTACCATAGGCGTTATTATACCCCAACTGGTACACCATTTCTTTTCCACTGTTATAAGTGGGATAGAAGATGTTGCTTATAAAGAAGGCTACCACGTCATGATTTGTCAGTCTAATGAATTATATGAGCGTGAGGTGTTGAGTACTCAGGCATTGCTGGCAAGTAGGGTAGACGGGATGTTAGCTTCTATCGCGCAGGAAACGACGGATACCAAACACTTCCAGTCGGTAATGAAAAAAGGGATCCCGCTGGTCTTTTTCGACCGGGTAGTGTCGGACCTGGATGCCAGCTCGGTGGTCGTAGATGATTTTGGAGGAGCTTACCGGGCAGTGGAACATTTGGTTCGCTCCGGCTGTCGTAGAATTGCCCACCTAAGCGGACCAGACAACCTGCTCATAAGCCAGAGCCGCCTGCGGGGTTATAAAAAGGCGCTGGAAGATTATGGCATTAGCAGTAGTGATAGCCTGCTAATAAAAGCCGGTCTTTCTATTGAAGAAGGAAGAGAAGCCTGTGAAAGGCTTTTACAGCTCGACCAGAAAGCAGATGCTATTTTTGCGGCCAATGATCCGGTAGCCATTGGGGCACTCCAGTTTTTGAAAGAAAAAGGGGTAAAGGTACCTGAAGATATTTCGGTTGTTGGTTTCAGTAATGAGCCCATTACTTCATTGATTGACCCGCCCATGACTACGGTGGCCCAGCCTGGCTTTGAAATGGGCCAGTTGGCGGTTCGTCTTCTGCTCGATGAAATTAATCTTCCGGATGAGCAAGAGGTACAAACCTCCCGCCGGGAACTTAAAACTGATTTGGTAGTAAGAAAATCGACCCGTACCTAAGGCAAAAAGAAAAAAATTACGCAACCGTTTGCAGTTGGCTTTAGCCTTACCAGGGCTTTATTTTTTCAAGCTGCAGGCTTTTTATAGTTAATTTATTTTTAGAAAGCACTTCCTGAGTATTATAAAATTGTTTTATTTTAACGCTGCCATTGAAAAGGAAATCAATGTTTGGGCTACAGAAGTGTAAAATGCAGTAAACCTTTCTCTTCTCTGGTTTGCTTTTTATTTTCCGGGACAAGAATGGGAGGGAAGCCTTCTTTTTCGCTTAAATAATTTCGTTTTTTCTCAAAAAATGAAGAAAAAGGATTCCTGCTATTGTTGTGGTTCGGAGAAAAATAGTTGGTCGTGGAAGGGTATAGCAAGAGAAGATTGTTTAGGCACTTTTATGGAAAATGTAGCTAACAGAAATAACATTTTGAATGGCCTTGGCTTAATAGTACATAAGCTTAGGCCTTTTTAATATCTATTGCAATGCAAAAGTTTTTAGGAATAGATGTGGGAGGTACCCATATTAAATGTGGTATCGTTACGATGAATGGTGAAATTTTGCACCAGATAAAATTTCGAACCTCCGAGCTGCAGGTACTCGACTCATTTGTCGATGGCTTTACCAAGATAGTGAAAGACCTATTGCTGGAATTTACAGATGTTCGGCAGGTGGGTATTGGTGTACCCGGCACTCTTAATAAAGCCAGAACACATACGGAAGAGCTCCCAAATGTTCCTCAACTTAATCATGTAAACCTGCTGGAACGCCTACAGGGAGCCCTTCCCGGTGTCAGCTTCCGTCTGGAAAACGATGCCAATGCAGCTGCTTTAGGAGAATATCATTTCTCGGGCCAGCCAATGCCGGAAGATTTTATTTTTTTAACCATGGGTACCGGTATAGGAGGTGCTGCCATATTGGACAGGACTATTTTTAAAGGAGGAGATGGTAATGGGATGGAGGTAGGCCATATCATGTCCGAGGGAGGGAAGCGCCTCGAGGAGCATATAGGTAAAAAAGGAATTTTGAATATGGTTTCCGAAGGTCTCTTACGCCACAAAGAAAAAAGTTTAATGTATGGTCTGGAGTTGATCAATACTAAAGTACTGGTGGATTCGGCCTCCCAGGATGATTTGCTGGCTAAAGAAGTATTTAAGAATACCGGCAGGCTTTTGGGCGAAGGGTTGGTTTCTATTATTCGGGTCCTTGATATAAAAAATATTTACATTGGCGGAGGAATCTCTGCCAGCTTCGATTTTGTATACCCAAGCCTGATGGAAGCCTTAACTACCCATCTTACTCCTTATTATACCAGCGCTTTGTCGGTAAAAAAAGCTGTTTTAGGGAATGAGGCCGGCATTTTAGGTGCGGCTTCTCTCTGCTTCGATAATACCCTCCAGCAGAGGGAGACTTAGTGTTTTCGAACAAAGAGTTCTTTTGCCAGTCCTGTTGCATTGAGCCTGATAAATAAGGCATTGGCAAGAGGTATTCCTTCGGCAGCTGTGCTGCAATTGATGTTGGGTTCGAGAAAATAGATCAAAAACTTTTGGTTTCGTTCATAAAGCTCCTGTGCATCCGGTTTTCCTAAAAACCGGATGACTTCTGCCTCCCTAAGGCCGGTGAGTTGCTGGCGGGCTGCAAGTAAAATTTCTACCATTTCAGCTCTTTCACCACTACAGCCCCACTTGTCCCGTTTCCATACATAATTTTTAAAACCTTCTATCTCTACAGGCTCAGAAGTACAGGAAAAGCAAAGAAATAAAATGAATAACGCGAAGAACGGGAGTTTAGTCATGAGCATTTTTTAATGAAACCTGGAGGCCGGCCTCTCCCTGAGAGACAGTGGCAAGCTGGCTGATTCGCTTCCGGATAAATAAAAGCCAAACATACGTCATTATGACTAAAAATGAACCTGCCACACCTAAAACCTGTAGTTTTTCTTCCATTAAGCTTAGGAGAAGGCATCCGGTTCCCAGGCAAAATAAGCGGAAAGCTTCCAGTTGAAAGGCTTTAGTCCTGTGCTCCAGTAAATAACCAATGCTGTATACAGAAAGAATGATAAAGCCCGCACCCAGTACTTTCTGCCAAAGGTCCCAGTTTCCAATCTGGAAGAGAAAATAAGCAGCACCCCCCAGGGTAAACAGGTACTGCACGAGAACATACCAGCCCAGTATTTTTGGCAGCGGAATATCAAATTTTATATAAGAACTTTTATCGATAGCAGGAGGTGCCATATAGCCTCCAAGATAATCCGGCTGCCAGCCGGGCTTATAAAAAAGGGTGCGGATGCGCTCCTTCCACCCGTGTGTTTTTTTTAATTGCTGCCATATCCACTGATAGTGCTGGAGGTTCACCCAAACAGGGTTCCAGCTGTTTACAGGAGTGGTAATGCCATAGGTGGGCTTCTCTTCTTCTTCCTGGAAAGTGCCGAACATACGGTCCCAGATAATAAAGACGCCGGCATGGTTTTTATCGATGTATTTTGGATCGCGGCCATGGTGCACCCGGTGGTGAGAGGGAGTATTGAGCACCCACTCCAGAGGGCCTAACTTCCCGATTTTCTCAGTATGTATCCAGAACTGGTAAATGGTTACGAGGGCACTGATAAATAAAAACTGCATTGTTTCAAATCCTATCAGTGCCAGGGGCCAGTAAAAAGCAGCAGTCCAGATGGACTGGAAAGAACCCTGCCGAAGGGCGACGGAAAAGTTGTAATCTTCGCTCTGGTGGTGGACAACATGCCCGCCCCAAAAAAGATTTACTTCATGGCTCATCCGGTGAGCCCAGTAATAGCAAAAATCCACCAGCACAAAGAGCAGTAAACTATTCAGGATGGTTGGAGGAAAACTGAGGATGGCAAAATGCTGGTACAGCATAGCGTAAATGCCTAAAAGTCCTACCTTCAGAAAAACATCAGTTACCTGCTGGGTAATGCCGCAGCTGATATTGGTAAAGGCATCGTTTAGCCGATAGAGCTTTTCTTTGGAGAAATACTGTACCAGTAACTCCATTCCAATCAGGAGGAAGTAAAGCGGTATGGCAAGGATAACAGGATTCAGGTCCATAGGTACAAATATTTACAGCAGACATTTATTTCAGCAAAAGGCTTTAGTAAAATGAATTTTTACATAATTTTACCCCGCTTCTGCACCAGCCGGAAAGTTCCTGGTTTTTTACCCGGGCAGACTTTCTTTTGTTTTATCAATATAAGCGAAATTCGCTTATGAAAAAATACTCTCCTATATGAGCAGGCTTATTAAATATCTTTGGTTTTTGTCCGTTCTCGCACTTTTAGCCAGTCTCCTTTGGATCTATGCATCTTTACCTTCTGAAGTAGGGGTTTTGGCAAATACCTTGGGAGAGGCGGATGAATTCCTGGGGAAAAATCAATTCTTCTACCTTGTTTTTGGCTTTTGTGCTCTCATTAATGTTATTCTGTTTGGCCTCCGCAATATGGTTATCAGTTATGCCGAACGTTTTAGAAGAAAATTAACAGCTTACAGGCTGAGCCTGCAACTTGCCCTGGCCGACTGGATGCTTGCTTTTGCTTCTTCTTTGAATGTTTTCTTTATTTTAGCCCTTGTCTACATAGCTGCTTTTAACTCAACTGAAGACATTAATCTTGAAGCCTATGAAGTGCTGGTGTATGCCGGACCGGTTTTAGTGGCCGGGGTGCTGCTCTCTCTGGTGTTTTTTTTTCTGAAAAAAAGAGCCTGATTCAGGAAAGAGAAAACGAACTAATTATCAGGATTTTCCCTTTTGAGGACACTATATAAATTAGCATAAATGCTAATTTTTTTAGTTTAATATCTTCTCTTTTTAGGGGAATTTATTATCTTTAATGTTTGTAAATGCTATATTGGTAGCTAATCAAGAGGTCTCTTATCTAATATCCATTCATTTATGGCAGAAAATTCAACAGTTCAATATACCGAAGACAGTATACGTTCGCTTGACTGGCGGGAGCATATTCGCCTCCGGCCCGGGATGTACATTGGTAAGCTGGGCGATGGTTCCGCCCATGACGATGGTATTTATGTACTGGTAAAGGAAGTGATCGATAATTCCATCGATGAACACATGATGGGTTTCGGCAAAACCATAGAGGTACAAATTACAGATTACCGGGTAGAAATACGGGATTATGGCCGGGGTATTCCGCTAGGAAAAGTGGTGGATTGCGTGAGTAAAATTAATACTGGTGGTAAATACGATAGCGGTGCCTTCCAGAAATCGGTAGGCCTTAACGGGGTGGGTACAAAGGCGGTAAATGCCTTATCCTCTTATTTTAAAGTACAAAGTTTCCGCGATGGTGAAACCAAACTGGCTGAGTTTAACCAAGGAAACCTGATTAACGATGCCAGGGTGGCGAAAACCAGCGAGCGGAATGGGACCCAAATTATTTTTGAGCCTGACGGAACTGTTTTCAAGAACTATCATTTTATTCCTGAATATCTGGAAAACCAGATTTGGAACTATGTATTTCTGAATGCCGGACTCACCATCATCTTTAACGGAAAAAAGTATTTCTCTAAAAATGGTTTATTAGACCTGCTGGAGCGGAAAACAGATGTAGAAACTCTTCGTTACCCCATCATCCACCTGAAAGGAGAGGATATTGAACTGGCCCTTACCCATGCCAATCAGTACGGGGAGGAGTATTACTCCTTTGTTAACGGCCAGTATACAACTCAGGGTGGTACTCATTTAGCAGCCCTTCGCGAAGCTCTTGTTAAGACCGTTCGGGAATTTTACAATAAAAATTTCGAAGCCACCGATGTCCGGGCCTCTATTGTAGGAGCTATTGCTGTACGGGTACAGGAGCCGGTGTTCGAGTCGCAAACCAAAACAAAGCTTGGTTCCCAAAGTGTTGGCCCCGATGGACCAACCATGCGTACCTTCGTTAATGATTTTATTAAAACGGAGCTGGACAATTACCTGCACAAACATCCTGATACCGCTGATGCACTTTTAAAAAGAATTTTGCAGAGTGAACGGGAGCGCAAGGAAATAGCAGGTATTAAGAAGATTGCCAACGAAAGAGCCAAAAAAGCCAATCTTCACAATAAAAAATTACGCGACTGCCGCATCCACTTTAATGAGGAAAAGAATGGGGAATTAGCCGATAGCAGCATGATTTTTATCACTGAGGGCGATTCGGCAAGTGGTTCCATTACCAAGTCGCGCGATGTACAGACCCAGGCAGTGTTTAGCTTAAGAGGTAAGCCCTTAAACTGCTTCGGCCTCACGAAGAAGGTGGTATACGAAAACGAAGAATTTAACCTGCTGCAGCATGCCCTTAATATAGAAGATGGCCTGGAAGGTTTGCGGTACCGAAAAATCATTATCGCTACCGATGCCGATGTCGATGGAATGCACATTCGCCTGCTGTTGCTCACCTTCTTTCTGCAGTTTTTCCCTGACCTGGTAAGGAATGGACATGTGTATATTCTGGATACTCCTTTGTTTAGGGTGAGGAATAAAAAGGAAACCATATACTGCTACAGCGAAGAAGAAAAGCAAAGGGCAGTAAATAAGCTAGGCAATAAACCGGAAATTACCCGCTTTAAAGGTTTGGGAGAAATTTCGCCGGATGAATTTGGTGGTTTTATCGGAGAAAATATTCGGCTCGAGCCCATTATCCTCAATAAAGACAGCCATATTCAAAACCTGCTGAAGTTCTATATGGGTAAAAATACGCCGGACAGGCAAAACTTTATTATCGATAATCTCCGGATTGAAAAAGACCTTGCGGAAGGCGAAAAGGACATCAAAGAAGTTGCCAGCGAGGTCTTAACCAGCTAAGGAAGGTAAATGCAGTTCTGGAAGGGCTTAAATAATAGGGGGCGTATTCTCCTGCTTCTGTTGGGCAGCCTTGTGCTGCTCAATGGAATAGTGTTGGTAACGATTCCTAACTTAAGCTCTTTCTCCCGTTCCTTTGCTTCCATGCTCAACGACAGGTTGGTACCCAGCACCGAAATTGCTCAGCTGCAGGAGTTAAGCTATAAAAACCGCCTTTACCTGGAGGATATGATTTTCAGGGATGTTCAGCGAAACCTGGCAGGGCAAATGCTGGAGAATAACACTCTGGCTGATAAAACTCTTGAGCACTATCAGCTTTCTTACTTTACAGAAGATGAGCGGGAGCATACCGACCGCTTTTTAGAAGCGCTACAGGAGTATCGCAGGTACGAAAAAGAAGCCCTGCAGTTATTAAGCCGTGGAGAAAAAGAAGCTGCAGCGAAACTCTTTGAAGAAAAGAGCCAGTTGGCCTTTCTGAGCATGATACACGAATTAAATTTACTTTCTGGAATCCAGCTAAGTGTGGGGCGGGCATTGTATGAAAAGGCTGATGAAAATATCCAGATAATAAAGCTGGTGGCCTATTTTAGCTTATTTTTGTCGCTGATTCTGGCAGCTCAATTATTTAAAGTTTTAGGAATAAGACCCCTTGAAGGGGAGAGATAGATGAAAATGGACGGACAAGAAAACGAACAGGAACATAGAGACGAGGAGAAGATCCATGACGTGGTGCCGGTATCGGGTATGTACCAGAACTGGTTCCTCGACTATGCTTCTTATGTAATTCTCGAGCGGGCTGTGCCCGCCGTTGAAGATGGTTTTAAACCCGTGCAGCGCCGCATCATGCATGCCATGAAGGAGATGGATGATGGCCGCTTTAATAAGGTTGCCAACATTATAGGGCAAACGATGCAATACCACCCTCATGGCGACGCCTCCATTGGCGATGCCATGGTAAATATGGGGCAAAAAGACCTGCTTATCGATACCCAGGGTAACTGGGGAGATGTAAGGACAGGCGATGGTGCCGCAGCACCCCGTTATATTGAGGCTCGGCTCAGCAAGTTTGCCCTGGATGTACTGTTCAACCCGCAGACCACCAACTGGCAACTCAGTTACGATGGCCGTAAAAAGGAGCCGGTTACTTTACCGGTAAAATTCCCCTTGCTGCTGGCCCAGGGAGTGGAGGGTATTGCCGTAGGCTTATCAACCAAAATTCTGCCACACAACTTTATTGAGCTGCTACAGGCCTCAATCGATTTGCTGAAAGGCAAAAAGGTTCAGCTGCTGCCTGATTTCCCAACGGGTGGAACTGCAGACTTCAGCGACTATAATGAAGGTCTGCGAGGAGGCCGGATTCGGGTTCGTGCCCGAATTGAGGAGCTGGATAAGAAAACACTGGTAATAAAAGATATTCCATTCGGTACCACAACTACCAGTCTGATCGATTCAATTCTGAAGGCGAACGATAAAGGCAAGATTAAAATAAAAAAGGTAATTGATAATACAGCCAAGGATGTAGAGATACTGGTATACCTGGCTCCTAATCAGTCCCCGAACGTTACCATCGATGCCCTCTATGCTTTTTCAGACTGTGAAATGAGCATAGCGCCTAATGCCTGTGTTATTATCGCCGATAAACCACACTTCCTCTCAGTCAATGAAATTTTGAGAATCTGCAATGAACAGACGGTGGACCTGCTGAACCGGGAGCTGCAGATTAAACAGGCGGAGCTAATGGAAAAGCTGCTGTTCTCTTCTTTGGAAAAGATTTTTATCGAGAACCGCATTTACCGCGATATTGAAGAAGCAGAGACGTTTGAGGCCGTTATTCAAATTATCGATAAAGGACTTGGACCATTTAAGCCGCAGCTTTACCGCGAAATTACCCGCGACGATATTTTAAGGCTGACAGAAATCCGCATCAAGCGAATTTCTAAATACGACTCCTACAAAGCCGATGAGCTGATGCGGAAGCTGCAGGAAGAGCTAAAGGAAACGGAGCACCACCTGGCGAACCTGGTAGATTATGCAATCAGCTACTACAAAGAGCTGATAAAGAAGTACGGGAAGGGCAGGGAGCGAAAAACAGAAATTCGTAGCTTCGAAACCATTCAGGCCGCAGTGGTAGCCGCCAATAACCAAAAGCTGTATATAAACCGTGAAGACGGGTTTATTGGCTATGGGCTGAAAAAAGACGAGTTCGTATGCGACTGCTCCGATATTGACGACATTATCGTTTTTAGAAAAGATGGTCGCTGCCTAGTAACCAGAATACAGGAAAAAGTATTTGTTGGCAAAGACATCATTCATGCGGCGGTGTTTAAAAAAGGAGATGAACGCATGGTTTATAACATGGCTTACCTGGATGCCGGAAGCGGTCGAAGTATGGTTAAGCGCTTTCAGGTGCTCGCCGTTACGCGCGATCGCGAATATGATCTTACCAAAGGAGCCAAAGGTTCAAAAGTGCTGCATTTCTCTGCCAATCCCAACGGGGAGGCCGAAATCGTAACAATTTACCTTACCAGTGGCTCAAAAGCTAAAAATAAAGTATTTGATTATGATTTTGCAGAGCTGGAAATAAAGGGCCGCAATGCGGCAGGTAATATTCTCACCCGCTACCCGGTTCGAAAAATTCAGCTGAAGCGGGAAGGAGTGTCTACCCTTGGTGGGCTCGATATTTACTATGATGAATCCATCGGCCGCCTGAATACCGAAGAAAGGGGCAAAAAGCTGGGCACTTTCCAGAATGACGACCGTATTATAACCATTTATAAAAATGGAGAATATGAATTGACTACCTATGAACTAACCAACAGGTATGAGCCCGATAAAATAATGCTTATCGAGAAGTTCGATCCGGAGCGGGTAATTTCGGCTATTTACTACGATGGTGGAACAAAATCCTTCTTTGTGAAGCGTTTTAACATTGAAACCAGTACCATTGGCAAGGCATTTAATTTTATTTCGGAAGCCAAAGGCTCCTATCTTGCCCTGGTATCGACCGATAAACAGCCACAGGTAGAGCTACAGATAGAAAAGAGCGGCAGTAAGGAGGTAGAAACTACCATGTACGATATGGACATGCTCATAGATGTAAAAGGCTGGCGGGCTATTGGTAATAAGCTGAGTCCCCATAAAGTAAAGAAGATAAGGCTGTTAGCTTCTAAAGTGGCCGATGATGTGGAAATGAAGAATGCAGCCTCTAAAGCTTCAGAAGAAGAGCTTGATGAGGAGGACCAGCTGAACTTATTTTAGTAGTGAGATTGTATTGAATAAAAAATGCAGGTATTGAAAAATGCTTGCATTTTTTATTAAAATGCATGAGGTTTGAAGAGAGATGGAAACAGAGCAGGACATACGACTACAGGAAGCCCTGGAGGCTTTCATAACTCCTAATAAGTTGCGGCTGATTGAACAGGCGCTGGAGCATCGTACCCGGCACCTGGTTGTGGCATTGGAAAACATTCATAAGCCTCATAATGCCAGTGCTGTTTTAAGAACCATTGAGTGTTTAGGTATCCAGGAATATTTTATTATTGAAAGCCAGAAGCAGTACAGGGTAAGCCCTCATGTGGCGAAAGGGGCCGCCAAATGGGTGGATATACACCGCTTTAATGTACAGAAGGGAGAGGATACACAAAGCTGTATTGAGGTGCTCCGCCAGCGAGGGTACAAAATAGCCTGCACTTCTCCCAGGCCGGAAGGTATACCTCTCGAAGAGGTGCCGGTGGAAGAAAAGCTCGCTGTCTTCTTTGGAAATGAACTCTATGGCCTGAGTGAAACCGTAATGGAAGAGGCTGATTTGCATATCCATGTCCCCATGTGGGGCTTTACAGAAAGTTATAACCTTTCAGTTAGTGCTTCCATCGTATTTTACCAGTTACTTTCCCGCCTGAGGGGCAGCAAAATTCCATGGCAGCTTTCTGCCGAAGAGAAAGCAGAACTTAGGATGCAGTGGTACAGAAAAATTGTTACCAGAGCCGAGGTGATTGAGAAACAGGTCCTGAAAAATTAAACTAGAAAAAGATGCTGAAAGGGCTTATTAGGCTTTTATTGATGGGGTTTTTTGCTGTACTTTTCTTTTTTGTAGCCTGCAATGCGTGGGTTATTATGTCGACTTCGCATCGGGTATATACAGAGTTAGAGGAAGTGCCGCTAACAGAAACTGCCCTTGTTCTGGGAACCAGCAAAAGGTTTGCCAACGGCGAGCCCAATACTTATTTCGAACACCGTATGGATGCCGCGGCTTCTCTTTTTAAAGAAGGAAAAATTAAACACCTGCTCCTGAGTGGCGATAACCGCACTCCCTACTATAACGAGCCGGCAGATATGCAGGCAGCTTTGGAGAAAAGAGGCATCCCTGTTAGTGCTTTTTCATCCGATAAAGCGGGTCTAAGAACCTTGGATTCTGTTGTAAGAAGTAATGAAATATTTGGCTCTGAGGAAATTCTGGTAGTAACACAACGTTTTCATACCTACAGGGCCGTCTTTATCGGGCAGCATTATGGAATTAACACTTATGCTTATGCTGCTAAAAGTCTCCCGCTAAGAGCCTCTGCCAATTTATTGTTCCGGGAATTTCTTGCCAGGCCAATGGCCGTAATAGACCTGTATATACTGCAAAAAGAACCATCTGAAATGGGAAAGGAAGACCTGCTTGAGCTTTAGCCCTCTTTCCTCATTTTTTACTTTACAGCTAATTAAAATACTTTAGCGGTAACTCCAAAGGTCATGTTTACCCGGATATCAACATCCTCGTCTATTACCTGGTCAGTGGTAGCAGCGGTACGGATACTAAAATGATCTTTTACAATAAATGGTTTGAGGTCTACACCGGTAGTTTCTAACTGCAGGCTTTGGCTACCATCTTCAGCAATATTGCTTTTAGATGCCACCAGTACTTCCTGTTCCCCTTCGGCTGAGATGTAGATGCTTATTTCGTTTAAAAAATCAAAATTTGCATCTGCCGGATTAGTGATCGTCAGTTGGAGCTCCTCCAGGATAGCTTCTTCCACTAAATCGGCCCTGGTGTTATTGTTCCGGAAGCTCTGCTCTGAAGAGCTTTGTACCTCCGCCCTCGGAATGCTCAACAGCTCACCAATACCGGTATTTTGTCCCGGTATGCTTATATTACTTTCATTTTTGATTTCAAACTGAGTCAGGTCCTTTAGCTTTTCACATCCGGAGAGAAAAATGACTATTACAATCAGGAAGGGGATTCGTTTATTTACCATCGGCTTTCTTTTCTTTAAAATTAAAGGATGTTAAAACTATTATTTTTTTTGCAAATTAGCGTTTCAATATTTCGGGATTTCTTACACAGGAAGAACTTATGTTAAAAGCGATTATATACCGGCACCGCATGCAGGTGGTTGTAGCACAGGCAATTCTGCTATTGTTGTTTAGCCCTGCTTTTGCTCAAAAGCCGCAAACCTACAGCTCTGCCGATATTGCCATGGAGTTGCAGGCTTTAAAAGTGCTGGGGTCGGTATTATATGTGGCCGCCCATCCTGACGATGAAAATACCCGCCTGATTACCTACCTGGCAAATGAGAAAAAGTATAGAACCGGCTATCTTTCCCTTACGAGGGGCGATGGTGGCCAAAACCTTATAGGCCCGGAAATGCGGGAGAAGCTGGGACTTATCCGAACACAGGAGCTCCTGCAGGCGCGTCGGCTCGACAGGGGAGAGCAGTTTTTTAGCAGGGCAAATGATTTCGGTTACTCAAAGAACCCGGATGAAACCTTTGGTATTTGGGACCGTGATGCTGTTTTGGCCGATCTGGTGTATGTTGTTCGTACATTTAAACCCGATGTTATCATTACCCGCTTTAATACAGAAGCAGGCACTACACACGGCCATCACACAGCTTCGGCAATTTTGGCGGCAGAAGCTTTTGAAGCCGCTGCGGATCCTAATCGATTTCCTGAACAATTAGCCTACACCAGTACATGGCAGCCGGAGCGCCTGTTATGGAATACCTCCTCCTGGTTCTACAGGAATGGTGAAGCTTTTGATACTACCGGACTCTTAAAGATAGATGTTGGAGTATATAACCCCTTCCTTGGTAAGTCTTATACTGAAGTAGCCGCAGAAAGCCGGAGTATGCACAAGAGCCAGGGCTTTGGAACCCCTCTCCAGAGAGGCTCCAGTATGGAATATCTTCAGCCGGTTTTAGGAGACCCTGCAGAAAAAAGCCTGTTCGAAGGCATTAATACCAGCTGGTCGAGAGTAAAAGGAGGAGCCGCTGTTGAAAAAATGATCGACAAAGCCATCAGGACTTACCAACCGGCGGAGCCATCTGCTCTGGTTCCTCAGCTGATTGAAATATACCAGGCAATCGAATCTTTACCGGATCAGCATTATACCCAACTGAAACTGCAGAAAGTAAAGCAGCTGATTTTAGCGGTAACCGGCCTTTATCTTGAAGTAGTGGCAGATGAACCTACGGGGGCACCCGGAGAGTCTCTGGAGGTGCTAATGGAGGCGGTAAATCGTTCCGGAGTGGAAGTAAAACTGAAGCAGATTATCTTTCCTGACCTTCAGAAGGAGGTAAATCTCTCCCTTGAGCTGGAAGAAAATCAGAAAAAGGAAGAGCGGATACCCATTGTCCTGCCGGAAACGGTAGAGAGCTCACAGCCCTACTGGCTAAAGGAGCCACCTCTTAAAGGAATGTTCATTGTAGAGGATATAGAGATGATTGGGAAGCCTGTTAATGAACCTGCTTTGCAGGCAAACCTGCATCTGCAAATAAACGGCTTTGACTTTAAATACACACTGCCCGTGCGCTATAAATACACAGAGCCGGCAGAAGGGGAAATCTACCAGCCTTTCTTTATTGTTCCTCCGGTAGCAGTAAATCCAAAAAAAGAGCAACTTCTTTTTACCGGGGAGGAGGCGCAGGAGCTACTGGTGGAGGTAAGGGCAGGTAAGGATAGTGTGGGAGGGGAGGTGCGTTTACAGCTTCCGGAAGGATGGACGGCCACCCCTGCATTTCATGCTTATTCTCTGCCCGAGGAAGGGGCCAGCCAGTTATTCACCTTTAAAGTTCATGCACCAGAAGAGGCCGTAGAGCAGCAACTGCAGGTGATAGCTACTTATAAAAATCAATCCTTCAAAAGAGGCATGGAATGGATCCGCTACCCTCATATTCCTGCCCAGCTGGTATTGCCACCGGCAGTAGTAAATCTCAGGAAAGTTAAGCTGGCAACAACCGACCTTCGCATTGGCTACTTAATGGGGGCTGGCGATGAGGTGCCTCAGAGTCTTAAGGAGCTGGGGTATGCCGTAGAGCTGCTGCAGGCACAGGACCTCCAGCCTGAAAAGCTGGGCCAGTATGATGCCGTCGTTTTAGGAGTAAGGGCCTTTAACACCACCGAAGCCCTGAAGTTCAGGAAAGATGCCCTGGAGCAATATGCCAGAGACGGAGGAACAGTAATTATCCAGTACAATACCAGCTTTGGGCTGGTAGACGAATCAATTGCGCCTTATCCTTTACAACTTTCAAGGGAGCGGGTAACCATGGAAGAAGCACCTGTCCAACTACTCCAGCCCAACCACCCTGTGTTTCAGTATCCTAATAAAATCAGCCCGGAAGATTTTGAAGGTTGGGTCCAGGAAAGAGGCCTGTACTTTGCCAGTGACTGGTCAGATGAATGGACTCCGCTGCTTTCCAGCCACGATACGGGGGAAAAGCCCCTTTTGGGAGGTTTATTGGTGGCGAAGGTAGGAGAAGGGTTTTATGTATATACCGGTTATTCATGGTTCAGGCAGTTACCCGCCGGGGTTCCGGGAGCCATCAGGCTCTTTGTAAACCTGCTCTCCTTAGGAAATTCCTAAACAAAGAAGTTTCTTCCAAGCTTATAATAAGAGGAAAAGAGATGAGTCCTGAGCAGCTGCAGAGGTTATGGTGCTGCTTTTGATTATTTTTTCATCGAAATCTCACCATTTTTTATGCATGTACTCCTCAAAATTGCCAAAGGCCTTTTGTATCTTCTCCTGGGAATAATTATTCTGCTCGTCCTGGCAGTTTTTTTTGCCGATCCGATAGTTGAAAAATTGCTGGAAAACAGGGTCAGTAAAGCAGGCAAGGGCCAATTTTCGGTGGAGTTTGGGGAGGTAAATGTTTCTGTTCTTGCAGGAAACATTGTTTTAGATGATGTTTTCTTTAACACAGCCAATGCCGATACCACCATTTCACCTCAGATCATGACAAGGGCAGATCGGGTTGCGATAAAAGGGTTCGACTGGCTCAGGTACCTTGCCCAGCAGGAACTAATCCTTGACCAGCTGGAGCTGAAAAATCTTGAGTTGCAGTTAAAGGCCAGCCAGAAGGACACTTCCGGCAATCCTTCACAACCTTTTCGCCTGGAACAGCTCGATATATACCCAAGCATTAACCAGCAACTTGATAAGGTGTTTCTGAATGATTTATCCTTTGATAAAATAAGTCTGGAGTTTATCAATTTCAGTAGCGGAGACACGCTCCGTTTCGACGCAGCTAAGTTCGGGTTACAGAGTGAGGATATTTTAATAGAAGCTAATTCGCTGATTACCAATGACAGAGCTTTCTATGCTGAAAGAATTGATTTAGATGGGCGGGACATTGAAATTACCCGCTCCGGCAGGAAATATTGGAAAGCGGTGCTGGAAGCTTTTCAGCTCGATACCAAAGAGGAAAAGGTAAGTGCAGCTTTACGTGAACTGGAGTTTTTTACAGCACGACATAACCATGAGGATACCCTTCTTTATACCCGCTTAGGAATTTTAGAGGCCGAAGGGCTTGACCTGAATCAACTGCAGCAATCAAAAGCTTTTTTCTTGAAAAATGTTGTTGTTGAGGACGTACTTGTTGTTCAAAATAAGCAGAACGAGGCATTAAGCATTCCACCATCTAAAACCCCGGTTTCAGGTGCACGCTTTCCGATTGGGGAGGTAAACCTGGCAAAGATGCTTCCAGCTTTTATTGAAGAGATTGGGATTAATGATTTGAAAATCAGTAATTTTACATACGAAGAGAAGGGAGGGCCAAGCCTTTACCATTTAGATGCAGTGGCGAGAGACGTAACCGTTGGTGGAGAAGTGGCCTTTTTTGACAACCGCTTTTTGCATGCCTCTTTCCTGGAGCTAGGTTTTGAAAAACTTAAGGTGAAGCAGGGGAATCCTGTGCACCAGATCCTGCTTAAAGGGTTTGAACTTCAGGCAGATAATGGTATCGCCAGCATTGGGCTGGAGCAAATAGTAGTGGAGCCGGAAGAAGAACCTAAAGGAAAAGTTTGGGTAGATGCGGATATTGCTGCTTTGCAGGTTGATGGTATTAATTACTCCCAATTAGCCAAAGGTTCGCTCAGTATCGATAGTATAGGCATTCTCGACCCGGAAATAATTGTGCATCTTCCTGCATCCTCCTCCGGAAAAAATAAAAAAGCTGGTTCGGGAAGAAAGCCCGATTTGTATCCTTTAATAGCAGGTTATTTGCAGCAACTTGAAATTGAGGAAATGGCGCTGTTGAATGGAGATATCCGGTTGGCAGGGCTTGGCGGAACAGCTGAAGGGGCTGCTCTTCCAGTGGTATATATTCAATTCAGGGACATTCAAATAGCTGAGGGAACCGCCTATAAGGATGACCGCCTCCTGCATGCCGGAGATGTAAGCATGTACCTGGAGAATCTACATTACCTGTTCCCGAATAATGTGTATGTGTTGGAGCTGGGTGTTTTAAAAGCAAGTACAGCAGAAGAGCAGCTTGAGGCACGTGATTTCAGCTTTGCCTACAATGAAAATTATGAGAAGATACTCAATGGACCAAAATCCAATTCAATTTATAAAATCACTTACGAAGAGCTACTGATAAAGGGGCTGGAGTATGAAAAGCTGTTAACGGGAAAGGGCTTTATGGCAGATTTGGTTGCAGCGGATAAGGTTGATTTTTATTCCTTAAAAGATTTTAATAAACCAGAGGAACTAAAGGTAAAACCGATGCCTCAGGAAGCTATCAAAAATCTTAACTTTCCGCTCAATGTACGCAAGCTAATGGTTTCTGATGCGGACATAGTGTATGAAGAAAAGAAGAAGGGAGCCGATACATCCGGCGTTATCCGGTTTATGGATGTTTCTGTCAGGGCTCAAAATATTACTAATCTGCGGCCACTTTTATTAAAGAATTCTGAGCTTCCGGTAATTGGTAACGGTCAGTTAATGGGGCAGGGGTATTTTGAGACCGAACTGCTCTTTTACATGCTTTCCGATAGTAACAAAGTAAGAGTGAGCGGAGCAATTGACACACTGAATTTAGCTGCTTTAAATCCTATTGCTCGCTATAATTCCATGGCTGCCATTGAAAGCGGAACCTTGTACAGGGCCGAATGGGACTTTGTAGCCAATGTAGAGCAATCGCACGGTACTATGCTCATGCGATATGATAACCTGGATATCCAGCTGAGTAGCCAGAAGTCGCCAGATACTACAGGTATACTCAAAGATATTGGCTCATTTTTAGCCAACAAACTGTTGGTGGAATCAGACAGGGCGGAAGACAAAGATGATGAACCCGAAAAAGTGGATTTTACCCAGGAGCGAAACAAAGAAAAGAGCTTCTTAAACTACTACTGGAAGTCTCTCTTAGCCGGACTGAAGGAGCTGATAGGGCCCTTTTAGTTCTTGCTTTCCATTTAAGACTGGCGCCAGTTAAAACTGCATTTTTTCTCCCCTGATTTCTCCTTTTATCCTGATGGAACAGACCTTCTGAAAAGGATGCAAAAATTAAAAAAAGCTGCTGAAATAAGTGCTAAAAAAGCTAAATTTGTGGCTGCCTGCACAAGTAAAAAATAGCTTTTATGCCCCAGACTCCGGAAAAAGTTTTAAAGGATTTACAGGAAGGACGTTATGCCCCCGTTTATTTTTTGCAGGGAGAAGAACCCTACTTTATCGATAAAATTGCCGGCTACATTGAAAAGAATGCCCTTTCGGAAACAGAGAAAGGCTTCAATCAAATGGTGATGTACGGAAAAGATGTGGATGTTACGGCCATCCTGAATAATGCACGACGCTTCCCGATGATGGCGGAGCGGCAGGTGGTAATTGTAAAGGAAGCAAAGGATATCCAGGACTTGAACCGGCAGGAAGGACAAACAATGCTGGAAAGCTATGTAAGGAATCCTTCTCCCTCCACTGTGCTGGTTTTTTGCCATAAGTATAAAACCCTGGATGGCCGTAAAGCGCTTCCGAAGGTTTTAGACAAGCATGCAGTTTTGGTTACCACTAAAAAGTTATACGATAACCAGGTGCCTGACTGGATAAACTCCTATGTGGTAGCCAAAGGCTTTACCATTGAAAGAAAAGCAGCCTTTATGCTTACTGAGTTTATTGGAAATGATTTGGAAAGGCTGGCGAATGAAATAGATAAAGTACTTATTAATTTTCAGGAGAAGGTACAGCTCGATGCGGCACTCATTCAGAAATATGTGGGTATCAGTAAAGAGTATAATGTTTTTGAACTTCAAAAGGCGTTGACAGTAAGAGATGTAATTAAAGCCAATAAGATTGTCCAGTATTTTGAGGCCAACCCTAAAAATCATCCTGTAATTCCTATGATTGCCATGCTTTTTGGTTTCTACAGCAAGCTGCTCTTAATACACCATTCCGGCGAAAGGACAGAAGGCGGGGTGGCGAAGCTGTTAAAAATAAATCCTTTTTTTGCGAAGGAATACCTGTTGGCCATCCAAAAGTATAATTTGCCAATCGTGATTCGTAATATAAGTTTTCTCCGGCAGGCCGACCTCCAGAGTAAGGGGGTTGATAGCGGAGGAATGACAGAAGGACAGTTGTTAAAGGAACTGGTTTTTAAGTTAATGCATTAAAGCTTTCTGTCAGCTTACTCTTACCCATAAAAAGAAAGAAAAATTGAATGCGGGCTATAAGCCAATGGAGGATTTAAATCCGTTAACCAAAGTTTTTACCCAGTAGTTGACGGTGGAGCGGGTTTCATCTCTTTCGAATTCTATTTCTCCTTTCCTGATGGGCTTATCTTCGGCTGCTATATTTTCTGAATCCACAAAAAATACATTTGCTATAAGAGAGCCTAATCGTTTTGCAGGACCACCGGCATTCCCGGTTTTCTTGTTTACAAGCGCTACCTGCAAATCGTTGTAAATAAATTCCATACTTCCTTCAGCCTTCTCCCTATCTGCCTGCACATAAAAATCGATTTGGTCTGTATAGCCGCTCTTTATCTTCACAAACACTGTCCTTTCCAGTATAGGATTAAACTCCGACAGGTCCATTTTTTCTAACCTTCCGTAAAAGGTGTGTTGGTTAAGCGTATCGTTCAGTGGGATTTCGAAAAAGGCAGTTAAATTTCCTTTCCCCATCAACTGAGCGTTGAGGTACAGGTTTGTCGTGATACCACTCTCCAGGAGCTTTGGGTAATTTGAAATCGTATCACCAAGTAGCAGCATGTCGGTAAGGTCAATAAAACCGCTTTCCCTTGTTCCTTTATGTCGCTCGGCATAGCCAATATAGCCATCGCGCACCGCCACCCCGCCAATAAAAAATGGAACATTCAGCTTGCGGATGCTGGTTTGTGGCATTTTTGGGAAACGTTTTTCCGGGTAAGGCTGGCGTTTGTCGCGGTAAACTAAAAGATAGAAGCCATCGAGCAGGAGGGAATCCGCGGCAAATTTTCCTTCTTCAATTAACTTTTCTAGCTGAAAGTTTTGCAGCTCCAGCTGTTTATTCCTGAAGGTAAACTGATCCGTCTCATACCCTTTTATTTGGGCAAATGTTTCCCTGTCTGCTAGGGGAGTAAGACTGATATTATCGATGAAAAGGTCTTTGTCTTCGCTATTCCACGAGATTTCATCTACTTTAAAATTATAAAGTTCATTATCAAGGGAGGTTTGATATCCATCAATATTGAGCTCCAAATATTCTGAAAACAGCAAACGATCGGAGGCACGGCTGGCGAGGCTATCCAACCGAAGATTCTTAGCAAGCGCATTAATCTGGTGGACCTGAAAAGCTTTTTTCTCTTCCCCCTGGATAGTCGAAAAGGTAAAGGAACCATCGCTAATGGCTGCACTGTCTGCCTGAACCAATTGGAAGTAGGCATGTAACTCCTGCTGCCAGCCTCCTTTGGTTTTAAATTCCTTTTCTTTTTCCTGCTGAAGACCGGGAAATTTCATCACCTCAACTTCCGGGTTCCGGATTAAAATATGTCGCAGAAGAAGGGAATCGTCCTGGACCTGTAAGGGATCTATTCCTGAAACAAGGGCAAGAGGGATACTGGCATTGAATAACATGGAGGTGTTATTATCCTCCATTTGCTGCCGAATGTCTTGTAAAATCCTGGGTCTGAGAAGAAGCCCCTTGATGGATAAAAGTTCTTCAGCAGTGGAAAAGCTTATTTCCTCCGCTGTTAGCAGATGTAGGCTGTCCGCTAAATTTCTTTTAAAGTCATGGACAGAAAGCCGGATATCATCTGAATAAAAAGTAGGATAATCTTCTTTTTGGTCTTTCTCTAGATGGAAGTTTTCTACTTCAGCCATAAATCGGTCCACCTTCAAATTATTTCTTTTGCCATCGCTCAGCAGGGTATAGGTAATCTGCCCTTCCGATATGCCCGCTTTTTTAACAAAAATTGATTTGAGGTTTTCTCCCAGCAATGCCTGAAGGTTTAAGGGTGTGGTTGGCTCCTTACCTGTTTTTTCTGATCTTTTATAGCTTCTTAGCCTGATTTTTGGTTGATATAGATGTAAACTTTCGGTGTAGAGGCGCTCATTCTTAAAAAGACTGTCGAAGTAGATACCTTCAATTTGAAGGTTGGGTAAATCGACAAAGAATTGCTCTTCGGCAGCTGCCAGAAGTTTTGCTTCAACAAGACTGGGTGCCGGAGCGGGTTTTATATGAATGTTCGAGGCTTCTGCCTTTCTTTTGGCTGTGGATAATGAAATATTTTCAGCCGAAAGGGTATGCCGAAGGTCGGGCAGTTGCTGGCGGTATTTGCCTACCTCGAGCAAGAGATTATCTGAGTATAAAAAAGGAGCTTTATCGTGCACAGCAGAAGAGTCCAGCCTGAACTGATGTAGGAGGAGAGAGACATCTTCCACGGCGATAAGGTCACTTTTCTTATTTTCTTTCTGCTGACGAATGTAAAAGTGACCATCGTCCATCTGCACGGTATTAATAAAAAGAGCATCCAGGTAGGGAGCCATATCCTGATAAATTCCTGATTCTCTTAGCCTGGGCTGCTCTTCCTTTTCCACTGAACTTTGTTTAGGTAAGTAGGTATATACTACCACCGGATCTACAGCTAATACAGAATCAATTTGCAACTCTTCCTTTCGGTAAGTTTCGTGAAAGTCTATCCCACTCAGCCGGACGCTGGGCAGCTCCATTTTAAAATAATCTCTTTCCCTGAAGGTTACGAGTAATTCTTCATCAGTATACGCTTCCCTGCTGGTATTAATTCTTATATTTTCTGCTGAAATTTCATTTTTCAGCGTAGAAGCCTTCAGATTTTCTGCCTGGAGAATATGAATACCATCTGGGAAGCTCGTTTCATAATCCTTTATCTGAAATTCAAAGTCTTCAGAATAAAACAGGTGTGGAGGTTTTTGGGCGGTAATGGAATCGAAGAGGAAATGGTCCATTTGAACACTCACCTGCTGCCCGGCCAGTTGCAGTATTCCTCCGTCCGGGTCGTGGAAAGCAAGGTTTATAGTTCCTTCCTGTAGCTCCAGATTCTCTACTTTTATTACCTCCAGCCGGTCTTTTATCAGTTCGTATAAAGCACTGCTTTTGATAAGGTCAGGCCGTTCACTTTCCCGGCTTACCAGCGCTCCCAGTTGCAGGACAGGAAAGGGAATGATTACTCTCTCTACTTCCAGCTGTTTGTACAAATAAGTTTTTAGAATATCTGCCCCTAAAAGGGTTAGCTCAGGTACATGAAGGTAAATGAGGGTTTTAGCCTCTACAGCAGGAAGACTGGAAAAAGGAAAATCTAATCCTTTTGGTCTTAGGTATACATCGGAAATATGTATTTGATCGCTGAGAGTTGAAATTGCCACCCTGCCTGCCGATATGGCGTGAATATTATCTGGTAAATCGTGCTGGTAATTTTCAATTTCCAGCTCAAAATCATTGGCATAAAAGAGCTTGTTTAGCTGGTAGGCACTGGCAGAATCAAGGCGGAAATCCCAAAGATCAACACGGCTGATGTTAAGCAGAAAAGCATCGGAGGCTGGCTGCTTGCGTCGCTTAATTTGCTTAATATTTACAGTACCTTCCTGCATCGATATGCGGTCAATATTAAGGCTAAAGAGGTAATCTTTTATAAGGCCATACAAATCCTCTTCATGGAAAACCTCTTCTTCAGTAGGCGTGAAAACCTCTGAGCCCGGGGTAAGGGTGAAAGAGGGCTCCTGCAACAAAAGAGAATCGATAGATAATCTATTGTTGTGATAGGCCTCCTGCAGGTTTACACCATCCAGAAGTATACCCGGCGCACTGGCTACATAATTAGGAATAGCTTCTGCTATTTTGTTGCTGGAAGAGTCTGGGAAAATGCTGAAATTTTTGGCTCTGATTCTTTCCTCTACAGAAGATATATTCAGTTCATCTGCCTGCAGCAGGTGAAGTTCATCTGACAAGCGTAAGCTAAATTCCTGCAGCTGCAAAGTAATTTCATCTGCGTACAACAGCTTGTCCTTTCTTTTATAAGCCGTAGAGTCCAGTACAAAATCCTGGATCTGAGCCAGCTGTATTTTGGTGTTTACTTCCTGCCTGAAATCCTCATCATACTCCCATACCTTAAGCAGCCCATTCCGAAGGTACAACTCCTGGACCTCAACCGACTTCAACACCTTTTCGATGGCGGAGTAAAGATTTTCCGGGCGGATATTCTCTTTCTGTCCGGGAGAAAGCGGCTTCAGGTTATACAGTCCAAAATCTGGACTCAGAATGGTTATTTCTTTTGCAGTAAAATTCGCTGAATAGAACAGATCTTCTATGGAAAGTCCATATAAATAGAGCTGGGGAAATTCTACAGCATACAAATTACTAAGGGTGGTATTTCGTGCTACTTCTTCAGGCTCACGGAGGGGAAGCAGCTTAATGCCTTTGGCAAAAGCAGAGGAATCTTTACTGCTAAGTTTAAGCGAGTGAAGGCCAAAGTAATACAGGCCGTCAGCCAACTCTCCCTGGAGGCTATCGGCTTCAAAAAGGAAATTATCTGCATAAAACACTCTGGAGGCTTCGTCTGCCGATTCGGGGTTCAATTGAAACTGGTTCAATTCAAAATTAAAATGGGCAAGGTGGAGCTCACTCTGTTTCTGGTGTCGCTGAACCTTTACATTAAGGTTTCCATCTAAAAGCTTTACTGCACCTACTTCTAATTCTTTAATTGCTTTTGGAAGGCTTTTATAGAGGTCCTTTTTGAAAAGAGCAAGACTACTTCCTTCTTCTTTTTCTGCCTCATCAAAATTAGCATACAGCTCAATCTGAGGATTATTCAGCTCAAGGCTACTGATATCTAATACTCCCTGTAAGTAGGCTTTCCGGAGATTCAATCCGTTTACGTCTATTTCAGGAATAAGAATATCATAAATATACGGTGCCCCTATGGGAAGGCCACTGGCCTGGTCTTTTGGAAACAAGCGCAGGTTGTGTATAGAAAGATTTTTTTGGGTATAGCTGACTTCAATATGGTCGAAGCTTGATATGTACCTGCCATTAGTAGCTTCCTGAAGTTGGAGGTTTAGGGCGTTTTGCAGGATCGATTTGGTATAATTCATTAATACGAGCTGCAACGCAAAAAGTGAAATAAAGAAAAGTATAGCAGCTCCTATTACCCGGCGGGAGGTTCTTTTGCGCCACCGGATTCTTATCCGCGGACGACGCACTCGTATTTTCGGCCGTTTAAGGGGCTTAAACTTCATACATTAAAACAAAGGCCCGGATGTTGGGGGCATGATAGATAGTACGTGAGCCATATGGTTAAACCCTTAAACTAAACTTAATTCTAAATAAAGTGTTATACTAAAGAATAGTCTACGGTTTTAAACTCAAACTGTTTAGCTCCTTGTTCATTGACTTTAACAAATATATAATGCTTTCCGTTTTATGCACTTAATTTAATTTAGATGAAAAAATACTTTTACCTTCTCTGTACCCTTGGGCTCCTGCTGGGCGCATCCTGTACAGATCAGGCCCCGGGGAAGGGGCAGGTCAATGTTTTAACCGCGGAAATTGATAGTATTGCCTGGACCCCAACCAAAATATACACCCAGAAGGCGGTCGGGGAAAACGGTCCTCTTACCATTGTTGGGGAAGGGGAGGGCTTTACTCTTAAATTAATATTAAGAGGAATTACTGCAGAGGGGGTGTACCCGCTAAATGCAAGCAGACATGGTGAAATTAAAAGAGGGAATACAGCTTATACCACGATCGATATACAAGAAGCTGGTAGCATTACAGTGACTCTTTTTGAAGAGAATAAGATAGAAGGAGAATTTTCCTTCGATGCACAATGGTTAAGTGCTAATAACCGCCTGCAGGTACGGGAAGGAAAATTCAGTGTATTTTATTACTAATAATTAATCGTTGAGCTACCTTCTCAGGCTGTTGGAATTTTTAAGAATTTCTGTGCCTTTTTCATGAGCTGTGCCCGATCTGCAGTAATGGCAGGATCGCCGAAGATACTACCGGAGAGGGCTTTAACCACAGCGGATTGGTAGCCTAACTTTTCAGCTGCCCTTTTGCAGAAATCGATTTCGCTGAAAAAAACTTTTCCATCTATCTTCATTAACTGGATAAGATTGTACAAATACTCAAATCGTTCTTCGGAAGTCAAATGGGTAAAAGCAATGGTATGTGGCTCAGGTTTGCGGAATATTTCATTGATTTCATTTTCTTCCATTCCCATGCCGAAGCCAATTTTTTGAAGCCACCGGCTTTCTTTACCTGCTAGTTCATTGTCAATAGTGGCTAATTGTACGAGCATACTTAATTGCGCTTTTTTCATTGCCTGAAAGTTTAATTATTGTTTGGTTAAGGATTAGCTATTATAGTAATTTAATTACAAAAAAAGCTGGAAATGTAGGATTGGTGTAAGTTAATACCACAATTAAAAAAGGTTGCGCTACAGCGGAAAATGACTTTAAGCCGCATACAGGGCCATTACTTTTAGTTGGGTTTGAAAACCGTCAGAAAGAAGTGGAATAAGGGAATACTAAGTGCTTAAATCTTTATGTAAAGGTTGAAGTGATAACGGGTAAAGTGCCTGTTTCCAGGGCAAAGAAAACTCTTTTTACCAGAAATGTATAGGCAAAACGTTCGGAAATTGGCTGTTTCTTTCTTAGAAGGAAACAGGGCTAATAAACGAAGGCGGTGTGAAAAGAAATCTTGGGAAAAAAGCGCTTCCATAAGAGGATGTTTAAATACATTTTTTGTGCATTTATGGACAGGTTTTTTAATACAGATTTCCATTTTCAGAAAGAAACAAAAAGGATTGCAGTGACATCTCTGGCTTTTTATCTAAAAAAAACAAGACCATATAAATTATTTAAGAAATAATAAACCTAAAGAAGTATAAAATTCTTATATTGCTTTGCCTTTAGTCCACAGAATGTCTTTTGCTTTTACTAAAATACTGTCGAATACATTAAGGAATAACTTATCGCCTGCCAAGAGAAGGGTAGTGCTTACCAATAGGTATGCTATGGTAGGCATTTTGGTGTGCCTTATTTTTGCGATGCAGTATTTTTTGCTTGGATATTTTGTTCTTGGTTTAGGTCTTTTACCTATACTTTTTTTGTTTTCTCTCACCTTTGCTTTCACCAGCCAGAACAGGCCAACTACAGCAAGTAACTTGCTTCTTTCAACTGCAATTGGAGGTATTTTGCTGTTTGTTTTCCTGACAGGAAAAAATTCAGGAGCCCAGCTACTCTATTTTCCTATTTCTTTTGCTGCCCTTAATCTTTACTCTCTGGATAAAAAGCGTTTCCTGTTTTTGTATATTGGCCTGGCCGTAGGCTGCTTTCTGGGAATTGAAATATTTGTGCCAGAGGACTTTGGCCGCTATCCTTTTCCGGAGGAGATGCAGCAAATTGATTACATAGTGACGGTAAGCCTGGCCATGCTCACCTCCATTGCCGCTGGTTATAATCTTTTAACTGTCAATCACTCAGTTGAAGGCTCCCTTGAATTCAGTAAAAATCAGCATAAAGCGCTGCTACAGGGAATTCCGGATCAAATTCTCCGCTTTAATCTCGATGGCACCTGCCTGGATTTTAAAGACAATCATGAGGGAGGAACGGAGAACAGGCGATTTATCGGACAGCCAATCAGGCGATTTCTGAGTCCAAAGCTTACCGAAAGCTTATTGGATGCTGCCCAGGAGGTGGTAAAAACCGGTAGGGTAAAAGCATTTGAATGGGATTCTGTTTCAGCAGGTAGAAAGAGTTGCCAGGAATTTCGCTTGTCCCGGTTAAATGCAAGGGAAATTATTACGGTTATTAGAGATATAACGCATAAAAAGGAGCAGGAGGAAGATAAAAAAGCAAAGGAGCTGGCGGAGAATTCTGTTAAAGCTAAATCCGAATTTCTCTCCAGCATGAGTCATGAAATACGGACTCCCATGAATATCATTTTGGGCCTTTCTAAATTGCTGTTGAAGGATTACCAGCTTAACAGGCAGGCAAGGGAAAATGTGGAGGCAATAAGTTTTTCTGCAGAGAATCTCCTGGTAATTGTAAATGATATTCTGGATTTATCAAAAATAGAAGCAGGAAAGCTTTCGATTGAGAAAGTCAGCTTTAATCTGGAGAAGCTGGTGGAAAAGCATGTCAGCTTTATTAAAATAAATGCGGCTGAAAAGAAATTACAGCTCAATCTGGAGGTTGATCCAGATATACCACCGAACCTCCTGGGTGACCCAGTACGGATCAATCAGGTATTGATGAACCTGACCGGGAATGCCATCAAATTCACCCGAAAAGGTAAAATAGATGTAATGGTTGAGCTGGAATCCCTGAAAGGCAGGGAAGCGCTGATCCGTTTTAGTGTGAAGGATACAGGAATTGGCATTCCTCAGGAAAAGGTAAAGTACATTTTTGAAAGTTTTAACCAGCTCGATGAAGCGGAAGAATCAAAAGATGGCACCGGGCTCGGCTTAACCATTTCGCAAAGGCTGGTAAGCCTTATGGGAGGAAATATAACGGTTAGTAGTATCATTGGCCTTGGCTCTACCTTTAGTTTTGTCCTGCCCTTAACAGTTTCTGAACAGCCCGTACTGGAAAAAGAGCACGAGCAAAAAGCACCCGTTCCGGATTTAAGTGGTTTACATATTTTACTGGCCGAAGACAATACCATGAACCAGTTTTATGCAAAACAGCTGCTGGTGAGCTGGAATGTTACGGTAGATGTAGCTGGCAATGGCCTCGAAGTAGTGGAGTTGGCCAAGGAAAAGGCTTACGATCTTATTTTGATGGATCTGCAAATGCCACTGATGAACGGACTTGAAGCCATGCACCATATTAGAGAAGGCCGAAACAGGAATGTTTCCACCCCAGTAATTTGTGTATCGGCCGATGTTTTTCCGGAAACAAAAAACAAAGCATTAAAGAGTGGTATGAATGACTTCCTGACGAAGCCTATTGATGAGAATGCGCTGTTTTCTGTTATCAATAAATATGTTCGGCGAAAGCGGCCGGAGGTGTGCGAATCGCTGAAGATGGAGGTGCTCAAAAGTCAGCAACTCTTAAATATTGAAAACATCAGTCCCATTATTCGCAATGACCAGGAGGCTCTCGCTGAATTTTTAGATTTGTTTGTGAATACTGCCAGTGAAGATCTGGATCGCCTTTCTTCTGCCGTAATTTTAATGGATTCCGCAAAAGTGAAAGGGTATGCCCATAAACTAAAGTCTTCATTCCGGAATATAGGGGTAATTCCTTCAGTAGACCTGCTGCAAAAAATAGAAATACTTGCTGAAGAAGAATCGTCACAACAAATAATTGCCGGGCATTTGCGTGAAGTTATTCACCATTACCAGCAAATAAAGGAAGAAGTAGCCATGCGGGTGGCAAAAACAGCCTAAGAAAAACTCTTCCAACCGCTTTCCCTCCTTAACTTTTTAGCCCTCCCTGGGTTGATTGGTATAACCTATTCTAATTGTATGTCTTTGAAAGAATTCCAATGGAAGGATCTTTTTAGTCTTTTGAAAGAGACCTATACTGAGTGGAATGATGATGAGCCTTTCCGGCTTAGCGCAGCCATGTCCTATTACGCTATTTTTTCCTTACCAGGCTTATTGTTAATTGTAGTGACTACAGCTGGTTACTTTTTAGGGGAGGAGGCTGTACAGGGTGAGTTGTCTAACCAAATTAATGGAATGATTGGAAGTGATGCGGCTAAAAGCGTGGAAGGCATGTTGACCACTATCCATCAAAACCAAAGTTCCGGCTGGGCGACTATTATAGGAGTTATAACGATAGTTTTTGGCGCTACCGGGGTCTTTTACCAGTTACAACAATCTTTAAATGAAATATGGGAGGTAAAGACTAAAAAAGATGAGGGCATCAGGAAGATTGTTGTTGACCGTGTAACCTCTTTTGGAGTCATTCTTATTGTTGGGTTCCTGTTGTTAATTTCCCTTGTGCTAACCGCAGCTTTATCCTTATTAAGTAATATCCTGCAGCGGCATTTACCCGACTTTCTAATTTACGTTTTTTACTTACTTGAATTTCTTCTTTCTTTTGGAATAATTACTCTCTTGTTTGCTGCTATTTATAAAGTATTGCCAGATGTAAAAATAGGATGGAAAACCGTATGGATAGGAGCTGTTGTAACGGCAGCACTATTCGTACTGGGAAAGTTTGCTTTAGGATTTTATTTTGGAAAGTCTGATCCTGGCTCAGCTTACGGTGCTGCCGGCTCATTAATTTTAATCTTATTGTGGGTCTCCTATTCCTGTCTTATTTTATTTTTTGGAGCAGAGTTTACGAAAGTTTACGCCCGCAGGTACGGACATAATATTGAACCCTCCAGCCATGCCGAAAGGACAGCCTCCTTTGTTCTTCGCCACCAGGAGGGGCAGCAACAAACCGTTATCAAAGAAAAAGGAAAGTAAATGGCTCCTGAATTGATTAATCAAGTCAAGCTTTTTGTTCTTTTCTATTTTTTTCTACCAAAGCCACACCAGAAGCTCCCAAAGTCCCCACAACAGTAAAAAGATAAAAGCCAGCAAAATAAATGCTACCAGCAGAATAATGCCTATGCCGCTTCCCTGGTATTTTTCTTCCTGATAATATTTTTTAAGGAGATTAATATTGCGGGTGTTTGACTTGTAAAAGAAATCGAAGATACTGCCTATAATGGGGATGCTTCCAATAGTTGCATCTAAAAAAAGGTTGATTAACATCAATACAATCACCTTTCCACTCGCTCCATACTTAATCATATAAAGCACTAGACCACCTGAAATGGCGAGAGTTACTACATCACCTACAACTGGTAAAAGTCCTATAATTGGATCAAGTCCGAAGCGAAAACGTGTCCCCGGGAGTCGGAACTTGGAATCCATCAATCTGGAAATTTCCTCTACCCAGCGAAGGTCTTTCGGATATTCTTTTCTTCCGTAATTTTTCATTTCTGTTTAACCTTCTAAAAAAAAGGATGTTTTGGTGGTGAGGTAACCTATTGGTAGGTAGCGCGTTAAAAATGGTATGGAATTATTTGAACCCCTGAATAACTCAATTATACCCTTCCTGAAGAAACTTAACCTTCTCTCTCATCATTTCCCTTCCTTTAAAAACATTCCAAAGAACGAATCGTTAATAACATCGATTTAGAAAATATTTTTAGAAGCAGTTATTTAAACATTCTACAACCTTAATTTATTTTTATTTTAGTTCAACCTCAAATTTTTAACATTATGAAAAAATTCAATTGGTTTATTTTTACCTTTTTAGCCTTCGCTTTTATGGCTTGCGAAGAAGATGAGGCAGTATTGGATACTGAAGATCCAACAATAACCATTACCGCTCCCGTTAGCCAGACAGAGTTTAATCCAGATGATGCTGTAACTCTACAGGCAACGGTAATGGACAATTTAGGCCTGGAGGCTGTTCAGATTTGGGTTACTCCTCCAGGTGGAACCGCCCAAATGGTTTTTGAAGAGCCGGTAAGTGATTTCTTAAATGATAATACTAAAGCAGTCATTGAAGAAACGATTCGGTTAGGTACAACAACTCCTGCCCCAGGTAGCTACCTTATAGTAGTGCAGGCAACAGATGAACAAGGTAATACGGCCGAACAAAGTGTAACCGTAATCGTACGGGAGTTAGATGAAACTGCTCCGGTAATTTTAGTTACCACTCCTGAGGATAATGCATCTTTCCAGGCAGGCCAGGATTTTATCCTTTCTGGTGAGATTGAGGAAGACATGATGCTTTCAGAAGTGATAGTCAATGTAATGTCCAGCGCAGGAACTTCAATATTTGAAGAAACAATTACAGAGTTTGAAGATCCTACTTTGTTTAATTTACAGGATACGATTACTATCCCCCGTGATGCTAATCTTGGTGCCTCTACCATAGTAATTACCACTACCGACCAGGCAGGAAATGAAACCGTAGAAGAAATTCCTTTCACTGTAACTGAACCTGGTGCCCGTATAACTTTTATGCTGACAGATATTCCTGAAAATACTCCGGAAGAAGACCTGTTTATTGCCGGTGAGTTTGCCAATGGTGCCTGGGTTACACCTGGAACAGACGAACGCTTTATGCTCACTGATAATGGCGACGGAACTTACTCCATTACTCTTGATGCACTTACCACTACTGAAACAGAAGGTGTGGTCGCTTATAAATTTGCAAGAGAAGGCGGCTGGGAAACAGTAGAAAGAGACGCAGATTGTGTGGATATTGATAACCGTACTGTTGCCAATGATGGTTCGGTTACCGAAGTTCCAGGCTTGGTAGTTGCTTCCTGGGCTGACCTTTGTCAATAAAAAATAGTTGTAAATACACATTTGAACTAGTATAACTGTCTCGTCCTAGAATAGCGATACAGGTTTTTACAATAATAAATAATTAAATATT
>NZ_ANNU01000024.1 GCF_000346615.1 Nafulsella turpanensis ZLM-10
CTCTGGCTCTTCTCCTTGTCTCATAACGTTTCTTTTTGTGTATCGCTATTTCAGGACGGGACAAAAAAGTAAATTAAGAAGCCCTGTGCCATCGTACAGGGCTTTTTTGTTGCTGCATCAGTTCAAATGGGCTGTTTTTTTTACAAAGATTAGGTGATTATCCTGCTGCTTTATTTGGATTTTGCCGGCGCAATAGCTTATTTCATACCCTGACTTTTCTAACTAATGTGAAGAAGCATGAGCGAAATAAGAAATAACTGGACACGCGAGGAAATCGCGGCAATATACAACTCACCTGTGCTGGAATTAATTTACCGTGCGGCGACTGTTCACCGGGAATTTAATGACCCACAGGAGGTGCAGGTATGTACTCTTTTATCGGTAAAAACAGGCGGATGCCCCGAGGACTGTGCTTACTGTCCCCAGGCTGCCCGCTACCACACAGATGTAAAGGTACATAAGCTAATGGAAGTGGAAGAAGTGTTGGGAAAAGCACAGGAGGCCAAGGAATCCGGCAGCACACGTTTTTGCATGGGCGCTGCCTGGCGCGAGGTGCGGAATAACCGCGACTTTGACAAAGTGCTCGATATGGTAAAAGGCGTAAATAAGCTCGGCATGGAAGTGTGCTGTACCCTTGGCATGCTTACCGAAGAACAGGCCAATAAGCTTAAAGAAGCAGGACTTTATGCTTACAACCATAATCTCGATACCAGCGAAGAACATTATGGCGATATCATCAGTACCCGAACGTATAAAGATCGCCTCGATACCCTGGAGAATGTACGGCAGGCGAAAATATCTGTCTGCTCCGGCGGTATTATAGGTCTTGGCGAAAGCATGGAAGACCGGATTGGTATGCTGCATACCTTGTCTACGCTGCCTGAGCATCCGGAGTCGGTTCCGGTTAATGCACTGGTGCCGGTGGAAGGAACTCCCCTGGAAGAACAGCCACGCGTATCGGTGTGGGAAATGGTGCGCATGATTGCCACTGCCCGCATAATTATGCCAAAAGCTATGGTGCGCCTTTCTGCCGGTCGTGTTCGCATGAATACGGAAGAGCAGGCCCTTTGCTTTATGGCTGGTGCCAACAGTATTTTTGCCGGCGATAAACTGCTGACAACGCCTAACCCAAATGTGGTATCAGATCAGGAAATGTTCCAGGTGCTGAACCTTAAACCACGAAAGGCTTTCAAAGAAGGGGAAGAAGCGGTCAAGTTTCAGCAGATTCCATCAGCCCAGGCAGAGGCTTAACCGGAAAAGCAGAATAAAAAATCATCCTGAAACTAACTTCAGGATGATTTTTTTAAATGGTTATGCAAGTGTCGCAGAAGCTATCCGGGACAGGAGGGTATTAATTCAGGAAATATCCCAGGCTAACTACAAACTGTTGCTGTTGCTGTTCATTGGGAAGATAGGTATGGATGCTGGTGTTTTCCGGATTATAATCACGTAAGTTGCCGATAGTAGTTTCATAGCGGGCATCAAGGGTAAAGCGGAGAAAGTCCAGCCCCAGGCCGGCCTGCCACCCCCAAATAGCACGTTCATAATACTCATCCGCACGCGCTACTACTGTTGAGCTTTCGCTTACGGCTTCAGTATCAATCAGGAAACTTGCAAAAGGGCCTCCGTTGACCCTCAAAAGTTTCGACAGGCGAAAGCCTGCTATTACCGGAACATCCAGACGGTGAAAATCCAGCTCAAGCCTGTCCGGTACCGAGCCGCCCTGCAGATCTTCTTTACTCAGCACCGCTTTGGTAAAGGTATAGTAAGCTTCGGGCTGAACAAAAAGAGGGCCTAACTTGAGTCTGCCAAAAACCCCGGCATGTATTCCGGCTGTAATACCATCGTTTTCCCAGCCGTTTTGTACCTTCTCGACATTTGCCGAGCCTAGTCCGGCTCCAACTTTCAGGCCTTTTGTAAAACTTTGGGCATAGGCAAAGCTGCTAAGGGAACACAGGCTTATAATAAAAAATAATTTTTTCATAGTTGAAAGAAAAGTTTAAAAATGATATTTAGCTAACGCACATTCATTAATAACAGATGTGCTTTTCCTGTTCAAAAGTACGAGTGTAAACACAAAAAGTATATGAACAGGCTGTTTTTGTTAAGCAATCAGGTGGAAAGGAAAAGAGGATGTGCCCTCATGAGTGGCATTCGTTCTGGCTTTCAGTTCCTGCACTGGCCGAATATAGCCGGTTACTGGTTGGTAAACTTTTAGCAGATCAGGCATTTAAAATGCTTTTGAACACCATCATAATTGTTTATGAAGCTTATAGAGGAGCACATACAGAAAAAACTCGAAAGCCGCAGGCAGGATGGAACCCTTCGCAGGCTCCATCCGGAAAGCAGGAAAATAGATTTTTCATCTAACGACTACCTGGGGCTGGCCCGAAACAAAGACCTGAGCAGGCAAATCAGCCAGGCCTTTGAGGAACTGGCACTTATGAATGGTTCTACAGGCTCCCGTCTTATTTGCGGTCATTCTGCCCTGGCAGAAGAGCTGGAAGCATTTATGGCTTCATTTTTTAAGGCAGGAAGCACGCTGCTCATGAATTCCGGCTATATGGCTAATATGGCCCTGCTGTCTGCCTTGCCACAAAAAAACGACACGATACTTTATGATGAGCTGGTGCATGCCTCCATAAAAGAAGGCTGCCGACTCAGTATGGCACAACGTTTTTCTTTTAAACATAATGAGGTGCCGAGCCTTAAAAATCGCCTTAAGCGGGCGAGTGGGCAGGTGTTTGTGGTTGTGGAGTCTGTCTACTCAATGGATGGCGACATTGCACCGCTGGCGGAGCTCGCAGAGCTGTGCGACTCCCAGGGAGCGGCCCTGGTGGTGGACGAGGCGCACAGTACGGGCATTTTCGGAGAAGGCAAAGGCTTAGTTTGTGCCTTAGGGCTTGAGGAGAAAGTGTGGGCGCGGGTATATACCTTCGGGAAGGCGATGGGGAGCCACGGCGCCTGTGTGGCAGGTACAGCAGACTTAAAAGAATATTTAATTAACTTTGCACGACCTTTTATCTATACCACTGCCTTACCGCCTCATTCGCTGGTCGCTTTGCAGGAGTCTTTCCGCTTCCTTTCGAACCACCAGGAGCTGATTGAAGAGCTGGGCAGGAGAATCGAATGGTTTCAGGTATTGAAGAAGGAAAAACTACTGCCATTGCTGGATAGTAGCTGTCAGATAGAAAGCTACAGCCCGGTGCAGGCCATCGTAATACCCGATGTAAATAAATTGCGGGAAGTAGCCCTTCAGGTGCAGAAGCAGGACTTTGATGTTCGCCCCATTGTTTCTCCTACTGTGCCGCAGGGCAAGGAGCGCCTGCGCATCTGCCTGCATGCTTATAATACAGAAACTGAAATTAATGGCCTGGTTGAGAGCCTGGCCGCTGCTTTAGTATGAATTATTTTGTAACCGCCATTGGAACCGACAGTGGCAAAACGCTTGTCAGTGCCATTCTTGCAGAAGCCCTGCAGGCCGATTACTGGAAGCCTGTTCAGGCCGGCCTTCCGGCCGATAGTGATACTGTTCGCGAGCTGCTGACGAATTCCCGTACACGCATTCTTCCCGAGGCTGTTCGACTTAAAATGCCGGCTTCCCCACATGCGGCAGCCGCAGCCGAAGGGAGGGCGCTTAAATTATCAGATATTCAGCTTCCGGAAGGAGCACGAAGCCCTTTGGTTATTGAAGGGGCAGGCGGTTGCCTGGTGCCCCTCAATGAGCGGGACTCCGTAATAGATTTGGTGCCTCAGTTGAAAGCCAGGGTTGTATTGGTGTCAAACCACTACCTGGGCTCAATTAACCACACATTACTGACGGCCGAATTGCTGAAAGAGCGAAACTATCCGGTGGAAGGAATCCTATTTAATGGCGATGCCATGCCCGGTACTGAGGAGGTTATACTGGAGCGCACGGGCTACCGATGCCTCTTGCGCCTGGCCCGTCACAAAAAGGTAGATGCTGCCCTGGTGCAGATGTATGCTCAACAGATAAAAAAGAACTTATATGCCTAATCATTTACAGGAACGCGATAAGGAAGTTGTATGGCATCCTTTTACTCCTTTGCTGCAGGACTTGCCTGTGCTGCCAATCCGGAGGGCCAAAGGTGTTTATTTATATACCGACAGTGGAAGAGCTATACTGGATGCTGTGTCTTCCTGGTGGGTGAACATCCATGGCCACAGCAATGAATATATCGCCGAAGCCATCAGCCGGCAGGCCCGGGAACTCGAGCATGTTATTTTTGCCGGCTTTACCCACGAGCCTGCGGTTAAGCTGGCAGAAGGCTTGCTCAACATACTTCCTTCCCGCCAGGCAAAGGTTTTTTATTCTGATAATGGAAGTACGGCGGTAGAAGTTGCGCTTAAAATGGCTTTCCAGTACTGGCATAATAAGGGCGGCGCCCGCACTAAGGTAATTGCCCTGGAAGGTGCTTACCATGGCGATACCTTCGGGGCAATGTCTGTAGGCGACAGGAATGCTTTTGTGCAGCCTTTTAAGCCTTTTCTGTTCGAGGTGTCTTCTCTTCCCTTTCCGGATGGTGAGAATAATGAAGCCCTGATGGCCCGCTTCCGGAAATTAGTCGATACCGGAGAGGTGGCTGCATTTATTTTCGAGCCGCTTATCCAGGGTTCTGGCGGCATGCGCATGTATCCGGCTGCTGTGCTCGATGAACTCCTCCGGATAGCCAGAGAGGCAGGAGTCATCTGTATTGCCGATGAGGTAATGACCGGCTTCGGGCGAACGGGCAGAATTTTTGCCTCCGATTACCTTCAGCATCAACCGGATATTTTCTGCCTGAGCAAAGGACTTACCGGCGGAACCATGCCCTTAGGTGTTACTACCTGTACAGAAGAAATTCAGGCCGCTTTTCGTGATCCGGACATCATGAAGACCTTTTTTCATGGACATTCCTTTACCGCCAACCCACTGGCCTGTGCGGTGGCAAATGCCAGTATGGAGCTGTTGCTGTCCGATGATTGCCAGTCGAGCATAGCCCGCATCGCCTACCAGCAGAGCCTGTTTGCCGACCGCCTGAGTGATCATCCGAAGGTACAGAATGCCCGTTCCCTCGGGACCATTATGGCGCTGGATATTCGCACGGAAGAGGGAACTTCTTACTTTAATTCCAAAAGAAATCGTTTGTATACCTTCTTCCTCGATAAAGATATTTTACTCAGGCCATTAGGAAATACCCTGTATATTCTGCCTCCTTATGTAATTAAGGAAGAGGAGCTGGACAGGATTTACAGTGCTATAGAGGAATTACTGGATAAGTTGTAAATACAGAATGAAAGCGGAAGCATTTTTTAAGAGGAGCTATGGGAGGCGAATGCCCAGGAGCAGCATATCGTCTGTTTGCTCCAGCTTCCCCTGCCATTGTTCTATACTTCCAGCTATTTTTCTTTTCTGCTGCTGCATGGGGAACTCATAATTTTCTTTTATGAGTTCCTGTAGTCGCCAGTGCATAAACTTTTTATCGCTTGCTTCTCCAAACTGGTCGGTAATCCCATCTGTAAAAAGGTACAGACAGCTCCCGGGCAGGTAGTAAAAAGAGCCTTCGCGAAACTGCTCTGCCGGCTGCGAAAGGGGGCCACCAAAAGTTGTTTTATTTCCTTTATAAACCCGAAGTTCATGGTGCTGGACAAGGTACAGGGGCCGTTTGGCACTGGCAAAAGTTACCTGCTTTTCTTTGGTATCAATTGAACAAATGGCCAGGTCGAGCCCATCGGCCGATATTTCCGTTTCCTGCTCCTGCCGAAGGTTTTGTCGCAGGTATTGTCTCAGCTGGTTGAGAATTTCGGCAGGGGAGTAAACATGCTTGTCGATCACAATCTGGTTGAGCAGGGAATTGACCATCACTGTCATCAGCGCACCGGGAACACCATGACCGGTGCAGTCAATTACGGCCAGCAGGCAGTTATCTCCCTTTTTATAACACCAGTAAAAGTCTCCGTTAACAATATCACGGGCTTTGCAAAATACAAAAGCTTCTTTAAAGTAGGTCAGCAACTGCTTTTCCTGGGGGAGCAGGGTTTCCTGAATTGTCCTGGCATAATCAATACTGCTGGTGATGTTCAAATTACGGGCTGCAATGGCATCGTTTGTTTTTTTGAGCAGTTGGTTCGAATTTCTCTTTGCCTTAAACTGAAAGAACAGGAAGAACGAAACGGAGATAAGCAGAAACAGCCCGGTATACAGGTAGTAGTTCACCATCTGGTTCCGGCTTAGTTGAAGGTGACTGATACGGGCATCCTTTTTGAGTATTTCAATCTCCTTCTCCCGCTTCGACAACTGGTAATTTGTTTCAATCTGGCTGATGCGCTCCAGGTTCTCCTCATTAAAGATGGAGTCCTTCAGGGCAATGTACTGCTGGTAACAGTTAAAGGCTCTTTTGTAATTTAACTGTTGGGCATAGGCGTCGGCCAGCATTTTGTAGCTTTCTTTCAAGGCAGTTCTGGATTGAACTTTATTGCCTAAGTCAATGGCCTTCTTCAGGTATTTTACAGCCGTTTGTGCCTTCTTTTGCGCCAGATAAAGTTGGGCAAGGCTGTTTAAAATGAGGGAATGCTCATATTCCCGCCCCTCTTCGGGTAGCAGCGCCAGGCTTTGATGGAGATAAAAGCCTGCAGAATCGTACTGTGCCTGCTGAGAAAAAAGTTTTCCCAGATTTTCGCAGGTATACATCTGCCCTTCTACATTTTGTAGCTTACGGTCAATGTTCAGCGACCTGGTGAAATTCCGGTAGGCCTTATCATACTGGCCCAGTTCCATAAAAGCTATGCCAATATTGCTGAGCGTACTGGTAATAGCGCTGCTATCGCCCAGCTGCTGTTTAATAGAAAGGGCTTTTTGATAATACTCCAGTGAAGCCTGGTGATTTTTAATATCCCTGTAGAGGATACCCAGGTTGTTATACATGGCACCAATGCCCGATAAGTTTTCATCTTCTTCGAACATCCTGAGCACCTGCCTGAAATAGGAGAGGGTTTGGTCATAATTACCGAGGCGGTGGTGCGCAATACCCATGAGGTGTAGTATCTGGCGCTTCTGCCTTCGGTCCTTTAAAGATTCGGCCAGTAAAAGCCCTTCTTCTGCATAAGTGAGGGAGCTGCTAAGGTCCGATGTAGAAGTTTGGAAAGCAAGTTCATTTAATACCTGGAGCCGGAGCGTGTCGGGGAGTTCGTTTTGGAGAAGATTTTGAAGGCTGTCGGTACCTGTCGAGCTGCCGGCAAAAAGGAATCTGCTACAAAAAAGAAAAACGAAGAGCCAGGTACTTCTCATGCAATAATCTAATCCTCTTTTATCAGTAGTAAATATAAAAGAATTGATATACGAATGATAGTGGATTGAAAAAATTATACCGGATATTTTAAAAATAATTTTTCAGGGAGCAGAAAAGCGCTAGCAGGGCAGGTGTGTCATCTTTTTTGATCTGCCATCATTCCTTTGAAAGGGAAGCAAACATTTTTCGTTTCATGTTTTGCTGGCAGAAAGCAAGGTGGAAATAAAAAAGCCCCGCTATGGAAATAGCAGGGCTTCCGGTTTTGGAAAGGATTCTTAAATTCCTCTTTTCGTGTCAAATCGTTCCAGGTAATCGGCTACACGGCGTACAAACATGCCTCCGAGTGAGCCATCTACTACGCGGTGGTCGTAGGAGTGGGAGAGGAACATTTTATGGCGGATAGCAATGGCGTCTCCATTAGCTGTTTCAATTACAGCAGGTTTCTTTACAATAGCGCCAAGAGCAAGTATACCCACCTGGGGCTGCATAATAATAGGCGTTCCCATTACATTGCCAAAAGAGCCAACATTCGAAACGGTATAGGTTCCGCCGGAAAGCTCATCGGGCTTCAGCTTGTTTTCCCGTGCTCTTTTTGCCAGGTCATTTACTTTATTGGTAAGGCCAACAATGTTCAGCTGGTCGGCCTTGTGAATAACCGGCACAATAAGGTTTCCGGTAGGCAGGGCTACGGCAACCCCTATATTAATGTCTCTGCGCTTAATAATTTTGCCTCCGTCTTCCGACACAGAAACATTGATCATCGGGTAATCCTTAATGGCTTTAACCACTGCCTCTATAAAGATAGGAGTGAAGGTAAGGTTGCCGCCTTCGCGCTGCTTGAATTCGTTCTTCATACGGTTCCGCCAGAAAACGATATCCGTAACATCGGCTTCTACAAAAGAAGTAACGTGCGGAGAGATGCGCTTACTGTCAACCATACGGTCGGCAATCATTTTGCGCATGCGGTCCATTTCAATGATTTCGTCATTGGCGTTAACAGAAACAGACACTTTTGGTGCCGCCTGCTGTGGAGATGCTGCTGCTGCCGGAGTGCTGCTGCTCTGCTGCGGAGCTGCCTGTGCAGGGGCAGGCGCCTGGCTGCGGTTTTCTACATAAGCCAGAATATCTTTTTTGGTAACTCTTCCTTCCTTACCAGTGCCGGGAACAGACTCCAGCTCCTGCATGCTGATCCCTTCTTCGCGGGCAATATTCAGGACGAGTGGAGAATAGAACCGGCCGCTTGCAGGCTTCTCCATCGGTTCGGCAGAACGGGAGGCGGCAGATGCGGCCGCTGCCTGCTGGTTTTCGGCTGAAGAGGAGCTTTCGGCTGCTGGTGCTGCGGTGTCGCCTGCTTCTTCTCCTTCGGTTTCTATAATGGCAATAGGCTTTCCTACCTGTACCACATCGCCTTCCTGAACCAGAATTTTAGCAAGGGTTCCGGCATGAGTGGCAGGTACTTCGGTGTCTACCTTGTCAGTCGCTACTTCAAGAACAGATTCATCCTGTTCTATGGTATCTCCTTCTTTTTTTAACCAGGTAAGGATGGTGCCTTCCATGATACTTTCGCCCATTTTGGGCATTACCATTTCTACTTTTGCCATTATGCTTATATTTTAAAAATAGCTTAAAACAAAATTATATTCTGAATTACTGAAAATGAAATGCTTATATCAGGTAAAAAATAAATAAGGGGCAAATAATGTTTACAGAATATTTTGCACTCCAGGAGTATTTGCTTTACAAAAATACTATTTTCCTGCTCTTTGCCAATCGTTTTTTACCAAAGTTTGCCTGAACAGGTTCAATAGAGCAGCGGCCGTATAGCGGATGTTCAGGTCACGATCTTTGGTGAAGTTGAGTTTTTTTGCAATCGTTTGCTCTCCATTGCTAACGGCTATCCATACCAGGCCGACTGGTTTTTCTGCCGAACCGCCTCCTGGTCCGGCAACGCCGGTGGTAGATAAGCCATAATCTGCCTTTAATACTTTTCGTGCCCCTTCGGCCATTTCCCGGGCTGTTTGCTCGCTTACCGCCCCGTACTGCTCCAGCGTTTCTTTTTTTACGCCTAAAATCGATTCCTTTATCTCGTTCTGGTAGGCCACCACGGAACCGTTAAAGTAAAAAGAGCTGCCAGGCACGGAGGTAAGAGTATAGCCGACAAAGCCGGAGGTACAGCTTTCGGCCGCAGCCACTTTTTTCCCTTCTTTTTGCAGGAGTTGTCCTACGGCTTTGGCCAGTGTATCATCTCCCTCACCATATACCCATTGCTCAATCAGGGGCATCAGTTTATGGAATTCTTCGTCTACATTTCTTTGCAGCCCTTCCATATGTTCCCCAAAGGCGGTTATGCGCAGCTTCACCTCTCCAAGGCCGGGCAAATACGCCAGCTTCATATTCGGGGGCAGCGCCTCCTCCCATTCCTGTATATGTTCTGCGAGCCATGATTCTCCTATGCCGGAAGTGCGAACCATGCGGTGGAAAATGGCCGGCGGGTTAAACTGGCGAATGAGAAGCGGGATAATTTCGAACTCCATCATATGCTTCATTTCATGTGGAACGCCTGGCATGGCCACAAAAACTTTCCCTTCTTTATCGAACCACATGCCGGGGGCGGTGCCATGGTGGTTGGGTATATACCTGCAGCTTTCCGGTAAGGCGGCCTGCTGGCGATTACGCTCGGTCAGCTCCAGGCCGCGGCGCGCAAAAATCTTACGGATGTTCTCCAGAGCATCTTCATGAACTTTAAGGGGGCTATTGAAGTATTTCGAAAGCAAAGGTTTGGTCAGGTCATCTGCCGTAGGGCCTAACCCTCCGGTTATGAGGAGAATATCGGCCCTGCTTTCTGCCTCCTCAAATGCATGGAGTATGGCTTCTTCCTCATCGCCCACAGTGGTTCTCCGGACTACCCGGATGCCTGCTTCACTTAATTTTTCACTCATCCACTGAGCATTGGTATCGGTGATTTGGCCATAGAGCAGCTCATCGCCAATCGTTAAAATTTCAGCCCTGATTTCTTTCATCTATATAAAGAGCGTAAGCCCCTGAATTTTGGTAGAATTTTTGATAGGTTGTTAACTGAGATGGAAAATTACGATTTATCCATTCCTCTTATTCAAAACAAAACGGAATAATATTGTTTACTCTAAAACTAATTTTATGAGATACATCAACAGAATCGGCCTTTTGGTCTTCCTTTTCTTTGCAGTCTCCTGCACAACCCAGCAAATTAACCAGACTTTAGGTGAGATTTTAGCAGAAAATCAAAGTCTTACCACCGAAGAGGTGGCAGAGGGGCTGAAGCAGGCGCTGTCGAAAGGGATAAGCCAGGGGGCTGCGCAGGCTTCGCAGGAAGGAGGCTATTACGAAAATCCACGACTTAAAATTCCTTTTCCGGAAGATGCTCAAAGAGTAGAAGAAAAGCTTCGGCAAATTGGCCTGGGCAATCAGGTGGACCGGTTTATTCTTACGCTGAACCGGGGAGCGGAAGAGGCCGCCAAAGAAGCCAAGCCTATTTTTCTGGATGCCATCCGCAGCATGACCATCCGCGATGCCTGGAATATATTAAAAGGAGAGGATGATGCCGCTACGGAATACCTTCGGAGAACGACCGGGGAGCAGTTAAGGGCAAAGTTTGAGCCTGTTATTAGCCGGGCCCTTGACCAGGTAGAGGCTACCCGCTATTATGGCGATATTGTTTCGACTTATAACCGCCTGCCGGGTGTAACAAGAGTAAACCCCGACCTGACCGATTATGCCACCCAAAAGGCCATTGATGGTCTGTTCCTGCTGGTGGCGGAAGAAGAAAAGAACATCAGGGAAAACCCTGTTGCCCGTACTACCGAATTGCTGAAAAAAGTGTTTGCCCAGGCAGACTGAGTAGTGGTAAGAACGGTTTTTTAGTACCTTTTTATTTAAATAAATGAAAAGCCCTTCGCACTTAAAGGGTGTGAAGGGCTTTTTTGTTGGGGCATTTAAAGACCAGGGATAGTGAGTTTTAGCCTTCAGGTGAAATCATTGCCTGGTAAACCGGCTGGTATAGGTTCCTTTTTCTGTTTGCAGGCGAAGCCAGTATAAACCCTGGGGCAGCGCCTGAACTGAAAGTTCGAACAGGCTTTGTCCGGCGTTTACAGAGTAGGTCTTTATCAGTTTTCCGCTGGCATCTTGGAGGTGTAAAACAGATTTGCCAGAAATTTCCGGCACCTGAATTTGTAGCTGCTCCTTTGCCGGGTTTGGGTACACCCCCAGTCCTGATGCTGCACTTTTTTCCTCACCTGTAGCCGTATTTTGCATTACCACCAGCGTTTTACTGGCTACCTCTGTACACCCTTTTTGGTTTTTTGCCCTGAGGCTAATGGTGTAGGTGCCTGCATTTTTGTACGGGTGTTCCGGGGCTGGAAGGGAAGAGGTAATTCCGTTGCCGAAGTTCCATAACCATTCACTCACTTCGGTATGAGTGCTTTGGCAGAGTACAGCTTCTCCACTATGTAAAAAAATGGTATCGGCAGAAAGTGTGAAATCGGCCAGGCCCTCGGGTATATTAACGTCTACGGAAAGTGCTTCACTTTCCTGGCCAAGACTGATGTTGGTAACGAAATAGGTATGGGAAGCCTGCACGGGCTCTAATAAATACTCCCGGCCCTTCTTGAGCAGACTGTCTTTTTCAGCATTGTAATAGAAGTAATAGATGCCATCGTCCTGCGGGCGGAGTAAAGCGGTTTCCCCTTTACACAGCTCCTGCGAAGCCAACAGGGGCAGCGGGCTTTTTTCGAGCATAACCTCTTCTGAAACACTCGCCTGGCAGCCATTCCGGTAATAGGCATATACCTGCAGGGAAATGCTTTCATCTTCCTCAGTGTAGGACCAATGCAGTTGCTCTCCCTGTTGCGCTAGTACGCCATTCACAAACCAGTCAATACGGGCCAACTCTTCCGCTTGCTGAACAGTGGCCTTAAATTGTAGAGCCTGGTGGGCTTCGGCAAGGGTATCGATGCTGTAGCGCAGGTTTATATCTGCACTAAACACTTCAATGGAAACCGCTATGCTTCTGCTTTCGTAAGCGCCCTGCCCGCTGCTGGCATAAAAAGTTGTATCTTTTGTGAGTTGTGCTGTTTCAAACACGGTGCCGCTGAATATTTTCATCTTGCTTCCTTCATCGGCGTATAAATGGAAAGGAGTCCCATCTGCTGTAAGCAAAATGGCTTTGCCTGGTTCGCATAACAGCTGATTATCTATTACGGGGGGAGCATTCCGCTGCACCACTACCAGCTGTTTGTTAAGCGTATCGGAGCAGCCGGCAATATTCGTCATTACCAGTTCAATGGTGTAGGTGCCGGGGGTGTTAAAATAAGCTTTGGGCGATTGCTGAATGCTCTGATAGCCATTGTTAAAATTCCAGTACCACTCAGCAGGAAATTCACTTTTGTCGGTTAACTGAACCATGCCAGTTTCGCCGGCTTCAATGGAGAGGGTATCGGTACTCATGCTAAATTGAGCCAGTGGTGCCTTTAGCATTAACTCTATTCGTTCAATATCGCCCGGGAACTCATTATCGGTATTGGCAACATAAAACGTGGTATCCGTAGTTAGATTTTCCAGTATAATAGTGCTGCCTTCAGCTATCAGTTCCTGCCCGTAGGGGTCGGAGTAAAATTGAAACCGCTCCCCATTGGCAGGATTTACTTCCAGCTGGCTGCCGGGGCAGGCCAGCAGCCGGGAGTTTAGTGGAGGTGTTTGCAGGTAATGCAGGTATTTTTTCTGTACTTCTTCTGCTGCCTTCTTCAGTCCATCGAGCGAGGAAGCTGTAAGCAGGGCAAAGGCTACCTTTTCGCTGCCCTTTGACTGCAGAAGAGGAATAGTGCCTCCTAAAAACTGCGCCACATCCGTTCCGTTCCCTTCAACGCCGGCTGTTTGTTTGCCTATCCCGCCAGAAAGGTAGGTATAAAGATCTGCACGGCTGAGGCTATCGGCCAGCTCACTGGTATTGCCGTTTCGGGTAGCAATGTCCAGGGCATGAAAAGAAGGGGCGTGGGAGCTCAGAAGAGCCATTCCGGCATAGCGATTTTGCTCATAATCATAGGCATATCCTATTTTTGTAGCAGTATCCCAGCCTCCTTTGTTTCGAAAAAACTCATTGATATCAAAATCAGTGAAAATGCCGGTGTGGAGTTGTTCATAAGCAGTATCTGCTTTATTGATAAACCGGTATTCTATCACCATGGCTGCACTGGCAAGGGTATCTTCCCAGCCGAGAATTTTCTGCTCCACCCTTATATTCAGCGGTACATTTTCTGATACAATGGTCTCGTAGGCAGAGCGGGCGTCGCGGCTGGCGGTGGAATTGGTGAAAAGCTTCAGCCTCTCAAGGGGGCGGAAGTCAAGATAACGTTCCGCAGGACTGATATTGTACATGGTATTGGTGGCCACTGCTTTGGAACTTTGAGCCAGCACCAGGCCAAGGTTATGGGCAAGTGGTGCCTTTTGGAAGCGAAATCCGCTGCCCTGCAGGTTGAAATTGTAGTTGTAGCCCAAATTACCTTCCGAAGAAACGGTTAGAGAGAGCTGGTCGGAGGCAAAATCAAAATAAGAGCCACTGGTTCTTAGCTGAAAATATTGATAATCTTCATAATTGATGTCGGAATAGCCAATCCGGAAGGTAATTACTTCGTTACTCGGGAGGTTGGGGTGGAGGTAAAAGCGAAAGGGGGTAGCTTCGTTTTTGTAAGTGCCCAGGGTGTTAATGGTGCCGGGGCTTACTTCAGAATCGATGAAAGTTACATATGGGCTTTCGGTGCTTAAGGTTAATTTCAGTTTTGTAGTAGCAGAAAGGAAGTTAATCAGATCCATCCGTACTTCCACTGTATCGTTGTAAAAGGCAAAAGGACCAGTTCCATTGAAAATATTAAACTGCTGCATTCGAACGGCAGGTGAAACTGTTCTGGAAAGGGCTTTTTCCATGTTCAGGCGGCCCTTTCCAATTTTTTCAGGAAAAGCACTATCGTCTACCGAATCAGACGAAACCCTTAAACGCTCCATTACCTGCAGGGCATTCAATTCAGGAAAGTAAGAACGGACAAGAGCGGCTGCTCCGGCTACCTGGGGGCTGGCAAAGGAAGTGCCGGTACCATTTCCGTACCCTCCACCATTGGTGGTAGAGAAAACATCTTTACCCGGGGCCAGTAAATCAACGAAGCGGCTCCAGGTGGCGTAAGCTGCCTTTGCATCGGTATAGTCGGAGGAGGAAACGGAGAGCACATTTTCGTAGGAGGCAGGGTAAAAGTTCAGTTCTTTTGCATCATTACCGGCTGCAGCAACAATTACCACATTTTTTTCCAGCACCAGGTAGTTGATAATATCCTGTACATATTGTGAGGGCAGACCGGGGGCACCCCAGCTCAGGTTTAGAACATCGCAACCCATTTCGGCAGCATATACCATGGCTTCGTAGCCGTTCCTAAACCGGTTATCTTCTGAACGAAAAATTTTAATGGGCATATAGCGGCAGTTGTAACCGGTGCCTGCTATGCCAATATCGTTGTTAGTGGAGGCCGAGGAAAAACCTGTAACGATGGTTCCATGGCCACTTTTGTCGGCCGAGGGGTTATTGTCGTTATTGGCAAAGTCCCAGCCATGATAGTTGTCGGTAAAGCCATCGCTATCATTGTCAATTCCATCAATAGGGTCTGCTTCATTCAGGTACAGATTGTGTTTCAGGTCCGGATGGTTAAGGTCTACGCCCGTATCTAAAATACCAATAACTACATCCCTGCTTCCCTGGCTTATGCTCCATGCCAGGGAAGCTTTAATGTTCGTGAGGTGCTCTTGCTGGTCAAAAAATTCATCATCGGGCTGCTGAAGGAGCTGCGGGAGGTAATACGGCTCGGCATACTCCACCAGCTTACTGCTTTGCAACTGGCGGATAACCTCCTCTACCTGCTGGCCTGGCTGTAGTTCAAGTTTGTATAAACTGGAAAGTGGGTTGTTTTCTGTCTGGCGTGCCGATTTCATTCCTTTCTTTTGCATTCCAAGGGAGGCAAACGGCTGAACAAGCTCTTTTGCGCCTACACTGGCCGCGAGGGCTTTTGCCTGTTCCTGTAAACCTCTGGCTGTGCGGGCCGAGGCAGCAGACAGTGGGGGAAGTTCCTCACCTTTTAGTTTGAAAACAACGATACCTGCCGCGTAGGGAGCGGTTGCAGGGCCGAAAGCCGGCTGGGCATACAGCAAGAAGGGGAAGAGGAGGAAAGTTAGGCAGCTAGTAAATATTTTTAGCATAAAACTGTTATCTTGCAGGTACCGGTATTTATCAAATATATTTGGTTTTTGCCTATTTTGCTCATATGCTACTACTTTTAGATGTAAGATAGCGCAGGCCGGCACGAAACTTTTTATCTATTTAGTCAGATTTAAATAAAAATTACATGTCACTTTTTGAAAAGCATCAGTCTATTCTGGAGAATGCCATTAACGCCCTTCACAGCCGCGATTTTTATGCGCAGTACCCGGAGCATCCATCACCAAAAATATATGGTGAAACGGCCGACGAAGAAGGCCGGAAGCAATTTCAATCCCGAATCGGTAAAAAATATGAAGAGCTTTTGCAGTCAGGTGCTGAAGACTGGAAAGGGCAGGAGGAATCACCTTACCTTGGGGAGTCGCTAAATATTCAGTATCCTCTTTTTTCTCCAGAAACCCTTATCAGCCGCGCTAAGGAAGCGTTTACAGCTTGGCGGAAGGCCACCCCTGAAACCCGTGCCGGTATCCTGGTGGAATCGCTGGAGCGAATGAAGGAACGTTTTTTCGAGATTGCCTATGCGACCATGCACACCACCGGTCAGGGATATATGATGGCGTTCCAGGCCAGCGGACCTCACGCTGCTGACCGTGCACTGGAGGCCATTGCCTACGGCTTCGAGGAGCTGAAGCGAGTCCCGGCCGGTACTACCTGGGATAAGCCCATGGGCAAGTTCAATATAAAGCTGGAAAAGGAATGGCGGGCTGTACCAAAAGGAATAGGGCTTGTTGTAGGCTGCTCCACTTTCCCCATCTGGAATTCCGTTCCCGGTATTTATGCCAGCCTTATTACAGGGAACCCGGTAATTGTTAAGCCGCACCCGGGGGGTATTTTGCCGATTGCCATAGTAATAGCCGAAATACAGAAAGTACTGAAGGAAGAAGGTTTCGACCCGAATGTGATTCAGCTGGGGGCCGATACTTTCGACAAAATGATAACCAAAGAACTGGCAGAACACCCGGAGGTGAAAGTGATTGACTATACCGGTGGCTCAGAGTTTGGTAACTACCTCGAAAACCTGAAAGGTAAGGCAGTCTTCACCGAAAAAACAGGGGTAAATTCCATTATCCTCGATTCTGTGGAAGATGCAGATAAGGTAGCTGCCAACCTTGCTTTTTCTGTGCTGCTATACAGCGGGCAGATGTGTACAGCCCCTCAGAACTTTTATATACCGGAGAGCGGTATTAAAACGCCCGAAGGAACGCTTAGCTTTGATGATTTTGCCCAAAAGTTTATTGAGCAGGTGAATGCACTGGTCGATAACCCGAAAGCGGGGCCTTTTGTCCTCGGTGCCATTCAGAATCCGCGTACCTGCGAAAGGGTGGCCGATGCTGAAAAACTGGATGCAAAGGTACTGCTGAAATCACGTACCATCGAAAACCCTATGTTTAAGAAAGCCCGTACCGCTACACCTGTGGTGCTGGAGGTAGATAGCAGCAAAAAGGAGCTGTTCAGCAGTGAACTGTTCGGCCCGATTGTACTTCTGATTAAAACCAAAAGTACCGACGAAAGCATTGCCCTGGCGAAAGAGCTGGCGCAGGCGCATGGAGCCATCAGCTGCGGTGCCTACGTAACGGACGAAAGCCTGAAAGAAACCATTGCCGACGAAATGAGCCTGGCGGCTACACCCGTAAGCTTTAACCTAACCGGCGGCATCTATGTAAACCAGAATGCAGGCTTCTCCGACTTTCACGTAACAGGAGGCAACCCTGCAGGAAATGCCAGCTTTACGAATCCCGAATATGTGGTGAAACGCTTCACCTGGGTAGGCTTTAGAGAGCCGGCTAAGGCCTAAGACAGGCAGTAGATAAATAAATAATAATAGACAATAGAAAAGGAAAGCAATAGAAAAGGCCGGCTTTTGCCGGCTTTTTTTGTTGCACATGGCGAAACTCTAATTGTGAAATGAAATCGGCCGGTGGAGAGGAGAGGCTTTCCCGGAAAGTAGCAAACTTCCGCTATTTTCTGCAAAAGTGTACAGAGCGCGTGCATCCATTTACTTCGGAGACACTTGTCCAACTGTATAATATAATGGTAAGAGTGCGGAGGAATTGAAGGAATGGCCTATGCTGAGCTTTCCAGCTTTAGTTTATGGAATGAGCAGGTGCAGGAGAGTAAAGCATAAAAAATCCCCGGCTTTTTGCCAGGGATACTACTTATTCTTACCCGTTTTTACCTGATGTCGATGCGCTTTGGTGGTTTGGCCTTAGCTTCTTCCTTTTTAGGAATGTTAATGACCAAAACTCCATTATTATACTTTGCATTTATTTTATCGGCATTGGCCGAAGCAGGTAGGGTAAAAGTTCGCTGAAAGGCGCCATAACTGAATTCACGCCGGCTTACATTTTCTTCTTCTTTTTTATCTTCCAGCTGTTTTTCTGAAGAAATTGTAAGCATGTTGTTTTCCACATGGAGGTTAAAATCCTCTTTGTTAAAGCCGGGCGCCGCTACATCTATCCTGAACTGTTCATCTGTTTCGCATACATTTACGGCAGGCATCGATATAGGGGACCGGTCGGTGCTCAGTCCTCTGGTATCCCAGAAGTCTTCCAGAAAATTACTTAATGTAGGCTGGTTGGATCTTCTCATCAGTGACATAGTTCTATCGGTTTTAGTTCTACATCAGTTAAAAAGATATTTACAGATTATACTGATATCTGGCCTTAAAGTTTCTGAAATACAGCGGTTTATGTCTGCAATGCAGAATGGTTTAACTTTTCAACATCCTTTCTGGAACTTTGCTTTTCCAGCTTCTACTTCCGCTCCAGTATTACAAAAGCATAATCGTGGGGGTTCTTTTCGTCCGCTTTAAACTCTTCCCGCTGGGTTTCCTTCCATTGAGAGGCATCCAGTTCCGGGAAAAAAGTATCACCCTCAAACTCCTCTTTAATTTCTGTCAGGTAAATGCGGTCGACCAGGTTATTTTTAAAGGCCTGCCGATAAATTTCGCCCCCGCCTAAAATAAAAGCTTCCTTCTGCTTCTGGTCTTCTGCAAGCCGGAGCGCACTTTCCAGGCTGTGGACGACCATGGCGCCTTCAACAACATAGTCGGGATTGCGGGTTATGATGATGTTGAGCCGGTTCGGAAGTGGTTTGCCTATCGCTTCATAGCTCTTTCTTCCCATTAGTACATAATGGCCGGTGGTGGTATCCTTAAAAAACTTGAGGTCGTTTGGCATGTGCCAGATAAGGCTATTGTCCTTGCCGATAACGCCATTACTGGCACGGGCTACGATAATTGATCGGATCATAATTGGTTTCCTCTTAAAAAGTCGGCTACAGGCATACGCTTTTTGCCTTGCAGCTGTATTTCGTCTAAATAAATTAACTCATCTTTTCCTTTTACGGCAATAAAGGATTTATTGTCTGTTACTACTTCGCCGGCTTCCTTTTCGGTTCCTTTATCGCCCTTCAGGCTTGTGGCAAAAACCTTGCAATGCTGACCATTCAGTTCCATCCAGGCAGCCGGGTAAGGGCTCAGCCCCCGGATAAAATTTTGAATTTCCGCACCAGGCTTCTGCCAATCAATCTGGCAGGTCTCTTTAAAAATTTTGGGGGCATGCGTGGCAGCAGTGTCGGCCTGCGGCTTTGGATGGTAATCGTCCTGCTCAATGGCCTGCACAGTTTTAAGCACCAGCTTTGCTCCTTTGTGCATGAGGCGCTCATAGAGGCTGCCGGCAGTATCATCTGGCAGAATTGGCTCTTTCTCCTGGAAGAGGATATGGCCTGTATCTATTTCGTGCTGCAGAAAAAAAGTGGTGATGCCGGTTTCCTTCTCCCCCTTAATAATAGCCCAGTTGATAGGGGCAGCGCCCCGGTATTTTGGCAGGAGGGAAGCATGCAGGTTAAAAGTGCCAATTTCAGGCATGGACCAGACTGCTTCCGGCAGCATACGGAAGGCGACTACAATCTGGAGGTTGGCCTCTAAAGCTTTTAGCTCAGCCTGGAAGTCAGGCGATTTTAAATTAGTGGGCTGAAGTACCGGGAGATTCTGGGAAACCGCATATTCCTTTACGGGCGAGGGAATGACCTTTTGTCCGCGACCCTTGGGCCTGTCAGGGGCTGTAACCACCGCCACCACCTTGTAGTCGTTTTCCACGAGAATTTGGAGGCTCGGAACGGCAAAATCAGGGGTGCCCATAAAAATGATGCGAAGGTCTTTTTTCATTCAGTCAGGTGTTTTTTGTAAAACTACAGATTTTCTGTTTTGTCAGGCAAACCAAAGCATGTTACTCCAGGGGGTAGAGTGCATATTTCTTCCGGAGCAGCTTATAATCTTCCAGTTCAGGAGCCCAGCTCTCCCGTATTTCCTCCTCTGTTGCCCCTGCTATGATTTGTTTCTTCAGTTCATCTGTACCTGCCAACAGGTTAAAGAATGGAATGAAAAAATCGTCTTTGGGCTCATAGGTTTTGTAAAAGTCGATAAGGTAGGCTAATTCGAGCTGATTTGGGGCTGCCGCTTCGCGCAGGTCAATGCCATAGCAGGTTTGGTTTTCGTGCTTTGGGCTTTTAGCGCCAGGAGTGCTGACAGGCGTAAAAGTAAAACTGCCAAAGCGCTCTGCCGGGTAGCCGGCTACCTGAAAAGGAAAGGAAGTGCCCCGACCCACACTCACAGGGGTGCCTTCGAAAAAGCAAAGACTGGGGTAGAGCATAATGGCCTGCTGGTTGGGCAGGTTAGGCGAGGGTTTAACCGGAAGTGTATAGGGGGTGGAATGGGTGTAGTTGTCCATCGGCACCACTTCCAGCGCTACTTTTTTACCCCCGGCCAGCCAGCCTTCTTCATTGATCATTTGTGCTAATTCGCCAACGGTAAGGCCATGGATCACCGGAATAGGGTGCATGCCCACGAAAGAGCGGAATGCGGGTTCCAGAACAGGCCCGTCTACATAATGACCATGCGGGTTAGGCCGGTCCAGGACGATAAACTTTTTATCATTTTCGGCACTGGCTTCCATGGCATAATGCATGCTGCTGATATAGGTGTAAAAGCGGGCGCCTACATCCTGAATATCAAAGAGAAGAACATCGATGTTTTTCAGCTGCTCGGCGGTTGGCTTTTTATTGCTTCCATAAAGCGAAACAATGGGCAGGCCCGTTTGCGCATCGGTCCCACTGTTCACTTTTTCGCCTGCGTCGGCCGTACCCCTGAAACCATGTTCAGGCGTAAAAATGGTCGTAACGTTTACTCCTTTCGACAGCAGGAAGTCGAGCAGGTGTACATACTCTCCTTCCTGTGGCAGCAGGGAGGTGTGGTTAATGAGGAGGCCTACTCTTTTTCCTTCCAGTGCAGGCAGGTAGCGATCGGTGCGGGTAGCACCTAACACAAGGGGCGCATCTTTTACTGGCTGGAGCGCTGTTTGCTCCTGAGCGGTTTTAGCTTTGTTGCGAGAAGGTTGGGCACAGGCAAGCAAACTAAAACTGCATAATATGAGTAAGAGGTATGGATGCTTCATGAAGAATTTTATAATTTGCAAAACATTTTTTCCAGGCAGGGAGTAGCCTTAGCTGCAAAGATGCTATTTTTCAGGCAATCCGGAAATAGCAAATGCCGCAGGCTGTTTTAAAACGAGCAACATTGAATCTATCGTATTTTATATCTTCGAGAATAAATAAAAGTAAGGTAAGCTCCTTCTCATCAGTAATTTATAAAATTGCTATTGCCAGTATAGGTTTGGGCCTGGCGGTAATGCTTATTTCTTTTCTAATCCTTCGTGGCTTTCAGGAGAATATCAGGAACAGGGTGGTAAGCTTTGGAGGTCACCTGCAGGTAACCCGTTATACGGCCAGTAATTTATTTGGAGAGAACCCCCTGTCTTCCGGGCAGGCTTTTGCGCTTGAGCAGGAAGAATATCCTTTTATTGAGCATGTACAGGCCTTCGCCTATAAGCCCGGCTTGCTCAAGACAGAAGAAGAAGTGCAGGGGGTGGTGATAAAAGGGGTTGGCCCGGATTTTCGTGAGGAATACTTCATTGAGAATATGGTAGAAGGGGAAATTCCCCAGTATACCGATACGGCCGTATCGACCGAAGTGGTGGTGAGCCAGAAAATAGCCGACCAGCTAAGGCTAGAGTTGGGCGATGAAGTATTGATGTACTTCGTGCAAAACCCTCCGCGTTTTCGGCCTTTGCAAATTAAAGGAATATACAGCACCGGCATGGAAGATTTTGATGCCTCCATTATTTTAGGTGATTTGAACCTGATTCGGCAACTTAATAGCTGGCCCGATACTTTGGTGGGAGGCTACGAAGTGTTTGTAAAGGATTTCGACCAGCTGGATGCGGCACAGGAAGCGCTCTATGAAGCGACTGATTACAATTACTTCGTTGAAAAAATTACGGATAAAAACATCCAGATATTTGAGTGGCTGGGGCTGCTGGATCGTAATGTGGTTATTTTCCTGACCATTATCCTGTTCGTGGCCTTTTTCAATATCATTTCAATTCTGCTGATATTGATAATGGAGCGAACCAGTATGATTGGTACCCTTATGGCTTTAGGCGCTCAAAACAGCCTGTTGCGCCGTATCTTTTTATATAACGGTATGCTGATGGTGGCAAGGGGTATTATGTGGGGGAATATCATAGGGCTTGGCCTGGCGGCCATACAATATTACTTCCACCTGATACCGCTCGATAAGCAGAACTACTACATGGACTATGTGCCGATACAATGGAATTGGTCGCTGATTATTCTGCTGAACGTGTTGGTGCTGATTTTAGGCTTATTAATGATGCTGGTCCCTACTATGGTAATCTCCCGTATCCGGCCAATTAAAGCCATTAAGTTTTCCTAGTAGAAGGGTTCTGTCCAAGAGGTGAAAGGCTGAGAAGGAGAAAAAGCTGCTTCTGCTATACCAAAACCAAGTAGCCTGTTTTGCAGAGGAACTCCTGCTTCATTTCGTTAAGCTGGTATACTTTTATTTTTGTCCTTTCCCTTAATTTTCTTTTGCTCAGGCTGGTATTTCCTGAAGAAGGACTTCAGCTTCATCTGAATGACGCCGATCACCGCTTCCCGGAAAATATGCCGGGACATTTTAGATTCTCCCTTATCGCGTTCGGTAAAAATAATGGGTACCTCTTTAATCCGGAATCCCCACTTCCAGGTTGTAAACTTCATCTCTATCTGAAAGGCGTATCCTACAAAGCGAATCTTGTCCAGGTTAATAGATTCCAGCACCTTTCGGCGGTAGCACTTAAAGCCAGCGGTGCTGTCGTGTATGGGAAGGCCGGTAATAAAGCGAACATAATGAGAGGCAAAGTAAGACATCAGTACCCGCGACATCGGCCAGTTAACCACGTTTACTCCTTTTACATAGCGGGAGCCAATCGCCAGGTCATAGCCTTCTGAAGCGCAGGCATCATGGAGCCTGATGAGGTCCATCGGGTTGTGAGAGAAGTCGGCATCCATTTCAAATATATACTCGAACTGGTGTTCAATGGCATATTTGAAGCCAAGAATGTAGGCGGTGCCCAAACCCAGTTTTCCGGAGCGTTCCAGCAGGTGTAGCCTGGTTCCAAATTCAGCCTGTAGCTCCTGCACTTTAGCAGCTGTTCCGTCTGGTGAGTTGTCATCAATAATGAGCACATCGAAGGCGCGCGGAAGAGTAAAGATCCTTCGGATGAGCGCCTCAATGTTTTCAATCTCGTTATAGGTCGGTATAATTACAATACAATTACTCACTTCGGTTTTGCTTAGGAAAATTCAAAAATAGTAAAAACCTTTAGTTTTTTAGAATGCAGGAGTCCATGTCTTTTCCCATGATAACACCAATGAGTGGTAAATAATTGAATTACAATGAATTGAGGGTGTTGGTAAATATTGCTTTTCCCTGGCAAACAAAGAAAAATGGCAGTCACGTAACAGCCGACCGTGCAGAAACACTACTTTATCTCTGAGTCCTGAATTCTTTTAAACTGCCTCCTCCAGCTCCCCTGCAGGGTATAAAGGCAGAACAGAGGATTTTCAAAAGAGAAAATCAGGAAGCCATTGAACTATTAAAACATCAGGGGCATAAAAAAGGCCGGTTTGTACCAGCCTTCATTTTAATCACTTTTTAGCTCTTAATACTTCTTACGGCCCTAGTAGCCCAGTACCTTCATCATGCTTTCGCTATCCTGCTCAGCGGCAAAAAGCTCCGACTGGATATTGCCATTTTCATCACGTTGAATAATCACGTGCTTAGGGGCAGGGATGAGGCAGTGCTGAATGCCGCCATAGCCACCAAGCGACTCCTGGTAGGCTCCTGTATGGAACATGCCCATGTACAGCGTTTCTCCCTCCTCTATTTTAGGTAGGTACACCTCCGAGGTATGAGCCTCTGAATTATAGAAATCGTGGCTGTCGCAGGTAAGCCCGCCAAGGTTTACCTTATGGAAGTTGTTGTTCCAGTGGTTGACGGACATCATCAGGAATTTCTGATTCAGTCCCCATACATCGGGCAATTGTGTAATAAAGGAGCCGTCGATCATATACCAGAGCTCTTTATCGTTCTGAAGCTTTTTACCAATAACTGAGTAAATAGTGGCGCCGCTTTCGCCTACCGTGTAGCTGCCAAATTCGGTAATGATATTGGGTTCGGGTACATCGTTCTCGCGGCACATTTCCTTAATGTTGAATACAATCTGGTCGATCATGTATTCATAATTGTACTCGAAGTGCAGCGAAAGCTTAATTGGAAAGCCTCCGCCGATATCGATGGTATCCAGCTCAGGGCAAATTTTCTTCAGGTCGCAGTACATCTGCACAAACTTGCTCAGCTCACTCCAGTAATACACGGTGTCTTTTATTCCGGTATTAATAAAGTAGTGCAGCATTTTAAGCCTGGCTTTTTCGCTCTTGCTGATAACGTTTTTATAGTAATCGATAATATCGTTATAGCGGATACCCAGGCGGGAGGTATAGAAGTCGAAGTTTGGCTCTTCATCCGAGGCTACCCGCATTCCTACATTAAATTCTCCCTTTACATGCTGCTCGTAATAATCGAGTTCTGTGAGGTGGTCGAGTATAGGCGTACAGTTATTAAAGCCCTCATTTATAAAGTCGGTGATATACCTACTATATTGCTCTCTTTTATAGCCATTACAAACAATTAATGTATCTTTGCTTATCTTTCCGCGCTCATACAGCTTTTTGATAATGGGCATATCAAAAGTTGAAGAGGTCTCCAGATGGATGTCATTTTTTAGAGCCTCTTCCAGTACAAAGCTGAAGTGCGAGGATTTCGTACAGTAGCAATAAGTATAGTTACCTTTATAGTCATGCTTTTCAAAAGCCTTCGAAAAAAGCTTCTTCGCTTGCTGAATATTCTTACTGATTTTGGGTAGGTACGTGATCTTTAGCGGTGTTCCATACTCTTTGATGATATCCATCAAAGGCACACCATTAAAAATCAACTCGTTATTTTCTACTTTAAATTCTTCGGTAGGAAAATAAAAGGTCTGATGAATCAGATCGGCGTAACTTCTCATTCTAAGGATTTAGGTTGTATAGGTTAAGCTGCAAAATTTGGTTAAAATAATAATCTTTGCAAAATGGAAAAGTTAAAATTAGTCGAAGTAAGTTCGGAACTGGCTGCCGGAACCCGCGGAGCAAGCTTAGGCGTAGGTGCAATTAAAACGGCTTCACTTAATAAAGGTTCAGATTTCTTTCGTAAATACAAAACAACTGCTGTCCCCACTATTAACGAATCACTCTTCCTGGATATTGAAAATCCGTATGCCAAACATATTCATGAAGTGCGGATTATGCTGGAGCGGACCTGCGAGACAATCAGCGACACCATAAATAAAGGCTTTGTTCCTGTAGTGCTCGCCGGCGACCATTCTACGGCTGCCGGTACCATCTGCGGAATAAAGAATGCCAACCCGGATAAGCGCATTGGAGTAATTTGGATCGATGCTCATGCCGATTTTCATACTCCCTATACCTCGCCATCCGGAAATATGCATGGCTTTTCGCTGGCCATTGCCGCGGCTATCGATAACCTGGAATGCAGGGTCAATAACCCGAAAGAGTCGACCCTGCAGGAGTGGGAGGAGATAAAAAAAATAGGAGTGGATGGCCCTAAAATTAAACCGGAAGATGTGGTATTTATTGGTGTTCGTAGTACAGAAGAGCCGGAGCGCTGTTTAATGGAAAACCATGGTATCCGCAATTTTACAGTTAGCGAAGTGCGTGAAAAAGGCGTAAAAGCTATTGCAGAAGAAGCACTTTCCCGCCTGGCCGATTGCGACCTGGTGTATGTTTCCTTTGATGTGGACAGCATGGACCCCGACGCAATTAGCGAAGGAACAGGTACTCCCGTGCCAAATGGTTTATATGAAGATGAGGCCAAGGAATTGAACCGACTCCTTGTGCAGCACCCAAAAGTATGCGCATGGGAAATTGTGGAGGTAAACCCTACCCTCGACGAACACAATGCCATGGCCGAAACTGCCTTCGAAATTATTGAATCGACCGTTAAGGCTCTCGAAAATCGTTCGGCAGAGGTTAAAATTTAACTTAGCCATAAATAAAACAAAAAGAGGGTGGCATTCCGGGGATATATCTGACGGAGTGTCACTTTCCTTTTTTATCTTTGTCCGGATTGGGCTGCTTTTTTTTGCAGAAATGAGATAAATGGCCGAACCCGAACTACTACTTTAGATAAAAGGCAGGCTGAAGAAAAGGCCTTACTCAGGACTATTGACTAAAGACTACTATTAAGCTGATGAACTTAGAACAAGAGATTACCCCTTATATTCAGCAGGCGTTTAGCGAGCTGTACCAGCATAGCCTGGAGTTGCAGGAAATTAAGCTGCAGCCCACACGCAAAGACTTTGAAGGAACCTATACCTTCGTCACTTTTCCCTATAGCCGCATCAGCCGAAAAAGTCCTGACCAGACCGCTACAGAAATAGGGGAGTTCCTGAAAGAAAAGTCGGCCCTTATCAGCGACTTTAATGTCGTAAAAGGTTTCCTGAACATGGTAATTGCCGAAGAGGCATGGCTGCGTGTGTTTGCCGACCTTGCCCGCGACAGCCACTGGGGACAGCAGCCGGCCAACGGAAAAAAAGTGGTAGTAGAATATTCATCACCCAATACCAATAAGCCCCTTCACCTGGGCCACCTCCGGAATAACTTCCTCGGCTTTTCCGTTTCGGAGATCCTGAAAGCAAACGGCTATACCGTTGCCATGGTAAACCTGGTGAACGACCGGGGCATTCACATTTGTAAGTCCATGCTGGCTTACCAGAAGTGGGGTAATGGCGAAACCCCGGAAAGTGCCGGTATGAAGGGCGACCACCTGATTGGCAAGTACTATGTAATTTTCGATAAGGAATACAAGAAGCAGATAGAAGCGCTGGCAGAGGAGGGGATGGATAAGGAAAAAGCCAAAGCTGAAGCGCCGCTCATTAAAGAAGCACAGCAAATGCTGCAGCAGTGGGAGGCAGGCGATGAAGAGACAGTCGCGCTCTGGCAAAAGATGAATGAGTGGGTATATGCAGGCTTTGATGAGACCTACCGGAAAATAGGTGTACGCTTCGATAAAATGTACAAGGAATCCAATACCTACCTGCTCGGTAAAGATATTGTGGAAGAAGGCCTGCAAAAAGGTGTTTTCTTTAAAAAGGAAGATGGCTCTGTGTGGGCAGATTTGAGCGCAGAAGGGCTGGATGAAAAGCTGGTGCTTCGTGGCGACGGTACCTCTGTTTATATTACCCAGGATATGGGCACTGCCGACCTGAAGTACCAGGATTTTGGCATGGATAAATCCATTGTTGTGGTGGGTAACGAGCAGGACTACCACTTTAAAGTGCTGTTTAGTCTGCTGAGCAAACTCGACCGACCTTATGCAAAGGGAAATTACCACCTGAGCTATGGAATGGTAGACCTGCCAAGCGGCAAGATGAAAAGTCGTGAAGGAACCGTTGTGGATGCCGACGACCTGGTGCAGGAAATGCAGAATACAGCAAAAGAATATACTCAGGAGTTAGGGAAGCTTGAAGATATCGAAAGCCAGGAGGCCGAAGTTCTCTACAACATTATTGGAATGGGTGCTCTCAAGTATTACCTCCTGAAGGTAGATCCTAAAAAACGGATGCTGTTTAACCCGCAGGAGTCGGTGGATTTCCAGGGGCATACCGGGCCTTTTATCCAGTATACCTTTGCCCGTATCTCCAGTCTTCTGCGCAGGGCCGATCAGCTCGAAATTCCTTATCAGGATGTGGATTATAGTGCAATAAAAGAGCTGCAGGCCAGCGAGCGGGAAGTGATTTTCCAGCTGAGCCAGTGGCCCGATAAGCTGAGACTGGCCGGCGAAGAGTATGCTCCATCGGTTGTGGCGCAGTATGTGTATGACCTGGCAAAGGAGTATAACCGTTTTTATACTGATGTATCGGTCTTTAACGCGGAGGATGAGCTGCGCCGAAACTTCCGGATTGCCCTTTCCTCTGCCGTTGCCCGCACCATCCGGATGGGCATGGGCCTGCTGGGGATAGAGGTGCCGGAAAGGATGTGATAAGTATCATAAAAAGGTAGATTAGGGATGGAGGCTTAGGCTATGTTATACAGGGAGAGCTGATTATTGAACTGCCGCTCTCCATTTCAGTTCATAGTATAATATGCTTCCATGATCTCTTAAATTGAAGAAGACGTTTATTGGAAGAGAAGTGAGAGATTTTTTAGGAGTATCATTTTTTATTTGTCTGCTTCTGTTGCAATCCTGTAGTGAGACTACCGGCGAGCAGGAAGTGGGTGTAAACCAGCTTAAGAATATGAGTGATTTTTATGATTTTCGATTAAAGTCCCTGAATGGCGAAGAAATTGATTTTTCGCGCTATAAAGGCAAAAAGGTGCTGCTGGTGAACGTGGCTTCGGAGTGTGGGTATACCCCGCAGTACGCAGACCTGCAAAAACTGCATGAGGAATATGGCGATAAGGTAGCTGTACTTGGTTTTCCTGCCAACAATTTTGGCAGCCAGGAGCCAGGTTCCAACCAGCAGATTGCCGACTTTTGCCAAAAGAACTATGGCGTGGAGTTTCAGATGTTCTCTAAAATAAGTGTAAAAGGAGCCGACCAGCACCCGCTCTACGAATGGTTGCGGGAGCAGTCAGGGCAGGAGCCCAGCTGGAACTTCAGCAAGTTTCTGATTGATGAGAATGGGGAAGTAATCGGCTTTTATCCATCCGGCGTTAACCCTATGGATGACGAGATTGTAGAGAAAGTTCGTAAATAAACGCAAAAAGTAAAATAAGAAAGTGGCGAGCCGAAAAGGCCAGCCACTTTTTTTATGGCAAATTGGCTTAAGTTTGTGCTAAAAGTGGTGCTGAAGTAGCAAGCCATTATTTAAAGGATGGAGAAAAAAGTAAGTAAGAGGGGGGCATGGGTAGCAGCTGCCCGTCCGCGTACCCTGCCGTTGGCATTGGCCAGTATATTTTTAGGAAGCTTTCTGGCTGCTTTTTATGGTGCTTTTGAGTGGGAGGTGTTATTGCTTGCGGCCTTGACAACCGTTTTTCTGCAGGTACTCTCGAACCTGGCCAATGATTATGGCGATAGCATTCATGGCGCAGACAGTGTGGAACGGGAAGGGCCTTCCCGCTCAGTGCAGGCGGGGCATATTTCTGCAGCAGATATGCGCAAGGCGATGATCCTATTTGCCTGTTTGTCTTTTATTTCCGGGGTTTTACTATTAGCCGTAGCCATTGATTTCAGCTGGCAGGAACTTTTATTTTTTCTGGGGCTGGGTGTGCTGGCTATTATTGCGGCGATTACCTACACCTCCGGGAAACGACCTTACGGCTATGCCGGTCTGGGCGATATCAGCGTATTTGTTTTTTTTGGTCTGGTAGGAGTGTTGGGTACCTTTTACCTCCACACAGGCTATGTTGAGCCTGCCTTATTCCTTCCGGCAGCCAGCAGCGGCTTCTTTGCCACGGCGGTGCTCAACCTCAACAATATTCGCGATATCCGCTCCGATAAGGCTGCCGGAAAATTATCCATTCCGGTGCGTATTGGGCGCAGGGCTGCTGTATTTTACCACTGGCTCCTTCTAGGTGGCGGGTTGTTGGCATCGGCAATATATGTGCTGCTCAATTACCGATCGCCCTGGCAGTGGTTGTTCCTGCTGAGTGTGCCGCTCCTGGTAATCAATGCAAAAGCGGTAAAAGAGAAAGAAACAGCTTCGGCTCTTGATCCGTACCTGAAGCAAATGGCCCTGGCTACCCTGGCGTATGTTATTACCTTTGGTATAGGTCACCTTTTGGCAAAATAATCGAATGTCTGAATGAGGGAATATCAGAATAGAAAAATTTTAACATCTTCCTCCAATCAGTATTTTTGTTCAAACTAACAACGAGCAAGCAGCAAATGAGTAAAAAAAATAAAGGAAAGAACAGGGTCGGGATTATGTATTCTACAGACCCAAATTTTGAATACCAGCAGGAAGGGCAGGAGGAACAGGAAACGCTGCCTCCTCAGCAGCAGGATTTGCGGGTTAGCCTCGACCGAAAGGGAGGTGGTAAAGTAGTAACGGTCGTCTACGACTTTGTAGGCAGCGAAGCCGATTTAAAAGAGCTGGGAAAGCTGCTCAAAAGCAAGTGTGGAGTAGGAGGGACGGTAAAGGATGGTGAAATTCTGATTCAGGGAGATTTTCGCGATAAGGTATTGGAAATTCTGCACAAAGAAGGCTTTAAAGCCAAAAAGGCTGGCGGATAAGAGGGTTTCCATTTTACAATGACTCCTGTTTTTTGGCTATGAATAAATTTAAACTACCTGCCCATCAGGTGCCCGATTATCTGTGTCCTTCAGTCCTTTTCTAAATTGATGTTTAGCAAAACTCTTCTGCCCTTCAACAGTTAAAAAAGAGAGGAAGGGCAAAGAATGTCTTTGCCGGTTGAACTCAATGAACTTTTCTAAAATAAAATGGACTATTTAGGACTAGACAGACAAAAAGTAGATAATGTAGCGAAGAGCCTGAACGAATTACTGGCGGCCTACCATCTTCACTACCAGAAATTAAGAAATTTCCACTGGAACCTAAAAAGCAATCACTTCTTCGTGCTGCACGAGAAGTTTGAAGAATTCTATAACGATGCCAACGAAAAAATAGATGACATCGCAGAACGTATTTTAACGCTGAGAGTGCAGCCCCTGAGTCAGCTTTCAGACTACCTGAAAGTGTCGCGAATAAAAGAAGTTTCCGGCGATATGGACGATACATCCATGGTAAATGAGGTACTGAAAGACTTTACTGCTCTTATTGCCCTTGGGCGCGAAGTGCTGGAGGTTGCAGGCGATGCCAATGACGAAGGAACTATCGACCTGATTGGGGGCTATGTTGGAGACCTGGAGAAAAACAGCTGGATGCTGGCTTCCTATCTTGAAAAGCATCTCCCTAAAAAATAAATGTACTTCAAAGCAATTAAAAAGAACAGGCATCTCTTTCAGGGCCTGTTCTTTTAAGTTTATTTTTATTGTTCGGCTTCTTCCCTATATTTGCACCACATGAGTATGCAGTTACATATCCACCTCCATCATCACCACGCAACAGCATGGCAGGCTACTCATGTACACCACCATCACCATTGTGCATAAGCACACCTCTTCCTCTTCAGGAAAATCCTTTTAGCCTTACTTAATTACTTTCACGCCTATTCAGGCAGTTTGCCCAAATTCTTTTTTTATGGAAAAAATAAGAATCGCCGTTCAAAAAAGTGGACGTTTAAGCGAAGATTCCCTCAGCCTCCTCCGTGAGTGTGGCATCAAATTCTCCAATGGCATGCGTAAATTAAAGTCCGAAGCAGCCAATTTCCCTATTGAGTTCCTTTTCCTGCGCGACGACGATATACCAGGTTATGTAGAAGATGGCGTGGCTGATATTGGTATTGTAGGTGAAAATGTAGCAGTGGAAAAAGGTCGGGAGGTTACCATTGCCAAGAGGCTGGGCTTTTCAAAATGCCGGTTATCGCTGGCAGTTGCTAAAAATGCACAGTATAATAGCCTGGAAGATTTAGAAGGTGGCAATATCGCCACTTCTTATCCTGTTATCCTCGGGCAATATCTCAAGGAGAAAGGGGTAAAGGCAACGATCCATGAAATTAGCGGCTCGGTAGAAATTGCGCCAAGCATTGGTTTGGCCGAGGCCATTTGCGACATTGTAAGCTCCGGAAGTACGCTGTTTATGAATGGCCTTAAAGAAGTGGAAACCATTTTCCGATCAGAGGCGGTGCTCATCAAAGGCACAGCCTTATCTGCCGAAAAGCTGGAAATACTGGATCGCCTGCTGTTTAGGATAGATGCCGTACAGCGGGGCAAAAATAATAAATATATCCTGCTCAATGCGCCTGAAGATCAGTTGCAGGAAATAATCCGGATACTGCCAGGTATGCGCAGTCCAACGGTTTTGCCGCTTGCAGAAAAGGGCTGGAATTCTGTGCATTCCGTTATTCAGGAGGAGGAATTTTGGGAGGTAATTGACCAGTTGAAGGCAGCCGGTGCCGAAGGAATTTTAGTAGTCCCGATTGAAAAAATGATTTTATAGCTTATTTTTCTGAAAACTATTACAGACGGAATGGAAATAATTGTGAATCCGGAGCGGAGCCGATGGCCGGAATTATTAGAGAGACCAAGGCAGGAACAGAAAAGGATAAAGAAGATTATAAAGCCCATCCTGAAAAAGGTGAAGCGAAATGGCGATAGCGCCCTGCTTAAATTTGCTCTTGAGTTCGATTTGGTTCATCTGGAAGAGGTGGTAGTGTCGGACAATGAGTTGCTGTCTGCCGCGGACGAAATCAATGGAGAACTCAAGGAAGCGATTCAGCTGGCAAAGCAAAATATTGAAACCTTCCATAAGGCCCAGATGGGGGAGCGGTTGGTCGTAGAAACGATGCCTGGTGTTCGCTGCAGCCGCAAAAGTGTCGCCATTGAAAAAGTAGGTCTCTATATCCCCGGAGGTACAGCGCCCCTTTTTTCTACCGTTCTGATGCTGGGTATTCCGGCACGGCTGGCAGGTTGTAAAGAAATTGTGCTGTGTACGCCGCCCGACCGTAGCGGAAAAATTCATCCGGCCATTTTGTATACTGCTCATTTGCTGGGTATCCGTAAAGTTTTTAAAACCGGAGGGGCACAGGCCATTGGAGCCATGATGTATGGGACGGAAAGTGTTCCGAAAGTAGATAAGATTTTCGGCCCCGGAAATCAGTATGTAACAGCAGCCAAGTTAAAAGCGGCAAAGGAAGGAATTGCCATCGATATGCCTGCCGGTCCGTCTGAAGTAGCGGTATATGCCGATGTCTCTGCTCATCCTGCCTTTGTGGCGGCCGACCTGTTGTCGCAGGCAGAGCACGGGGCCGATAGCCAAGTGGTGCTGGTTGCCACCAGCAAAGAAATAGCCGAAGCTATACAGAAAGAGGTGGAAACGCAACTTCAGGACCTGCCCAGGAAGGAAATGGCACAGCAGGCACTGGAAAACAGCCGTTTCCTGGTGGTATCCCGGGAGGCAGATGCTATTGACCTGCTGAATGCCTATGCCGCTGAGCACCTGATTTTAAGCGTGCATAATTACGGGGAAGTGGCGGAGAAAATTATAAATGCCGGCTCGGTCTTCCTCGGGAATTACTCACCCGAATCGGCTGGCGATTATGCTTCGGGTACCAACCATACGCTCCCGACCAATGGCTTTGCCCGGGCCTATAGCGGGGTATCGGTCGATAGTTTTGTGAAGAAGATTACCTTTCAGGAAATTAGTCCAGAAGGGCTTAAGAATATTGGCCCTGCAATTGAAACCATGGCCGAAGCAGAGCACCTGCAGGCCCATGCCAATGCCGTAAGCCTCCGACTACAGCAAATAAAAAATAATGGCTGAACTACTTCAACTACTGCGTCCGCACCTCCAAAAGCTGGTGCCTTATTCCTCTGCCCGCGATGAGTTTTCGGGCGAGGCGGCTGTTTTTCTTGATGCCAACGAAAACCCGCTTGGTTCAGCCACCCTGGAGAACTACAATCGTTATCCTGATCCTTACCAGTACCGCGTAAAGCGAATGCTGGCAAAAATAAAATGTGTGGAACAGGAGCAAACTTTTCTGGGCAATGGCAGCGACGAAGCCATCGACCTGCTGATTCGCGCCTTCTGCGAACCAGGGCAGGACCACATCATTATTCTGCCGCCCACCTACGGCATGTACAAGGTAAGTGCCGATATTAATAATGTGGAGGTTCGGGAACTGCTCCTCTCCTCCGATTTTCAGCCAAGGGTGGAGGCTATTCTGGAAGCGGCTAATGCACAAAGTAAAATCCTGTTCATTTGCTCACCCAATAACCCAACGGCCAACCTGCAGAATCCGGAGGCTGTTCGGCTCCTGCTTCAAAGCTTCCCGGGCCTGGTGGTGGTCGATGAAGCATATATCGATTTTGCCCGGGTAAATTCATGGACCGAAAAGCTGGAGGAGTTTCCTAACCTGGTAGTGCTGCAGACCTTTAGTAAGGCCTGGGGCCTCGCCGCCCTCCGCCTGGGTATTGCCATGGCTTCGCCGGAAATAATTGCCATTCTTAATAAGATTAAGCCTCCCTATAATATTAACGAGCTTACGCAGGAACGGGCATTAAATGCCATGCGCAATTTCGATAAAATGGAAATGCATGTTAAACTCATTTTGCATGAGCGCGAAAGACTGGTGAAGGCTTTGGAGGATCTGGCACTGGTAGAAAAGGTGTACCCGAGTGATGCCAATTTTGTATTGCTGAAGGTAAAGGGGGCCCGGCAGGTGTATGAATACCTGGTAAAGCAGGGAATAATTGTTCGCGATCGTTCAAAAGTTGCCCTCTGCGAAGACTGCCTCAGGATAACAGTAGGAACACCCGAAGAAAACGATTTATTACTGGAGCAGCTCGCTCTCTATTCTGCATAATATTTCCTGGTTTTTTATGCGTGCATCAAAAAATATTGGAATAGGGAGCAGTTACGGTGCTCCACTTTGAAAGAAAATAAAATGGAGGAAAAGAAAAAAGCCTTATTTATAGACAGGGACGGAACCATAATTGTAGAGCCGAAAACTGATTTTCAGGTCGATTCGCTCGAAAAGCTCGCCTTTATCCCAAAAGCCATTTCTAACCTCAGACGTATTGCTGAACAGTCGGATTATGAGCTGGTAATGGTGACGAACCAGGATGGTTTAGGTACCGGGAGTTTCCCGGAAGAAACATTTTGGCCCGCTCATCAGAAAATGCTGGATATTCTGGAGGCTGAAGGGGTGGTGTTCGACAATATCCTTATTGATCGGAGCTTTGAGCACGAAGGGCTGGATACCCGCAAGCCCGGCACTGGTATGTTTCCTTCTTACCTGGCAGGCGATTACGACCTAACCAACAGTTATGTAATCGGCGACCGGCTTTCAGATGTGCAGCTGGCTAAAAACCTGGGCTGTAAAGCTATTTTTATCGGCGAATCAGGCGCTCCGGATGCGGAGCTTAGCTCGACCAACTGGGATGAAATAGCTGATTTCGTGCTACTGCCTTTCCGCTCGGCCGAAGTCCGCCGCACTACAAAAGAAACAGATATCCAGCTGCAGCTGCTGCTCGATAGTAAAGGTACTGCCGATATACAAACGGGTCTGCACTTTTTCGACCATATGCTCGACCAGCTGGCCCGGCACAGTGGAGTAAGCATACAGCTGCAGGTAAAAGGAGATCTCCAGGTAGATGAGCACCATACCATTGAAGATACTGCCTTGGCTTTAGGAGAGGCTTTTGCGAAGGCTATCGGCGATAAGCGTGGCATGGAGCGTTATGGCTTTCACCTGGTTATGGACGATGCCCTGGCCCAGGTGGCAATTGATTTTGGCGGTCGCCCCTGGATCGTGTGGGAGGCAGAGTTTAAGCGGGAGAAAATAGGGGATATGCCTACCGAAATGTTCTACCACTTCTTTAAATCCTTTAGCGATGCTGCCCGCTGCAATCTCCACATGAAGGTTTCGGGCGAAAATGAGCATCATAAAATCGAAGCCCTTTTCAAGGGACTGGCTCGCTCTATTCGGATGGCTATTCGGCAGGACCCGAACCAGCTCCAGAATTTGCCGAGTACCAAAGGCGTATTGTGAGGCTGGTTGCTGAGGAATAGAAAATGTTAGGCATTAAATCTCCCTTTAGTTGTGCTGGTGTGGAAGTTTGATGAAGAAACTACCTGCTACTTTTTTATCCATTGGTAATCAGTCAGATGAGTGATGTTTTGAAGAGTGTCGTTCAGGCGACTGCCAGGTTAAAGATTAATTGGTATAGCATTTGCTTTACTGCCTGTAAGGCCGGAGCTCCGGTAAAAGAGCATGTATTTGAAAGGACTGCTTATTTTTAGTAGCTTGTAGTGCCTGCATTCAAAACCTGAACTAATTTTTATCATTATGAAAAAAGCATCTATTTATCTCTTTTTGTTGCTGCCATTTCTTACGCTGAGCATAGCCCAGGCACAGGTAACCACTGCTCAGCCCTTACCGCCAACCTTTTCCTTAAAAATTGATGGAACAGGCAGTCTTAAAGTAGTGCCCGACCTGGCGGTCCTCAACATGACGGTTAAGGCCACCAGCCCGGATTTTAACCAGGCGGTAAAAGAGCTTCATGCCAAAATAGAACGCCTGCAGCAGAAGCTGATGAAAGCCGGCTTTGAGCGGGAGGAAATAAAGACCAGCCAGCTCAATGTGCAGGAAAACGGAGAGTGGCGCGAAGGGGAGTACCGGCAGATTGGTTATGCCGCCACTCAGCATATTGAGCTGAAGTTTAAGCGCGACCCCAAAAGAGTTACTAAGCTGATGGAAGCTTTTGCCAAAGAGCAGGGGGCGGAAGCGCTCTTTCATTTTGGTTTTACCCTTTCCGATGAAGCGAAGAAAGAGGCGGAGGAAAAGCTAATCCAGCGTGCCATAGCGGATGCCCGGAGCAAAGCGGCAGTTATTGCCAAGGCATCGGGTGTATCCTTAGGCAAAATCCAGCACATTGTCTACGGGCAACCTTCTGTACATCCCCTGCCAATGTACGAAATGGACATGCGTGCAGCTTCTGCAGCTCCTAAACAGGAATCGGCAGGTATGGAGGTGAAGGAAATTGAAATGAATGACCAGATTACGATTTTCTGGAATATCCAGTAAAACACTTATTCGAGAGGAGAAAGCTGCTTCGTGAACAGACGGGGCGGCTTTTTTTATGACCCTCATTTTTTGATGGATTATAGGCAGGATGAATTTTTTAGGTTTGGTTAATAGGAATAAAATCGCAAATACGGAAGGCTTTCAGCAGGTAGGAGAGGCAGCAGGGGAGTCCCTCTGAAAATAAATGCTTTTTATCTTCTAATCTTTAGTATAAACCCTGCAGTCGTATTATTTTTGTTGGCATGCAAGAACAAATCCTTATCCTCGACTTTGGCTCGCAGTATACCCAGCTCATCGCCCGACGGGTGCGGGAGCTAAATGTCTATTGCGAAATCCACCCTTTTAACGATCCGCCTCCTTTAACAGAAGATATAAAGGGAGTTATCCTTTCCGGCAGCCCCTGTTCGGTTAGCGAAGCAGATGCGCCCGATGTGGACCTGAGTGCCTACCGTGGCAAAGTGCCTGTGTTGGGGGTATGCTATGGCGCCCAGCTGATGGTGCACAAAAACGGAGGCTATGTGCAGCCTTCCACCATCCGCGAATATGGTCGTGCGCGCCTCCATGAGGTAAACGATAAGCTGGACCTGATGAAGGAGATTACTGTTAACTCCCAGGTGTGGATGTCGCATGGTGATACCATCTCGCAGTTGCCCGAAAATTTCGATATTATTGCCAGTACCCCATCGGTGCGGGTGGCTGCTTATAAAATTCAGGATGAGCAGACTTACGGCATCCAGTTTCACCCGGAGGTTACCCACTCTACAGAAGGTAAAATTGTACTGCGGAACTTCGTCGTCCACATCTGCGACTGTAGCCAGGACTGGACCCCCAAAACTTTTATTGAAGAGACTGTTGATGGCTTAAAGGCACAGCTGGGAGAGGATAAGGTAGTATTAGGTTTGAGCGGGGGCGTCGATTCTTCAGTGGCAGCCATGCTTATTCACCAGGCAATAGGAAAGAACCTATACTGTATTTTTGTAGATAATGGTTTGCTGCGAAAAGGGGAATTTCAGCAGGTACTGGACTCTTACAAGCATATGGGGCTAAATGTAAAAGGAGTGGACGCCCGTGCCGCCTTTTATGCAGCCCTGGAAGGTTTAACAGACCCGGAGGATAAACGAAAAGCCATCGGCCGTACGTTTATAGAGGTGTTCGATGCCGAAGCCCACAGCATTCAGGACGTGAAGTGGCTGGGACAGGGCACCATATACCCCGACGTAATTGAGTCGGTAAGTGTAAAAGGACCATCTGCTACCATAAAATCGCACCACAATGTGGGCGGTTTGCCAGAGCGGATGAAGATGAAAGTCGTAGAACCTCTTAATACGCTCTTTAAAGATGAAGTGCGGCTGGTGGGTAAAACCCTCGGAATAGACGAAGCCATCATTGGCCGCCATCCTTTTCCCGGTCCGGGGCTGGCCATCCGCATTCTGGGCGATGTTACCGCCGCCAAAGTGGCCTTAATTCAGGAGGTAGACCATATCTTTATTGACGGGCTGAAAAAAGCAGGCCTTTACAATGAGATCTGGCAGGCAGGCGCTATCCTTCTGCCGATTCAATCCGTAGGAGTGATGGGCGACGAGCGCACCTATGAATCTGTAGTGGCCCTTCGGGCGGTAAGCAGCGTCGATGGCATGACGGCCGACTGGTATCACCTGCCCTATGAATTTATGGGCGATATATCAAACGAAATTATTAACAGGGTAAAAGGCGTGAACCGCGTGGTGTATGATATCAGTTCCAAGCCACCGGCCACCATTGAATGGGAATAAATTTTATGTGCATGAAAAACCAGTTTTTAATTCTGTTGCTACTCATGCTGCCCTTGCAGCTTGCTTTTGGCCAGAACAAAAATGATTACCAGCAAATGTACCTTCGCGCCAAAAGCCTGTATCAGCAGGAGCGTTGGGACCAGGCGATGGATGCTTTTCGGGAGCTGGCCGTACAGCAGAAGAACAATTCGTTTGCCGAATATGCCTCTTTTTACTATGCCCTCTCTGCTATTAAAAGTGGGGAATTAGGACAGGCTAAAGCCATGCTGCAGCAGGTACGGCAGAAGTATGCCGGCTGGGATAAAATGCCGGAGGTGAACTACTGGCTTAGCAGGGTATACCTTGAAGAGGAGGCTTATCGTAAAGCTGTTGAACTGATTGGAGAAATCGATAATGCCGGCGTAAAGGCTGATGCAGAGGAGATGGCAGCTTTCTTTTTAGCCAAAGAAGAGGACCTGAAGCTACTGCGCAACCTCCTGAAGGGGCACCCGGAGGCTAAATACCTTGCAAAGGTAATCGCCGGAAAAATAAGCAGGCTCCCTTTGCATGCGCAGGATCAGGCATATCTTGAAAGCCTGGTGCAGACTTATCAGCTGGACCGAGAGTTATTGCTTGAGGAGCCGGTGTTGGGTAAGTCGGAACGTAAGGATCAGTATCATGTAGCGGTGCTTCTGCCTTTTCTGATGAAAGATCTGGAGGCGGCCACCAATTTGCATGACCGTTATTTTGTGCTGGATCTGTACGAAGGGATGAAAATTGCCCAGCAGGAGCTGGCAGAAGAAAACATTAATATAAAACTGCATGCCTACGATGTGGAGCGCGATAGCCTGATGGCCAGAAGTTTACTGGCAAGGCCGGAAATGAAGAAGATGGATTTACTGGTTGGGCCGCTCTTTCCTGGTCCGGCTCAGCTTGCATACGAGTTTGCCTATAACGAAGGGATTAATATGGTGAATCCTCTCTCGGTTAATTCCGAAGTGATTCGCAACAACCCATACTCCTTTCTATTTAAACCTTCCATCGAAACCCAGGGAAAGAAAGCGGCTGAGTTTGCTGCCAAAACTTTTAAAGATTCTACAGCCGTTATTCTCTATGGCCCGAAAGAACGTGATTCGGTGCTGGCATACAGCTATAAGCAGGCGATTGAAGAGGCAGGCTTCCGCATTAAAATGATAAAAGAAATCCCTGCCGGTGAAGAAAACCTGATTAAAAAATTACTGGTTCCTGTACCGGTAGAAAAAGACGGAAAAGAGAAGGACATCCGCACGATGCTGAAGGAAGGCCATCGCCTTAGCAAGGACTCTCTGGGCCACGTATTTGTAGCCTCGGAAGACGAACTGATTGTAGCCAACTCTCTGAGTGCGCTAATGAGCCGGGGCGATGGTTTGCCCATGATTGGACAGGAAGCCTGGCTGCGGAAAAACTTTGTCTCCTTCGAGCAGCTGGAGCGCCTGGGAGTATACTTTGTCGCTCCCGAATATATTAATTATACCGGCGAAAGCTTCAAGAATTTCAGAGAGCGCTATCTCGAAAAAGTTAATCATATGCCTTCCCGCTTTGCCTATATCGGCTACGACCTGATGATGTATTATGGAAGGATGATGGCCGAAAGAGGTAATCTCTTCCAGAAGGGTGCCGTTAACGGTCCTTATCAGCAGGGCCTGCTGTGTACCGGTTATAACTTTTCGGAAGGAAACGACAATCAGTGCGTACCCATTGTGCGCTTTAAGGATTCTGCCCTCGAGCTGGTTTACCAGTAAGCGTGGGTAGCCGAGGAGAGGCCTGGAGCAGCCAATAAATTGATTTATTAAGTTTATAGAATTACCATTTTTATGTTAAAGAACGATAGAAGCAGCCAGCTTTTTAGTAACGCACAAAATTTTATACCTGGGGGTGTTAACTCGCCGGTAAGAGCCTTTAAAGCAGTAGGCGGCAACCCGCTGTTCATTAAATCTGCGAAGGGGGTCTACCTGCACGACGAAGATGGAAATGCTTATATCGACCTGATTAACTCATGGGGGCCCATGATTTTGGGGCACGCTCATGAGCGTATTAATAAAGCGGTAATGGAGGCCATTCCTGCTTCACTTTCTTTCGGAGCCCCAACAGCCCGGGAAATTGAAATTGCCGAGCTTATTACCAGCATGGTGCCTTCCATAGAAAAAGTACGCATGGTCAATAGCGGTACAGAAGCTACCATGTCAGCGGTTCGGCTGGCACGCGGGTACACCGGGCGGGAAAAAATTATTAAGTTCGAAGGCTGCTACCACGGGCATGGCGATTCTTTCCTGATTGCCGCCGGCAGTGGAGCGATAACCATGGGCACGCCAGATAGCCCTGGTGTAACGGAAGGAACCGCCAGGGATACACTTACAGCACCTTTTAATAACCTTCAGGCAGTAGAGGAGCTGGTAAGTGCGAACAAAGGAAAGGTAGCAGCGATTATTCTGGAGCCTGTTGCCGGCAATATGGGCTGTGTGCTGCCGCGCGAAGGTTATTTACAGGGATTACGCGACCTGTGCGACAGGGAAGGTATTGTGCTGATTTTCGACGAGGTTATGACCGGCTTCAGGCTGGCAAAAGGAGGGGCTCAGGAAGTTTTTGGCGTGCAGGCCGACCTCACGACTTTAGGTAAAATCATTGGGGGCGGAATGCCCGTAGGTGCTTATGGTGGCCGTAAAGAAATAATGGATTTTGTTTCGCCGGTCGGTCCGGTTTACCAGGCAGGGACCCTCTCCGGCAACCCGGTAGCTATGGCGGCAGGTATGGCTATGCTTACTTACCTGAATGAGCACCCGGAGGTTTATGAGCAGTTAGCGCAAACCACCGGCGCGATTGTAAAGGGGATGCGGGAAAACCTTAACAGCCTGAATTTATCCTACACCATCAATCAAATCGGTTCTATGTACAGCCTTTTCTTTACCCATGAAGAGGTAGTGGATTTCGAAACTGCCAGGAAGTCCGATACTGCTCTTTTTGGTCGTTATTTCAGGGCTATGCTTGAGCGGGGGGTATATCTTGCGCCTTCGCAATTCGAAACTCTCTTTGTTTCGGCCGCTATTGCAGGTAAAGAAGTTGAAAAGCTGCAGCAGGCCAATCTCGAAAGCCTTAAAGCTATCCATTCTGCTTAAAAGGTAAGGAAGGAATAAGCCGTTTCGGCTAGCATAAAGACAAAGAAAGTGCTGAAGTAGAACATGCCGAGCAGGCAAAAGTTAAGCAGGGTTCGGGCCCACCCCTTTTGGTATACCTGTTTTACAGAGAGAAAGGCATAAAGGGTAATGAGCAGAAAAGTTACCCAGAAGAAGAAATAACCACTGGCCCAGCCGATAATCAGGAAAAGGCTGAGGAGAAGAAAAGCCATGGAATGTATATGCAGTGCATGGATAATGTGGCTGATGTAGAAATTTGGCTTATTCCTGAACAGCATTTTGAGGTAAAGGGCGAAAATGGGCAGGAGCAGGAACATCATCAGCGGAAGGTTTTTGAGCACGTAGGGGATAAAAACATCCATGTCTTTTTGTACTACCCGTCGGCTTTGTTTTAAAAGGAGCTGAAAGTTTTCACTATTTCTCGTTGCCTGCTGAACGCCCAGAGAATCCATCAGGACTTCATCCGTCATCTCTTTATCCCCTATCCATTGAAGTATCTTCTGAAATCCATCCACGCTCGATTCGGCCTGAGGAATGAGCGTATCGGCTGCCGCTGAAAATCGCGGATTTTCCCTAAGCTGTGCCATGGCAACACTATCTTTTTCGTTGGTGACCGAACTTTTTTCATTGGCCATCAGCTGAAAGGAAGCTTCCTGAAGCTGAAAAGCAAGAAGGTAGGAAAGAAAGAAAAAGAAGAGTACACTGATAATAAGATAGAGGCGTAGAGGGTGCACGTAACGCACTCTCTTGCCTTCGTTATAGTGCCTGGTTAAGTAGCCGGGCCGCAAAAAGAAGTGGTGAAGGCTCCGTCCCAGTTTGGAGTCAAAAGCGAAATAATTGCTCATGAAGTCGCTTAGCAGGTCTTTCAGCCTGAGCTGCAGTTCCCGGTTTTCCTGTCCGCAGTTAGGACAGAAGTGATCGCTTTCGGTAAGTGGTTTTCCGCAATCGAGGCAGGGGCCGGCTAAGTGGCGCATACAAAAATCATTTGTTATTTAAGATAAATGTAGCATTTTTTTACTATTTATTTATCTGGTTAGGTCTTATCTTTTTCAAGATAAAATGTAAATTTTGCTAAAACATTGCATGCTCCTGACGATGATGGTGCCGGATTAAAGTCTTTTTGTATATTTAATTTTGAATTGAAGGCTCAGTCTCCTAACCTCTTAATGCCCACGCTGTGAATAAAATACTACTACCTGCACTATTCTTTTTTCTGCTCGTTACCGATGGCTTATTTGCCCAGGGAAACAGAAATGAGAAAAAGATACTTACCTACGAAACGCTTTATGATGCTCCCTACGAAATCAATAAGCTGTGGGTGCAGTTCCAGCCAGTGTATACCGAATTGTTCGCGACCAATGTAAATGTAGGGTTTGGAGTGGAAGCGACTTATTACTGGGCAGATAAGTTCGACTTTCGCGCCCATTTCCGTAAACCGTATCTCCGCCAGACTGACTACCAGCGGAATATTGCCCATTACAACTCACCTGATATCGATAATAAGCCGGCTATCTTTAACTTCTTTGAAGTAGGCGGCACGTACCATATTAAAGACTGGGAAGAGGATACGGAAACCTTTATCTACTTATATTCACAACGGTACTCCAATGCCAATAAGTGGAAATCCATGGTTCCGGAAAAATCCATGATACCGACGAAGGTGAGAAAAATTATTGGTGCCCGTGGTGGTGCCATCGCCTATAAATCAAACTTTGCGCTCGACCGCTTGATAGAAGAAGGACTGGAACTGCCGGATGTGGAAGGAAACCTTTTACCGGCTACTATCGAGCACCCTTTCTCCAGTGTTAGCATGCAGGGCGGTTACGTGGGAGCCTCTTACAGCTGGATTAAAAATGTGGCTATTGACCCTGACCGTAGCTATAGCGACCTGGTTAAAGACCTGATTTTAACTACTTATGTCGACTTTATTGTAGCAGGCAATGTGGGTATTAACGATGTGTACCACGATGGAACTGCCTATAGTGCAGAAAACATTGGAAAGAATAAGTTTGGCTTCAGGGCAGGTATTGACGGTAAATTTAACAGGAACCTCAGCTGGGCCTACAATGGAGAATTCGGCTATCGCCCCGGAGTAAGCGGCAAAGGCTTGTATGCTCTCATCAAAATCAGCTTCCCGGTTTACAGCACCGACCTCGATAACAGGGTGGAAGCATTCAGTAAGTAATACTCTTTACAGATATAGAAAGCCTTCTTCAGCAATGAGGAAGGCTTTTTTTGTTAAATGGACTAGTGCAGGAAAACTTAAAGCCTGGTGGGTTCCGCTTTAAACTCCCCCTTCAAGTACCTTTTTCCTAGTTCTACATAACGGGCGGCATTTTCTTTAATCTTTTCGGCCTGTTCAGGACTTAGCTGTTTAACTACCTTGCCCGGAGTGCCCATTACCAGCGAATAATCAGGTATTTCAGTACCTTCCGTCAGCAGGCTATGAGCACCAATAATACAGCCTCTGCCTACTTTTACCCGGTTGAGCAGGGTAGCCCGCATTCCTATTAAGCTACTATCGTCAACGGTAGCGCCATGGACAATGGCCCCGTGGCCTACGACCACATCTTCGCCTATATGAACGGGAACTCCCGGGTCTACATGAACAATAGCCCCATCCTGAATGTTAGAGCGGGCACCTACCACTATTTTATCTCCATCGCCGCGCAAAACCGCCCCAAACCATACGGAGCTTTCGTCGCCCAACTCCACCTGTCCTATAAGGGTGGCGTTAGGTGCCACAAATACCTCTTTTCCTTTTTTCATAAGTCCTTTGAGTCTAAAAAGGCCAGTGCTCTTTGCAGGTCTTCGGGTGTATCGATGCCCATACTTTCGAGGCTGGTTTCTGCCAGCTGAATGCGAAAGCCTGCCTGTAGCCACCTTAACTGTTCCAGCGATTCGGCCTGCTCAAGGGAGGAGGGAGGGAGTCGGGTGATTTTCTCCAGCACGTCGGCCCGATAGGCATATATGCCAATGTGTTTATAAAAAGAATGAGCCTGCAGCCATTCCTCCTCCTTTTGGTTACGGATGTGCGGAATGGGGGAGCGGCTGAAGTACAGGGCCTGCCCCACCTCATTGGCCACTACTTTTACGGTATTCGGGCTGAAGAGGTAGGCAGGATCCTTGATGCGCTTCATGAGCGTGGCCAGTTCGGTCTGCCCATTAAGAAGAGCGGCTAAAGCTTTTATTTGCCCAGGGTCAATAAAAGGTTCATCGCCCTGGATGTTGATCACATAATCATAGGCTTCTTTTTGCTGCATGAGGGCTTCATGGCAGCGGTCGGTGCCGCTCTGGTGCGATTCGTTCGTCATGCAGGCTTTTCCGCCGGCCTTTTCAACGGCCTCATAAATGGCAGGGTGGTCGGTGGCGACAATTACCTCATCCAGCACAGTGCAGGCTTTGGCTTTTTCCCACACCCACTGTACCATCGGTTTCCCTTTTATGTTGGCCAGCGCTTTGGCCGGAAAGCGGCTGGAACCATAGCGGGCCGGAATAATTCCTATTATTTTCATTCTTCCAGTTTAACTTTAAAGGAGGAACCGCGATCATCTACTATTACCACTTTGGCTCCCCGTTCAATATAATCGCCCCTGGTATAGGCATCATAAATTTCTCCGTCGAGGAGTATTTTCCCGCTCGGGCGCAACACCGTATACGCAGTTCCTTTTTTGCCGATGAAAGTTTCTGTTCTGTAATTGGCGGTATACCCCTGTTTACTATCCTGAGTATCTTCGAGTGCCACCCTGCGGAAGGCATTGGAATTGACAAAACGTAGTCCGCCTGCAAAAATAAACACCAGGCTCCCTAACATACCGGCAATGGTAGCCAGTACGGCTTTTAAAATACGCTCCCCATCTACAAACTCAAAGCTGAGGGCATCGTTATTCAGCATCATAATAATGAGTGTACCAATGGTAATAAAGAGTCCACTGATACCCGCTATTCCAAAGCCGGGAATAAAAAACACCTCTGCTATAATAAGCCCCAGCCCCACGAAGAACAGGAGGATCTCCCAGTTTTCGGCAAGGCCGTTGAGGTAGTAAGGCACCAGGTACAGCACCAGTGCAATAATGGAAGCGGCGAGTGGAAAGCCTACGCCTGGTGTCTGCAGCTCAAAGTATAGGCCTCCTACAATTACAAGGATAAGGATACCACTGATAAAAGGATTGATGAAAATGGATATAATCTTCTCCGTCAGGCTTACTTCATACTGAATGATTTCATAATTTTCTATCCCGTTACGTTCCAGTATTTCTTCAATACTTTGTACCTGGCCTTCTGCAAACCCATGTTGTATAGCCTCACTGGTGGAAAAGGTGATAACTTCGCCTTTTTTGCTGACGCCTTCTACTTCCAGGTCTTCATCGACCATGGCCTCGGCAATCTGAGGGTCGCGGCCATTGGCTTCGGCGGTCGATCGCATAATAGAACGCATGTACGACTGGTATTTATCCGGGGCAGCTTCTCCCGTGCCACTTACTACGGTAGCAGCGCCTATACTGGCTCCATTTGCCATATAAATAGAGTCGGCCGCCAGGGATATAAGGGCACCTGCCGAGGCGGCATCTTTATTAATAAATACCCATACCGGCGCAGGATACTCGAGAATGCGGGTTCTGATTTCATCGGCATCATTTAAGGCGCCGCCATAGGTATCCATCTCAATAATTACCAGATCGGCCTTTTCTTCAGTCGCCTCCTCCAGTGCCAGCTTTGTATAGCGATTGGTGCGGGGATCAATGGGGCCCTGCAGCTCCATTACAAAAACTTTCACCTCCTCAGCGGGAGGGGCATTCTGTGCTGATACCGTTAGGGTAAAAAGGCAGAGTAGCAGAAAGATACTGCTCCATGCCTCTGTTTTAAATTTCTTTTTCAACATGTTTTAAAACCATCGTTAAAGTTTTAATTTTACGAAAAAGATAGCACAATACCTTTGTCTCTAAATGAAAAGTATAGTCTTGCTTTTCATAACAGCAGGAAAGGGGCTGGATGTTTCATATAATCTGTTCGGGCAGTGAATGTTAGCCGCTAAAGGAGAAGGCGGGGCAATTTTGATTAAACCATTATTCTTATTATACTGCACATAGGGAAAAGTTTTTCAGGAGATTTAATGTTTCAGCCGCTTACTGAAGGAAGTAAAATAAGGTCTGCAAAAGGAAGGAATGGGTTTTTCTTTTTTGTTGCATGCAAAAGGCGTATTTTTGAAAAGGGAAAAAGAATCAGCGAAAGCAATGAAATGTAATAGATGGTTTATTTTATTATTGATGATGTTAACCCTTGCGGCTGTTTCGCCGGTGCTGGCCGGGTACAGCGTTCCGGGCGATTCAGTAGGATCTGAAATAATCAATGGTAAAACGTTTATTCTCTATAAGGTAGAACCAAAGGAAACCCTCTATGCCATTTCGAATAAGTATAATGTTTCTGTAGAGGAATTGGTGAAATATAATCCGGAGACGGAAGCGGGTTTAAAGGTCGGAGCCATCCTCCGGGTTCCATACGTTCTCCATGCTCCGGTTGAAGAAAAGTACCATATTGTTACAAAATCTGAAACGCTGTACAGTATTGGTCGGCAGTACAATGTAACGGTTGACCAGCTAAAAGAATGGAATAATTTAACCACCGATGCCATTAACCTGGGGGATAGGCTGCTGGTAGCCGCTCCTGCCACTAATGCAGGAACTAGCAGGACCAGTGCAAATACTGCTGCAGGAGAGCCGAAAAACAACGCGCTCGATTATGCCGGAAAAATTATTCATACTGTGCAAAGCCAGGAAACCCTCTACAGTATTTCCCGCCTTTTCGACACCACCGAAGAGCAGCTGAAGGAATGGAATAATCTCGCTACTAATAACCTGGCCATAGGCCAGAAGCTTATCGTAGGGATAAGTAAAGGGATTGCCGGCAAAGAAGAGGAGCGGCTTATCCGGAACGGGAAAAAAGAAGAAGCCCCCACAGACTACCAGTATAACAGGAACCCGGTAACCATTAGCCAGATTGGCGATCCTTCACAGACAGAGCTCAAGGATGCCACTGCAGATCGTACCAGTGTCAGGAAAATGACAGAGCTGGGAATGGCCATGGTTATTACCGATTCTATTAATACCAAAAAATACCTTGCACTGCACCGCACCGCACCTATTGGTACCATTATGCAGGTACACAATGAAATGAATAACCTTAGTGTATTTGTTAGGGTTGTTGGGGTTCTACCTCCTACAGGGGCCAACGATAAGGTACTGATTATGCTTTCGCAAAAGGCATTTGAAAAGTTGGGGGCTTATAATGATAAGTTTCCTGTTCGCCTCACCTATGTTCCTTAAGGCTACAAATTAACTAAATTCCCGGCCTGCAGGAACCCATCTGCAGGCTTTTTATTTTATACGCTGCTTAAACACTGCTTTTCTTCATGAACGAAATTTTTTCTTTTGCTCTTCTTTGCTTTACCTCTTTTTTAACGCTTGTGAATCCTTTGGGGCTTATGCCGGTCTTTATGGGAATGACTTCCGGGCTGGATTCTGCCGAAAGAGCTGTAGTGGCACGAAAGGCCCTGATTGCGGCTTTTATAGCCATGGTGTTTTTCGCCTTTACCGGGCAGCTTATTTTTAATTTTTTCGGTATTTCCATCAATGGACTCAGGATTGTGGGTGGGTTTATCTTTTTTAAGATGGGCTATGAAATGCTGCAGGCCAAAAATTCAAAGATAAAGGTTACCCAGTCGGAGATGGAAGGTAGTAATGAAGAAGACGATATTTCCATCACTCCGCTGGCCATACCAATGATTTGCGGACCCGGTGTTATTACCAATTCGATTGTTTTAATGGAAGATGCGCATGAAGTCGGGTTAAAAGTGGCACTCGTTCTGGTAATGCTTCTTATAAGTGTACTAACGCTGGTGATACTATTGAGTGCCGGTAAAATTCTTCGGGTGTTAGGATCTACGGGAAATAAAGTACTGATGCGCCTCATGGGCCTGATTATTATGGTAATTGCCGTAGAGTTTTTTGCCAGTGGGATAGGTCCTATTCTGCAAAATATTTTACGCGGCGTGTGAGGTTTCCGTCTCTTTCCTGTTAAACCTACGGAAGAGTAACTGAAGCTTTAGTATTTGCGCCAAATGAAAAATATTTTTAAAATACTCTGGAAGATTGTTTTTATAGTCCTATACCCCTTTATTACCCTTTTCTCGCTCTTTTTCACAGGAGTAATTCTTTTACTTTCCCACCTTTCTGCATTCTTGGCCCGGTTATCAGCAGCCGGAGGGCTGGAGGAAGAAAAGGAGGAAGAATGGCAGACTTTCCTTCACCTGGAGGGCCTGCAATTAAGCAAACGAAAAATTGATGAGGTCTTATTCGGGCCTCCTTATTTTCAGTTAAATGCCAGTCCCCGTTTTCCTGACCTGCAACAGCATGTATGGGGGCAGTTTCATTTCACCTGCTTTGAGGGTGCACTGCTGCAAAAATGGCACTCGGTAAAGGAGCATGAGCTGGAAGCTTTTGATCTGGTATATATCGATCCTGTCCGGCGAAGGCTTAAGAAGTTATGTACCTTACCTACTTACGACTGGGAGGTGCGCCAGCTGGATGCCGAGCGGGTGCTCCTCGAATGGTTTAACGGCAAAGAGCGTATGGTTATACGAGCCGCAGATTTAGTGTAATGGATAAAGCAGTTTCTGAAAAAATAAAGCAGTTAAAGCCTTTTCTTGATGAGAAGGTGGCAAAATATAACCAGCCTTCCTTTATTCCTGATGACCCGGTAAGTATTCCGCACCTGTTTTCAAAAAAGGAGGATATTGAAATCAGCGGTTTTTGGGCAGCTGTTTTGGCCTGGGGCCAGCGGAAAACCATTATTAAAAAATGCAGGGAACTATTTGCCCTGATGGACTGGGCTCCTCATGATTTTATGCTCCACCACCAGGAGGAGGACCTGAAACGCTTTCTTCAGTTTAAGCACCGCACATTTAATACCACCGATACACTTTACTTTATCGAGTTTCTGAGTTGGTATTATCGCAGGTATCCTTCGCTGGAAGATGGCTTTGTACAGCACTTATCACCTGCCGATACTCATGTAGGTCCGGGTCTTATTGGTTTTCATAACCTCTTCTTTAGCCTGCCCTATGCTCCTCAGCGTACCCGCAAGCATGTGGCAACGCCTGCCAGGAAGGCGGCCTGTAAACGCCTGCTGATGTTTCTTCGCTGGATGGTTCGGCACGATAATAATGGAGTGGACTTCGGCATCTGGAAACAGATACAGCCTTCTCAGCTCGTTTGCCCCTGCGACGTGCACGTGGACAGGGTAGGGCGCAAACTTGGCCTCATCAGTCGCAAACAAACCGATTGGTTAACGGCCCTGGAGCTAACCGAAAATTTAAAGCTGCTCGACTCCCGCGACCCGGTAAAATACGATTTCGCTCTTTTTGGATTAGGAGTAGAGGAGAAGTTTTAAGGAAGAAGCTGGATTTACCTTCCCTTCCAGCTTTCGGGGGCTTTTCGCCAGGCTTCCAGTGAACCTATCTCACCGGCTGTTACCAGTCCGAGTTTTTCTGCTTCCTCAATTAAAATGTTGTAATTGCTCAGGCTGTAGAGAGGGAGCTGAGCCGCGGCAAAGTTTTCCTTCGCCAGTTCAAATCCATAGGTAAAAATGGAGGCCATGCCTAAAACTTCACAACCTGCCGATCTAAGTGCTTCGGCTGCTTTTAGAGAACTTCCTCCGGTAGAGACCAGGTCTTCCACCACCACTACTTTCCGGCCTGCAGGCAGGTGCCCTTCAATCAGGTTTTCCATTCCATGGCCCTTTGGCTTTGAGCGAACATAAGCGAAGGGGAGTTGTAAAGCATCTGCTACCAGGGCTCCCTGTGGTATACCTGCCGTAGCAACACCAGCAATGGATTCTGCTGCAGGAAAATGCTGGCTGATTAAGCTACTTAAACCCCTCTTAATGAAGTTGCGTATATCGGGATAGGAAAGTGCAAGGCGGTTATCGCAATAAATGGGCGAATGCCAGCCCGAGCTCCACTGGAAAGGCTGCTCCGGGCTAAGCTTTATGGCGCCTATTTCCAGTAACTTAGTGGCGATATCACGGGCAATCTGGGTAGTATTATCTGCAATGCTCATGCTGCGAATTTACGTAAACAAATTAAAAGTAATAAAATTAATCATTTTTGTCTTTGCTGGTAGAGCATCTTTCTTTTGCTTTGTGGCAGGGCAAACCCTTACTCTATGAAAATCTTCATAAATGATATCTCTGTTAACCTTATTCGAGCGACCGAAGAGCACAGCCACCATATTTATGATGTGCAGCTAAATGGACGTACCGATAATATAGACAGTAAAAAACTGATTGATGATGTGCTGGTGAAAGAGGCTACCCGGAGCCAGGTGCAGGCCCTGATAAACCTGATGCAGGAAAAGAAGTTTAAGGAGCTTGACAGCATAACCTTTTCGGTTGAACCGGATGAGTACAAAAGTATTAAGAAGGCCGTAAGGAGTCAGTTCAAGATTGTAAAGGCTGGTGGAGGTATCGTAGAAAAAGACGATAAAATTCTTCTGATTTTTCGCAAGGGGAAGTGGGATTTGCCGAAAGGAAAGCTGGAGAAAAAGGAAGGAAAGAAAGAGGGCGCCTTACGGGAAGTTGAGGAGGAGTGTAATGTAAAAGTACGGCTGTCGGATAAAATTACGCATACCTGGCATACGTATGTCCGGAATGGCAAAAAGCACCTGAAAAAGACCTACTGGTACCGTTTCGACTGCCTGGACGATAGCCAGATGAAGCCCCAGCTGGAGGAAAGTATAACAGATGTTTGCTGGATGGATGAAAAGGGGGTAAACCAGGCGATGGTGAACTCTTACAGGAGCATTCGGCACGTCATTAAGAAATACCACAAATTAAGCACCAGGCTTATCTGAAAGAACTGCCTCTATAATTCGTAGGGAAGGAATTCATTAACATCGGCACCATATTTATGTACTTCCCTGATAATGGAAGAGCTAATAGCGGCATAAGTAGGGGAGGTAATCAGAAAAACTGTCTCAAGTTCCTTAAACAGGTAGCGGTTCATTTGCGAAACCGAATTTTCGAATTCGAAGTCGGTGGTATTGCGCAGGCCCCTCAGCAGAAAGCGAGCGCCTGTTTTATGCGCCAGGCCGGCGGTTAGTTCATTGTAGGTTATTACGCTTACCCGCTCTTCATTGGCAAAGCTCTTTTCTATCAGGCCGATCATCCGGTCGATCTCAATATAGCGGTTTTGTTTCTGGCTGTTGTAGCCAATGGCAATTATAATCTGGTCGAACAGCTTCAGCCCCCGAAGTACAATATCCTCATGGCCTTTTGTAAAGGGATCGAAGGAGCCGGGGAAAAGGGCTACTCTTTTGTTATTATCCATTATTCACAAACGTAAATGCTGTACAGGTCGAAGAACTGGTGGTCCGGTACTTCGTCGAACATATAATTAAAACGGATAAACCTGGGGCGGCCTCCAAACGAAATATTTCTGATATACGGGGCAAGGGCATTAAAGTAAGAAGATTGGGTATCGATGCTGCCCCATAAAATTGTTTTGGTAGTGGTTCTGTCGAGCTGTAACTGCTGGAAGATGAGCATAACATACCGTACAAATTCCTGTTCGGTACGACAGTAAAACATATTGCAGTACTCCAGCTTTCTGCTGTTTGTAACCACGGCCGTCAGTACATTATTCTCCAGCATCAGGAAGAGATCCTGCTGACTGCTGTGGTCTTCATACTGAAGGATGCCTTCGGTAAAGGCGCAGGTGTGGTGGAGTACCTGTAGGTGGAGGTTAGGATAGCGTTGGTGGAGCCACTCAATCAGGCGGCTATTGGCAGCAAAAACGGTTACTGCATTTGTTTTAATATGCTTGTAGTAAAAAAGCCGTTCGCGCTGCTCATCAATATGGCAGTTCAGCCGTAGGTACGCGCCCAGCTTTTCTTTATCGAAAAGCGAGGCGGGTACCAGGCAAAACTTATGGTTTTTTACAGAAAATTTAACCCCATTCCAGAAGCCGGCCATCAGGAGGTGATGGTCACGGAAAAGCGTTTCCAGTATCTGGAGGTAGTCTTCTTCTGTATCTATACCGAATAAATCATAATGCTCCAGTAAAAGGCAATGGTGAGTTTTGGAATCTACAATAATTAATTGAAATTCCTTATCGCCGGCCTGTAAGAGTAAGTTGTATTGTTCCAGCTGGTCAATGTCGAACTTACCGTCTTTTATTTTCTGGCGTAGTTTATAATATGCTTCGGTGGTATTCAAATTAAAATTCCCAGTTTCCCTGAGTGGTGGCTTCTGTTCTTGAACCTACTCTTAACGGACCAGGGCCAACATCTCCTCGGCGCTCCGGATTAATTACATGCACATCTTTTACTTCAAAAACATCTACGACAGCACCGGTTCCCTTTGTAATCTGGTCGGCAAAAAGTTCGAAACGTTTGCCTTCACTTCCGGGAATTATCGGCAGTTCCGCAAGGTTAAAGTCAGGATATTTTCTCTCGTTAAAGAGGGAGTCTCTTACACTTACCGTACCAAGAGTATCATAATTCACGATGGTACTATCTGCACCATAATCAAGCGTTATAACCCTTTCCCTTTTCTGTACAATATACATTTTACCGGTATCAATAAAGCCCAGCAGGGAATCCCAGTTGTCGGTATATTCACCACGTACGGCCTGGTAGGCAATCTGGGCATCGCGAATCATTTTCAGTTTGCGTATAACCCTTTCTTCAGTAGAGGTTATCAACCGCTCCTGATTAATGTCAGTTCTGATAGAATCGTAGAGGAAGTATCCCAGCCCAATGGCTACTACAAAAAGTAAAATAGTAAATATTCTAGTCATTTTTCCGTGATTTTAAATGCAAGTATAAAAATTTTATGGTGTAAAACATAGTGAATGAAGTCGCTATTTTATTGATTATTTTTCAAATTTGAAATATCCGGCCTTATTATTTAGCTCTTCCATGCTGCTGCAGCCATGGAAAAGAGCATGTAATTTCTTCATCCCCATCCTATTTAATTCGTCAAAATTCATAAAGCGAACTTCCTGTATTATTTGCTCCTGCGAACTAAGTTCGGGGTCTGTTCCCCGGTGTAGGTGCCCTCCTTTTCGTTGCACTGAAAAAAAAAGCTCTACTGCATGTAACGGGGCCTGTAAATGTTCGTGAACAAAAAGAAAATCTTTTACCGAAATCTCCAGGCCTGTTTCCTCTTTAAATTCCCTCTTCAGGTTATCAGGCAGGGAAGAGTCCCATTCTGCTTCACCGCCGGGGGGTAGCCACAATTCGCCTTCTTCTCCAAGCCCTTTGTGGCGCACCAGTAAAATGTGCCCGTTTTCTATACAAATGCCACAAACCCTGAGTCGGAGACGGTTGCCGTATTTTTGATGTATGAAGTCTCGATCGCTCATGCTATTTATTGTTATAGAGCCCCTATTATATGCTTCTGGGTATTCAAAGCTGCTTCCGAAAAGCTTTTTTATCCTCTGGAAGCTCCTGCTTATGTTTTATATTTGCAGCAGAAAATAATTTATTATGCTTCAAACCTATAACAAAGATTATAAAGAAAGGGTAAAAAAATTTTTAAAAGGACAGCATTTCATGCACCTGATCGGCTTTGACTTAAGTGTAATTGAAGAAGGAAGGACAGAGGGATGGCTGGAAATAGAGCAGCAGCATAAGCAGCAGAAAGGCTTTGTTCATGGAGGTTTAGTTGCTACCCTGGCCGATATTACGGCTGGTTTTGCGGCTTACACCCTGGTGCCGGAAGATCAGCATGTGGTGACGGCTGAAATAAAAGTTTCCTACTTCCGGCCTGCCGTGGGAGTAAAGCTGCATGTGGTGGGCAGTGTCCTAAAGCAGGGCAGGAAAATTAACTTTTGTGAAGCAGAGGTGTGGGATGTCAGCTATGATAGTAAGGGGCAGGAAGTGCGCCATTTGGCAGCAAAGGCTACTACTTCCATGGCAACCGTTTTCCCGGACGATAGGGCTCCGTAAGGGTTTCGCTTCTTTTTTACTTATGTTTCAGGAAAGCAAACTTGAAAGCTTTTCAGAACAGACATTAAAATCCATCTAATTTGCCTTTATTTTCCCAAATCATTCTTAAAAAATTTCCTTTTCAGCCGACGAGTGGGCAGTCGCGTTTCTTTAACCTGCTCGACAGCTTTATAAAGGCGCCTGAAGGTAGCCGGCAAGCCCTTTTGTTGCGTGGCTATGCAGGTACGGGAAAAACCACCGTGGTGAGCGCCCTGGTGCAGACGCTGCCGCTCTTCAATTACCGCTTTGCACTAATGGCCCCTACCGGAAGGGCCGCCAAGGTAATGAGCTCCTATACCGGTAAAGCGGCTTATACCATCCACAAGATTATTTACCGGCAGGCAGGAGAACCTGGAGGAGGAGATGATCTCCTGTTTGACCTTCAGAAGAACTATTTTAAAAATACCATTTTTATTATCGACGAAGCCTCTATGCTGTCTGATGTGGCAGAGGTAGGCCATAACGGATTGCTGAAGGATTTAATTGACTTTGTTTATGCCCATGAAAATAATAAGCTACTGCTGATTGGCGACAGTGCGCAGCTGCCACCGGTGCATCAGCAGCAAAGCCCTGCCCTGGATATTAATTATTTGCAGCGCCACCTCCGGCTGCAGGTACAGGAGGTAGAGTTTACAGAAGTAATGCGGCAGGAGCATGATAGCGGTATTTTGTTTAATGCCACTAATTTGCGGAATGAGCTGCAAAAAGAAGCTTTCTCTATTAAGTTCGTTACCCGCACTTTTAAAGATACCTACCGGATGACGGGTGAAAAGCTGGAAGATGGACTCCGCTATGCCTACAATAAATTCGGGATGGAAAATGCCATTATCATTACCCGATCCAATAAAGCGGCAGTGCAATATAACCAGTATATCCGGCGGGTCATCCAGTATAGCGAAAGCGAAATTGATGCCGGCGACTACCTGATGATAGTTCGTAACAATTATACCTACCTGCCTCCCGATTCGCCAGCCAACTTTCTGGCAAACGGCGATTTTGTGGAGGTAATGAAGATTGTGAACTTCGAAGACCTTTATGGCTACCGCTTCGCCACCCTGGAACTGCGCCTGACAGATTATCCGGATGTGCCACCTTTCGAAGCCAAAATTATTCTGGACACCCTTCACACGCCCCAGGCTTCCCTATCGTCCGAAGATTACCGGAAGCTATACGAAGCAGTAAAATTGGATTATGCCGACCTGTCGAAGAAGAAGGAGCTGCGCGAAGCCTTAAAAAAAGATCCCTATCTGAATGCCCTGCAGGTAAAATTTGCCTATGCACTTACCTGCCATAAATCGCAGGGAGGGCAGTGGGATGCGGTTTTCGTAGACCAGGGCTACCTTACCGAAGAGATGGTAGACCGGGAATATATCCGCTGGTTGTATACCGCCATTACCCGTGCCACCAAAGAATTATATTTAATTAATTTCAATAAGAATTTTTTTTCGTAATATTTGTTAATGAGAAAGGCATTGTTTTTGCCTGTGGTAGTAGAGAAAACATCATCCAAAATAACCAACAAAAATATGAAGCAAGTATTATTTACCATCCTGGCTCTTTTTGTAAGTGTAGCCGTATTTGCCCAGAAGCCTGTGGCGGAAAAATCGACTCAGGCCGGCCCCAGAATTACTTTTGAAGAAAGCGAGTACAACTTTGGTGATATTTACCAGGGCGACAAGGTTGAGCATGTTTTTACCTTCGAAAACACAGGTACTGAGCCGCTTATTCTCACCAACGTAAATGTAACCTGTGGCTGTACAGCTACCGACTGGCCCCGCAATCCTGTTGCTCCAGGCGATACTGCTCAATTGAAAGTGACTTTTAACAGTGCCGGAAAAATGGGAGGGCAAACGAAAGTGATTACCATTATCTCCAATGCGGTAAACTCCCAGGAAAGGGTAAAAATGGTAGGCAATATACTTCCTCCCAAAAAAGAGGAGACTAAGTAAAAATAGAATTAGTGAGAAATGAAAAGGGGCTGCTTTAAAAAGCAGCCCCTTTTTTTTTGGGGTTCCCGATGGAAGAGCAGTTCTTTTACAGGTTCTTAAAAACACCTATAAACAGGCAAACCCAGGCAGCAATAAGCGCCAGTCCACCAATAGGAGTTACAGCGCCCCATTTGCCAACATTGCTCAGGCAAAGAATGTAAAGTGAGCCGGAAAATATTATAATGCCGGCAATATAGGCCCAGCCTGCATATTCAAACCACCGGCTTTCTGCTCTGCCGAGGAGTAAAGCTGTAGCCAGTAAAGCAAGCGTATGGTACATCTGGTATTTAACGGCAGTTTCAAAGGTGGCCGTGCGGCCGGTTTGCTCGAGCATAGCACTTAAGGCATGTGCGCCAAAGGCACCAATCATCACTCCCAGCGCCCCGAGGGCAGCGCTCCAGAGTAAGAAAATTTTTTGCATATCATTCGGGTTAGGTGGTGGAGGTTAGTTTTCAGAAAATTCTGCAGCGGCTCATCTTCAGGAAGGAAGTCCCAATGGGGCCGGCAGGTGTGTTGTTTCAATAGTACCTTAGTGCCAGTTTTTCAATGGTAATTTCTGCTGCCAAAGAGGGCACTACCAATGCGTACCATCGTACTTCCTTCCTCAAGGGCGGTAAGGTAGTCGCTGCTCATACCCATGGAAAGTTCCTTCATCTCCGCATTAGGTAAGGTATAGTCTGTCCTGATACGGTCGAAGAGCTCCCGGAGGTAATGGAACTCCTCCCGTATCCGTTCCAGGTTTTCGGTATTGGTTGCCATTCCCATAAGTCCTGTAACCTGGATGTGCCCCAGGGCGGCAAATTCCGGAGACTGCAGGAGCTCCAGCAATTCTTCTTCACTCAAGCCGAACTTTGTTTCTTCGCGGGCAATATGAACCTGTAAAAGACAGTTGATGGTCCTGCCCACTTTCTCTCCCTGCTTGTTTATTTCTTTTAGCAGTCTCCAGCTATCGACCGAATGGATAAGGTGGACGAAGGAAGCAATGTATTTTACTTTGTTACGCTGGAGGTGGCCAATCATGTGCCAGCGGATATCCTTTGGGAGCTGTTCAAATTTTTCCGTCAGCTCCTGCACTTTATTTTCACCAAAATCTTTTAAACCTGCTTCATACGCCTCCAGAATATCTTCCACCGGCTTTGTCTTACTTACAGCAATTAAAGTGCAGGAGTCGTTTTGTATTATGTTTTCAAATCTTTTAATGTTTTCTGCTATATTCATGCTTTTATTATTTTTGGCTTTAGCTATATTTATCACTTAAATGTCCTTAGTGGATATTGTTGTAAGTAATAAAGCTTAATTTTAAGTAAAATCCCCAAACCTCTGCAAAATACACAGCAGAATGTAAAGAGGGTAATGAACAAAGGAATTTATGGCGATTTTAGGGAGCTTGCTCAAAAAAGGAATCAGAATAAGAGAAAGTATAGAGCAGGAAAAACTTGAACCGCAGCAGTTACAGTGCAAAGAACTGAAAAAGCTATTGGCTAAAGCGCAGCAGACAGCCATCGGGAAAGACTTTTCCTTTACTGAAATCCTTGCAGCAGGAGGGGGAGGTGCTAAGGAACTATACCGCTCTTTCAAAGAAAATGTGCCGGTACATGATTATAATAAAATGTACAATTCCTACTGGCACCGTACACGTACCGGCGAAAAAGATGTTTGCTGGCCCGGGCAGGTTAAGTATTTTGCTTTAAGCTCCGGTACCTCCGAGGCCGCGTCAAAGTATATTCCTGTTACCAACGACATGCTGAGGGCCATCCGGCGGACCAGTGTCCGGCAAATTCTTTCGCTTTCCCATTATAAAAACCTGCCATCGGACCTTTTTACAACTAATATTCTGATGTTGGGTGGCAGCACTTTGCTGAATCATTCGGGTTCTTACTACGAAGGAGATTTAAGTGGGATAACGGCCTCTAAACTGCCATTTTGGTTCCAGGGGTTCTATAAGCCCGGCCAGAAGATTGCCAAGGAGCGGAACTGGGAAGAAAAGCTTAATGAGATTACCCGCCAGGCAAAGGATTGGAATATTGGCGTGATTGTGGGCGTTCCTGCCTGGATCCAAATTCTAATCGAGAAAATTATTGCCTACTATAAGGTAGATACCATACACGATATCTGGCCTAACCTCTCCATATTTGTGCATGGTGGAGTGGCTTTCGAGCCATATAAAAAGAGCTTTGAAAAGCTACTGGCGCGCCCTATAACCTATATGGAAACTTATCTGGCTTCCGAGGGCTTTATTGCCTTTCAGGCTTACCCAAATCGCCGAAGCATGAGACTGGTGCTGAACAATGGCATTTTCCATGAGTTTGTGCCATTTACCGAAAAGAACTTTGGCCCTGATGGGCAAATGGTGGAAAAGCCCGAAACCTGTATGATAGATGAGGTGGAGGAGGGGAAGGAGTATGCACTCCTGCTCACCACCTGCTCAGGAGCTTACCGTTACCTGATTGGCGATGTTATTAAATTTGTATCGAAAAAGGAAAGTGAAATCATAATTACCGGACGCACCAAGCATTTCCTGAGCCTGTGTGGAGAACATTTGTCGGTAGATAATATGAACCGGGCAATTCAATTAGTGGCAGAAGAGCTGGACACGGAAATTAATGAATTTACAGTGGCAGGGATACCCTATGAAAGTTTGTTTGCCCACCACTGGATTATTGGTACCGATAAAGCTGTAGAGCCTCAGGTGGTAAAAGAAAGGCTGGATACTCATTTAAAAGCACTAAATGACGACTATGCCACGGAACGCAGTGCCGCCCTTAAGGAAGTACTAGTGGATGTAGTGCCTGTACAGGCTTTTTATAAATTTCTGAAGCAAAAAGGAAAAGAAGGAGGGCAGCATAAGTTTCCGCGGGTAATTAAAAGCCAGATGTACCAGGAACTCCTGCATTTTATTGAAGAAGAACGCAAGAATGAATGGCAACAGTAGATGCTCTAATTAATGGCATTCTGCATGGCTTACTCCTGGCGCTACTGATTGGGCCTGTTTTTTTTGCCCTTATCCAAACCAGCATCGAAAAAGGTTTTGCATCCGGTGCAGGAATGGCAGTAGGCATAGCCCTGAGTGATGCTTTATTTGTTGTAATTGCCTCCATTGGTGTGGCCACTCTCACCAAAAATACGGATTTTCAGCTGTGGCTTGGCCTTGCCGGTGGGATTATCATGCTGATTTTTGGCGGGAGTAGTTTAGTCCGGAAAGTACAGGAGCAGCAGAGGCAGGTAGTTGCCGTAAACGGAAAGTCAATTGGCCGGCAGTTAATCAAAGGATTTCTGCTGAATGGTATCAATCCTTTCGTATTGTTATTCTGGATTGGAGTTGCCAGCATGGTGGCTCTCAACTATCGTTATCCTTTTGAACTTGAAGTGGTTTTCTTCGCTGCCACCATTCTCACCGTTTTACTACTGGATTTTGTAAAAGCGTATGCCGCCAATAAGTTAAGGAGGGTGTTAACCCCTCTCTTCATGAACTGGATGAACAGAATTGTAGGTGTTGTGCTGATTCTCTTCAGCTTTAGGTTGTTTTTCTTTGCCTTTGAAGCAATAGACTACAGGTTTTAGGTGGAAGAAAGGATGGTGAGCGTTTAAATATCTTTTTTCAGGAGCGGATTTTATCAGCTTGTGCAAAGCTACCTACCTGCGCAGGCGTTGTAAGTCATTACTTCCTTAGTCATGCAAAATATTGCTGATGAAGGTTCCTTTCAGGAAAATCCATACGATAAAAAAAGCAATAGCCCAGCTCAGGTAAATATCATAAAAGTCGGTTGTATCTTTAAAGCGGGTCTCCTTAATTTCGGCCTTTTCCAGGCGATCGATTTCGGCAAAAATTTCTTCCAGAGCCTCCTGATTCGCCGCCCTGTAAAACCTGCCACCGCCTATGTTGGCTATTTTCCGGAGGGTGGTTTCATCCAGCTCATTTTCAATGTAGTTGGTATTGCCGAAAATATCTTTGCCAAACGGTACCCTTCCTTCTTTCCCTACTGCAATGGTATATATTTTAATGCCATAGGCATGGGCCAGCTTGGCAGCGGTAATGGGGTCGATGCTCCCGGCGTTATTTTCTCCATCGCTCAGCAGAATAAGCACCTTTGACTCAGAATCTGATTCCCGCATACGGTTGGTCGAAACGGCCAGCGCACTGCCAATAGCCGTGCCTCCGGCTTCTATCATGGAAAAGTTAAGGCTTTCAATGTACTCATTGAGTAGCTGGTAGTCAGTGGTTAAGGGGGCGAGCGAGAAGGCTTCTCCGGCGAAAACCACCATGCCAATGCGGTCCTGAAAGCGGCCCTGTATAAATTCTCTGGCCACATCCTTGGCTGCTTCCAGTCGGTTCGGCTTAAAATCTTCTATTTTCATGGATTCTGAAATATCCATTGTCAGCATAATGTCAATGCCTTCGGTCCATTGCTCTACCTGCTCATTACTTCTCTGGGGCCGGGCAAGTGCAATGCATAAAAAAGTAAGGGCTATGCCTAATACCACAGGAGGAACAAAGCGTAAAAGGCTGACGGGGCTCCACTTTAGCTGATCTTCCGGCAGGGCTACATCCAGCCGCTGTTTTCTTCGCCAGCGAAACAGGTAGCGGAGGAGGAACAGAATGGGGATAAGGAGAATCAGGTAAAGCATTAACGGGTTCGCCCACTCAAAAGAACGGAGCGTTTCGGGCTGAAACCAGTGTGTGGAGAGCCAGATCCAGCTATCGGAGGCAGTTTTAAGCATGTTGCACCTCCTTTACTTTGGACTCAAAGCTTTCTCTTGCCACCTTTTGCAATTCACGAAAACTGGCAGAAAAACGATTGTCACTCAGGCGGCCATAAATGCCCCGGTCGATAATGCGCAGCACGTCGCTAAGCTGCTGTTCATGCCGCTGCAGGGCTGCAATCTCTTTTGTGGTTAAACGTGTATAGGGTATGCTTTCGAGTTGCTCCATATAGCTCTTCCATATATTCAGCAGGCCTTCCGGCTGCACATGTTCATTCTTTGCTTCGTAGGCCGCCAATGCTTCCTGATAAGCTTTTTCATACTTCCGGTACCCTTTTCTTAATTTGTAAATCCGGTAGCGCCGCTGCAAAGGCTTGCCAAAAACAAAGCCAAGCATTACCAGAATTAGCAGGCCCGCTAAAGTGCCGGCAATGGCATAAGGGTAGTTAAACTCATACTCCACATCCGTATAAGCGATGTGTTCTACAAAAGTGGCAGAGTCAGTCAATACCGAAATCATTTCTTCTACAAAAACAGTGTCGGGGCTGGAAAAGACCACGCTACTGTCACCGCCCTGAATTACATAGGCCGGCATGCGTAAGAGTTGTACAGAGTCAAGCTCGAAGGTTGCCAGTGTATATATTACACTATCGGTGCTGTAAAGAGAGTCCGAAACAGTAGGATAATAAGTTTTGTCGACAATCTCGAAAGGAGCAAAGTTAAAGGTGGAGTCAGGCAAAAGCACATTCAGGTGGCGAGGGTACCGAACGGTAAAAGTATACATTACCGGCTGGCCCACTTTCAGGCTTTGATCTGAGAACTGGCCTCTAAGTTCAATTTCCTGTGCAAATCCGGAAACAGGAAGGGCAAGACTGCAACAAAAAATAATAAAGTACAGGAAGCGTTTAAGCACGTTTTCTTGATTTATTACGGATTTTAAACAATGAAATAAGCTTGGGAACAAAATTTTCCGCAGTATCCACAAACAGGTAGTCGGCCTGATACTGAGAACAAATCTTTCTGAGCTGCTCCTGGTTCTCCTGATAGGTTTTGACCATTTTTTTTCTGAATGCGCCGGAAGAAGTATTGGTCCATACTGTTTTTTGCTTCTCCTTATCATATACCGGAATCAGCCCAAGGCCGGGAAGGTGGGTTTCCCGCTTATCCCCAATATGTATTACCACCAAATCGTGTTTTCTGGCCAGGGCCTTTAGGTTATGTTCCCACCCGGTATCAATAAAATCCGAGAGCACCACAATTACACTACGCCGGCGAATAAGCTTAAGGGCGAACAGAAATGCCGCACTTAAATCTGTTTGGGTAGACTGGGGCTGGAGCCGGAACATCTGGCTAATCATTTCATAGGCATGGCGACCACCTGCCCCGGGGCGAAGGTATTTCTCATTCCTGTCTGAAAAGCAGATGAGTCCTACCTGGCTGGCTTCTTTGATAGAAGAAAGGGTAAGGACACCACAAATTTCTTTGGCAATATCGAGCTTTTGCTGCGACTGCTGGCCTATTTCCTGAGAGGCACTTACGTCGAGCAGAAAGTATACTAACTGTTCCTTCTCCTCTTTGAAGGTTTTGGTAAAAGTGCCATGACCTTTAGCCGTCACTTTCCAGTCAATGGCCCGCACATCATCGCCATACTGGTAAGCCCGAACATCGTCAAACTCCAGCCCGGAGCCTTTAAAAATGGAATGAAAGTTGCCCTGCATTTGCCAGTTGACCGCCTTTCTTATCTGAATTTCATACTTTCTGAGCTTTTTAAGGAGCTCTTTCATGTTTGCTGATGTTTAACTTTTAAAATTAGGACTTAATTAAGTAATTTTCAGCATGAAAAATCTTTTTTTGCTGCTACTTGTTACTCTCTTAACGACGGCCTGTTCAAATAATGCAGATAAACCCGAAAATGTTCTTTCACAGGAAACGCTGGTAAGGGTAATGGCCGATTTGCAGCTTGCTGAAGCAAAAGTAAAAAATTTGCGGGTTTCTACCGATTCGGCCCGCCAGTTGTTCAGTATTTATGAGCTGCAGATATTTGAGGAGTGGAACATTAGCCCGGAGCAGTACACGGAAAGTTATGAGTATTACCTGAATGAGTACGACGAAATGTCTGATATTCATGCGGCCCTTATCGACACCCTTAGCAGGCGACAGAAGGCTGAGAAAGAGAGACGCTGATCTTGGCAAGCCAACTTTTTGCCTGAATGTTTATTAGCTAAAATTCGTTAAAGAGAAAAGTGAGCGGGTGATTGTTGATGTAGTTTAGCTCGTTTTGATTTGACACCCTTCCTTCTTGTTGTGGAGTAGAATCTGGGAACTTTTCCGGAAGAATTAAATCGGGCAGCGGCCGGAGTCTTCTTCATTTAAATTCCATTCATATTAATAAAAGAAAGTTTGCCCTGCCTTTGGGTAGAGCATGTTAAAATATAGATGTTATATCCGAGAAATTTAGAAAATAAAATAGGCTTCGATCAGGTAAGAAGCTTGTTGAAAGAGGAGTGCCTGAGTGTAATGGGCCAGTATTATGTAGAAAAGCTTCGTTTTACCGATGACTTTTCCTTACTGCAGAAACTGCTGGAGCAAACCAGGGAGTTTACTGCCATTTTACAGAGTGGCGATGAGTTTCCTTCTTCTAACTTTTTTCCTATTGATAAGCAGCTCGAGAAGGCCCGACTCGAAGGCGCTTTTTTAAGTGTGGAGGAGCTGAACAACCTTCGCTTAAGCCTCCAGACCATCTTTGCCTGTCTCGATTATTTTTCAGATAAAGAAGAGGAGTATCCCCAATTGCAACAGCTTTCTTCAGTTGTTGTGCTGGATAAAGGATTGCTCAAGCAAATATCCAGGGTTATTGATGACAGAGGTCATCTGCGCGACGATGCAAGCCCTGCTTTGCAGCAAATTCGCAGGGCCTTAATTGCTGAGCAGAGCCGGGCAAGAAAAACACTGGAAAGCATTTTGCGCCAGTCTGTCAGCTCAGGCTTTTCGGAAGAAGGGGTGTCTCTCACCATACGGGGTGGTCGCCTTGTAATTCCTGTACTGGCAGAGTACAAGCGGAAGATAAAAGGCTTTATTCATGATGAATCTGCCACCGGCCAAACTGTATTCCTGGAGCCTGCTGAAGTGCTGGAAATCAATAATAACATTCGGGAGCTGGAGTATGAGGAGAAGAGGGAGATTGTGCGTATTCTGCTGGCGATTACCAGCCAGGTAAGGCCTCATGTGCAGGCTTTGCGAAAAGCAGCCAATTTCCTGGGATTAGTCGACTTTATCAGGGCCAAGGCTCGTTTTGCGCTAAAAATAGATGCGGTATACCCGCAGTTCGAAAAACGGGAGCTGGTAGAATGGTATAAGGCGGTGCACCCTTTGCTGTACCTCTCGCATAAGCAGCAGCAAAAGCCTGTAGTGCCATTGAATATTCACCTTCATCAGGACCAGCGAATTTTGGTTATTTCCGGTCCAAATGCAGGAGGTAAATCAGTTGCGCTTAAAACCGTTGCTTTATTGCAGTATATGGTGCAGTGCGGTTTGCTTATTCCGGTAGGAGATGGCTCCAGGGTAGGCCTATTCAAAAATCTGTTTATCGATATAGGCGATGAGCAATCACTGGAAAATGACCTGAGTACCTACAGCTCTCACCTTACCAGCATGAAGTTCTTTACCCAGATGGTGGATAAAAAGACGCTCTTCCTCATCGATGAATTTGGTACGGGTACCGAGCCTCAGTTTGGCGGAGCCATTGCCGAATCCATACTGGAGGAGCTCAATCGACAGCAGGCTTTCGGTGTAATCAATACGCACTATGGCAACTTAAAGCAGCTGGCTGAGCGAACACCGGGAATTGTTAATGGAGCCATGCGCTTCGATGCTGCCCAGCTGGAGCCCATGTACCAGCTGGAAATTGGAAAACCCGGCAGCTCTTTTGCCCTGGAAATTGCCCGGAAGATAGGCCTCCCCAAAAGTGTTTTACAGCAGGCGAAGGAAAAAGTAGGGGTAAAGCAGGTGAAAATGGAGCTGCTGCTGGCTGAGCTGGAAAAGGAAAAAAAGGAGTTTGATGATAAAAACAAAGAACTCAGTAAAAAGGAAAAAGAACTGCAGCAGGCAGTTCAGGAGTACCAGGAGTTAAGATCCTTCATAGAAAATAAAAAAGCCCAGCTTCTGAAGGAGGCTAAGCAGGAAGCCAGCCAGTTACTTTCCGAAGCCAACCAGCGTATAGAAGCGACCATCCGGCAAATTAAAGAAAACAGTGCCGAAAAGGAGAGCACACGCCAGGCAAGGCAGGGGCTGCAGGAGCTAAAAGAAAAGGTGAAGCTGAAGCCTGAAGAGGCAAAAGCCCAGGAGAAAACCTCCAGCATAAAAGTAGTTGGAGGAGCCATTGAGGAGGGAGATCTCATCCGGATAAAGGGGCAGCAGACTGTAGGAGAGGTGATGGAAATAAAAGGCAAGGATGCTGAAATCAGGATTGGTTCTTTAAAGTCTAAAGTAAAGCTTAACCGCCTGGAGAAGATTAGCAGAAAGGAGTACCGCCAGGAAACAGCTGATGTTGAAAGTAAGCCTGCCATGCGCGGCATCAATCTTAACCAGCGAATGGCCGATTTTAGCTCCCAACTCGATGTGAGGGGCAAGCGGGCAGAAGAAGCCTTGTCCATTGTAGATAACCTGCTCGATAATGCCGCCATGTTTGGAGCACCGGAGCTTCGTATTGTCCACGGTAAAGGCGATGGAATTCTTCGCCAGATGATAAGGGAACATCTTAAGGGCTATGGGATAGTCGCTTCCATGAAAGATGAACATGCCGATCGGGGAGGGCCAGGTGTTACTATTGTGGAATTGCAGTATTAGAAATTCATAAAAAAGGGGAGGTACTCAATTGAGTACCTCCCCTTTTTATAATACGTTTTCAGGTAAGAACTATCGTGTTGCAGTAACGGTAACTTCTACTTCATCGGTAGGCTTAGGCTCTGCTCCAGCATAAGAAAAAACAATTTCATTATCTGTGAGAGAAGTAACAGTCAATTCAACACTTTCTGAGCCATTTACAAGCGTAATTTCATTGAAATTTTCAGTATCGGTAAAGCTCCACTCTCCTGATGCCGGAATAGAGGCGCCTGTGCTGAGGACCATTGGTAAGGCATCTCCTCCTGTGATGGTGTAAGTGCCATTCTCTGAGAAGGTTAGGGTAGAAGTACCTGTAAAATTATAATCAACGGCAGGGTCTAGAGCTACAGTGCTAACCTCAAAAGGGCCGGCGGTGAGGATGCGGGTATTTTCTTCCAGGGGAGTTTCTTCCACAGTATCATCTTTGCAGGAAGTGAAAATTACCAGGGCCATCAGAAATAAGACAGAAAGTAGGTGAGATGCTTTTTTCATAGATTTTAATAGTTTAGAAAACAATTATAATAATAATTTTGGTGGATAGTTAAAAAAAGATTATTTGTTTTGCTTATATCTTTTAAAGTCGGTAATATCTATTAACTTTTCGCAGAACTGATACTCATACTTCTGATTGGAGCAGATGATAAGTAAACGATCATTCTTTACTTCGGTTACACGCTCCAGGTACCAGTCAATTCCCCTGCTGTCGAGATTAGAGGTAGGCTCGTCTAAAAGTAAGATGGGAACCTGAGAAAAAAAAGCCAATCCCAGCTTAAGGCGCTGCTTCATCCCTGAGCTAAAATACTTTATTTCTTTATGGTAAGCCGAAGACAGCACCATTTTTTCTGCCAGCTCCTCCATGCAGCTGTTAACTACAGGCTGTTTAAAAGCGAAATGAAAACGAAGCAGCTCCTTTAAGGTAAATTCTTCAATCAGCTCCAGGTAAGGGGCAGCATAAGCCTGGTAGTGCGGCCATGCATCCTCTTCAATGGCTTGCCCGCTCTTTTGTTCAAAAGAAATTGTTCCTTCTGTTGCAGGAATAGCCCCGCTAAGGGTTTTTAAAAAGGTAGATTTTCCACTTCCATTAGGGCCTGTAATGGCATAAGACTGGCCGCTCACAAACTGGTAGTCCATTCCCCGGAATACCCATTCTCTGAAGTACTTTTTTCCTAAAGATTGAAGACGAACAATCACAAGCAGAAGTTAAGGAGGAGGCTGGCTGTTTGTTTACTTTTTACTGACCGCCATTAATGTATTACCCTATAGAGCCCTTCATAATACCCCGGTCTGAGGAACGAATAAAGTTAACAATTTCATCGCGCTCTTTGCTTGACGGGAGTTCAACTTCAATTTTATCCAAAGCATCGCTATTATTGAGGCCTTTGAGATAAATCAGTCGGTAAATTTCCTGAATTTCATTGATTTGCTCATTGGTGTAACCTCTCCGGCGCAGGCCAACTGAGTTAATTCCTGCATAGCTGAGAGGCTCGCGGGCTGCCTTGATAAACGGAGGAACGTCTTTTCTTACAAGAGAACCGCCACCAATATACGCATGTGCACCTACTTTCGTGAACTGCTGTACAGCACAGGCACCACCAAAAATAGCAAAATCCTCGATTTGTACATGGCCTGCAAACTGTGTGGTATTCCCCAGGATGCAGCTATTGCCGATGATACAATCGTGGCCGATGTGGACATAAGCCATAATCAGGCAGTTGCTTCCTACCACTGTTTTGTACTTATCGATCGTTCCTCTGTTTATGGTCACGCACTCCCTGATGGTCGTATTGTCCCCAATTTCAACAGTCGTTTCTTCCCCTGCAAATTTTAAGTCCTGCGGAATGGCTGAGATAACTGCTCCGGGAAATACTCTTACGTTCTTACCGATGCGAGCACCTTCCATAATGGTAACGTTGGAGCCAATCCAGCTGCCTTCTTCAATCACTACATTTTTATGTATGACGGTAAAAGGTTCAACAACGACATTGGCAGCTATTCTAGCTTCGGGATGTATGTAGGCTAAGGGTTGGTTCATGAGTTTTTTCGTACAATGCTTGCCGATAATTCAGCTTCGCTTACAAGGGTGTTTCCTACGTAAGCATAGCCTTTCATTTTTGCAATTCCACGCTTTATAGGAGCCAGTAACTCACATTTGAAGATAAGCGTATCGCCGGGCATTACCATTTTCCTAAAGCGGCAGTTGTCGATGCCCAGGAAATAAGTCCAGTAGTTCTCCGGGTCTGGTACAGTGTTGAGTACCAGTATGCCGCCTGTCTGGGCCATGGCTTCAATTTGCAGTACACCCGGCATTACCGGGTTGCCCGGGAAGTGGCCCTGGAAGAAGGGCTCATTAATGGTAACGTTCTTTACGCCGGCAACGGTACTTTCGTCCAGGTGAAAGATTTTATCTACCAGCTGAAAAGGGTAACGGTGGGGGAGCATTTTAGAGATCTGGTTAATGTCCAGCACCGGAGGGAGCGTAGGGTTATAGGCCGGGATATTGTTGTTTCTGCTGAAGTCGTTCATCATTTTCTTCAGCTTTTTGGCAAAGGCAATATTGGCTGCATGGCCCGGCCGGGCGGCCAGTATTTGTGCCTTTAGGGGGCGGCCTACAAGGGCCAGGTCTCCTACCAGATCGAGTAGTTTATGGCGAGCCGGTTCATTGCTATATCGTAGCTCCACATTATTAAGAATGCCCTCTTTCCTTACCTCCACTTTGGGTTTATTAAAAAGAGAAGCAAGTTCCTGCAGTTCCTCGTCTTTTATTACCCGGTCTACTACCACAATGGCATTGTTCAGATCACCACCCCTGATGAGGCCCTGCTTGTGCAGCATTTCCAGCTCATGCAAAAAGCAGAAGGTGCGGCTGTGGGCAATTTCCTCTTCAAAATCGCTTATTTTGTTCAGGGAGGCATGTTGGCTGCCCAGAACAGGCGAATTGTAATCGACCATTACCGTAACACGATAGTCGTCAAGTGGAAGGGCGGCAATCTCTACCTGGCGCCCGGGTTCACGGTAAAAAATTCCTTCAGGTACTTCAAAGAAATTGCGCAGGGCGTTTTGTTCTTCTACGCCAGCCTCCTTAAGAGCGTTGATGAACTGGATGGAGCTGCCATCCATAATAGGCGGTTCCGGGCCGTCCAGCTGAATGAGTACATTATCCAGCTCCAGACCTGTTAAGGCTGCCATTACGTGCTCAACTGTATTAACGCGGGCCCCACTTTGTTCAATGGTTGTTCCTCTGGAAAGGTCCACTACATTGTCCACATCAGCATCTACAGTAGGATGGCCTTCAATATCTATCCGTTGAAATTTTATTCCATGGTTAGGTTTAGCCGGCAAAAAGGTCATATTTGCTCTTACACCAGTATGCAACCCAACACCGGATAGGGTAATGGACTTTTTTATAGTATGCTGCTTAATATTCATCTATTCTGAGTCTGACGAGCGCAAATTTATGATTTTTTCCTCAAGTTCCTTTACCCTCTTATTTAAATCGGGCAAATTTCTGAACAGGGCATAGGATTTCATGTAAGGTCCACGTTCAAAAGCCGGGGAGCCTATTAAAATCTTTCCTTCTTCCTTAATGCTTTTTCCTACTCCGGCCTGTGCGGCAACAGTGGTCTTACTGGCAATTTCAAGGTGCCCTACTACTCCTACCTGGCCGGCCAGGATACAGCTTTCACCAATTTTAGCAGAACCGGCAATACCGGATTGTGCCGCGATAACCGTATTTTTTCCTATCTCTACATTGTGGGCTATCTGTACCAGGTTATCGATTTTAACACCCCTCCTGATAACCGTGCTCCCAAGCGTGGCACAGTCGATGGTGGCATTGGCGCCAATGCTTACCCAGTCCTCCAGTACCACATTGCCTAGCTGTGGAATGGTTTTATAGCTTCCATTGGCCTGTGGAGCAAAGCCGAAGCCATCGCTGCCTATTACCGCCCCGGCATGTAGGGTGCAGTTGCTGCCAATTCTGGTATTGGGGTATACTTTTACGCCTGCAAGAATAATGGTATTGTCACCTACTTCCACATTTTCGCCAATGTAGGCCTGGGGGTAAATTTTTACATTGTTTCCGATTTTGCAGCCCTTACCAATATAAGAAAAAGCACCCCGGTATATTCCGTTGCCGGTACTTACGCCTTCGGCCATAAACGCAGGTTCTTCAACCCCGGATTTCTGGAAAGAAAGAATTTTATGATACTCCTCCAACAATACCGTAAAGCTGGTATAAGGGTCCTCTACCCGAATAAGAGAGGTGCTGAAAGATTTTTTTGGCTGAAAATTTTTGGCGACGATAACGGCAGAGGCCTGTGTGCTGTACAGGTGCTGCTCGTATTTCAGGTTGGATAAAAAAGAAATACTTCCTTTTTGGGCTTCTTCAATTTTACTGAGGGTAGAGACTTCTTCATCTCCACTCCCTTCCACCATTCCGCCCAGGAGCTGGGCTATTTGATTTACCGTAAACTTCATCTGCTTAGCTTAGAACTTCTTTTGCAATTTTTATGTGCTTCGGCCAGCAAATGTAAAACTTCTTTACAATCTTGCTCATAGCTTTAATATTAGGCAGGTCCGAAGCCTGGGCTACATCAATTACCGCTCCTTTTTTGGTAAGGATATTGATATTCTGTCCGCCTGCTATATAGGCGGCATTGCTCATGGAGCCGCAGGCCAGGAAATATTTTACATCCTTTGGGATGATAGCATAGGTTTCGCTAATGGCCTGGCGCAGCTCTTCTACAAGGCGTTTTTCAAATTTATCGTTCGACAGGATTACCCGGAAGAGCCGCCGCTCCAGCAGCATACAACTGAGGGCCGATAAAATCCGATCGGGATGATGACTCCATATCTTGACGGCAGCCCAGATGTCGGTATCATCCAGGGAGGCAAAAGCTCTTAAAAACTCCTGGTTCTCCTGTATGCCCTGAAGGCTTACATCATGAATAAGGAATACCTGAAGGGCAGGAGTAGCAAACAGTTGTTCGCCCTGGCTTACCAGGTATTTTGCCCGCTGAATGAGCATTATTAACATTTTTTCGGCACTTACCGTGGCCTTGTGCAGGTATACCTGCCAGTACATGAGGCGGCGTGCGCTCAAAAAGTTTTCTACACTGTAAATGCCTTTTTCTTCCACCACTATCTGGTCATCCTTAATGTCCAGCATTTTAATAATACGGTCGGCTCCAATGGTACCTTCCGAAACCCCGGTAAAGAGGCTGTCGCGCTGCAAATAATCGAGGCGGTCGATGTCGAGCTGACTCGATACGAGCTGATGAAAGAAACGCCGCTCGTATTGGTTGGTGAAAATACTTATTGCCAGCGACAGCTGCCCGTTAAAGGCCTTATTAAAGTACTCCATTAGCTGGAGCGATATATGCTCGTGCCGGATGCCTTTCAGAAGGCTAAATTCAAGGGCGTGCGAAAACGGACCGTGCCCGATGTCGTGAAGCAGAATAGCCACCTGGCAGGCTTCATACTCGTCATGACTTATTTCATGGCCTTTGCTCCGGAGGTTATCGAGTGTTATGCTCATCAGGTGCATGGCCCCCATGGCATGGTGAAAGCGGGTGTGCAGGGCACCCGGGTATACAAAATCAGTCAGTCCCAGTTGTTTTATCCGGCGAAGGCGCTGGAAATAGGGGTGTTCGATAATGTCAAATATCAGCTCGCTGGATATCGTGATGAACCCGTAAACAGGGTCATTAAAAATTTTCTTCTTATTCACGCAGGTATGTTCTATCTTGTAAGGCAAATGAGCCAATAATATATTATTGCCCGATAGCTTAACTTTTCAACACTTCAGCTATTTATATAATATGCCAGCAGATGCAAAGTTATAAAAGCTTTAGAGAAGTAATTCAATTTTTATGCAAAGATACAGTATTTTATGGGCCGATGATGAAATTGACCTGCTCAAGCCCCACATTATGTTCCTCGAGAAGAAAGGCTATGATGTAACCCCTGTTAACAGCGGAGCCGATGCCATCGATAAAGTCAGTCAGCAATCCTTCGATATTATTTTCCTCGACGAGAATATGCCGGGAATGACGGGGCTGGAAACGCTCAGTTACATCAAGTCCAGCAAGCCGAACCAGCCGGTGGTCATGATTACCAAAAGTGAGGAAGAGCATATAATGGAAGAGGCGATTGGTTCTAAAATTGCCGATTACCTCATTAAACCGCTCAACCCTAACCAGATTCTCCTCTCGGTAAAAAAGATACTCGACAATAAGCGCCTGGTGTCGGAAAAGACAAATATGAACTACCAGCAGGAGTTTCGCAATATCAGCATGATGGTGTCTGATAGCCGCGACTACCAGGACTGGGTGGAAATTTATAAAAAGCTGGTTTACTGGGAGCTGGAGATTATGACGGCCGATACCGGCAGTATGGGCGAGGTGCTTACCATGCAAAAGGATGAAGCCAACAGCAACTTCAGCAAATTCATTATTGATAATTACGAAGACTGGCTCAACGATCCAAAGGCCGATAAACCGCTGCTTTCTCATCAGCTGATGAAGAAAAAGGTTTTCCCCTTACTAAAGGAGAAGGAACCGGTGTTCTTTATCGTGATCGATAACCTTCGCTACGACCAGTGGAAAAGCATTGAGCCGCTTGTTACCGAATACCTGTCGGTAGAGGAGGATGACACCTACTTTTCCATACTGCCAACTACTACGGCTTACGCCCGGAATGCTATATTTTCGGGAATGATGCCTGATAAAATGGCAAAAATATATCCCGACCTCTGGCGGGGCGACGATGAGGATGAAGGCAAGAATCTTTACGAGGAAGATTTTCTGAAGCGGCAGCTAAAGCAAAACGGGCTGGCAGATACCAAATTTTCTTACAATAAGGTTATCCATACCAGCCAGGGTAAAAGTGTTAATGATAGTCTGAACAACCTGCTGAATAATGACCTGAACGTAGTGGTTTACAACTTTGTGGATATGCTTTCGCATGCGCGAACAGAGGTGGAAATGCTCAAGGAGCTGGCGCCGGACGAATCGGCCTACAGGAGTATCGCCAAATCGTGGTTTGTACACTCCCCCCTGTTTGAGTTGCTGAAGCGGCTGTCGGAGAAAAAATGTAAGGTGGTTATCAGTACCGACCATGGTACAATTAGAGTACGCCGGCCCTTTAAAATTATTGGCGACCGTAATGTAAATACCAACCTTCGCTATAAGCAGGGGAAGAACCTGAACTGGGATGGAAACCATGTACTGGAAGCCCGCCACCCCGATAAATTTGGCCTTCCGAAGTTAAATGTGTCCACGGCCTATGTTTTTGCCTTAGAAGATCATTTCTTTGCGTATCCTAATAATTATAATTATTATGTGAACTACTACCGGGATACCTTCCAGCATGGTGGAATTTCTCTGGAAGAAATAATTATTCCGGTTGTTACCTTAGGGAATAAATAGCATGCTGTTGGAGAAAGGTTTAGAAATTAGCTGCCCCTCGCAAAGAGATTTGCCCGAAACCGCGGCTGCGATTATTGCTTTTGCCAGGGGGCAGGGAGGACAGAAAATATGGCTGTTTGAAGGAAGTATGGGGGCAGGGAAAACTACCCTGATCAAGGAAATATGCCTCCGGCTGGGAGTCGAAGACACCGTGCAGAGCCCTACCTTCTCCATCGTAAATGAATACAGAGCTGAGGGTGATGAGCCGGTGTATCACTTCGACTTTTACAGAATTAAGGAAGTGGCCGAAGCGCTGCAGATAGGAGCCGAAGAGTATTTCTATTCAGGCCATTACTGTTTAATTGAGTGGCCCTCCAAAATTGAAGAGATACTGCCCGAACAGTATTTGCAGGTGCAGATAGAGGTCAATGAAGACAATAGTAGAACAATACTACTGAGTACACATGAGTAAAACGTATCCACAGACCGGTATGGAAGCACTTTCCAAACAAACCGGACTCGCTACGCAGGAGAAGTTGCTTGAGGTAAGGCGAAGCAACAAGCATTTATGGATTGGTATACCCAAAGAAGTGGCCATGCAGGAGAACAGGGTTTCTCTTACACCCGAGGCGGTTGCGCTGCTTGTCAATAACGGGCATGAGGTGTGGGTGGAGTCCAAAGCCGGGCATACTGCCAAATATGCAGATAATGAATATAGCGAGGCAGGGGCTAAAATTGTGTATAGCGCCAAAGAAGTGTTTGAAGCAGACATCGTACTGAAAGTAGAGCCGCCTACAGATGAGGAAATTGAGTACCTGAAACCTGGTAAGACCCTCATTTCTGCCCTGCAGCTTGGAAATCAGCGCCCCGATTATTTTAACAAGCTCAATAAAAAAAGAATTACCGCAGTTGGGTTTGAACTGATAGAAGATAAGGTGGGAGGGATGCCTGTGGTACGGGCCATGAGCGAAATTGCCGGCAGTACGCTTATGCTGATTGCCTCTGAATACCTGAGCAGTGTAAATAATGGGAAAGGAATTATTTTAGGGGGAATTACCGGCGTGCCACCTACTAAAATAGTGATTCTGGGAGCAGGGACCGTTGCTGAATATGCTGCAAGGGCTGCCATTGGTATGGGCGCGGAAGTGCAGGTTTTTGATAACCACCTGTATAAGCTTCGCCGTATCAAGCAATCGCTGGGCTCTCAGCTGTATACTTCCACGATTGATACGGTGACCCTCAGTAGCAGCTTAAAAACTGCCGACGTGGTGATTGGAGCCATACGGGCCGAAAAAGGGCGGAATCGCTGCGTTGTAAATGAAGAGATGGTGATGAATATGAAGCCCGAAAGCATCATTATTGATGTTAGCATCGACCAGGGAGGCTGTGTGGAAACGTCTGAGCTGACTACGCATCGGAATCCTGTTTTCAGGAAGCATGACGTCATCCATTACTGTGTGCCCAATATACCATCAAGAGTGGCCCGTACTGCTACCACTGCCTTCAGTAACATCTTTACACCCATTCTGCTGCAGGCAGCCGAAGTGGGAGGAGTGGATGAAATGATATTTGCCTATAAGTGGTTTATGAATGGAGTATATACCTATAAAGGATTTTTAAGCAATGCCCATGTGGCCCGTAAATTTAGCCTCAAGCATAAAGACTTAAACCTGTTAATGGCTTCCAGAAATTAAAGGACTGGTACAGGAGAGATAGACTTTTAAAGAAGGTTTGGCACTAGAAGGCAAACTCTTCCTTGAACGCCAGTAATTCTTCTTTAAGGTTGTCTTTCGCTAAATGTGGAAAATATTGCTGAAGGATAACACTTGGCTCTACCTGTATTTCACTTAACTGCAGGTGCTGGTTAATAAAAATGAATTCCAGCTGAGGGTATATCTCCTTTAACACATCCACCACATCCAGTATTTGCAGGTTGCGATCAACCAGGTTATAAATGCCGGAAGGGATTTGCTGGTAAGCAAGCTGGCTCAGTACCTCTTTCACTGTTTCTACGTGGACAAATGCCCGCCATTGTTTGCCATTTCCATCGATGCTGATGCGGTTTTTGAAATGGGCATCAAACATAAAGCGATTAATAACGGCATCAAAACGCATGCTCTTATTATAGCCAAATACGTTGCCCAGCCGGATAACATAGGTTTTTAACCGATCTTTCAATCGGAGAACATGCTCTTCACCTCTCAGCTTCGAAATCCCGTAAAGAGTTTTAGGGTTCGGCTGGTCCTGCTCATTTATCAAAGCCTTTGAACTGCCATAAACAGAACTGCTACTTGTGTAGATAAGCTTTTCCACCTCACTATCTTCTACCGCATATACCAGTTCGGCAGTGCCCCAGTGGTTAACCTGCTCGTGCATATGGCCATCGGTATTGGCAAAAGGGGTGCTGACTTTAGCGGCTAAATGATAAACAACTGAAACACCTTCCAGATTCTTCTTTAACTTCCTGGAGTCGAGTAAGTCTCCCTGTACAAACCTTATTTTCTGTCCCTCAGGATAAGGCCTTCCCAGAAACAGGTTAAAGTTCGTGCGGCTTAAATTGTCGTAAATAATTACTTCGCTTACCTGTTCATCCTTTACAAGTGCCTGAATAAGAGAAGTGCCAATATAGCCGGCTCCACCGGTTACCAGTATTTTCATGGCTGAATTTTGAGTGAGAGAATGAGTGAATAAAAAGAAGAGTTGTGCTGACTTTTAAATTTCCCTTAACAACCAACAACCAACAACCAACAACCAACAACCAACCTACTTCGCCACTAAATCGGTATGTAAACCACATTCAGTTTTATTAAGGCCATACCAGCGGGCTTCACGCTCCTGCATATCGGGGTCGAGCCGGCGGGTGCAGGGTTCGCAGCCAATACTGGCGTAGCCTTTTGCATCCAGCGGATTGCGTGGCAGCTTATATTCCCGCAAATAAGCGAAAATTTTACGCTTGTCCCAGTCGAGCATAGGGTGGAAGCGGAAGCTGCCGTGGGGCGCCGGCTGTTCCAGTTTCATGGCACTGCGGGTGGCGCTTTGGTCGGCCCTGATGCCGTTTATCCATACATCGTGCGAGCGAAGGATGGTATCCAGGGGCTGTGTCTTGTTCAAATAGCAGCAGTAGTCAGGGTCAGAGACAAATAGCAGCCGGCCATCTGCATCTTTCTGCATAATTTTAGGAGTGCTGCTTTTAATATCCACAAAAGGCAGGCCGAATTCATGGCAAATCTGCCGGGCAAACTGGACAGTATCTGCAAAATGGTAGCCTGTATTGATAAAGTAAACGGGAATACTCCGGTCAATGCGGCTCAGGATGTGGAGCAGTACCAGGCTGTGAGACTGGAAAGAGGAGGTGGTAAACAGGCGCTTCCCTTCCTCTTTGTACTGCAGTATTTTAGCTTCAATTTCGTGAAATTCCACTTTTGAACAATCTGGTTCCGCGGCAAAGGTAAGGGGCAGCCCGCAAAGGTGCAGGATTTTCGGAAAGAAATTTATGGCCAGGCCTTTAAGCGGAAAGTGGGCCTCTATGCTCTATGATAGGAATCCCATGAAAAAGATAATGCGGAAAGGGGAAGGAAGTATTTGTACACTTCTTCCTGCCTTTTATACCCGCTTTACTGGAGAATGGAGCTGGAGCTTAAGATTCCTGTTTCATTAGTAAGACTTTCCAGGCACTTTCTACATCGCCTTCTTTCAGATAGGCTTTCGCGAGCTGGTGCTGATGTTCCGTATTGCGTTCTGCCTCTTCGGATTTATATTTTTGCAGGAGCTCCTGAATGTGGTGTTGGCGGACAAATGATTCCACCTCCTCAGTAGTGGGCATTTTTTCGGTATTCCCCAGCATGCCTAAGTCATTACCACTTAAAATATGGCTATTCCGAATTTCATCCGGTAGCTGGTCAACCCCCATGCCCATATTGCGCAATGGTTTTGGAACGGTAAAAAGCGCGTCTCCCTGCGCCCTGCAATACCAGTCGCCACCCATACGAGCCACAGCATCGAGTTTAAACGGATCGATTTTGCCACTTTTATCCAGGATGTTTTCCTGCACATGCATGAGTAATACCTCGCAAATAATAAGATTGGCCGCTCCGCCTTCGGTACCTGTTGGAATAATTTGCTTAACCCTGCACTCGAAGGCCGCGGGCGCTTCAGCTACCCGCGGTGGACGAACCCGTTCCGAAGTCACAGGGGTAAGCCCGCTCTTGATAAATTCATTGACTCCTTTTTCATACTCGGTGCTGGAAAGTGACATCTGCTGCACCATTTTATAGTTCACGATATTTATCACCACCTCATCTACCTCCTGCACATTCTCAAGGGTATGTTTAATGGTGTTGTCGCGGACCCTGCGGGCCGGGGAGAAAATAAGAATGGGAGGATTGGAGCCAAAAGCATTGAAAAAGCTGAATGGGCTGAGGTTGACATTTCCCGCTTTATCTACCGTACTGGCAAAGGCAATGGGTCGTGGCGCAATTGCTCCCAGCATATAGCTATGGAACTCCGGCACTGACAGCTGTTTGGGGTCAACGGGCTTAGTCTTGAGCGGTCCGCCGATGCGGCTTGAGTCTTGAGTCATGATTATGAGGAAAAGTGACAGGTGCCTGGTGGCTAGTGCTTGGTTTAAGGTAGATGGGTATTCAGCACCAGGCACTAACCACTAGCCACTATTTACTTATTTCGCCGGTAAAACCTTCGTTCTTACTTCGCCAAAGCCAATGCGTACACCGTCTTTTTCGGCATGGGCCCGCATTATTACGGTATCGCCGTCGAGGATGAATTTACGTTCGCTGCCATCGGGCATTTGGATGGGTTGGGTGCCCCGCCAGCTCAGTTCCAGCATAGAGCCGTAAGAATCTTTGTCTTTACCGCTAATGGTGCCGCTGGCATACATATCGCCTACTTTAATATTACAGCCATTTACGGTCTGGTGCGCCAGCTGCTGGTTTACATTCCAGTACATATGCCTGAAATTAGAGCGGCACACCACTTTTCCTTCCCCTTTTTCCGGCTGAATGGCTACTTCCAGGTTCAGGTCGAAGTTCTTTTTGCCTTCATATTGCAGGTAAGGCAATACCTCAGGCTCCTGCTTTGGACCTTCTACTCTATAAGGTTCCAGGGCTTCGATAGTTACCACCCATGGCGAAACAGAGGAGGCAAAGTTTTTGGCCAGGAAGGGGCCCAAGGGTACATATTCCCACTTTTGAATGTCGCGGGCCGACCAGTCATTGAAAATAACGAAGCCGAAGATGTATTCTTCTGCATTGGCAGTGCTAATGCTTTCTCCCATTCTGGTTTCTTTGCCGGTAATAAAGGCCATTTCCAGTTCAAAGTCGAGCAGGCGGGAAGGACCAAAAGTAGGCTTTTCGGCATCATCGGCCTTTGTTTGTCCTTTAGGGCGGATGATATCGGTGCCTGAAACAACAATGGAAGAGGCGCGGCCATGGTAGCCCACGGGCAGGTGTTTCCAGTTGGGCAGGAGGGCATTGTCCGGATCGCGGAACATCGTTCCTACATTGCGGGCATGCTCTTCGCTGCTGTAAAAATCCGTATAGTCGCCAACCTTTACCGGCATGTGCATCTGCACCCGGCTCATGGGGATAAGGGCATCTTTGCGTACCCGCTCGTTGTCGCGCAGTTCGCTGTTGGTCTGGTTTAAAAGATCAGAAATCCTTTCCCTTACGGCCTTTGTCACCTCTTTACCCAGTGCAATAAAAGGGTTGAGTGCCTCTTCATAGAAAACGGAAAGGTCTTCAATGGCAACTTCATCAAAAAAGCTTTCTTCTGCCAGTACGCTTAGGTCCAGTACCTGCTCTCCTATGGCAACGCCCACGCGGGTGTTTTTGCCATCGGTGCTAAAAATGCCAAATGGCAGGTTCTGGATAGGAAAATCGGAGTGGGAGGGAACCTCTACCCATGATTTAAGGGAAGGATCTTGTGTTTTATGGCTCATTGTAAATTTAAAAAATGGTTCGGGACAAAGGTAAAAGTTTCACTTTAAAAGAAAAACCTCCACCGAGGCCTGCTTCTCTTTCAACAACTTTGGCAAAGCGCTTCTGTTTTTTGCTAATTTCACTAATTTTGCATTTTACAGTATCCGGAAGAAAGAATTTTAGGCCTTTTTATATACAACTCATTATGGCATTAAGTACCAAATATAATCCTGCAGAGGTAGAAGATAAATGGTATCAGTACTGGCTGGCAAATAAGTATTTCCATTCAGAACCCGATCCGCAGAAAGAGCCATATACCGTGGTGATTCCGCCACCGAACGTGACAGGTGTGCTGCACATGGGCCACATGCTCAACAATACCATACAGGATGTACTGGTGCGCAAAGCCCGAATGGAAGGCAAAAATGCCTGCTGGGTACCTGGTACGGACCATGCTTCCATTGCCACCGAGGCCAAAGTAGTAGCCATGCTAAAGGAGCGGGGTATTAATAAAAATACGCTTACCCGGGAGGAGTTTCTGGAATATGCCTGGGAGTGGACAGAGAAGTATGGGGGAATTATACTCGAACAGCTGAAAAAGCTGGGTGCCAGCTGCGACTGGGATCGTACCCGCTTTACCATGGAAGAAAGCATGAGCGCCCAGGTAATTAAGGTGTTTATTGACCTCTACAACAAAGGACTGATATATCGCGGCATCCGGATGGTGAACTGGGACCCTGCCGGTAAAACGGCGCTCAGCGACGATGAGGTAATCCACCGCGAGGTAAACAGCAAGCTCTACCATATCCGCTACAAGATAGAAGATAGCGATGAATATGTAACGATTGCCACCACTCGCCCCGAAACCATTCTGGGCGATACTGCTATCTGCGTTAACCCGAACGACAGTCGCTATGAGCACCTGAAAGGGAAAAAAGCTATCGTGCCGCTGATTAATCGTGCCATTCCTATTATTGAAGATGAGTATGTGGATATGGAATTCGGTACCGGTGCCTTAAAAGTAACGCCGGCGCACGATGTAAATGACTATGAGCTGGGGCAGAAGCACCGGCTGGAGAGTATCGACATCCTGAACGATGATGGTACCCTTAGTAAAGCCGCTCAGTTGTTTGTTGGGGAAGACCGCTTTGTAGTGCGGAAAAAGATTGCCAAGCAGCTTGATGAGCAGGGCTTTCTTGTAAAAGAAGAGGACTATAAAACCAGCGTAGGTTTTAGCGAAAGGACCGATGCCGTAATTGAGCCAAAGATTTCCATGCAGTGGTTCCTGAAAATGGACAAGATTACGGTGCCGGCTCTTGAAAATGTAATGAACGACAGCATTCAGCTGCACCCGCCGAAGTTTAAAAATATGTACCGCAGCTGGATGGAGAATGTACGCGACTGGTGCATTAGCCGTCAGCTCTGGTGGGGTCAGCAGATTCCCGCCTTTTATCTGCCCAATGGTGAATTTGTGGTAGCCGAAACCGTAGAGGAGGCGCTTGTGCTGGCTCGCGAGAAATCCGGTAACCGAAACCTGCAGGCAGCGGATCTGCGCCAGGACGAAGATGTGCTGGATACCTGGTTTAGCAGCTGGCTCTGGCCTATTTCAGTATTCGAAGGAATACTTGATCCGGATAACGAAGAAATCAATTATTACTACCCGACCAATGACCTGGTAACGGCTCCGGAAATTCTCTTCTTCTGGGTAGCCCGTATGATTATTGCCGGCTATGAGTACCGGGACCAAAAGCCATTTACGAACGTATATTTAACAGGGATTGTACGCGATAAGCAGGGGCGCAAAATGTCGAAATCCCTCGGCAATTCGCCCGACCCGCTGGAGCTAATGGCACAGTATGGGGCTGATGGCGTTCGTACGGGTATGTTGTTCTCTTCGCCGGCCGGTAACGACCTGCTGTTCGACGAAAAGTTGTGCGAGCAGGGCCGTAACTTCAACAATAAAATCTGGAACGCCTTCCGCCTGATTGAAGGATGGGAAGTGAAGGAGCAAAGTGGTGAAGGAAACAATGAAATTGCCATCCGCTGGTTCGAAGACCGCTTTAACCAGGCTCTTGTTGAGCTGGAAGATCACTTCAGCAAGTTCCGTATATCTGATGCACTTATGACGGTGTATAAGCTGGCATGGGATGATTTCTGCAGCTGGTACCTCGAAATGGTGAAGCCTCCTTTCGGTGACCCTATCGATAAGGAAACTTATGAAGCCACACTAGACCATCTGGATAAACTGTTGAAGCTCCTGCATCCTTTTATGCCGTTTATTACAGAGGAAATCTGGCAGACCATGAAGGAGCGGAAAGATGGAGAGAGTATAAGCATTGAAGCATGGCCAACAGCTGAAAATATTGATGAAGCCTTTTTACGCGATGCAGCCAAAGCTTTTGAAGCCGTTACCCAGGTAAGGAACCTGCGGAACAGCAAAGGCCTTTCGCCTAAGGAGGCGCTGGAATTGCAAATAAAAACCAAAGAGCCGGGGGTATACCAGCGTTTCGAAGGCATTATTAATAAACTGGCAAATATCAGCAGCCTGAGCTTTACAGAGGAAAAACCAGCCAATGCGGTAAGTTTTGTAAATGGAGGCGACGAGCTCTATGTGCCTCTCCAGGGAACAATCGACGTAGAAAAGGAGCGCCAGGAGATTGAGAAGGAGCTGGAGTATACCCGCGGTTTCCTGCTTTCGGTCGATAAAAAGCTGAGCAATGAGCGCTTTGTAAGCGGAGCTCCGGCGCAGGTAGTGGAGGCAGAGAAAAAGAAAAAGGCCGATGCCGAAGCTAAAATTAAAGCGCTGGAAGAAAGTTTGGCTTCTCTTTAAATTTCATTTGCTGTAGATATGGCTTTGCTGAAGTGCAATACCGTGATGCCGGCTCGCCTGAAGCCTTTTTATGCGGAAGAGCTTCTGTCATATAGAGTGGCTTTTGCTGCCGGTGATTTACCATTAGCCTGGTATCACCTGGAGCGGGCGCACATTATTGGGCAGGCTTATCCATGGGAACATACAAAGGCTCATTGGTTAATGCTGCGCTTTGGATTTTCCATTAAAAGCTGGAAGGAAGTGAGGGGGCAGGTACTGCGCCTGCTGGTGGGAGGTGTTAAATCTTTTGTAGGTAAAATCCCTGTCGGAAATACAGGCGGAGCCAAGGTGCCGCCGCTACTTTCTATGCCTCTTCCGCCCGACCTTCAGGCAATATTAGAGCGTAAAATGGATTAGAATTTAGTAAAACGCAGTAAATCAGGAGTTATTTGTAATAGAATGTTGGTATTAAGTAACTGAATTTCAGTTAAATATGCGGGATAGAGGTGGTGTAAGGGTGAAAAATAAGCTAAACCTTACATTGTGATGTATAAGGAGGTTCTTGTTTCCGGACGGTCGGCAAATGTACTACCTTGTATCTAAGAAATTTAAACAGGGAAATCATGAATAAACTATTTGAATCAACAGAAGCAAAATTCTACCGCGTATATTCTTTTAACCTGAACCAAATGGTAAGGATATATAGCAACTAAAATAACTGCCGTTTTTTCTGGTAGATATATAAAAAAGAGCATCGGTAATCGGTGCTCTTTTTTATTTGCCCCTTTAGTAAGGGTAGGTTCATTTTTTTTATACTGAAAGATAATGAGCAGCCTTCTTCTTCCCCGGGATTAGCGGAGAAGAGAAGACAGCCTGTAATTGCTGCTACTCATTCTTCAGTTTTAATTTTAAAGGTGCGTAGCCAATACTCTGAAAGCCAATAATCCCATACACTGTTTCACCCACTTCAATAACCTGGTTTGCCAGGTTATATTCCAGTAGTTCCCTCTTGAATTTATTGTTGGCGTTGGCGGCCATTCCCATGTTTAGGGCTGTAATTCCAGGGCCAAGTACATAGCCGATTTCGGTAGTGGTAACATCTCCGGTATTGTTGGAGGTGTATAGCTTCATGGGCGTAAGAAGGAGGTAGAGCAGGTAAATAGGCACTCCCTGCTTAAGCTTGCTGTGGATGTAGTCCGGCTCTAATAAATAAACAGATTGATGGCCGGAAGTAATTTCAAAATCTTCCGGAAAGAAAAGCGGCCGCTCAGTATTATTCGTGATCTTAACGGCTACTACTCTTAATCCTTTTTTGTCTTCTTTCTTTGCATATTTTTTGTTCCCTTTCTCTCTCAGTACATCATAGCGATAAGAGAACGCCAGCTCGTCTGTGTTTTCTGTAGAATTAAAATAGTTAGAAGGAGGGTGTGTGGAATGATAGCTGGAGGCGCATCCTGTGGAAAAAAGGGTTCCTGCAAACAGGCTGAGGAGTAGTAGAAAGTGTTTCATTAGTTACTTTTAGCGTTTAAAATTGGAGTGAAACGTCAAAAGTAAACCAGCAAACTCTTATAAACAATATATTTTTTTTATTTATTCCTATTTAAGGAGAGCAGGAAGTTGAAGTGATTTGAAGATTTCTGCTTGACTGGTTTAGTTAGAGCTGGTCTGGCAACATTGCTTTTCCCCAATACTCCATTATTTGAGGATGATAATGGAAGAAGGTGCTTTCATAATAATGCTCCACGGGATGAAGGAGCAAAAAAAAAGCTATACAACAAATTGTATAGCTTAAATATTTTTACCCTTTTGGTAGAATATTACGACTTCAAGTCAAAGCTGCTCTGTCCTTTTCTCCAGTTGGGAACCTGAACGGTAAAAAGCACTAGTGTAATAATTGGTGCTATAAATGAAAAAACAAGCCAGCTAATCCGTTCATATACACGAAGTTTGGTGCTTCGGTTGATCAGGAAAACCATCGCAACCATTGCCGGGATATTCAGGATGATGAAGAGGATAGTTAAAAAGTCCATACTGGTAGAAAAGTTTAGATGTAATTTAAATAACTTTTTTCAAAAATTCAAGTGTTCGCCGGGCCACTATTTGGCTATCTGGGGGTAATACGGAATTTTCATAAGGATGTTTCGCTCCAAAGGTATGATTTGCATTCTCCACCAGAAATAATTCAGCATCGGGTTTCCATCGCTTCATTTCTTCGGCCATTTGGTAAGGCAGGGTTTCGTCGGCAGTGCCATGTATCAGCAGGAGGGGCTGTTCCATATTTGCAACGGCAGTAGGGATATCCAGGCGTTCCTTATTATCTGTAAAGTCTTCCGCCAGCTGAAAGTAAAGCGGCATCTGCTGGTTAGTGCGGGAATTGTAAATGTACTGCACCCCCTTCTTTCTCCAGTCCTCGATAAACTCTTCCGGCCATCGTTTGCTCAGGTCGTGTATACCTGCCCAGCTAACGCATGCTTTTACCCTCGGGTCTTCGGCCGTTTTTAACATGGCCAGGCCTCCTCCACGGCTATGGCCAATCAGGCTAAGCCTGCTGAAGTCCATTTCGCCGGCTGGTATTGCTGACTCTCCCTTTTCCAGGTGGTCGAGGAGGGTGTCAAGGTCGTCCAGCTCAATGCTGAAGTTGTTCTGGCCAAAGGCCTCCAGGTCAGCAAAGTCCATTGGTTTTTCGGGGGTCGTGCCATTGTGCGAAAGATTTAGCTTGATATAAACAAAGCCTTCCTGCGCAAAGGAATCGGCAATAAGATTGAAATGCCCCCAGTCTTTAAAGCCTTTGAAGCCATGAATAAAAATAATGACCGGTTTTGCTACTCCATTGGGCAGGAAGCGGGCATCATATATAAAAGGGCGCCGGCCATGCGGCGAGTGAAGACGAGTATTAGGTATAAATTGTAATTTTTCCATATACTACAAATAAATAAAAAATTAACCTTTTGTTTTGCTTCCGGATAGGTCGTATACTTGTATCCGCATCCATGACAAGCTCATTAAAAGAAATACAGGCCCCTATTGCTATCGAAATGCAGGACTTCGAGAAGAAGTTCCGTTCGTTTATGCGAACAAGGGTGCTGCTGCTCGATAAGATAATGAGCTACATTGTTAAGCGAAAAGGAAAGCAAATGCGGCCGATGTTTGTATTCCTGACTGCCGGGATGGCAGGTGGGGAAATAAAAGAAGCCACTTTTCGCGGAGCTGCCCTTATTGAACTGCTGCATACGGCCACTCTTGTACACGACGATGTGGTAGACGATGCCTATCAGCGCCGGGGCTTTTTTTCCGTAAATGCACTCTGGAAAAATAAGATTGCCGTTCTGGTGGGCGATTACCTGCTTTCGAGAGGGCTGTTGCTCTCAGTAGACCATGGAGATTTCGACTTACTCCGGATAGTTTCGCAGGCTGTGCGCGAAATGAGCGAAGGTGAGCTGCTGCAGATCGAAAAGGCCCGGCAGCTCGATATCACCGAAGATGTTTACTACGATATTATTGGAAAGAAAACAGCCAGCCTCATCGCCTCCTGCTGTGCTGTAGGGGCAGCCTCGGTAGGGGCAGCTGCCGAAACCATTGACCAGATGCGCCTGTTTGGCGAAAAGGTGGGAATGGCCTTCCAGATAAAGGATGACCTGTTCGATTATGGTAATGATGAAATAGGGAAGCCTTTGGGAATTGATATTAAGGAACGGAAAATGACATTGCCGCTTATTTATGCCCTCAATCATGCTAAATGGTTTGATAAGCGGCGAATCATCTATATGGTACGTAACCAGAGCCATAAGCCGCAAAAAGTACAGGAGGTAATTGCCTTTGTAAAAAAATCCGGAGGTCTGGAATATGCTACCCGGGTGATGGAGCGCTATTACGCCGAAGCAATGGATCTGTTGAAAAGTTTCCCCGATTCATCTTATAAAACATCCTTACAGCAAATGGTGCAATATACCATTGAGCGGAACAAGTAGACCAGCTCCTCCTGCAGTTTTTCTCTAATTCTTTTCTGAAAAGAAACAGCAGCCCTTATTTTTCTTTCTAAGGTGTTCGGTGGGTGGTAATTAAGTTTGGGAAAACCTCTTCGAGTGCGCTGCCGTTATTTAAGTGTCGGCTAATAGGGTTTCGCCTTTTAAAGAAGCTCGAAAAAGAAAAGGGGGAATTCTCGTGGAGATTTCCTGCTTCCGCACTTTCCGCCAGTAGAAAAGGACGGAAGCAGGAGAAATAATTATTCTGCCAGCAGCTTATCTGTAAAGAGGTTGAACTCTTCTACAAAACGAGTATAATATTCGCCAGTGCCTGGTCCGCTGAAGCCGGTATGGATTTTACGAACATTTCCTTCTTTATCGATAAAGATGGTGGTAGGGAAGGACATTACATGGTTGAGCATGGGGAGGGTTTTGGCGGCGGCTTCCTTATCTGCGGTGCCGGCAATGAGAAAATCATAGCCAACGTCGAGCCTGTCCACCATCCGCTGCACCCGGTTGCGTGCGTATTCGAAGTCGTCCTTCTTTTCATAGGCCAGGCCTATAATTTCAACTCCTCTGTCTTTGTTCTTGCGGTACCAATCGGCCAGAAAAATGGTTTCATCCATGCAGTTGGGGCACCAGGTGCCAAATAGTTGTACTATCACCACCTTGTCTTTGTAGGCGGAATCATCCAGGGAAACCATTTCTCCCTCCAGGTTCGGAAATTCAAATGCCAGCTCATCATAACCTTCTTTTAGGTGCGTAAGGCTGTTAGGATCAGGGAGGCTGGCGGAAGAATCTCTCCGGGCTATCCATTTTTCGTTCCAGCTTTTGCCGCTCCAAAAGGTGCCGCTGATCTGGTCCTTATTTTCTTTGTCAATAGTGCCTTTGAACAGGAAGGCATGCTCGCCGTCAAAAGCACTTAACTGGAGCTGATTCCCGTCCACATTTCCCTCCAGGTACCTGTAGTCGCCGGTAGGGGTAAGGAAGGTGCCACTCAGCTGTTCTCCATTCTGTTCGAATATACCTACCGCTTTGGTAGTGTCGTTGCCATCTTCTCCTAACAGCTTTACTGCCCATTTGCCACTCACATCTGCAATAGGTGCTTTGGCGGGTTCCGGAAAGCGGAAAGTGTCGCGGGTGGCGGTAAAAGGAAGTTCATAATCTTCTGCATAATTCTTTTTCCAGATTCCTTTCATGCTCCCACTTTCTACCACTGCTCTTAATTCAGTGTCAAAAATATGCATGGGCATTAGCAAAGTGTCTCCCTGCCATTGCAGTTCATTTACTTCGAGTATTTCTTCGCCATTCAGGATTTTCATTCGTAAATCCTCTCCCGACCCTGTTATTTCAAAATTAAAAGGCATTTCCTGTTCCTGCAGGTGGATGAGTCCCCGCCAATAGCCCGTCACCCCATCTTTCTCCAGGAGTGTTTCTGCGCTTTTTTCGCTTGAGCAGGCACTCATAAACAGTGTGGCCAGTATGAGGCTCCCAATTAATCTATACATTTTTTAATTTTTTTATCGTGGAAGAACAAACTTAGTAATTCCTGTTGAATTTTAGGTCCTATTTTCTTTTCCATTCTCCTTCTTCAGTCTCTCTGGTGGCAACATTATGTAAAGTGGAGGAGGAGTTAAGTGAGTTTAAGGCTTTTAAGGAGAGGGATTTGGCTTAGTTTGTGTTTAATCAGTTTGTGCGGAAAAATCGAAAAATGTTAAACAAAAAAAAAGTGGAGTTGGTTTGTCCACATTTTCGGTGTGGAAAACTAAATGTTTTGTAATTAATGTACTGGTAATCAGCTTATTGTATTTGGGCTAATATTGCATTTCAGGAATGTAGCGAATATGAACACCCTCTTTCTCCCACTTCTTACCACCCTAATAAGTTCTTCCTCCTTATTTAAAAAAATAAGTGATTTCTATTTAGGAATTATTCTGGAAATAAATTTTGATTTTGCCTCTTTTGAGCTTAAATACTTAGGTTTTTGGTAATATTTGGCTAATGTTTTTATGATTTTGTATGTTCTTTTGCCCAATAATTTGATGGCATTTTTAAGGGGTAAAAAGGTGATTTTCAGCATTTCATTAAAATATTTTAAGAAAGTGGTTGAAAGTGGGAGATTGTGGATAAATATGTTTTTTAATTTTTTAGATTTGCAAGAGTACCTGTTTGAATGAACCCTGTTTCATGGCTTTCTTTACCTCCGAATATGAATGTAAGCTTGATGCCAAGGGTAGGTTAGTTTTGCCTGCCCGGATAAAGGCCAGCCTGCCGGAAACTTCCGGAGGAGAGCTTGTGGTTCGTCGTGGTTTTGAGCCTTGCCTGGTAGTGTATCCATTTACAGAGTACAAAAAAATTTATTCGAAAATTGCCTCGCTGAACGAGTTTAATGAAGAATACCGGAAGTTGCAGCGAAACTTCTTTAGGGGGAATACACAGGTGGAGCTGGATAATAACGGCCGCTTCCTAATCCCGAAGACAATGCTGCGCTATGCCAGTCTGGATAAGGATGTGATTGTGGTGGGAATGGGGAATAGAATAGAGATCTGGAACCCGGAAACATATGAGGAATATTTAATTCAGGACCAGAGCGAGTTTAGTAAACTGGCCGAAAAATATTTGACTGAGTAATATGTCGTACCACCAACCAGTGATGCTTCAGGAATGCCTGGAGGGCTTGCAGCTTCGTGAAGGAGGCGTGTATGTGGACCTTACCTTTGGAGGCGGCGGACACAGCCGTGCGATACTATCCGCTCTGTGTGGTGGACGTTTGTTTGGTTTTGATCAGGATGATGATGCCCGGAAGCAGGCAGAGCATATAGACGATACCCGCTTTCAGTTTGTGCAGGCCAACTTTCGTTACCTGAAGCGCTATCTTAAGCTGTATGGAGTGCAGCAGGTTGACGGAATACTGGCCGACTTGGGGGTTTCTTCTCACCAGCTGGATGAAGCCGAACGAGGCTTTTCCACCCGCTTTAACGCGGTGCTGGATATGAGAATGGACCAGCAGGGTAGTTTAACGGCTAAAGAAGTGCTGAATACCTACAGCGAAAAAGATTTGCACCGCTTGCTGGGGCAGTTTGGGGAAGTCAGAAATGCCCGTACACTGGCCGGAGCGCTGGTTGCGGCACGTACTAATCAGCCTTTCGAGCAGATTGATGAGCTGAAAGCAGTAGTAAACCGCTTTGCGCCAAAAGGGAAAGAGTATAAATACCAGGCCCAGGTTTTTCAGGCCTTACGGATAGAAGTAAATGATGAGCTAAGGGCGCTGGAAGAGGCGCTGGAGCAGTCGGCCGAAGTCCTGGCAGAAGGTGGAAGGCTGGTGGTGATGTCTTACCATTCGCTGGAAGACCGGCTGGTGAAGAACTTTATGGCCAAGGGAAAGTTCAGGGGAGAGATGGAGAAGGATTTTTACGGAAATATGATTCGGCCCTTAGTGCCTGTTACCCGCAAGCCTGTAGAGGCAGGGGAGGAGGAGATAGCCACCAACAGCCGGGCCCGGAGTGCAAAGTTAAGAATTGCTGAAAAAGTGTAGAGAGGAGAAGAGCGATTATGGCAAAGAACAGACCAAAAGTTCAGAAGGAGAAAAAGGTAAAAAAAGGCCGCGGGGTCTTTAACTGGGTAGAGAAGACCATTGGTTTAGACGGGATGTTTAATGAAGGCCTGCCGGTTACCTATTTGCCATACATGATGTTTGTGGTATTAATTGGCCTTTTCTATATCGGAAACAGTCATTATGCCGATAAAACAAACCGTAAAATAACAAAGCTGGAGCGTGAGGTAGAGGACCTGAGGGCAGATTACACTACCCTGAAGGCCGACTATATGTTTTCCAGTAAACAATCGGAAGTTGCCAAAAGAGTAAAAGATTTAGGTTTAGTCGAGAGTCAGGAACCGCCCTACAAATTAGTTATACAAAAAGGTGAATATTAAGAAGTCAATTCTGGTAAGAGTACGGATTGCCTTTTTGCTGGTCTTCCTTTTTGCTGCAGGTATAGCCTATCGCATATTCAACCTGCAGTTTATTGAGGGAAGCAAGTGGAGGGAAGTGGCTGCCAATACCAGCCTGCAATACCGGACCATCGAAGCCACCCGCGGAAATATCTATTCCGACAATGGGAGCTTGCTGGCAACCTCTTTGCCTTTTTACAGGGTTTGTATGGATCCTACCATTGCAGATGAGGAGGTGTTTAAGCAAAGTATCGATTCCTTATCCATTCGTCTTTCCCGCTTTTTTGGCGACAAAACACCTACAGAATATAAACAGAGAATCACCAATGCCCGCAAGGCCAAACGCCAGTATCTCATCCTCAACCGTGTCCAAATAGGGTATCAGGACAAAAAGGTAATGGAGAACTGGCCTCTCTTCCGCGAAGGCCGGTATCAGGGTGGAGTTATCTTCGAAAAGGTTGAAAAACGCTTCAAACCTTTCTCCACCCTGGCCCACCGGACCATTGGTTACATTAATGAAAATGATTACGGGGTAGGCCTGGAATATAGCTTTAATGAGCAACTGAAAGGCCGCAATGGCGAAATACTGTCGCAGAAGATGGCAGGCGGTAACTGGAAGCCGGTTTTTAATGAGTCGGATGTGCGGCCTGTGGAAGGGTCTGATATTGTAACTACCATCGACGTCAACCTGCAGGATGTGGCAGAGTCAGCCCTGCTTCGTCACCTTCAGTACCATTCTGCCGACAGGGGGTGCGTGGTAGTAATGGAGGTAGAGACGGGCTATATAAAGGCTATCTCTAACCTGAGCAGGAACAGCGATGGCTATTATTCTGAAACCTATAACTTCGCCGTAGGTCAGCAGGGGCTTCGGGATCCGGGTTCTACTTTTAAGCTGGCCACCATGATTGCCCTCCTCGAAGATACCAACCTTAAACCTACTGATACCATCGATACCGGTGATGGATCTTATAAATTTTATAAGGAGACCGTTAGGGACCACAAACCGGGTGGATACGGTAAAATTACCCTTGAGGAAGCCTTTGTGGTTTCGTCCAATATTGCCGTGGCCAAACTGGTGGATCAGCATTTTAACCTGCAGCCTGAGCGGTTTATGCAGTACATCCGCAATATGGGTTTAACAGAGCCTTTAGGATTTCAGCTAAAAGGGGAGGGAGTGCCTAAATTCCCGCCAATCAATAAGTGGAGTGGTATCACGCTTCCGTGGATGTCGCATGGTTACGGCTTTGAGATTACGCCGCTGCAAACGCTTAGTTTGTACAATGCAGTGGCTAATGGCGGAAAAATGATGCAGCCCATCCTGGTAAGTGCCGTAAAAAAGGCCGATAAGGTAGTACAGAACTATCCGCCGGTGGTGCTGAACGAAGAAATTTGCTCCAAAGAAACCCTTAAGGAGGTGCAGCAAATGCTGGAAGGGGTAGTGGAAAGAGGAACGGCCCAGAATATTCGCGACAGCCATTATGCCATTGCAGGTAAAACCGGTACTGCTCAAACCCTTAGAAATGGCCGCTATGTGAGGGAGTATTATACTTCATTTGCTGGCTATTTTCCGGCAGACAAGCCTAAATACAGCGCCATTGTGGTTATTGATAATCCAAAAGGATATAATCAGTACGGTAGTGATGTGGCTGCCCCGGTATTTAAAGAAATTGCCGATAAGGTATATGCCACCGACCTTCAGATGCATGCTCCCTATCACCTTTCTGATAGTGTGGAACCAGGGGTGTTTCCTTTGGTGCAGGCAGGTTACCAACCTGATCTTTCGGAGATTATTGGAGAGTTAGGTATTAACCAGGGAGTGGCTCCTGCAGAAGACTGGGTAAAGGCTACGGTAGATAGTAATCAAATTGAATGGACGCCTAAAAAGCTGTCGATGGAAAGTGTACCTGATGTGCGGGGAATGACCCTGAAAGATGCTCTGTACCTGTTAGAAAATAAAGGCTTGCGGGTGCAGTACAGCGGAAGTGGCAGAGTGGAGAGGCAGTCGCAGGCACCTGGAATGAAAGCTCTAAAAGGCTCAACGATTAAGTTAGATTTAGGATATTAATGGCATTGCTAAAAGATATATTATATAAAGTAGCCCTGCAGTCGACTGCAGGCGATATGGAGCGGGAGATAGTCCGGGTCGTATTCGATTCGCGGCAGGTGGAGCCGGGTGTTCTTTTTGTGGCTGTGCGTGGTACGCAGGTCGACGGGCATGCCTTTATAGATAAGGCTATAAGCCAGGGAGCGGTGGCCATATTAGCCGAAGAGATTCCGGCTGAAACACAGGAGGGTGTGACTTACCTGCAGGTGCAGGATAGTTCGGTTGCCCTTGGGGTAGTGGCGGCTAACTTTTACGGCAACCCCAGTGAAAAACTAAAGATGGTAGCTGTTACAGGCACAAATGGTAAAACAACCACTGTTACCCTTTTATACAAGCTGTTCAGGAGCCTGGGCTATAATGTAGGTATGCTCTCCACGGTACGGAACCTGGTAAACGACCATGAAGTAGCGGCTACCCATACTACGCCCGATGCCGTTCAGCTCAACGCCCTGCTGGCCCGGATGGTGGAAGCAGGTTGTGGCTACTGCTTTATGGAGGCCTCCTCGCATGCTATTGTGCAGGGACGTATGAGTGGTCTGCAAATTGCAGGGGCTGTTTTTACCAATATAACCCACGACCATCTCGATTATCATCAGACCTTCGATGCGTACATAGCCGCTAAAAAGCAGCTCTTCGATCAGCTGCCTAAAACCGCATGGGCGTTAACGAATATTGATGATAAGCGGGGGATGGTAATGCTGCAGAATACCAAAGCGGCCAAACATACCTATGCACTCAAAAAAGCAGCCGACTTTAAAGCAAAGCTTATCAGCAATACTCTGCAGGGGCTGGAGCTGGATATTGACCATAAAGTGGTTTGGTTTAAGCTGATAGGTGATTTTAATGCCTATAACCTGCTGGCTGTATATTCTGCAGCGCTTTTGCTGGGCGAAGATAAGGATGAGGTGCTGCTGCAGCTATCAGGCATTTCTTCTGCGCCCGGCCGTTTTGAGCAGCTCATGTCCAATTCAGGTATTGTGGCAGTAGTTGATTATGCCCATACACCCGATGCGCTGGAAAACGTGCTGCAGACGATCAGCAATTTCCGCACAGGCAACGAGCAGGTTATTACCGTGGTAGGCTGTGGAGGGAATCGGGATAAAACCAAAAGGCCATTGATGGCAGGAATAGCCGGAAACCTGAGTGATAAAGTAATTCTTACCTCCGATAATCCGCGTAATGAAGAGCCGGAAGCAATTCTGTCGGATATGCAGGCAGGTGTAAGTGCCAGCCTGATGCGGAAAGTACTCACTATTGCCGATAGAAAAGAAGCTATCCGGACGGCCTGTATGCTGGCTCAGCCAGGAGATATTGTACTGGTAGCAGGTAAAGGCCATGAAACCTATCAGGAAATAAAAGGAGTAAAGTACCCATTCGACGATCGGCAGGTACTGAGCGAAATGTTAAAAATGTTAAATAAATAAGGCGGCGCCAGGCTCAAAGAAAAAGCATGTTATACTATATCTTCGATTTTCTGGATGAACGATTCGGCCTTACGGGGGCCCAGGTGTTTCAGTATATCTCTTTTCGTGCAGGAGGGGCGGCTTTCCTTTCTCTTTTAATTAGTATATTCTTCGGGAAAAGAATCATTCAGTTTCTTCAGAAAAAGCAGGTAGGGGAAATCATTCGTAATCTCGGTTTGCAGGGGCAAATCGAGAAAAAAGGAACCCCCACCATGGGAGGGATTATCATTATTGCCGCCATTGTTATTCCGGCCCTGTTATTTGCGAAGCTCGATAACATTTATATTATTCTGGTGGTGGTTTCCACCCTCTGGATGGGCTTTATCGGTTTTCTGGATGATTATATTAAAGTGTTCCGGAAGAATAAGGAAGGGCTTGCAGGGAAGTTTAAAGTGGTTGGGCAGGTCGCCCTTGGCCTTATTGTAGGGCTTACCCTGGTGATGCATGAAGATGTGGTAGTAAGGGAGTTTATAGAAGAGCCTTTGGTGGTGGAAGTGGATAATGCTTCGGTAGATCCGGGCGATGTGCAGACGAGTTATGTAGATGTAAAATCTTCCATTACCACCATTCCTTTTGTAAAGGACAATGAGTTTAATTATAACTGGCTAATGCCGTTCCTGGGCGAGCAGTACACCTGGGTGGTATATGTGCTGATTGTCATTTTTATAATTACCGCTGTTTCGAATGGCGCCAATATTACCGATGGTATTGACGGGCTTGCCGCAGGCACTTCGGCTATTATCGCGCTAACGCTGGCTATTTTTGCCTATGTATCGGGTAACGCTATCTTCTCTGATTACCTGAACATCATGTTTATTCCGGGTTCCGGTGAGCTGGTGGTGTTCTGTTCGGCCTTTGTGGGGGCCTGCATTGGCTTCCTGTACTATAATGCCTACCCGGCGCAGGTATTTATGGGCGATACCGGAAGCCTTTCGCTTGGAGGGGTTATAGCCGTGCTGGCGTTTGCTGTTCGTAAAGAACTGCTCATCCCCATTATGTGCGGCATTTTCCTGGTCGAAAATATGTCGGTAATGCTGCAGGTAGCTTACTTCAAGTACACCAAAAAGAAATACGGAGAGGGGCGCCGCATCTTTAAAATGGCTCCCCTGCACCACCACTACCAGAAGCTGGAGTATCACGAATCTAAAATTGTTACCCGCTTCTGGATTATAGGAATTCTACTGGCTATCATGACACTTACTACGCTAAAATTGCGCTAAAGATGAAAAAGACCATTGTCATACTCGGGGCAGGCGAAAGCGGCACAGGTGCAGCCTTACTGGCGCAGCGGCAGGGCTTTGCTGTGTTCGTGTCGGACAAGGGAAGCATCGCGCAAAAGTATAAGGAGATACTGGAGATCGAAGGAATTGAGTATGAAGAAGGCCGGCATTCGGAACAAAAGATTTTAGTAGCTGATGAGGTGATAAAAAGCCCCGGTATTCCGGATAAGGCTGAAATGGTGCAAAAGCTGCTGGCGAAGAACATTCCTGTAATTGATGAACTGGAATTTGCCGGCCGCTATACCCAAAGCAGGTTTATTGCTATTACCGGCACCAATGGCAAAACCACTACCACACTTTTAACTTATCACCTGCTGAAAGAAGGAGGCGTTAAGGTGGGCCTGGCAGGTAATATAGGCTTTAGTCTTGCGCGCCAGATTGCTGAAGGAAAGCAGTTCGACTGGGTAGTGCTGGAAGTAAGTTCTTTCCAGATCGATGGCTTCCGCAAGTTCAGGCCCGATGTGGCGGTTTTGCTCAATATTACGCCCGACCACCTCGACCGCTATAATTACAGGCTGGAAGAATATATTCACTCCAAGTTCCGCCTGACTGAAAACCTGAGAAGAGAGGATGCTTTCATTTATAATGCCGATGACCCGATTGTGGGCAAAGAGATGGAGGGTCGTGTTTTTACAGCCCGTAAGCTGGCGGTAGGAGCCGGGGTGATAAAAGATTCTGGTGCCCAAATTAAACCGGATTTTCTGAATTTAAAAACTTCTAAAGAAGAGGTGCAAATCCCGCTGGCGGAACTGCCCCTAAAGGGAAGGCACAATAGCCTTAATATGGCTTGTGCTGCCTTGGCAGCCATGGAGGCTGGAGTGCCTGCCGGAAAACTCCCGGCCTTGCTTAAAAGCTTTAAAAATGCGCCCCACCGAATGCAGCCTGTTGCCACGGTTGAGGGGGTTACCTATATCAACGATTCCAAAGCCACGAACGTGGATGCCACTTTCTATGCACTGGAGGCCATGCAAAGGCCTGTGGTATGGATTGCAGGGGGTATTGATAAAGGAAATGATTATGGGCAGCTGACCGAAGTGGTTGGCAGGGTAAAGGTGTTGATTTGCCTCGGAAAAGACAACCGTCTCTTGCGGGAGGCTTTCGAGGAATTGATTCCTTTAATACTGGATACTTCCAGTATGGAGGAGGCTGTAAATGCCGCAAAAGAAGTAGCTGAAAAAGGCGATGTGGTGTTGCTTTCGCCCGCCTGTGCCAGTTTCGATCTCTTTCGCAATTACGAAGACCGCGGAGAGCAGTTTATGCGCTTTACAAAGGAGTTAGAGTAAACAGAGAATTTAACCATTTTCAAGTATGCAAACCATTAAGCTTTGGGCAAACAGAAATCTGAAAGGCGACCCGGTTATATGGGTAATCGTGTTCTTTCTTTCTGTCATTAGTATACTGGTGGTATACAGTGCTACAGGTACGCTGGCGTATAAGCGCGATCAGCAGGTAGAGCAGTACCTTATTAACCATACCTTTCTGCTCCTTTTGGGTTTGTTTGCCATGTGGGTAGCGCATAAGGTTGATTACCGGTATTATTCCCGCATTTCCCGGCTGGCCCTGCTGCTGTCGGTGCCGCTTTTATTGTATGCATACTTCTTTGGCTCCAACATTAACGAAGCCAGTCGCTGGATTGAGATTCCGCTGATCAATAAAACCTTTCAGCCTTCAGACTTAGCCAAACTAGCCCTTATCAGTAACCTGGCGGCCATGCTTAGTAAGCGCCAGCAAAATATTGAAGACTTCAAAAAATCCCTGATACCAATCCTTATCTGGATAGGGATTATCTGTGGTTTAATAGCGCTTACCAATTTTTCGAGTGCCATGTTGCTGTTTGCTACCTGTATGCTCCTGATGTTCGTAGGCAGGGTGCCTATCAAGTTCCTTTTTATGCTGGTGCTGGTTGGTTTAGTGGCGGGTTCATTTGCTTTTATGGTGGGGCAGCGGGGTGGAACGGCCGTAAGCCGTATTCAGGACTTTCTGGACCCGACTGAAATTTCCTTCCAGGCAAAACAATCTTATATCGCCATAGCTACGGGTGGAATAACAGGAAAAGGGCCCGGGCAGAGCGATCAGCGCAACTTTCTTCCCCACCCTTATTCCGACTTTATTTTTGCCATTATTGTAGAGGAATATGGCTTGGCAGGAGGCGTGTTCGTCATCTTTCTGTACCTGGCGCTCCTTTACCGGGGCATGCTGGCAGTATCGAATAGTGAACGAGCCTTTGGTGGTCTGCTCTCTGCGGGCCTGAGCTTTGCACTGGTGCTGCAGGCACTGGTAAATATAGGGGTTGCAGTAGGAGTGCTCCCGGTAACGGGGTTACCGCTGCCACTGGTAAGTATGGGCGGTACTTCTTTGCTTTTTACAGGTTTGTCGCTGGGTATCATTCTGAGTGTGAGCCGTGGAGATATTAAGGAGATTAAACCAGTGCAAAAAGAATCAGGAAATTATGCCAAAGCGGCTTAGACCAAAACCAATTGTGGATAAATATATTCCGCTTCATACGTGATTTTGTCTTAAAAAATTCTTAATAATTGAAACTAAATTACCAAACCCATTAAAAACCAACGACCATATAGGATTATTATCAGCGGCGGCGGAACGGGTGGTCATATTTACCCGGCTATTGCCATTGCAGATGCGCTCAGGCAGCTAAGGTCCGACACAGAAATTCTCTTTGTGGGGGCAGAGGGTCGTATGGAGATGCAGAAAGTACCGGAGGCAGGGTACCTCATTGAAGGCTTACGCATCAGCGGCCTTCAGCGCAGGCTTACCCTTGATAATCTGTCCTTTCCTTTTAAGCTGATTGCCAGTTTCCGGAAGGCAGGTGCGATTGTTAAAAGCTTCCGCCCGGATGTGGTCGTTGGGGTAGGGGGATATGCCAGCGGTCCGCTCATGCTGGCCGCCACAGCACAGGGTATACCGGGTGTATTGCAGGAGCAGAATTCCTATGCCGGCCTTACCAATAAATGGCTGGCAAAACGGGCGAAAAAGATTTGCGTGGCTTATCCAAATATGGAGCGCTATTTCCCGGCCGATAAACTGGTTTTTACCGGAAATCCGGTCCGGAAGGATATACAGCATTTAGAAGAGAAAAGAGCAGAAGCCTTATCGCATTTTGGTTTTTCGGCTGATAAAAAAGTATTGCTGCTGATAGGTGGCAGCCTCGGGGCCCGCAGCCTGAATGAAGGGATGAAAAGGGATTTGGAGAAAATAAAAGAAGCAGGCGTACAGCTGATCTGGCAGACCGGAAAATTCTACTACGATTCCATGGTGGCGGAGCTGGGTAAAGAGCCGGCAGCGCATATCCGTATGCAGCCTTTTATTAAAGAAATGCAGCTGGCTTATGCCGCGGCCGATGTGGTGGTATCCAGGGCAGGTGCCCTGTCGATATCGGAATTATGTCTGGCTGCTAAGCCTGCCCTGCTGGTGCCTTCTCCTAATGTGGCGGAAGACCACCAGACCAAAAATGCCATGGCCCTGGTAAACCAGGGGGCAGCGGTGCTGGTGAAAGACGGTGAGGCAGCTAACGGACAACTGGTGCCGCAGGCTTTAGCTCTCTTGGATAATGAGGCAAAACAAAAAGAATTAAGCAGGAACATCAGCAAACTGGCGAAGCCTGATGCGGCCCTGCAAATTGCAGAAGAAATAATAAAACTGATACCTTGAAGCTCGACGATATCCATAACGTGTTTTTCCTTGGCATTGGCGGCATTGGCATGAGCGCCCTGGCCCGCTGGTTTATGCTCCAGGGCAGGCAGGTAAGCGGCTACGACCGTACGCCCACTGCGCTAACGCGTCAGCTGGAAGCGGAGGGGATGCAGATACACTTTGAGGATGATATTGCCCATATCCCGGCTGTTGTGCTGGAAGATAAGGAGCATACACTGGTAGTTTATACACCTGCCATCCCTAAAGGGCACCAGGAGTTTGATTACCTGCAGGCGAAGTGCTTTACCATTAAGAAAAGAGCGGAGGTGCTGGGCATTATTACCCAGGCATATTACACTATAGCAGTGGCCGGAACCCATGGAAAAACCACTACCTCTTCCATGATTGCCCATATCCTGAAGGCTTCCGGCCGGGCTTGTTCAGCTTTTCTGGGAGGTATTGCCACCAACTACAACTCTAACCTTATCTGGCATTCCGGAGAGGAAAAGCCGGTGGTTGTGGTGGAAGCCGATGAGTTCGACCGTTCCTTCCTGTGGCTGAAGCCAAATGTAGCGGTTTTAACTGCCACCGATGCCGACCACCTCGATATTTATGGGAAGCATGAATCTTTACTGCAGTCCTTTCAGGAGTTCCTGCAGCGGGTTAATCCAGAAGGTAATATTTTCCTGAGCCAGCGTGCGGCTTCGGGCGAACTGCTGAATGCAGCGGGGCAGCTGGCCACCACTAAAATATATGCGGCAGGAGCATCCGCCGACTGCCGGGCGGAGAATATCAGGATAGAAGAGGGCCGCTTTGTGTTCGACTACTATGGCAATGGTACTACCATTCCGGCACTTTCTATGCCAATGCCAGGCTTCCATAATGTAGAGAATGCAGTAGCAGCCATTAGTGTGGGGCTTCAGCTCAACCTGACAGAAGAGCAATTAAGAAGTGCTCTGGACAGTTACAAGGGCGTGAAAAGGCGATTTGAATATATACTCGACCGGCCTAACATTAAGTTTATCGATGATTATGCGCATCATCCGGAGGAAATCAGCGCCTTTTTAAAATCGGTAAGGGCCCTGTTTCCGACAAAAAAGATTACGGCTATTTTTCAGCCGCACCTTTTCAGCCGCACCCGCGATTTTGCCGAAGGCTTCAGTGCTTCGCTTAGCCTGGCCGACGAGGTAATTCTGACGGAGGTTTACCCGGCGCGCGAGTTGCCGATGGAAGGTGTAAGTTCTGAAATGATATTCAAAAATATTACAAGTCAGGAAAAGCAGCTGATTGAAATGGTACACCTGCCGGAACAGATAAGAAAAGGCGAATTTGAGGTGGTGCTAACCATAGGTGCAGGCGATATTGATAAACAAATACCGCTGATAAAGAAGCTATTGGAGGAAAAGTATGAAGGTTAATTCAGGACTTTTAAGGGCAGGAAAGTGGGTGCTGGCTTCCATTGCAGTAGTAGGCTCGGTAGGCCTGGTGGTGCATAAGGAAGGGGAGCGGTCTTTTAAAAAGATTGTCATTAACATCGAAAATCAGTACGATAATTATTTTGTAAATGAGGCCGATGTAATGCACCTGATTTCTGCCGGAGGGACCGAAAAAATTTTAGGCACTGCTTACGAAAGTTTAAGCCTTAAAAAAGTTGAAAATAGGATAAAGACTCATAAGTTTGTAAATAGTACGGAAGTCTTCAAAGACTTCAGGGGTAATTTATTTGTGAATATTACACAAAACCGACCCTTGGCCAGAATTATCCGCCAGTACAGCCCTCATGCTTACATAAGTACTGAAGGAGAAATACTGCCGGTATCCGAACGCTTTACTGCCCGGGTTCCATTAATCAGCGGCCCTTATACCGACAAGCTAGTGAAGAGCGACCTTTCAGAAACTGAAGAAGGCCGGCAGGTCTATGAACTGCTGCGCTATATCGATGAAGATCCTTTCTGGAAGGCGCAGATTGCGCAATTGGAAATCGACGCAAAGGGCCACATAATAATGTACCCGCAGGTGACCAAACAATTTATTGAGTTTGGTAAAGCCGAGCAGATTGAACAGAAGTTTAAAAAGCTCAAAATTTTCTATGACAAAATTCTGCCTGCCAAAGGCTGGAATAGCTATAGAAAAGTAAATGTAAAATACCAGGACCAGATCATTTGTGAATAATTTTTTTAAGGCATGGAAGACAAAATAGTAGTTGGACTCGATATTGGAACCACTAAAATTTGTGCGATTGTGGGTCGCAGGAATGAGTATGGTAAGCTCGAGGTGTTGGGAATGGGCAAAGCTGTTTCGGATGGAGTAGTCCGGGGCATTGTTACCAACATCGATAAAACGGTGAGCGGAATTGAAAAAGCCATTGCGGAGGCCGAAGAGCAGTCGGGCATTAGCATTGGCGTGGTAAATGTTGGCATTGCCGGTCAGCACATCAAAAGCTCCATCCATCATGGCAGCATTACCCGCAACTCTAACGACGATGAAATTACGGTAGAGGATGTAAACAGGCTCACCAATGATATGTACCGGATCGTGATTCCTCCGGGCAGCGAAATCATTCACGTGATGCCGCAAAACTATACGGTCGACTATGAAGAAGGGATTAAAGACCCGGTAGGGATGTCGGGCGTAAAACTGGAGGCCGACTTCCATATTATTACCGCCCAGACAAATGCCATTAACAACGTTAATAAGTGCGTGCGCCGTGCAGGCCTCGAAATAGAAAACCTGATTCTGGAGCCACTGGCCAGTAGTCTTGCCGTTTTGAGCGAGGAGGAGAAAGAAGCCGGTGTTTGCCTGGTCGACATAGGTGGCGGAACTACTGATATTGCAATCTTCCATGACAATATCATCCGCCATACGGCTGTTGTTCCTTTCGGGGGCAACATCATTACTTCGGATATTAAGCAGGGCTGTATGGTAATGCAACACCAGGCAGAGCTGTTAAAAACAAAGTTTGGTCGTGCCATAGGGGAAGAAGCGAGCGAGAATGAAATCGTTTCTATTCCGGGCCTACGCAACCGTGCACCTAAAGAAATCTCCATCAAAAACCTGGCGCACATTATCGAAGCCAGGATGGAAGAGATTATCGAGCTGGTACATGCCGAAATAATTACATCAGGCTATGAAAATCGCCTGGCAGGAGGTATCGTTATTACCGGTGGCGGATCGCAGCTGGCGGGTGTTAAGCAGCTGTTTGAGTATATGACCGGAATGGATGCCCGTATTGGTTATCCGAACGAGCACCTGGGTAAGAGCAAAATAGAGCTGGTAAAGAGCCCGATGTACGCCACTACGGTAGGCCTGGTATTAACAGGCTTTAAAGCAGTGGATGACCGCGAAAACCGTTACAACGAAAAGCGGAGTCAGCTGCAAAACAAGCAGCAGCCGAAGAAGGACGGAAAAGCCAATGGTGGTGCCGGTTTCTTCGGACGTATCCTAGACAAAACCAAAAATCTGCTCATCGACGATATCGACGATAAAGAAGATTACTAAACCAGAATTTACAATTTAATTATTATAGGAAAGGAGAATTATTATGACAGAAAATAAGTATTCTTTCGAGATGCCCTCTCATCACAAATCTATCATCAAGGTAATAGGCGTAGGCGGCGGTGGTAGCAATGCGGTTAATCACATGTTTAGCCAGGGTATCCGGGATGTTGAATTCTACGTGTGTAATACAGACTCGCAGGCGCTGAAAGGTAGCCTGGTGCCTAATAAATTACAGATTGGCGTAAACCTTACCGAAGGCCTTGGTGCGGGTGCCAATCCTGAAAAAGGTAAAAATGCGGCCATCGAAAGTAAGGAGGAAATTCGCGACCTGCTGAGCAAAGACACTAAAATGGTGTTTATTACCGCTGGTATGGGGGGTGGTACCGGTACCGGTGCAGCACCTGAAATTGCCCGTGTAGCTAAAGAGCTTGGTGTACTTACCGTGGGTATTGTAACCCTTCCTTTTAACTTCGAAGGCCGTAAAAAGCTAAAACAGGCCCAGAAAGGGATTGATGAGCTAAAGGCAAATTGCGATACGGTTATCGTAATTTTGAACGATAAGCTTCGTGAAATCTATGGCAACCTGCCTATTAGCGATGCCTTTGCACAGGCCGATAATGTTTTAACTACCGCTGCGAAAGGTATTGCCGAAATTATTACCGTTCCGGGCCACGTAAACGTGGACTTTGAAGATGTGAAAACGGTCATGAAAGATAGCGGTGCTGCCGTAATGGGCTCTTCCCAGACAGAAGGAGAGAACCGTGCCCGCCGTGCAGCAGAAGAGGCTATTTCTTCGCCACTACTGGACAGCCGCAATATTCTGGGAGCCCAGAAGATACTGCTCTCAATTATTTCCGGCGAGCAGGCTGAACTGCAGATGGATGAGCTGACAGAAATCACTGAGTTTATCCAGGATAAAGCTGGCGACGATGCAGAGGTTATTTTCGGTCATGGTATTGATCCGGAGCTGGGTAACAGCATAAGAGTAACGGTAATTGCCACCGGCTTTAACCTGGAAGAATCAAGTGCCTTTTTGGCTTCCGATAACAGCAAGCGTGTAATTGACCTGGAGTCGAACAAACAGCTGAACCTGTATGAGCAGGAGTCGTCAAAACCAAACAATAACGAGGACAGCAAGCAAAATTTTACTAAAGGCTACTCTTTCGAGCAGCCGGCCCATTCGCCCAAGCCTGAGGAGCAGGAGTCAACCCCTTATCTGGATTTGGGCGAGGAGTATGAGTTTGTGAGTGCGAACCCACAAAGCTTTGAAGCAAAGTTTGAGGAAGAAGAGGAGAGCGATGCCAGTCTTGCGCATAAGCGCCAGGTATTAATGCAAAAGGCACAGGAGCGGGTACGCCGTCTGAAAGGCTTAAAACACGGAGGCCAGAATTACAGCGAAGATGATTTTAAAGATCGCCTCGACCAGCCGGCTTATTTGCGTAAAAATGTTCGCCTGAAGGATGTGCCGCACTCTTCTGAAAAGAATATTTCGCGTTTTAACCTGAATGACGATAATCAGATTTTAGGGAACAATAAGTTTTTGCACGATAATGTAGATTAAGTCTTGCAGGGAAGACTTTTTATTCCCTGCCATTTAAAGACTTTTTAATCTTTTCTGTCATACTTTTAATTTCCTTTATCCTGGAGTACAGCGAAGGCATGTACTCCAGGATTTTTTTATGCCATTATGAGATGCCCTTAAGCCAGGCGCCATTGATTTCCAGATCAGGAAGAAACTCTTCTTAACTTCTTAAAGTGAGGAGGAAGAGGGTTAGGAGCTGCTACACGGAAAAGAAGCAGCCTTCCTTTTTGCAAATGGGAAGGCTTTTTTTCTAAATTGCCTCTTTCAGCCCCTTAAGCTGAGCAATAAAACAATCTTTTTGCTAACGTATTAATAAACAGGTAGTCAGCTAAACGTAAAGCAGATAGTACTTTTGTTGTTTTTCTGCAGGCGCCTAAATTTTTGGATCTATGATAGAGCAAATTAATGAAGCGGTTGATTTTATCCGCAGAAAGACTTCTTTTTTGCCCAGAACGGGTATTATTCTCGGTACGGGTCTGGGGCAGCTAATCAATAAAGTGAAAATTGAGGCCCAGATTCCGTATGCCGATATACCTCAGTTTCCGGTTTCCACGGTAGAGAGCCACAGCGGTCACTTAATTTTTGGCTGGTTAAGCGATAAGCCGGTAGTGGTAATGCAGGGCCGCTTTCATTATTATGAAGGCTACAACATGAAACAGGTAACTTTTCCGGTAAGGGTGTTAAAGAAACTGGGCATCCTTCGGCTGTTTATTTCCAATGCGGCAGGCGCCCTCAACCCCGATCATCGGTTAGGAGACCTAATGGTCCTAAACGACCACATCAATCTTTTTCCGGAGAATCCACTCTGGGGGCAAAACCTGGATGAGTTTGGTCCTCGCTTCCCGGATATGTTTGAGCCTTACGACCGCCAGCTTTTAAAGCAGACTTTATATGTAGCTGATACGCTCAACATTAAAGTGCACCAGGGAGTATATGCCGGTGTTCCCGGGCCGAACCTCGAAACGCCGGCAGAGTATCGCTACCTTCGCACCATCGGCGCCGACGCGGTGGGAATGTCCACCATACCAGAGAATATAGTGGCACGGCACATGAACCTGCCGGTAATGGCTATTTCCGTCCTGACCGACCTATGCATGCCCGGTTATCTGGAGCCGGTTTCTATTGAAAAGGTATTAGCCGCTGCTGCGGGAGCAGAGCCTAAGCTAACCAGCATAATAACAGAACTAACTGCACAATTAAACGACTGAAACATGAGACCCAAGCAGGAAGAATATGCTCCTTTTTATGCCGGATATGTAGAGGCATGTAAGGAAGAATCGGCTATCGAAGCCCTTGAGCAGTCTTTTAAAGAAGCCCTGCCTTTTTTGCAGAGCATCCCAAAAGAGAAGGCCGACCACCGATACGCAGAAGGGAAGTGGAGTGTAAAGGAGCTATTGCAGCATATGATCGATACCGAAAGAATTATGGGCTACAGGGCCCTCCGCTTTGCCCGAAACGACCAGACGGAACTCGCAGGCTTTGATGAGGATGCATATGTAAGCGTACTGGATTTGAGTAATAGAAAATTATCCTCTCTGGTGGCTGAATTCCTGGAGCTCCGCAACAGTACCCTTAGTTTATTCAGGGGCTTTTCGGAAGAAGATTTAAAAAGAAAAGGAAAAGCCAGCGGGCAGCCTGCTTCGGTTAGAGCCATAGGATTTATCATCGCAGGCCATCAGCGACATCATTTTAACATACTGCAGGAGCGGTATTTAAAATGAGAAGGATGACTTTAGACCTGAGACAATAGGATAATAGAGGAAAAGTTCGGGCGATAGGAAAGCCATTAAAGTGGCTCTTAACAAACCTGCCAGCATCTAAAATCGAACAACCAACAACAAATAACGAACAACTAACATGGAACTGAAAGATAAAATAGCGATAGTAACCGGAGCAAGTAAGGGAATAGGCCTGGAAACAGCCAAAAGTCTGCTGGAGGCCGGGGCCAAAGTAGCCGGGTGGAGTAGAAGTAAACCAGCACTCGGGCATGAAAACTTTTTACATGTGGAAACAGACATCCGCGATTATGCCTCGGTAGAGCAGGCATTGCGGCAAACCCGCGAGCGTTGGGGCGACGAAATGGCGGTGCTGGTGAATAATGCCGGTCTTGGCTACCAGGGAAAATTCGAAGAAATGCCAATGGAAGAGTGGCATGCCATGTTCGAAACCAACGTTAACGGGATCTTTTATGCAACCCGCTTAGTTCTTCCACTGATGAAAAAAAGAGGCGAAGGGCACATCATTAATGTTTCGTCCATTGCAGGAACGACTGGCATTGAAACCATGGCAGGTTACTGCGGCTCAAAGCATGCGGTAAGAGGTATCTCTCACTCTTTGTACAAGGAGGTACGTAACGATGGGGTAAAAGTGACCTGCATATACCCCGGTTCTGTTAAGACCAACTTTTTCGATGCTATCGATACCGTAACAGCCAATGATAATATGATGCGGCCGGAAGATGTTGCGGAAACCATCCTGCATGCCATTCAAACCCACCGGAACTTTCACCTGGTAGATATAGAAATGCGTCCCCTGAAGCCGAAAGGATAAGCATCTCTTCGTGATTGGATTCACTTTTTGCTATCTTACAGCTGCCTCATTTATTTAATTATGGAATTAGAAAATATTCTGAAAGAATTTAAAGCCATCACTGATTCAACAGTCAGCAAGGAAGCCGCGGAGGTAGACAAGCAGGCTAAATGGCCGGAAAGCAGTATCCGCCTGATGCAGCAGAAAGGACTGGCTGGTCTGGTAGTGCCAAAAGAATTTGGAGGCTTGGGTCAGGGGCTTTTTGGTCTGGCCAGGGCCTGTGAGATCATTGGTCAGGCCTCCGGCTCTACTGCCTTGTGTTTTGGGATGCATTGTGTAGGCTCTGCCGTTATTGCAGCAAAAGCCACAAAAGAGCAGGCAAAGAATTTTCTGGAGCCCATTGCCAGAGGAGAACATCTAACTTCACTGGCCCTGAGCGAGCCGGGAACAGGCGCTCACTTTTATTTTCCTCAAACTCAGTTGCTGGCCACTTCGGAGCAGGGGTTCATGCTCAATGGCACCAAAAGTTTTGTGACAAATGGGGGATTTTGCGATTCGTATGTAGTTTCTACCGTAGGAGTCGAGGCCGATGCTCCCGTCCACCAGTTTTCGTGTGTACTGCTTGAAAAGTCTACGGCCGGAATGGTGTGGGGGCCGGGGTGGAATGGAATGGGCATGCGGGGAAATTCGTCACGTAACCTGAACTTAAAGAACGTGGTGGTTCCTGCCAAAAACCTGCTGGGAGAGCGGGGAGATCAGTTGTGGTATATCTTCCATGTGGTGGCTCCTTACTTTTTAACTGCCATGGCAGGTACTTATTTGGGCATTGCGCAGGCTGCTTTCGATGAGGCCAAACAGCATTTATCAGAACGTTCGCATAGTCACAGTGGTCTCGTGCTGGGGCAGGTATCCCATTTACAGTATAAGCTAGGGCGGCTTTGGGCGAAGATAGAAAGAACACGACAGCTTATTTACCATGCGGCCCGTGAGGGAGAGGGGGCTCTCCTGGCCCTTTTATCAGCTAAAGCAGAGGTGGCACATTGTGTGGAAGAGGTGGTAAACGAAGCCATGACGCTCACAGGAGGCCTCGCCTACCGCGAAAATTCCAGATTCGATGTGCTGCTTCGCGATGCCCGTGCCGCCCATATTATGGCACCTACTACCGATTTGCTGTATACCTGGTTGGGGCGGGCAATTCTTGAACAGCCAATCTTAAATGATTAGTAACTAAACTTTTTCCTGGAAAAATGAAGGTTGTCTACATCGGGTTACGAGAAGCAACATTGCAGTTGATAAAGGAGAGTCTGGAGGATCCGAAAGCAATATTCTTACCCATACCTGAAGCAGATCTTTCTTCTGCCTGGGGAGAGCTCCACGAAGCAGATCTGCTTCTTATCGGAGAGGAAGCGCTTAACCCTATTCAAATTACCCAAAAGGTTTTTAGCCACGATGCCCAGCTTTCCATTATTGTTGTTAATGATGAACAAAACTACCATAAAATAAAGCAGTCCCTGCTCTTTACTCCCTTTATTGGTTCCACTGTTCAAAGCGTATCAAATGCAGCCGGAAGAGGTTTGGCTGCTGTTGTAAAAGATCATGTGCAACGGACACAACAGCGGAGGAGCTACAGCAGTATTAAAAATTCCCTTGCTGGTGTTACGGTTGTCTCCACCCAAAAGGTGGAAAGGATCAAGACCGATTATTTACACAAGGTGCTGGAAGGGGCTCCGGTTGGACTGGTACTGATGAGTAAGGCAGGGATTATTCTTTCGTTTAATACCTATGCTGCTGGTTTATTTAAGAAATCTGAAAGGGAGGTGCTGGGCACTTCTGTAGCAACGCTTTTTCCTGAAGATGTGCGGGAGGAAATGGAGGAGTTCTTTGGCCAGTCCCGGTCAGCACCAATAAGCAGAAATGTAGCCTACCCGGCAGATAAGAAGCCAACCTTTCTGGAGGTTATTTTATCTTATGTAGAGAAGGAAGGCTTCTCCTACAAAATTGCCCTTATTAAAGATGTAACAGACCAGGTGCTGGCCCGGAAATCAATAGAGGAGAGTGCCCAGAAAGTAAAAATGATCGTCGGAGCTATGCCTGAAATGGCATGGACAGCCCAGCCGGATGGAAAGATTGACTTTTTGAACCATCGCTGGTATGAGTATACTGGCCAAACACCTTCGGTAGCTGCATGGGAACAGGCCGTTCACCCGGATGATTTGCCAGGAGTACTTTCCCTCTGGGGTGAGGCGTTACAGAAAGGAAAGCTTTACCAGCTGGAATGCCGTTATTTGCAGGCTAGTGACCAAATCTACCGGTGGCACCTCACCCGTGCACTTCCGGTAAAGGATAAAGAAGGGAAAATCCTGTCGTGGGTGGGTACCTGTACCGATATTCAAAGCTTAAAAGACACCCAGAAAGAGCTGCAGATGACGGCCGAAGAGTTGGCCGCCAGTAATGAAGAGCTTTCCGCGGCCAATGAGGAGATTACGGCCAGTAATGAAGAGCTTCATGAAATAAATGAGCGGTTAATAAAGGTAAATGCCGATTTAGATAATTTTATCTATACCGCTTCCCATGATTTAAAGGCACCAATTGCCAATATAGAAGGTCTTGTGCTCCTTCTGGAAAAAAAGCTTGTTAAGGAGGATAAGGAAAATCAGCAGGTGCGGAATATTTTTGGAATGATCCATTCTTCCGTCAGGCGTTTTCAGGGGACCATTGCTGATTTAACAGAGGTTGTTAAGCTTCAGAGACTGATGGAGATAGAGGTGGAAGAGGTTAATGTTGCTAAATTAATAGAAGATGTAAAACTGGATTTTTCGCAACAATTACAGGAAGTGGAGGCCAGGGTGGAGGTGCAGGTTGATAATAATCTGACGGTTTCCTTTTCCCGTAAAAACTTAAAGAGTATCATCTATAACCTGCTTTCCAATGCTATAAAGTACCGAAGCCCGGAACGGAAGCTACATATTAAAATCACTTCCTGCCAGGAAGGGCGGTTCCAGGTGCTGGCTGTACAGGATAATGGATTAGGAATGGAGTTTAAAGATCCTGAAAAGATTTTTGGTATGTTCAGGCGAATGCACTCTCATGTAGAAGGGACCGGAATAGGCTTATATATGGTTAGAAAGATAATAGAAAATGAAGGAGGCTTTATTAAAGTGGAAAGTCAGCCGGGGAAGGGCTCTACCTTTAGAGTTTATTTTCCGGAAAGATAAAACAGGTAAACGACTGATAGAGGTATCTCTTCCGATGGAAGAGAAAACCGGGGATGGGTTAATGAGATAAAAACAGTTGTGGTTTGCCAGTCTCCATAAGGATTTATTAATTTAGCCGTTAATGCTAAAAATTGCACCATGTCATTAGAGATAATCGGTCTTAGTAAACATTACGGAAAGCAGAAAGCGGTTGATAACATCTCTTTCTCTGTAAAGGAAGGGGAAATACTGGGCTTTCTGGGGCCGAATGGGGCTGGTAAATCTACCACCATGAAAATTGCCACCTGCTTTATTCCTCCTACCGCAGGAACAGTAAAAGTAAATGGACTGGATGTGCAGCAAAACCCACTGGCGGTTCGCAAAACTATTGGATACCTGCCCGAACATAACCCCCTTTACCTGGAAATGTATGTGCACGAATACCTGCGCTTTATTGGCTCCCTCCATGGCCTGGGAGGGAAAAAGCTCCGGGAGCGGGTAAAGGATGTTGTTGGCCTTTGCGGGCTGGAGCATGAGCAAAATAAGCGGATTCAGGCACTCAGCAAAGGCTATCGGCAAAGAGTCGGGCTTGCGCAGGCCTTAGTGCATGACCCTAAAGTGCTGATCCTGGATGAGCCCACCACCGGCCTGGACCCAAACCAGATTCTGGAAATCCGGGAGCTGATAAAAGATATCAGCAGCCAGAAAACAGTGGTATTTTCCACCCATATTATGCAGGAGGTGCAGGCGCTGTGTAGTCGGGTAGTTATTATCAATCGTGGAAATATTGTGGCCGATAGCCCGGTGGAGCGCCTGAGGGAACAAAGAGGAAAAGGGAGGGTCATCAGCGTAGAATTTGAACGCCCTGTGGATAGCCGCCTCTTACAGCAGATTGAAGGTATCCACCAAATAGAGCAGCCTTCCAATACCCGCTACGTGCTGTATGGCAATGAAGACCGGGGCCTGCGCTCCCGCATCTTTCGTGTGGCGGCCGATAACGACCTTCCGCTCATTGGGCTGAGACAGGAAGAAAGCTCGCTGGAGAGTATCTTTCAGGAGTTAACCCATAATCCAAAACCCTCGGCATGAAAGAAATCTTTTTTAAAGAAGTCAATGCATTTCTGAGTTCCCTCATTGCCTATATCGTGCTCAGCGTATTCCTGATAGGAGTAGGGCTGCTGGTGTGGGTATTTCCCGAAACGAGCGTGCTCAATTATGGCTATGCCGACCTCGAAACCCTGTTTTCCTTCGGGCCATATGTGCTGCTGTTCCTGATTCCGGCCATTACCATGCGCCTGTTTGCGGAAGAGCGAAAGGCCGGTACCATGGAGCTGCTCTTTACCCGTCCGCTAACGGATTGGCAAATCATACTCGGAAAGTACTTCAGCAGCCTGTTTTTATTACTGTTAGCTCTGCTGCCCACGCTTCTTTACTATTACAGCGTATATGAGCTGGGGAACCCGGTGGGGAATATTGATACGGCGGGTTTTGCAGGCTCCTACCTGGGTTTGTTCCTTTTAGGGGCAGTGTTTGCCGCTATCGGGGTTTTTGCCTCTTCCTTAACCGAGAACCAGATTGTGGCTTTCCTGGTGGCTCTTTTCCTTTGCTTTCTGCTGTATACCGGTTTTGCTTCCCTGGCAGCTATCGATGTGTGGGGAACCGGCGCTTATATTATTCAGCAGTTAGGGATTGTATACCATTACGATGCCCTGAGCCGTGGTCTTATAGATTCCAGAAACCTGGTGTACTTCCTGAGTGTCATCTTACTGATGTTGTCCTTCACCAAATTAGTTCTGAGCAGTAGAAAATGGTAAATAATTCCCGACAGCCCTATAGCGGAACCCAGAAGAAAATCGAAAGCCTCCTTCGCTTCGGCATTGTTATTATGCTGCTGCTGATAGCCAATGTACTGGCCAGGGATTATTTTTTTCGCATCGACCTTACCGAAGACAAGCGCTACACCATTACCGATGCCACCAAAAACCTGCTGCGCGAGCTCGACGATGTGGTATATGTGGAGGTATACCTGGAAGGAGAAGTACCGGGCGGTTTTAAACGACTGCAGCGTTCCATCCGCGAAACCCTGGAGGAGTTCCGGAATATTGCAGGGCCTAAGGTGCAGTTCAGCTTTATAGATCCCGCCGAAGCGGCATCGCCGGAGGCCCGGAATGAATTTTACCAGCGCCTGGCCGCCAAAGGGCTGCAGCCCACCAATATCATCGATACGGAAGGCGGCCGGAAAACAGAAAAAATTGTGGTGCCCGGTGCGGTCATTTCCTATGGCGGCGAGGAGCAGGGGGTAATGCTGTTAGGAGGCAATAAAGCTGCCTCTCCGGAAGAAAAGCTGAACCAGTCGGTGGAAGGAATAGAATATGCCCTCGCCAGCACTATTCAGGCGCTGGCCCGGGAGCAGCAGTTTAGAGTTGGCTGGCTCACCGGCCACGGAGAGCTGGATTCGGTGCGGGTAAGCAGCGTACAGGAGGCAATTGCCGAAAAGTATATACTGGAAGAGGTTTTTCTGCCTGCCGCGCAAAATCTCGACCGCTACGATGCCCTTATTATGGCCAAACCTACGCAGCCCTTTAGCGAGCAGGCTAAATATAAGCTGGACCAGTACCTGCTCAATGGTGGCCGTGGCTTGTTTTTTGTCGACCAGGTGCTGGTAAATATGGATAGCGCCGGGGGAGAAGGAACCCTGGGAATTCCGCTCAACCTCAACCTGAATGACTTTTTCTTTAACTATGGTATCCGCCTGAATCAAAACCTGGTGCAGGATCTGAGCTCAGGGGCTTATCCGGTGGTCGTTGGTAATATCGGTACCGAGCCCCAAATCCAGATGATGCCCTGGCCTTTCTTCCCGGTTTTAAACAACTATGGGCCCCACGTCATCGTCCGCAACCTCGATGCTACCTACGGGCAGTTTATGAGCACCATCGATACGGTAAAGTCTGAGGGAATTAGTAAAGTGCCCCTCATTCTTACCTCTGAGTATGCCCGTACCTTTAATGCTCCCGTTCGGGTTAGCATAAACGATTTGCGGCGAGACCTCAACCCCAAGCAATACACTGAAGGGCCGCTGCCGGTAGGCTTTCTGCTGGAAGGGCGGTTTCCCTCCCTTTATCAGAACCGCTTTTTACCCGAGGGGGTACCTAATGAAGGTTTTCTGGAAGAGGGAGAGGCCAGACTAATTACGGTGGCAGATGGCGATTTTATTGCCAATGAATTAAACTTCCGCACGGGGGAGCCTTATCCTTTAGGCTTTGCACCCTTTACACAGCAAACCTTTGCCAACCAGGAGTTCGTTATGAATTCACTGGCTTATTTAACCAATGAGGAAGGGCTTATTCTGGCCAGAAACAAAGAAGTAAGTATCCGTCCGCTGGACCCGGTGCAAAGCGAGGAGGAAAAGCTCTTCTGGCAGGTAGTGAACCTGGCGGGGCCTGTTGTGCTGGTCATTTTGCTCGGCCTTGTTTTTAATTATGTGCGGAAGCGCCGGTATACCCATTTTAAAAGCTATTTGTAAGATGACGAAGAAAAACTGGGCCTTACTAATCATACTCCTGGTGCTGAGCGGGATTTTTGGCTTACTCATCAGCCAGGATAGCGCCAATACCAGTCTGGAAGTAGAGGAAGAGCTTTTTGCCGTTGCCGATACAGCTGCAATCCAGCGAATTGAACTGCTTCAGCCCGGAGGGGCGACACAGGTGCTGGAAAAGAAGGGCGGGAGCTGGCTGCTGAACGGGCAATACAAGGCCGATGAGCAGCTGATGCGGGTGCTTTTAAGCGTGCTGGAGCGCGTGGAGGTGAAGCGCCCGGTGGCCGGGAGCCAGCAGGAAGAAGTGCAGGCCGAACTCCGGAAGGAAGGGATACGTGTGCAGATTTTTGGGGCAGACGGATTGCTGGAAGAATATATAGCCGGCGGTGAGGAAGCCGAGCAACTCTCGGTGTTTATGCAGAACGACCAGGCTTATGTGGTAGAGTTGCCTGGATATGTCAATTATATCAGCGGTATTTTCCGGCTTACAGAAAATAACCTGCGCGACAGAACCCTATTTACCAGTAATTATCTTAACCTGCAGGAGGTGCTGGTGAACTACCCGGGAGAAACAGAGGATGTGGTGGTTCGTTTCGATGGCGCTACCCTGGAAGTAGGAGGTACGGGCGTGCCGGATAGTGCACAGCTACTTAATTTTTTAAGTTTGTTCGAAAATCTGCAGGCCACCGGCTTTGTAAATGTAAAGGAGTACCCGGAGCTGGACAGTCTCCTGCAGCAACCACCAGTGGCAAAGGTGGTGGTAACCGACCTCAATAATCCTGATGGCAAGGAGCTGGAAATTTATGCGCCCACACCCGACGGCCGTTTCCGGCTAGGCTACCTGCCGGAAGAGCAGCAGGCTTTACTGCTCGATGAGCGGCTTGCGCAGGCATTACTTATAGAAGCAGGAGAGCTGCGGCAGTAGTAACAGGGGAATTGAAAAGTAACAGGGGAATTGAAATAGAATTTTTTATTTACCACCGCAGTAGCTAATAAGGAGCCCAGGAATAAAATAAATCCATAAAGCTTTTCTTTTCGTAGGTCTATAGAAAAAGATTCAACCATGATAGACCTGCGAATACTATTGCTGCTCCCCTTCCTTCTTTTACTCAGCTGCAAAGGAAAGGATCCGGCACCTTCTGAAACTGAAAATGCCGTTTCTTATCTTGCCCTTGGCGATTCTTATACCATTGGAGAAAGTGTGGCTGAAGCGGAGCGCTTTCCGGTTATTTTAGCCAATGAGCTGGAAGAGGCAGGCGTAGAGGTGATGGGGCCGAAAATTATTGCCCAAACCGGCTGGACAACCGGCGACCTGCTGGCGGCCATTGAGGCTGCTGAATTGGCTGGTCAGGAATTCGACCTTGTTTCCCTGCTCATTGGAGTCAATAACCAGTATCAGGGGAGAAGCCTGGAGGAGTATGAAGCCGAATTCAGGCTGTTGCTGAACAAATCCATTGAGCTGGCGGGTGGAGAGAAGGAAAATGTTTTTGTTGTTTCCATCCCGGACTATGGCTACACCCCCTTTGGAGAGGCACGGCAGGAAACTATTAGCGAACAAATTGATTCATTCAATACCATTAATAAGGAAATAGCGGCAGAAGAGGGTATCCGCTACTTTAATATTACGCCAATTTCCCGGCAGGGCCTTGAGCAACCCGCACTGGTTGCGGATGATGGGCTGCATCCTTCCGGTGCCATGTATCAGTTATGGATAGACCTTATACTGGACGAGGTGTTGATGATGGTACAGGAGCCTTAAGCTGCTCTACTGGCCTGATTGAAGTTTATGGTTAGTATAGGGAGGTGAATTTTTGTAGAGGAGAAAAGAGTAATTGAGGGGAAGGTTCAAATAATATAGCCCGAAGCCCTAATTTTTAGGGAACAGCCCGGGTATTTTTCGTTCTATTTATATTTTTATTTTATCTTTACAGCTTTCGCAGCTATCTACTTCAAATTCAATCAAAACAAGGTATATGAAATTTATTGTTTCGTCTTCATCCTTATTAAAGCAGCTTTCGGGAATAAACGGAGTTATTACCACAAACCCGGTGGTTCCTATTCTGGAGAACTTTCTGTTTGAAATTAATAATGGCGTATTAACCATTACGGCTTCCGACCTGCAAACCAGCATGATTACCCAGCTCGAAGTAGAGGCAAAAGATAGCGGTAATATTGCAGTACCTGCCCGAATTTTAATGGATACGCTAAAGAACCTGCCGGAGCAGCCGGTAACTTTTAGCATAGACGAAGATACCTACAGCATTGAAATCAGCTCAGACAATGGTCGCTATAAACTGGCCGGCGAAAATGCAACTGATTTCCCCAAAGTGCCGGAAGTAACTGATCCATATACGGTCGACCTTTCTTCCGAAACACTTACAGCTGCTATCAATAATACTATTTTTGCAGTAAGCAACGACGAATTACGCCCGGCCATGACGGGTGTATATATTCGCCTTAACGATACCAATGCCACCTTTGTGGCTACCGATGGTCACCGTCTTATTCGCTACAGAAGGGTAGATGTGGCCGCCGACCTGGATAATTCACTGATTATCCCGCGCAAAGCCCTGAACCTGCTGAAATCTACGCTGCCCTCCGATAACACAAATGTAACGCTGGAGTTTAACGCCAGCAATGCTTACTTCAAGTTCGGTAATGTGCAGATGATTTGCCGCCTGATTGATGAGCGCTTCCCGGATTATGAAAACGTTATTCCGGCAGATAATAATAACCATATGGTTATAAACCGTATGCAGTTCCTGAGCTCCATGAAACGTATTGCCATTTATGCCAATAAAACCACTCACCAGGTGCGCCTGAAAATTACGGGCAGCGAACTCCAGATTTCGGCCGAGGATCTGGATTTTTCCAATGAAGCTTCTGAACGTCTGAGCTGCGACCATGACGGGGAGGATATCGAAATCGGCTTTAATGCCAAATTCCTGATTGAGATGCTGAACAACCTCGACAGTACCGATATTCAGCTAAACCTTTCCCAGCCAAACCGCGCCGGCCTTATCGTTCCACAGGATAAGGATGAAAATGAAGACATCCTGATGCTGGTTATGCCGGTGATGTTGAACAATTACGTTTAAGAAATTCACAAATCAGAAAAAAGGCTGCTTTCCACCCGGGAGGCTGCCTTTTTTTGTTTGTATGTCCCGTCCTGAAATAGCGATACACAAAAAGAAACGTTATGAGACAAGGAGAAGAGCCAGAG